>CAYXPR010000004.1:0-140327 GCA_964467255.1 uncultured Rickettsiales bacterium | reverse complement strand
CAGTTGGTAGAGCAGCTGACTCTTAATCAGCGGGTCGCAGGTTCGAATCCTGCATTGCCCACCATCACCTCGATGTGCGAATCATTCGCACATGCAGGCCGTAATGGCCTTGTCGTGCGGCAAATCATCATATTCCTCCACCGACTCGAGTGCTTCATCGGAAGAATGCACGTGGTGAGCAAGAATATTTTTCTCAGTCTCGCCGGAGTCATTGCACTCAAACAAGTCTGCTTTTTCTTCAGTAGCGAGTGATTCAATATCGTCAACGATTTCCATTAAAGGCACATCACGCAGCATAAGCCTTCTCCCTTTTTTCACTGTTCCCATCCGCATGTAACCACAGCCACAAAAGCCAAGTCAAAACTTTAATTTTCCTCTCTACGGCCGGATAGGCTTGACTTCCCCCCAAGCGACCACGTCATGGGTCTTCTGACACGTTTGCAACGCTGGCGCTGTAAAAACAATGCCGTAAATTAAAATTGCTGTCGCAGCGTTGTTTTTTAAAAATCCTATGTCATGCTTTATCTCATGTCATTCCGCGTCATATTCAGTGTGTGTGTTGTAAGCCTGTGCTTTGCCGCGTGTGGCGGGCGTGTGCCGGTAGAAACCATCGTGCACCAAGTGGGGGACGATGAAAAAACCTGTGGCGATTTAAAAATAGAGCTCGATTATATCGAAGAAAAAGTGGACACGCTTCTTACAACTGCCGATAACACAACCCGCAATTTAGGTCTGGCCGCGCTTGCCACCGAAGAGCCTCTCTCTTTGTTGTTCACAGACCTAAGCCTTGCCGACAAGCGTGAACTCACGGCGCTAAAAAAGCGCTACAACCACCTAGTGCGCCTCGCGCACAGCAAGGGCTGCAAGCCCCCGCCCAAACCAGCAACGGAGCCCCCTGACAATATAAATGAGTTAATTCATGGCACAGTGCCGCCCGAAGGCTCAACGCAAACTGGAAAAAACTAGTGCCTTCTGTTAGTATGCTCATTCACAGGATTTTTTATGCCCCCATCGGTTGAGCTGATTCTTGCCTTGTTTGTGCTACTGAACGCAGGGCTTATTTTTGCCTATAGCACTGGTAATATTTCCGCGCGGCCGGGGCTAGCGCTGTTTTATCTCTCATTGTTAGCGGTAGCGGTTTTCCTGCAGCTTGGTAAGCCCCATCAAGTACTGCCGCAAAAACCGGAATTTTATTCCGAAACCCCGCCCACGCCAAAGCGCGTGTATTTCAACTGGGGCGAAGTGTTTCCGCACTATATCAACGCAAAATATATGCCGGAGCTCGGCTACAAAGGTCTTTACGATGCGGTTGTGTTAGCAGACAGTGAGTCCGCCCACCCCGCCATCACCGTCACACACATCCGCAACCTGCAAGAGCCTTACGAAAAAATCCCGCTCTATGATGCAAAAACGCGTGCCGAGCGCGATGTACGCCCCAATTTCAAAGATGAGCGCTGGGCGGAGTTCAAACGCGACTATGATTATTTTAAAAACTTGGCTTTCTCCGGTTGGGTCGATGAAGCCTTGCAGCGTCATGGTCTTCATGCGCCACCAACGTGGATGATTATGGCGCATAACATCGCCAACAAATTACCGGTAGCAGGCAACTGGCCCTATGCTGCATGGCTATTGGGTGATGGGCGCGAGCCGGTGGAACTTCTTGCGATGCTCGACATTGCGCTCATAGGTCTGGCGTTCCTATTTTTGTGGTGGGGCTTCGGCTTAGCGGGCGCCGCGGCTTTCATCATCCTTTCTTGCCTGAGCTACTTTACTCCGGTTGCTGTTTCGGGCGGCGCGTTCTTGCGCTTCGATTGGCTTTTCGGGCTTGCTGCAGGGCTCGCCGCCTTCAAAAGAAATCGCTGCTTTTTAGCGGGCTTCATGCTGGCATTTGCGGCTGCTATGCGTATTTTCCCTGGCATTTTCCTGTTAGCAGGTCTGTTCGCACTGCTCATGCAGCGCACGCTCGGGCGCGAGCCTTCTTTAGCACCAATGGGAAAATATCTACTTGGCAGCCTTATCAGTGGCGGCCTATTGTTTGCACTCAGTATTCAGGGTCTTGGTACCACGCCATGGCTAGACTTCCGCGACCGCACCGTGCTTCACCTTGAAGCCGCTTACGTGGACAATATCGGCCTTCGCGCGACGCAAACCTATGTCGCAAAGCCGGAATTACGTAGCTTCAAGGATGAGTCAAATGTGGAAAAATTCCGTGACCATTCGCACGCCATACGCAGCTACTGGCAGGACAATATGATTATCCTTTATGCCATGTTAGCCGCCGCGGTTATCGGCTCGCTCTGGGCCGCACGGCAAGTGCCCACCTACGAAGGTGTGATGCTAATGGGCGGGTTTGTTCTGGTCACCTACTTCACTCCCGCGCATTATTATTGGGCGTTTTTAGCACTTATCCCAGCGGTGCTCTACCAGCCGCGGCTTGCTGGAAAAAGGCCTAAGATGCTGATAATTATGTTCTTTTTGTATTGGACAGCGGCTTATTTAAGCCCACGCTTTATATCTGATGACTTGCTGCGCAGCGCACTGCTCGGCGCGGGCCTTACAGTTTATTTCCTGATCTGGATGGTGATTAACTGCTTCCTCAAAGGCTACAGCGGTGAAGCACCCACGAACAGCGTATAAAAAGGCGTTGTCATCGGTAAAATTATGGTTATACTGCCGCCCTCGCCCTTTGGGGGCGGGCAATATTTTTATCCCGAATGATAAGGAGTCCGGCGCATGGCACGTGTCACGATTGAAGATTGCGTTGATAAAGTAAGCAGCCGTTTTGAACTGGTCGCCGTTGCTGCACAGCGCGCGAAAGCCATCGCTTCTGGCGCACCGCTCACCATCGAACGCGAAGGCGAAAAGAACAGCGTGCTGTCCTTGCGTGAAATCGCGATGGAAAAAGTCGATGTAAAAGCACTGAAAGAATCCATCATTCAGGCCATGCAGAAACCTTCTGAGTTTGACGATGCGCCCGAATCAGAGGATAATGGCAAAAGCCTTCTGGAAGAAGAGATTGA
This sequence comes from uncultured Rickettsiales bacterium, assembly GCA_964467255.1. GTDB lineage: Bacteria > Pseudomonadota > Alphaproteobacteria > Rickettsiales > RGZB01 > CAYXPR01. The sequence continues at coordinate 137,307 of CAYXPR010000004.1, read as the reverse complement.
AGACATGGCCACACTGGCAGCACAGGAAAATGCTGCGCTGCGCGGTGGTGAAGGTCAGGAAGAAGCTCTGTTTTCTGAAGAGAATCTTGACGTAGACGATTAACGTCTGCCTTGGCTTTTTCGGCGCGGATCTCCGCGCTAGGAAGCCCGCCGGGGCAGCAGGAATTTTGTTGCGATGGACGGGCTAGAAATACTTCTCGGCACACTCAAATCCCATTATCCGGGCGCAGATTTATCTGACGTGGGCCGCGCCTATGAATTCGCCAAAAAATACCACGGCACTCAGAAGCGCGCCTCAGGCGACCCTTACTACCATCATCCAGTAGCGGTAGCACAGATTCTGGCTGATCTGAAGTTAGACTCCACAACGATTATCACCGCCCTGCTCCACGACACGATTGAAGACACCGAAGCCACGCTCGAGCAGGTTGAAAAAGAATTTGGCGTGGAAATGGCTAAGCTCGTGGATGGCGTTACCAAGCTGACTAAAATTGAGTTTCAGTCGGAAAACACTCGCCAAGCCGAAAACTTCCGCAAGTTGCTGATCGCCATTTCTGAAGATTTGCGCGTGTTGCTCGTCAAACTTGCTGACCGTGTGCACAATATGCGCACGCTGCACTTCATCAAAAAGCCGGAAAAGCGCCTGCGTATTGCGCGTGAAACCATGGAAATTTATGCCCCGCTCGCCGAACGTATCGGGATGCAAAAAATCAAAGATGAGCTACAGGATCTTGCCTTTAAAGAGCTGCACACCGAAGGTTACCAGTCTATTTTGAGTCGCCTCGATTTCTTGCGCAAAGACGGCGGCGAAGTGGTGCGACGCATTGAAAAAGACCTCAACGACACGATTGATAAAAGCGGCGTGAAGGCACATTTTTATGGCCGCGAAAAAACGCCGTATTCCATCTGGCGCAAAATGGAAATGAAGAATGTCAGCTTTGAACAGCTCACGGACATCATCGCGTTCCGCGCCATCGTTGCCAATGTGGAAGACTGCTACCGCACGCTCGGCACCATCCATGCCAATTACCACATGGTGCCGGAAACCTTTAAAGACTTCATCAGCCTGCCGAAAGAAAATGGCTACCGCTCACTGCACACAGTGGTGATGGGCCCCGACCATCAGCGTATTGAAATTCAAATCCGCACACAGGAAATGCACGAAGTGGCTGAGCTCGGGGTTGCTGCCCACTGGGCGTATAAGCAGGGTAGCGAACTCAGCCGCGAAGGCACGCAATATCGCTGGATACGCGAGTTACTGACCATCATCGAACAAGCGCCCACGCCGGAAGAATTCCTCGAAAACACCAAGATGGAAATGTATCACGATCAGGTGTTCTGCTTCACGCCAAAGGGACGCCTGATTGCATTGCCGCGTGGCTCTACGCCGGTGGATTTTGCCTTCGGCGTGCACTCGGAAGTCGGCCGCAGCTGCGTCGGCGCAAAGGTGAATGGCCGCATTGTGCCGCTGCGCATCCAGCTGAATAATGGCGATCAGGTTGAAATCATCCGCTCCAAATCCGCACAGCCTTCTCCGGCATGGGAAAAATTTGTTGTCAGCGGCAAGGCGCGTTCTGAAATCCGTCGCTTCATCCGCAACCAGCAACGCGGCGAATATATCACGCTCGGCAAAGCCATCCTCACCAAACTTTTCAAAGAGCAGGGCTTTGAACTCCACGACAGCACACTCGAACCGGTGCTGAAAATGTTCAGCCGCCCCGACCCCGAAGACCTCTATGCTTCCGTGGGCGAAGGCACACTTAGCAAAAACGAAGTGTTCAAGGCGCTGCACCCTGAAAAAGACATGGCCACCAAGCGCAAACGCCTTTCGCTGCTCGCTAAATTGCGCCGCCATAAAGATACCGAAGAAGGCGAAAAAACCAAGCTCTCCATTCCCATCAAAGGGCTCATTCCCGGCATGGCCATTCACTTTGCGGGCTGTTGCCACCCGTTGCCAGGCGAAAGCATTGTGGGCATCGTGAACACTGGCAAGGGCGTAACCATTCACACAGCAGATTGCCACGAGCTGGAAAATTATGTCGATGAACCCGAGCGCTGGATTGACGTGGCATGGGAAGAAAGCAGCGACGACAACATGTATGTCGGGCGTTTAAAGCTTAGCCTCGCGCACGAAGCAGGCAGCCTTGCCACGCTGGCAAATACGTTGGCCAAAGACGGTGGCAACATCAACAATTTGCGCATCATTCACCGCTCGAATGATTATTTTGAAATTATCGTGGACGTAGAAGTAAAAGACGTCAAACACCTCGCCACCATCATGGCGTCCTTACGTTCCAAATCTGCTATTTATTCGGTTGAGCGTTATGTCACGTAAAAAAAACCACCTGCGCCTCGGCGTGAATATTGACCACGTCGCCACCTTGCGCAACGCGCGCGGCGGCACACATCCCTGCCCGGTGGAGGCAGCGCGCCTTGCAGCAAAGGCAGGGGCCGATGGCATTACCGCACATTTGCGTGAAGACCGCCGTCATATTCGTGACGCCGATATTTTCCGCCTGAAAAAAGAAATCAAACTGCCGCTGAATATGGAAATGGCCGCCACGTCGGAAATGCTGAAAATTGCGCTCAAAGTAAAACCGCATGCCTGCTGCATCGTGCCTGAAAACCGCAAGGAAATCACCACCGAGGGTGGGCTTAACGTGGCAGGCACCCGTAAAACCTTAAAGCCTTTTATCGCGAAGTTGAAAAAGGCGGGCATCCGCGTTTCGCTCTTTATCGACAGCGATGAAAAGCAAGTCACCGCCGCCCACGCCGTGGGTGCAGATATCGTGGAATTCCACACCGGCACATACTGCCATCTGCCGAAAGAAAAGCGTGGCACTGAACTGAAGAAACTAAAAGCCGCCGTAAAACTCGCGCATGGGCTGGGGCTTGAATGCCACGCGGGGCATGGTCTCACCTATGAAAGCGTGGGCGCGGTGGCAGCTATTCTTGAGCTCAAAGAACTCAACATCGGCCATTTCCTCATGGGCGAAGCCTTGTTTGTGGGCATGAAAAAAAGCCTGCGCAAAATGCGCCGTAAAATGGATAAAGCGCGAGGAAAATAAATCATGATTATCGGCATCGGCACAGATCTGGTGGACATACGGCGGATTGAAAAATCCCTCAAATCCAGCGGCAAAAAATTTGAATCCCGCCTCTTTACCTTAAGCGAACAGGAGGCCGCCTACGCCAAAAAAGGCAAAGCCCGCGCCGCCTATTACGCTAAGCGTTTTGCAGCAAAAGAAGCCTTCGCCAAAGCACTTGGCACAGGCATCGGCACCTCTGTTTCATTCAAAGATTTAGAAATTCTGAATCTCGATTCCGGCCAGCCGTTTATTTCTTTAAGCGCCAAGATCAAAAAACTACTGCGCACCCACTATAAACTCAAAAAATTGCCGCAGGTGCATGTATCGCTCAGCGATGATTATCCTTACGCTCAGGCCTTCGTAATTATCTCGCGCGCGTAAAAATTACTCGCGGGTTTTCACTTTTCCTTCTTCAAGCTGCTCTAAGCGTTTCACTTTTTGCTTGTAGTAATTGCCTTCCTTGGAGGCAAGACCATAGGCCTGAATATCGCGGTTCACATACATTTCAAGGTTCGACACTTCCTGCGTCATGTGGCTCAGTGCCTGCCGCAAATCAAACGGCACACCCTCCGCTTCTTTAATGGCGCGCATCATCGGTGGGCACACATCAATGTCGTTGGTGGGCTTGTTATCTTTGATGAGTTCAAGCAATTCACGGCGGTCACGGTTCGGAATAAATGGCCCCAACGCCGCCAACACTTCTTTGTACCCGAACTCCACAAATTCCGAACCCACCCATGGTGCTTCGCGAGGATATTCTTCCGGCTTGCGTTTTGTCAGGCCAAAGCGCTCATGGATGTCCGACTCATAAAACACATCACGCTTCATGCCGCCTTCTTTTTTCTTGTCTGACTTTCTGCGTTCTTTCGTATGCTCTACACCGGTGGAAACTTCTAAGAATTCATTACGCAGCGGGCCGTCATGCGTCAGCAAAATAAATAGTGTGTTTGATGGATCCGCTTTTTTTGGCAATTCGTTCGCAAAAAAATCAAGGTAGGAAACATCCGCCGTGTTTTTATGAATTGTATCCAGCGTGCCGGCAGATACCGTGCTCAAGAGCCCTTTGCGGGCCCATGGCCACAGCGTGGTCAGGCGCACCGCCTGCACCATTTCCGGCATTTCACCTAATTTCACAGAAGCCGGAAACGGCATCTGTCCATACAAATGGCTGGAATCTCTCAGCGTGGCTAAGGTCGGTTTGCCATTGCTTGCCACGGGTCCGGGGGTTGGCCCCATTTCGTCGGCCAGTGCCGGGTGGAATTGGCGCATCAATGTGTGCGTATACGCTTTTACCTCTTGCAGCGAGCGCACCATCGCCGCCATGTGGCCCTTCTCGTCTTTCTTCTTATTCCCACGCTCAAGCGATGGGTCTTCCCGCATCTTGTCGCGCCAGAACGGCATCACGCCATCGGCGGCTTCGCTTAACACGTCGTTCCGGAACACATAATGGCTTCTGCCACCTTCATTCGGAATGAAGATGTCGACTTGTAAATCGATATCTTTGGGGCTGCCAATGTGTTTCCCCATTAGTGTCGTCTGCCCGCGCTTGCTCAAAATGCCAAACGCATTATCCCGAATGCGCCGCGATATTTCTTCTGTAACGGCAACCACCGGCTCCACCATCTGTGGGAACACCGTATCGGCCAGTGCACGGCGGAATTTGCGGCAGGTGGCGGTTTGCACCACCTCTGCCCACGCAGCGTTATCATCTAAAAAACGTCCAAAGCCTGTTGCCAAAGGCCCCAGTGCTTTTAAAATTTCCGGCGTGGTGCCATCGGCTTTTTCGTGGTAGCCCTGCTCTGTATCCACCACCGTCAGTTTGCGCCGCCCGGTAATGGCATATACGTCATGCAGCGCTTCCAGCACTTTATAGGGCTGGCCACCAAGTTGACCGCACGCATCCACCGCCACGTAAATATTTTCCATGGGCTTTGCGTGTACTTCCGTGGCTTTACTTTTTTTCCCTCTGGCCATGACTATAGCTCATCTTCAGCGTAAAGAAGCTTGTCGAGCACGTCCATCCGGCGGCGAGATTCTTCCGTATCGGGCTGCCACAAGGGGAAGCCGTGCTTCTTCAGTAGCTCTTCTATTTCAGAGAATTTTTCAACATCCAGCCTGCGCGCAGCTTCACGCCAGCCAATATGGCCTTCGCTATAGGCTTTTAAAATATCCTGTGCGGAATTGAGCAACATCACACATTCCCTCCCCTTGCGGCCGACTATACCATACTTGTGGTATATTCGTTTAAACTAAAAATAACCCATTGTTTTTTAATGTTTATAATATTTCACCCCCTTGTAAAAGTTGCACATTGCCCTTCGGGTTAAATCCGTTTAAAACCGTAGACTGGGAACATACAAATGGCACGATTTTCACCGCATTTCTTAGATGAGTTACGCCAGCGCATCCGTGCATCGGAAGTGGTGGGTCGCACCGTGCGCCTGCAGCAAAAAGCCCGTTCAGAATATGTCGGCCTTTGCCCATTCCATAATGAAAAAAGCCCGTCTTTCACCGTGAGCGACAGCAAGGGTTTTTACCACTGCTTTGGCTGCGGCGCACATGGCGATGTCATTACCTTCCTCATGAAAAAGCAGGGCTTAGAGTTTGCCGATGCGGTGGCGGAACTCGCGCGCGAAGCCGGTATGGCGCTCCCCGTGGCCGAAGCGCGTGACGAAGAAAAGTATCAAAAAATCCACTCGCTTTATGAAGTGCTTGAGCAGGCCGCGCAGTGGTTTTCAGCACAGCTGAACACCGATGCTGCCGCAGAAGCGCGTCGTTATCTTGCGGGCCGTGGCCTTACCGATGCAGACATCGCTATGTTCCGCATCGGCTTTTCACCAGACAGCCGCGATGCCCTTTACCAGACATTAAAAGCCAAAGGCATCAGCGACAGCATGATGGAAGAAGCGGGGCTGGTTCATTTGAAAGAAGAATCACGCCCGCTCGACCGTTTCCGTGGCCGCATCATTTTTCCCATCGCTGATGCAAAGGGGCGCGTAGTGGCGTTCGGTGGGCGCATCATGGGCGATGGCCAGCCGAAATACTTAAACTCCCCAGAAACAGAATTATTCCACAAAGGCCACATGCTCTATGCGTGGCACTTGGCGCGCGAGCGTGCGTTTAAAAAGGCCAACATCGTGGCGGTAGAAGGCTATATGGATACCATCGCACTGCACACAGCAGGCATCACGAATGCGGTGGCGCCGCTCGGCACTGCGGTGACAGAACATCACCTCGCACAGCTGTGGAAAGTCGCGGCAGAACCGACCTTGTGTTTGGATGGCGATGCGGCCGGTAAACGCGCCATGCGCCGCGTAGCAGAACTCTGCTTACCGCTCTTAAAGCCGGGTTATTCGCTTAAATTTGCATTTCTGCCGAAGGGTCAGGACCCCGATGATTTGATTCGTAACGAAGGCGCTGCCGCACTCCGCCAAGTGCTGATGAACGCTCGTCCGCTATCTGAAATGCTCTGGCAGATGGAGTGGGAAGAAAACCCGCCCACCACACCGGAGCAAAAAGCCGCACGTGAAAAGAAACTGATGCAGCTTGCCGCGCGCATCACCGACGCCACCGTTCAGCATAATTACCGCCAATTTTTTGGCGAACGCATCCGCACCGTTGGGCGCATGCCGTTCAAAAAATCCACGCCGGTGCATAAAGCTTCCATCGAAAAATTGCGCACACCAAACACGCCTGCTGCCATGCGGTATCAGGCCGGTATTTTACGGCTGATTGTGGAATATCCGGAGTTACTCCGCGAGGCTGAGGTAGAAGAATCTCTCATGCAACTCGAGTGCCTGAACGAAACGCTCGCCGCTCTTCAGCAAGCCTTGCTTGCACTGCAAGGGCACGAAGCTTTGCCTGAGAAGGACGCCCTCAAAGCCCTGCTGCAAGAACAGGGGTTAGAGGATTCCATTGCTTACATCACACGCCAGCCCAGCTTTGGCGCCAGCAAGGGCATCGCGAACCTGCAGGTGGCTAAATTAGAGTGGGAATACCTCACCGCCTGCTATGACCTCACGCTGGCAGAAGCCGCGCATGATGATGTGCGTAAACAATTCGAGGCCGACGTTTCCGATGCCCTGCATAATCGCCTTTTAGAGATTGGCAAACATCTGGGGCAGCTTAAAGTGGTGGCAGAAAATAAAAAAAGAGTGTACGAACAAGTGCTAGAAGCGCAGGAATCTTAATCATTCGGTGCATTATTTGCTTGTGGTTCATGGGTAAATCCATTAGATAGGGGCAACTCATATGTGGGAGCGTTTCGGGCTTATGGCTAAGAAATTAGCGAAATCTGGTTCCAAAAAGTCATCAAATACTTCTAAAAAATCAGTCAGTAAGGCGGATAAAAAATCCGCAACAAAAGCGAAAAAACCTAGCAGTTCTGCGGTGAAGAAGCAGGGCGCCAAAAAGCCTGCCGCCACCAAAAACAAGAAGCTGCCTGCCAAAGTGAATAAGCCAAAAGCAAGTGCGAAACCCGCACCTAAAAAGGCAGCAAAACCGGTCGCCAAAAAGCCGCAAAAAACATTAAAGCCAAAAGCCAGCGCAAAACCCGCGCCTAAAAAATCTGCCACTCCAGTAAAGGGCGGCAAAAAAGTCACCGCACCGCCCCCGAAAGGCAATGCCAAGGCCAAGGCTCTTCCGAACAAGCCTGTTGCAGCCCCTGCTCCTAAAAAAGGCGCCGCTGCAAAAGAAGCATCCCCGAAGCAGAACACGGGTATGTCAAAGAATGAAGCTATCAAACAATTAATGAACAGCCAGCGTAAAACGGATTTATCGGTGAGTAAGAATAAAAAAGCGGGAGCAGCGGAAAAAGGTAAAAAGGGGAGCACGAACCAAGGCGAACTACCGCTAGATATCGCACCCGCCGGCAAAGGCAAAAAATCTCAGGCCGCGCCAGAGCCAAAAAAAGGTGGCGCCAAAGGCAAGGCTGTAGAACAAGAGCCCGCAAAAGAACTTTCGCCTAAAGAAAAAGAATCGCAAAAGAAAGTCCTCGCCGCCCTCGTCAAAAAAATGATTGCGATGGGCAAGGAGCGTGGCGGCTTCCTCACGATTGACGAAATCAATCTGGCACTGCCTCCGGGTCAGGTTGCTCCTGATTTCCTCGACCAGCTGATTACGCTGCTGGCGGAATCGAACATCGTTGTTTCCGACAAGGAAGAAGACCTCCTCGACATGGAAGAAGAGGAAGATTTCGAGAAAGAAGAAGAAGAGGAAGAAGAAGAAAAAGAACAGGAGGTCGCTTCCCGCACCGATGACCCCGTACGTATGTACTTACGCGAAATGGGCAACGTGGAACTGCTCTCCCGTGAAGGCGAAGTTGAAATTGCAAAGCGCATTGAGTCCGGCCGCGAAACCATGATGGGTTCGCTGTGCGAAAGCCCGTTGTTCATGCGCTCGCTGCTTTCATGGTACGACGGTCTTTCCGGCGGCAAGCTGATGCTGCGTGACATTGTGGACCTTGATGCGATTTATGGTTCAGAGATTGGTGCAGTCGCCATTGCAGCCGGCGCCTTTGATGAAACCGAAGAAGAAAAAGCCGCGAAAGAAGACGCGAAGAAAGCCAAGGAAACGGCGAAAGAAGAAGCCAAAGAACTCGCCAAGCAGGAAAAGGCGCGCGCGAAAGAAGAGGCCAAGGCTGCAAAAGAAGAAGCCAAGGCCGCCAAGAAAGCCGCCAAGAAAAAATCCGGCGACGATGATGAAGACGATGATGACGATGACTTCATCGACGACGCCGATGAAGAAATGATGGACGACGAGGAATCCGAAGAGGGTGAAGAAGGCGAGATGACCGCCGAAGGCGAAATGCTGGAAGAAGACGATGAATTCGGCAGCAGTGTTTCCCTCGCTGCGATGGAAAGCAAGCTCATGCCGTCGGTGATGGAAGTGCTCGAAAAAGTAACGGGCCTGTGCCAGAAATCACTGAAGCTGCATGAAAAACGTTTGGCCGCTGCGCTCGAAAAAGGCAGCTATGCCGACAAGGAAATCAAAGACTATGCCAAACTGCACGCTCAACTTTTGGCACATGTGAAAACCCTGCACCTGAATGAAGACAGCATCAGTGAAATCATGCAGGAACTTTATGCCGCAAACAAACGCCTGATTGCTACGGAAGGCAAATTGCTGCGTTTAGCCGAATCTGCTCGCGTACCGCGTGCCAGCTTCCTGCAGAATTACCTCGGCCACGAGCTCGAGGTGGATTGGGTGAAGCGCGTTGCGAAGCTCAAGGACAAAGGCTGGAAAGACTTTACCGAAAAAAGCAAAGACCAGATTGCCGCGCTGCGTAAGGAAATCGAAGCCGCCGCCCACGAGCAGGGCATCGACATTGCAGATTTCAAGCGCATCGTCAGCGCCGTGCAAAAAGGTGAGCGCGAAACCAACAAAGCGAAGAAGGAAATGATTGAGGCCAACCTGCGCCTCGTAATCTCCATCGCGAAAAAATACACCAACCGCGGCCTGCAATTCCTCGACCTGATTCAGGAAGGGAATATCGGTCTCATGAAGGCGGTGGATAAATTCGAATACCGCCGTGGTTACAAATTTTCGACCTACGCCACATGGTGGATTCGCCAAGCCATCACGCGCTCGATTGCCGATCAGGCGCGCACCATCCGTATTCCGGTGCACATGATTGAAACGATTAATAAAATCGTCCGCACCAGCCGTCAGATGCTGCATGAAATGGGCCGCGAGCCTACGCCTGAAGAGCTGGCGGAAAAGCTTTCCATGCCTCTCGACAAAGTGCGCAAGGTGATGAAAATCGCAAAAGAGCCTGTGTCGCTCGAAACCCCGGTGGGTGACGAAGATGGTAGCTTCCTCGGCGACTTTATCGAAGATAAAAACGCGCTGCTTCCATTGGATGCCGCCATCAACTCCAACCTGCGTGAAATCACCACGCGCGTGCTGGCCACCCTCACCCCGCGTGAGGAACGTGTGCTGCGTATGCGTTTTGGCATCGGCATGAACACCGACCACACGCTGGAAGAAGTAGGCCAACAATTCTCGGTCACGCGTGAGCGTATCCGTCAGATTGAAGCCAAGGCACTCCGTAAGCTGAAGCACCCGAGTCGTTCGCGCAAAATGCGCGGCTTCCTGAATAACAGTTAGCTGGTCTTTTATGGAACTCACGATGTGGCACTGGGTTGGTTTCAACGTACTGGTGCTATTGTTGCTCGCCTTTGACTTGGGCGTCCTGCACAAAAAAAATCGTGAAATTCGCGTCAGCGAAGCACTCCTGCTGAGTTTGGGGTATTTTATCGTCGCGCTGTGTTTTGGGGGAGTCATCTTCCATTTCATGGGCCCTGAAACGGGATATGCGTTCTTTACAGGCTACCTCATTGAAAAAAGCTTGAGCCTCGACAACATCTTTGTCTTCGTTCTGATTTTCAGTCACTTTGCAGTGCCGCCACAATATCAACACCGTGTTTTGTTCTGGGGTATTTTAGGCGCGCTCGTGATGCGCGGCATCATGATTGCGCTCGGTGCGGCACTCATAAAAGAATTTCACTGGATTTTATATTTCTTCGGGGCGTTTCTGGTCATCACCAGCATCAAAATGCTGATCGCAATTAATAAAAAACCAGACCTAAGCACCAACCGCATTGTCACATTTATGCGGAAACATTTTCGTGTAACCGATGGTTTTCATGCTGAGCGCTTCTTTGTACGCAAAAATAAAAAGCTCTGGATTACGCCATTATTCATCGTGCTGGTGCTTATTGAAATCACAGACCTTGTGTTTGCGGTTGACTCCATCCCCGCTATTTTTGCTATCACGCACGACCCCTTTATTGTCTACACCTCTAACGTGTTTGCCATTTTAGGCCTGCGGGCACTTTATTTTGCGCTGGCGGGGATTATCCACCGCTTTCATTACCTTAAATACGGCCTTTCCTTGGTGCTGATGCTCGTGGGCGTTAAAATGTTGCTGAACTCATACTTCGGCGGCAAATTTATCCCCACGCACTATGCATTAATGGCCACTGGCGTACTCATCTTTGGGTCGATGGCGCTGTCGTTAATTAAAACTAGCGGCGTCAAGGCACCAGGCTCTCCAAAAGAAGCCAAAAAATTCGCCTTGGGATGGGTGCCAGGCAGTAAAGAAAAGAGCGATTAAATTAATTACCGGACGAATCTCTATCCTTCGGATTGAAGCGTCCAAGGTTGCCCAGCAACTGCTGCGTCACCGTGAAATCATTACCTTCGGTGGTAGTCTGGTCTTTGGCAAAGGCAATATCACGGGCATCATTGATAGAGTATTTGCCCGTGGTTTCCACCACGCCCGCATCTGAAAACGTCACATATAATACGTTCTGGTCCACCAGCGTGGGGGAAGCAAAGGCCACACTCTCTGCCGTGGTCGAAATATAGTACCAGGTTTCTTTCCCGTAGGTAGATTGGGTTGAAGGAGAACCCATCAGGCGGGTCACGTCTTCGCGAGTGCTCACGCCCTTTTGCACATCAGCCCACTTGGTGAACTTATTCACATAACCGCGCTCTTCTGTGGTTTTAATGCAGCCTGTAACCGCTAAAACCGGCAAAACCAGTGCGCAGAAAAAATATACTAACCGTTTGATAACCATGAATTATACTCTGTTTTTTTATCCTAGCCCATTAGGGCACTACTAAATGCTGGATTTATCAGTAGAACTATATTATAACCAGCCGCCTTGAAACATGTGCGCCGCTCACGCGGTCGCATTAAAGCACAGCACAGAATAATATATAGCAGAAGGATAAGTTGCAATGGCTGTTCCTAAGAAGAAAACATCGAAATCGCGCCGCAACATGCGTCGTTCTCACCATGCGCTGGGCCGCATTAATCTGGTGGAAGATCGCACAACGGGCGAACTGAAGCTGCCGCACCACCTCACGAAGGATGGCTACTATGATGGCCGCCGTGTTGTTGTGGAGCCAGACGCAGAGAGCGATCAGGCTGCCGGCAAAGCGAATTAGTTTTTTTGGCCTAGTAGATCATGGCCACTCCCCGCAAAGACATGACACTCGCACTGGATGCGATGGGGGGAGATAATGCGCCGCTTTCCGTGCTGGAAGGCGCGGATAAGGCGTTACTACGCCACCCTGGCATTAAATTTCTGCTTTATGGCGATGCGCCACAGCTCGAAAAAATACTGCAGCAATTTCCAAAACTCCGTGCTGTCAGCACGGTGGTGCATGCGGATGTCGTAATTCAAAGCGACGAAAAACCTTCTGTTGCGCTGCGTAAAAATAAAACCTCCTCGATGGGCATGGCCATTCACGCGGTGATGGATGGCAAGGCTGATGGTGCCGTGTCTGCTGGCAACACTGGCGCGCTGATGGCGATTGCCAAATTTCTGCTGCGCACGCTGGAGGGCATTGACCGCCCTGCGATTGCGTCACTCTTCCCCACCAAAAATGGCGAATGCGTGATTCTCGACCTCGGCGCAAACGTGGAGTGCGATGCCGAAAATCTGTTTGAATTCGCGGTAATGGGCGATGCCTTTACCCGCGCCGTGCTGGGCTTACAAAACCCACGCATTGGCCTGCTGAACATTGGCTCGGAAGAAATGAAAGGTCGCGACGAAATCAAGGCCGCATCCGCCAACCTGCGCGAATCCAGCCTTGCGCCCTATTTTTATGGTTATATTGAAGGCGACAGCATCTCTGAAGGCCTCGTCGATGTGGTGGTAACAGATGGTTTTTCCGGCAACATCGCGCTCAAAACTGCAGAGGGCACAGCCAAAACTTGCGTGCATTATTTAAAGCAAGCCTTCGGCAGCTCGCTGCTTGCAAAACTAGGTTACCTGCTGGCACGCCCTGCGCTTAAAACCATGTTCGCGCATCTGGACCCGCGCCACCATAACGGCGCCATGTTCCTTGGCTTGAACGGCGTGGTGGTGAAAAGCCATGGCGGCACGGATGGTGTTGGCTTTGCCAATGCCGTTGGCGTGGCCGCCAATATGATTTCACACAATGTGAATCAGCAAATTATTGAAGACATGAACACCACACACTCGCACTTGCTGCTGGAGAAAGCGTAAGCCCGCCATGCAACGCTCTGTCATCATCGGTTGTGGTGCTTATCTGCCTGAGAAAATTCTCACCAACGCAGACCTTGAAAAAATTATCGACACGAACGATGAGTGGATTACCGAGCGCACCGGTATACGTCAGCGCCATGTGGCCGCTGAAGGCGAGATGACATCTGACATGGCGGCAAAAGCGGCGGCAGATGCGCTTGCCAATGCTGGCATCACCGCCGACGAAGTCGACTTAATCGTGCTCGCCACCACCACGCCCGACAACACCTTCCCTTCTTCTGCCACACGTGTACAACACTTGCTCGGCATGAAAAAAGGTGCCGCGTTCGACGTGCAAGCTGTGTGCGCAGGATTTATTTATGCGCTCGCAGTGGCCGATAATTTTATCCGCGTCGGGCAAAGCCGCTGCGCGCTGGTGATTGGTGCTGAAGCCATCACGCGCCTCGTGGATTGGAATGACCGCACCACGTGTGTATTGTTTGGTGATGGTGCGGGGGCACTAGTACTGAAAGCAGAAAATGGCGGTGAACGCGGCGTGCTTTCCACGCATTTATATTCCGATGGCAGCACGCGCGATATTTTGTTTGTCGATGGTGGTGCGGGCAGCAGCGGGAATAAAAGCGGCGCGATTCGCATGCAGGGCAAAGAAGTCTTCCGCCATGCCACTCAAAAGCTGGCCGATGCCACACTAGAGGCCCTCAAAGCGAATAATCTTGCCCCCGAAGCGCTGGATTGGATGGTGCCCCACCAAGCCAACCTCAGAATTATCGATGCGGTGGCTAGGCGTTTGAATTTGCCTATGGAAAAGGTGATTACCACTGTGGCAGACCATGCCAACACCTCGGCAGCCTCTATCCCCCTTGCCCTCCATGCGGCTGTAAAACAAGGGAAAATTAAGAAAAATCAGTTGCTTTGCCTTGAGGCTATTGGCGGCGGTTTGGCGTGGGGCTCGGCCCTCATCCGCTGGTAAAAAAAAGGCTCAAAACTCTTTAAAATCAGCGTGATATAAGTTTTTTTCGTTGACACCGCATCGAGGCAGGCGTACCCTTTTACGATAAACAACGGAGGGTTTATGGATAGCGGAAAAACCATCACTCGTCTTGATCTGACGGAAGCAGTGTATCGTGAAGTGGGGTTCTCCCACTCTGAGTGCGCTGACCTCGTCGATTCCGTATTGGAAGAACTTTCCAAAGCGCTCGAAAAAGGCGAATCCGTAAAGCTCTCTTCGTTCGGCAGCTTCAAAGTGCGCCAGAAAAAACAGCGCGTGGGCCGTAACCCAAAAACCAAAGTGGAAGTTCCGATCACCGCACGCCGCGTGGTCACTTTCCATTCGTCGAACATCATGACCAAAACCATCAACGGGCCCGATGAGCCCGGCGCCGGTGGCACCCAATCCTAACGCATAAATCATGACGCAGGATGCACGCAAATCTCCTACCGCCTTCCGCACGATAGGCGAAGTGGCGGCTGAACTCAGCCTGCCGCAGCATGTGCTGCGTTTCTGGGAGAGCAAGTTTTCCAATATCAAACCACATAAGCGCCGCGGCGGTCACCGTTACTATCGCCCGCAGGATGTGGATGCCTTAAAAGAAATCAAAACACTGCTGCATGAAAAAGGTTTCACCATTAAAGGTGCGCAGAAATTTTTGGGTGACCGTGGCACCGACCTCATCGGCACCGAAGAAGACCAGTCTGATTTGTTCGTGGCAGGCGCACCGGAAATAGCAGGTAAAAACCTTGCGGCAGACGATGTTGAAAAACTAAAAGCCGCCTTCAATGAATTGTGCGAGCTGCGCGACCTGCTTTTGCAATCCCGCGCATAGTGCCCGCGCCTAAGGCTCACGCACTTCTTTCCCTGATAATCTCTTGACTTCACGGTGTTAAGGCTTTAACTGGCTGGCACGGTTTTTATTGTGTCGGAGCGTAGCGCAGCCCGGTAGCGCACTAGTCTGGGGGACTAGGGGTCGCAGGTTCAAATCCTGTCGTTCCGACCATTAAAACTTTCTTGTCCGCCATTTTTATTTATGGCCTTTTGTTGTCAGGCCCGTGTTACAGGCTTATGGTAACGCATGCACAAAAAACCTTCCTCACATTTGCCCACTACTTCGCGCCTTAATCTCGCACTCGCAATAGCATGTGTTGTTGCCATCGCGCTGCATTTTTTATTACCCGCCCATTATGCGCATTGGCCACTGTGGACTGTTCTCGCCGCGGGCACGCCTTCACTCGTGTGGGGCATTCTCAAAAAACTGTTAAAAAAAGATCTCGGGGCAGACTTACTCGCGGCACTCGCCCTGTTTACTGGTATCTGGCTGGGCGAATATCTGGCGGCCATACTTATTGTTCTCATGCTGGCTAGCGGGCAGGCGCTCGAGGCCTACGCCATGCGCAAGGCATCCTCGGTGCTGCTAGCGCTCGCAAACCGTATGCCCGCCACTGCGCACCGCAGAAAAGGTAGTCAGATTGAAGATGTGCCGCTTGCCGATATCGCCATCGGTGATGAAATCGTAATTTACCCGCATGAGGCCGCACCGGTAGATGGAGTTGTCATCGAAGGGAATGGCACGATGGATGAATCGTACCTCACGGGCGAGCCCTACCACGTCTCTAAAGCGCCGGGCGCAGCAGTTCTTTCCGGCGCCATCAATGGCGAAGCTGTCCTAGTCATCCGTGCCGAAAAAATTCCCGCTGATTCACGCTATGCACAAATCATGGAGGTCATGCAAGAAGCGGAACAGAAACGCCCCTCCATGCGGCGTTTGGGCGATCAGATTGGTGCTTTCTTTGCCCCTCTTGCGCTGGTTGTTGCGGTGGCAGCATGGTACCTTACCGGCGATGCCACACGCTTCTTAGCCGTGCTGGTAGTGGCTACGCCCTGCCCGTTGCTCATTGCAATACCCATCACACTCATCAGCGCCATTTCCATGGCGGCACGGCGCGGCATCATCATCAAAGACCCCACCGTGCTGGAGCGCCTGCCCACTTGCCGTACCGCCATTTTTGATAAAACCGGCACACTCACTTACGGCAAGCCTGAGCTAACTGAAATCCTCTCCGCCAAAGGCGTCGAGAAAAACACTGTCTTGCAATATGCCGCCAGCCTTGAGCGCTATTCCAAACATCCGCTTGCCAGCGCCATTTTACAAGCGGCAGCAAAAGAAAATCTAACGCTTATCGATGCACTCAGCGTGTCTGAAAAGCCTGGGCAAGGTTTGGTTGGCACTGTCGCCGCGCATGAAATTCGCGTCACACACCGCAAAAAACTTTTGCAAACGGCGCCAGATATTGCCGCGCTGCTTCCACCGACCTCGGCAGGCCTTGAGTGTGTTATCCTCATGGATGGTCATTACGCCGCCACGTTCCGTTTTCGCGACGCACCGCGTGTGGAAGGCAAGTCATTCATCCGCCATCTTTCTCCGTCGCATCAGTTTAATAAGGTAATGCTCGTTTCCGGCGACCGTGAATCCGAAGTCAGCTACCTCGCTGGCTTGCTTGGCATCACAGAAACTCTTGCTTCGCAAAGCCCTGAGCAGAAAGTGGCCATCGTGCGGGCAGAGGCAGCCCTCGCCCCCACACTTTTCATGGGCGATGGTATTAACGATGCCCCTGCACTTGCTTCTGCCACAGTGGGCATTGCCTTTGGTCAGCACAGCAGCGTCACAGCTGAAGCGGGCGGTGCTGTTATCATGGAGTCATCGCTAGTGAAAGTGGATGAGCTCATCCACATCAGTGCCGCCATGCGTCGCATTGTGCTGCAAAGCGCCATTGGCGGCATGGTTTTAAGTGTTATTGCGATGGGCTTTGCAGCGGGTGGCGTCATCACTCCGGTCATGGGCGCACTACTGCAAGAAGGCATCGACATTCTTGCCATCACCAATGCACTACGCCTGGCGTGGGGCGGTAAAATAAAAACTGATTTGGGTGGATGAGTCATTTGATACTTATCAATTTCAGGTGCCGCTGATAGTGGTAGAAAGTCCGCATCTCTAAACTAAGGGGCGACCATGAATATTTCTGCCATCACCATTATCCGCTTTTTGCACATCGCAGCCGCCGTGTTCAATTTGGCCTATGTCTATACACCGCTGCACGCATGGCCGCATGGCATAGTCATCGTTCAGTATCTCTCCATGCCCTTACTCCTTGTCACTGGTGCGCTCATGGTGCGCCGCCGCAAATTGGCGCATAAAGCGCATCTGTAATATGCGCTAGCCTGCGGCGTGTGGGTTCCTGTATGATGGTCGTCCACTTATTTTGAGGAACCACTTGTACCATCTTCGGCTCATCGTCATCTTTTTTGTGGGGCTTGCGTTCAGCCTGGCCGCGCCCGGTGCTGCTCACACTCAGAATTTTGCGCCGCCCGCACCTCAAAAACCCGCGCCCACCGCACCCACAAAAGCAGCACCGGCACAACCTGCCCAGCCCCAACAACAGCCCGGCGGTACGGCAGGCAATTTCTATGGCAATGATTATATGCAATGCCTGCAGGTAGCACGCCACCGTTCGCAATTCGTGCACGAATCCATGCGCGAACAAGCAATTGGTGAATTACTCAATGACTGTATGTTTGCACGCGGGCATGTGCAATATGCGCCGATTGATGGACGCTCCGACAATAGTGACGTCGAGAACCTGTTATTATTCCATTCTTACTAAAAAGTACGCATGAAAAACCCGCCCCGCTTTTTAGGCGGGGCGGGCGTCATTACAGCTCTGTTAGAAGCTGTTGCTTAAGACCTTACTTATATCTTCTTTACCATCTGGGTAATCAGAAGCAGGAACAGTAAGGTGTCCGTCAGTGACAGGCCGGTCGTAAACACGGTCGGCAATACAAGCGTCAAAAGCGGAGAAATAAACATGTGAATCACCGCAATGATCACCGTAAACACAAAACCAAGCACCAATAAATGGCCTAAGTTTTTCATGTTCCAATCTTTATAATTAATAGTCATACCACAACCTCCTAAAAGTATTTGGCATTGCCATACACACAGCTCTGCCTTCATTTGTTAATATACTATATTTACCCTTTAAAATCAATAAGTTAAGGTCATTTTTATGCTGCATGCGCACAAGGGTCTTAAGGCCTGTTATTGAGCCCTTTTTGGCGCTGACAGCCAGTTTCCTGCTGCAGTGCAGCAACGATTTACAGAAAAAACCTGTGTTTCTGTGGGTTTTAAAGAGGTGTTTGGCGCCTAGGCCACGAGGTCCCACGCAGGCCGTGGGCCGAGTTTGCTGGCGAGGAAATCAATAAATACCCTTACCTTACCAGATAGATACCGCCGCTCCGGATAGACCGCATAAATGTTAAGGTCGGGCACCGTATAATGCTCCAGCACGCGCACCACACTACCGTTTTGCAGATTACTGCCCACTATAAAGGCGGGCAGCATGGCAATGCCCATGCCTTCTTTCACCATGTGGCGAATCATCTCACCGTTATTCAGCCATAATTTCCCCGGCACTTCCACCTGTTGCAGCTTGCCGGCTTTATCCAGAAACTTCCAGGTCGTGCGGTTGGTGCCATAGCTGTAAATGATGCAGTCGTGCGCTTTCAAATCATCCGGTTTTTTCGGAATACCACGTGCTTTTAGGTAACTGGGTGCGGCCACGGGCAACATTTCTGAAACGGCAAGTTTTTTTGCCACCAGCGATGAGTCTGGCATGGTGCTGCCGATACGCACCACCACGTCATACCCCTCGCGCACTACATCCACGCGGCGGTCATCCATTTCCAGTTCCAGCGTCACATCGGGGTAACGGCGCACAAACTCCGGTAGGATGGGCTTTAAATGCAATAGGGAGAAGGTCAGGGGCGCATTCACGCGCAGCAGGCCACTGGGTGTGCTGCCGCGGCGATTCAGCGATTCCTCGGCCTCCGCCATATCTTCTAAAATACGCTGGCTATGCTCGAAGAAAATTTTCCCTTCTTCCGTCAGGCTCACGCGGCGGGTCGTGCGGTGTAACAGCTGCACCTTCAAGCTTTCTTCCAGCGCGCTGATATATTTGCTGGCCGAGGCTTTCGAAAGCTTCAGTTTGCGCGCGGCACCGGAAAAGCTGCCGCTATTTGCTACTTCCACGAATATCTTCATGCAAAAAAGCCTGTCCATACCGCGCCCCTGTTTGTTGCTTATTATGAAACAGTATTGTTGATTTTAATTTATTGTCAACTATTAATAGATAATTACAATGGGTCTATAGCAACACGTAACGGATAATATTTATGCTTACACTCTATCCCAGTAATACACGCGGCCATGCCCGCTTCCCTTGGCTTGATGCCACGTACAGCTTCTCGTTCGGCGAATATCACGATGAAAGCCGCATGGGTTTTGGTGCGCTCCGCGTCATCAACGAAGACCGCGTCATTCCCGCCGCAGGATTTGACCCTCACGGCCACCGCGATATGGAGATTTTTACCTATGTGCTGGAAGGCCAGCTCCGCCATACAGACAGCCTCGGTAACGAAGGTGTACTGAAGCACGGCACCGTGCAACTCATGAGTGCGGGTCGCGGCATTCGCCACAGCGAATACAACGCATCTAAAACCGAACCGCTGCATCTGCTGCAAGTCTGGATTTATCCGCAGGAAAAATCACTAGACCCCTCCTATGTGGATAAAAGCTTTCCGGTTGTGGAAGAAAAAAACACGCTGCACCTGATGGCCGCGCCGGATGGTAAAAATGGCGCCCTTCCCATTCATCAGGACGCGCGCATCTATGCCGGCATTTTCACCGCAGGAAATTCTGTTTCTCTGCCGCTGAAAAAAAATCGGCAGGCGTGGTTGCAGGTAGCGAGCGGCACGGCCACACTCGGTACACTCTCGCTTTCAGCGGGTGATGGCGTTGCCCTCACGGAAGAGAGCAATCCGAAGCTCACAGCAAAAAGCGACGTAGAAATTCTGTTCTTTGATTTGGCAACTGAAGCTTAAGATTTCACTTTGTCTTTGAGGAAATCTACCTCGCTACGCAGGCCTTGCATGTAGTCCTGCGTGTAATAGGCAAACAGGTTCGGCATAATTTTTTTCATCACGCGCGGGCCCACGGCACGCTCCACAATTGCAAGGGCGGCGAACACTTCAGCGTCGCGCTCACGCGGGCGATAATGTTCAAAATCCATCGTGGCTTCAAATTTTTCCACGCGTTTTTTGATGTAGGCCGCCCGCAAGCTGCTGAATCTTTTCAACGTCATCGACTGCGCCCACTCCTTCGGCCCCAGCACATTGTTGCTGGCCCAGGGCGGGTTCAGCGCCTTATCTTGTTCGTAGGCTACGCGAAACGCTTTCTTGCCGGAATAACGATGATGGCCCGCCAACGTCATGCGGTCGGTAGGTCCATCGGAAAGATGCATGGTTTCTTCCACCAGCGTGTGCCAGAAGCGCGAATAACTTCTGCCACCATGCGTCACAATCAAGCCGCCCTGATAGGCAGGTTGATACATGCACAAACCAAACACCAAATATTCCTGTAGCTCATCCATGCCCTTGGCAACAAAGAGCGGAATCGTGTTGAAGAAATTGCGGAAGAAATTGGCGTTATCATCTACCGCAATAAATATCGGCATACGCAGTACCGCAAGCAACGCACGCAGCTCAGGGTGTATTTCCTTAAAGCCCCGCACCGCATCGCGTCGCGCACGCTTAATGCGTTTGTCGGGGTTTTTTTCTACCTTCAGTGTGCGCAGCGCCTCATGAACATACGCAGGCTCTGTATAGGCTTTCATGCGCTTGGCATAAAAATCCTGAATCTGCGTGTAAAACGCTTTGCTCAGCAAATAATTTTGCTCCGTGCCATCCATAATCAGGCTGATATCGGCACCGCCCTCATCCTTCACTTTATTAAAAATATAGGTGCCGTCAGTGCTGCCAAACGTCGCTTCCAGCACACGGCGCAGCACGTCCGTCGCATGGCGGGCAATCAGCCCGCGCTTTGAATGAATGATCTTTTCAATCGGTAGGTTTGCCATGGCGTTCACACGCTCCTTCACCACCGCCAGCAGCGCGTCAGGCGAAGTGCCTTGCGTGCCGCCCATGCACTCACCGGCAAACTGATTAAAATCATCGTAACGTTTGAACGCGGGAATTTTCATGCGGGCAAATTCAAACAGCACGCGCGCCTGTTCATAATGCCATTCATGCATGCACACATGCATTAAATGCGCCATGAAGCGCGGCAAGAACTGTTCATGCGCCAAGCCGCTCTTCACCAACGCCTGCACCCGCCCTTGAATGTAATTTTCGATGTTTTTGCGGGCGAATGGGCCTTTAAAATCACTGCGGCGGAAATAGGCAAGATCCATCCCCCAGCCTTTGGGTTGCTGGTAGAATCCGCCATAACCATAAATAATCAGGTCGCCCTGTATAAACAGGCGCGCCTTAATATTGTTCAGGCTTGCAAAGCTCATCGTCACTCCTTGTTATTTACTATGCCTTGGCGCCTTGCTGTTGGCAAATACCGTTGCAAGGTTTATAGCTTACCCATGCGAAAATCATCGTTTCCATATCAGGCCGACATCACCATCACCCGCCTTGGCGGGCTGGGGGACGGCATGGGCGAGGTAAACGGCCAGTCCGTGTGCGTGCCCTTCACCTGCGCGGGTGACGTGGTGCGTGCCACCGTCACGGGGGAATCCTCCGGTGTGTTGAAAGCCCTGCCGGATGAAATCCTCACCCCCTCACCTGCACGGCGCACACCGCCCTGCACGCATTTTGCGGATTGCGGCGGGTGTTTGCTGCAACATCTGCAAGAGCCAGAATATATCGCGTTTAAACAAAAGCGCCTCACCGATGCTGTCACCCAAGCCGGTTTTGATGCAGCGCTTGTTAGCCCCCTCATCACCCTGCCGCCTGCCACACGTCGGCGTGCCACGCTGCACATCCACACCGAGAACGGAAAGACCGACCTTGGTTTTTATGCGCCGCAAAGCCACCGCGTCGTGCCTATCAAACACTGCCTTGTACTCACCCCAGTTCTGAATGATTTATTGCAGCCGCTGCGTGCGCTGGTTCAGGCGCTGGAAGGCCGCGAGCATTTACAAAGCATTTCGCTTGCACTCACACATAACGGCGCGGCGCTCACACTACACAGCAAAAAAGAACCTGTCTTTTCTGCTTTGGAAGTGCTTGCTGCCTTTGCGCGCGAACATGCACTCGCCTGCCTGCACTGGCAGAGCGAAAAGAAATTCACACCCATTGTAGAGACCTCACCGCTCACTGCACGTTTTGGCGATGTCGAAGTGCCCTTGCCGCAAGGCGCGTTTTTGCAAGCAAGCCTTGAAGGCGAACAGGCGATTCTATCCATTCTTATGGAAGCCCTGAAGTCGTGCACACACGTCGTAGAGTTTTTTTGCGGCCTTGGCACATACAGTGTGCCGCTGGCACAGCAGCGTGTACAAGTCACTGCTTATGAAGGTGTGGGCAGCATGGTGGAATGTTTAGGTAAGGCGGCGAAAAAATCTCAGTTGCCCCTGCGTGCCATAGTGCGCGATTTAATGAAGCAGCCCGTGCTGGCAGCAGAACTTACCAAAGCCGATGGTGTGCTGATAAACCCGCCGCGCATTGGTGCTGCTGCGCAAACAAAAGAAATTGCGAAAAGTAATGTAAAGTGCGTGGTGATGGTATCGTGCAACCCCGCCACCTTTGCGCGCGATGCCGCTTATCTAAACGACGCAGGTTATACGCTTGAAAAAGCCGTGCCGATTGACCAGTTTTTATGGTCGCAGCATCTCGAGACCGTCGCTGTCTTTAAAAAATAAAATACTGCACAAGACCCACAGCGCCTGCAGCCAGCACCAGCAGCGGCATACTAACATGAAACCGCACCAGCAGCACGCCATAGGCGATGGCCAGTAGCACATTACTAATGCTTAACGATGCGAATGTTTGCTGCGGCACAAACATGTGCCACGCTGCAAATAAAGCGAGATAGGCCACCGTGCCGACCACTGCCGCCGTAATGTAGGATAGCATTTTTGTGACCACCGGAATTTTCCCGAGATGCTGAATCATCGGCCCGCCCATCAGAATAAAAATAAAGCTCGGCAGGAAAGTAAAAAATGTCGCGATGCTTGCGCCAATCGCCCCGCCCATTAATGGCGTCATGTTTATCGCCTCCGCATAATTCCAGCCACCAACAAAACTAATGAAGGCCACAATCATCACCAACGGGCCCGGTGTGGTTTCACCCAGCGCCAGCCCATCCATCATCTGCGGCAGTGTCAGCCACTGGTAATGCTCCACCGCTTGCTGAAACACATAGGGCAGCACCGCATAGGCCCCGCCAAAAGTCACCAACGCTGCTTTGGTAAAGAACACTGCCATATGCGCAAAGGCACTCGTGCCGGAGAACAACGCAAACACTGCCGCCATCACGGCAGCGCCAAGCGCAGCACCCACCAGCAATATTTTCCCTGCGCGGCGTAACGCCGTATGGCTTACTTTCGGCCATGTATTTTTGGCACCGCTTTTTGTGTGTTGTAGCCATCCGGCAAACATACCCAGCGCGACCACCCACAAGAATGAAATGTTCAGCAGCCCCACGCCAAACAGCGCTATTGTTGCAAGGCCATAATGGATGCGTGTCTTCATCACTTTCTTGCCGATTTTGAACATGGCGTAAAAAATAATCGCCACCACCGCAGGCTTCACCCCTTCAAAAAATGCCATCACAGGCCCGGCGCTCTGATGCGCCATATACAGCCAGCCAAGAAGCAGAAAAAGGAAATAGGATGGCAGCACGAATAATCCGCCCGCCACGAGTGCGCCTTTTAGGCCATGTAAGCGCCAACCGATATAAGTCGCCAGTTGCTGGGCTTCAGGCCCGGGCAGCAGCATGCAATAATTTAGCCCGTGCATGTAGTCGTCTTCGCTCACCCATTTGCGGTGTTCGACCATTTCGCTGTGCATGATACTGATTTGCCCTGCCGGCCCACCAAAGCTGATGCAGCCGAGCTTGCCCCAGAAAAGGCTCGCTTCTTTAAAGGTCGGTTTTTTTGCCGCGCGTTTTCGTGCCATACACTTCAAGCAGTGTATCGCCGCGCATCGTTTAATGCGAGAGAGATTTAAGCGCTGGCAGCTTGGCGGCTTGCGCGCTTGCGTTCATTCGCGTCTAGCAATTTCTTGCGGACGCGGATGGATTGCGGCGTCACTTCCACCAGCTCGTCTTCACCGATGTACGAAATCGCTTCTTCCAGCGAGAAGGTACGCGGCGGCGTGAGGCGAATCGCTTCATCGGCAGCGGTGGTACGAATGTTCGTCAGCTGCTTGCCTTTCAGCGGGTTCACTTCAAGGTCGTTGTCGCGGCTATGCTGGCCGATAATCATGCCAGGGTACACTTTCGTGCCCGGATGAATGAACATGAAACCACGTTCTTCAAGGTTCCACAGCGCATAGGCCACGGCTTCGCCCTTTTCTTGGGAAATAAGCACACCGCTGATACGGCCGCCCACTTCGCCCTTAAATGGAATATAGCCATAGAACAAGCGGCTCATAATGCCCGTACCGCGCGTATCGGTCAGGAACTCACCCTGATACCCAATCAACCCGCGTGAAGGCACAATGAATTTGAGGCGCAGCTTACCGCCGCCGGATGGACGCATCTCAAGCAGCTCACCTTTGCGCTTAGAGAGTTTTTCCACCACAACGCCGGAGAATTCTTCATCCACGTCGCACTGTACTTCTTCTGCTGGTTCCAGCTTGTTGCCGTTTTCGTCGTTTTTATACAGCACGCGCGGGCGGGAAACAGAAAGTTCAAACCCTTCGCGGCGCATGTTTTCAATCAACACGCCCAGCTGCAATTCGCCACGACCACCCACTTCGAGTGCGTCTTTACCGGCATTTTCCGTCACGCGGATTGCCACGTTGATTTCGGCTTCTTTGAACAGACGTTCGCGAATCATGCGGCTCGTCACTTTGCTGCCTTCTTGGCCTGCAAGCGGCGAATCGTTCACGCTGATGGTCACGGCCATGGTTGGCGGATCAATCGGCGTCGCCTTAATCGGCGTTGTTGCTTCCGGCGCGCAAATCGTGTCGGCCACGCTGGCATTCACCAAGCCTGCAATCGCGATAATATCACCTGCCTGCGCTTCTTCCACTGGCACGCGTTCCACACCATGGAACGTCATCAGTTTCGTCGCGCGGCCTACTTCTACTACCGTACCATCAAGGTGCATCGCTTTAATCGGCTGGTTCACTTTAATCACGCCGCTATATACTTTACCGGTCAGAATACGGCCAAGGAAGTTATCGGCATCTAAGATGGTAGAAAGCATCGCAAACGGTGCCGTTTTATCTACATTCGGCGGCTTCACGTGCGCCACAACGCGGTCAAACAGGCAGTGCAGGTTTTCGCGGGCATCTTTTTCCAGATTTTCCACGGCCCAGCCGCTACGGCCTGAGGCGTATAGCACTGGGAAGTCAAGCTGGTCTTCGTTCGCATCGAGTGCCACGAACAGGTCAAATACTTCATCCAGCACTTCTTCCTGACGGGCGTCGGAACGGTCAATTTTATTGATGATTACGATAGGGCGCAGGCCCTGTGCAAGGGCTTTTGCCAGCACGAATTTCGTTTGTGGCATCGGGCCTTCAGCGGCATCCACCAGCAAGAGCACGCCATCCACCATGCTTAATACACGTTCCACTTCGCCACCAAAGTCGGCGTGGCCGGGCGTGTCGATGATGTTGATTTTCGTGTTCTTCCAGTTCAGCGCCGTGCATTTGGCCAGAATCGTAATCCCGCGTTCGCGTTCGATATCGTTCGAATCCATCACGCGCTCTGCCACCTGCTGGTTCGAGCGGAACGTGCCGCTCTGACGAAGCATGGCGTCAATCAATGTGGTTTTGCCATGGTCCACGTGCGCGATGATGGCAATATTACGAAGTTCCATAAAAATCCTGTCAGGCTTTAGGCCTAAAAAAGTTGGGGCGCTGAAAATACCAGCACCGATTTTAAACACATTCCTCTGGGGAGTTGTGGCGCGGCTTTTACCCTATTTTGCGGGCATTTGCCAGCAAAATATGCCTTGTGCAGCTAAAATCTTAGGATTTAGCAGGTTTTTCTGCGGTTTTCGGGGGCTGGCCTGCCAGCTTCAGGCTTAGGGTCATCACCCCCAGCACCACGGCAAACACCAGCACCTGCATCCCAAGCGGCTGGTCGCTATAACCAATCAGGGCGTGCAAAATTTGCCCCAAAACGCTGTTTTGCGACAAAATCGCCGAGCTATCCCACAGCGGGTCTGCCAGCGCGGGTAGTTTGTCGGCTGCCACCAAAAACACCGTGCCTTGGGCTGCCATGCTGGATGCCAGCAGCACTAAAAGCGCGCTGGTAACCGTGAACAGGTGCTTGGTCGAAACCTTTAAAATACCATAATAGAACAGGGCGCCGGCAATAACACCACCCACCGCGCCTACCGCGCCGCCAATAGCAATGGATACGATTGATTTACCTGCGGCAGCAAGCCCATAGGTTAAAAGCACGATTTCTGAACCCTCGCGCAGCACGGCAAGTGCAATTACCACCGTCACCGAATAGAGCGGCAATTCCCCATCCACCACCGCGGCGCCCACCTTCTTTAAGTGTGCCGTCAGCTCCCTCGCATGGCGCTTCATCCACACCACGGTCCAGCCAATCACGGCGGCAGCGGCAAACAGCACGCCCGCGTTGAAAATTTCCTGCCCCATGCCTTCGGCAGCATCAGCAATTTCACCCGCGAAAAAGGCAACAAGGCCCGAGCCCACAGCGCCAACGCCAATACCAAGGCCCACCCACTTCCACCGCCCCGCAAGGCCGCGCGTAGCCGCCAGCACCACACTTAAGATGATGGCGATTTCAAATATCTCGCGGAATACGATAATGGCGGTGGAAAGCATGAGTAGCCTACCTATTGCTTGTTTTTAGCAACAATTTTGCCCTGTGCGGTGGCTTCGTTAAACTCACCGAAGAACTTATATTCGCCTTCTTTCAACGGGCCCATCTTGAATTTGCCTTCTTTGCCGCCCGGAATCACTTTTTCGCGCTTCAGGTCGTGGCTTTCGAATTCTTCTGCCGAATTATCCTGATTTTTTACAATCAGGGTGAATTTTTCGCCCGCGGGCACTTCCACCACATCGGGGCTGAATTTATGGTCTTTAATCACGGTTACGAACTCAAGCGCCGCTTTGTCTTCTGCTTTTGCACTTGGCACGCACACCGCAATTGCCACCAACGCAGCACACATCATTTTCATTCCGTAACGCATAACCTAACTCCTAAATCTGATAAATAGTGATGGAAAGCAACTAATAATCATTCTTATCTTAAATGGCAAGCCCTTTTTGTGGTTTCTTATCTTGGCATTTCCGGCTGGGGGCGTTATAAACGGCCATGTTCACGCTTCACCCACAACTGGAAAAAGATTGTTTCACCGTTGGCAGCCTTTCACTCTGCCGCGTGCTTTTAATGAACAATGCTTTTTTCCCGTGGGTGATATTAGTACCCGAGCGCACCGCCATGCGCGAAATTATCGACCTGCCCCACCCCGATCAGCTCCTGCTGCTGGATGATATCAACCACACAAGCCAATTCTTAAAAGAGCATTTCAGCCCCGACAAGCTCAACATTGCCGCGCTGGGTAATCAGGTGCCGCAATTGCACATTCACGTCATCGCGCGCTACAAAACTGATAATTCCTGGCCAAACCCCGTATGGGGCAAGGGCGGCACCACCTACGATGCCGCTACGAAGGAAAAAATGCTCAAGCTTTTATCCGCTCTGGTGTAAGGTCTAAAACCATGGCATCTGACGCACTCTATTTTAAAGCCCATGTATTCTGCTGCACTAACCGGCGCGAAGCGGGTCATGCGCGCGGCTGTTGCGCCGAAAAAGATTCCGAAGCCCTGCGTGATTACATGAAAGAGCGCTGCAAAACCCTTGGCATTGATGGGTTGCGCATCAACAGCGCGGGCTGCCTCGACCGCTGCGAGATGGGGCCTACTATGGTAATTTACCCCGAAGGCACATGGTATACCTATGCCACGAAAGACGATGTCGACACCATCATCCGCGAGCATCTGCAGGGCGGAAAAATCGTGGAGCGCTTAAAGCTCGACGTCAACCAAAAGCGCCTCAAACCCGAACAGCACAAACCGTCGCATGCTTAACCTCCTCTGGCTGAGTTTTATCCTTATCGCTTTTGCCAGCGCCTGCCTTCGTAGTCTTTTCCTCGGCGACATGGCCTTGTGGAACGACATGGCCGCCGCCATTTTCACCGCATCCAAACTTTCGTTTGAGCTCGCGCTCGGCCTGGTAGGTATCATGTGCTTCTGGCTCGGCATCATGGAAATTGGCAAAGATGCAGGGCTTATCCGCAAGCTGGCGCATTTTCTAACACCCCTTTTTTCCCGCCTGATGCCAGACGTGCCCAAAAATCACCCTGCTATGGGCAGCATCACCCTCAATATCGCCGCCAACGTGCTGGGGCTCGACAATGCCGCCACGCCCGCTGGCCTTAAGGCCATGCAGGATTTACAAACACTCAATAAGTCCTCCACCACCGCCAGTGACGCGCAGATTTTTTTCCTTGTGCTGAACAGCGCGTCAGTCACGCTGCTCCCCGTTACTATTTTTATGTATCGCGCGCAAGCAGGTGCAGTAAATCCCACCGATGTGTTCATTCCTATTTTGCTCGCCACCACCGTTTCTACACTTGTTGGCCTTGGTGCCGTCGCATGGGTACAAAAACTGAAAATATGGGACAAGGTTGTGCTCGCCTACCTTGCCGGATTCGTCGCACTACTCACCACACTGTGCATGCTCATTTTTTCCGCGCCAACCGAAAAACAAACCCTTTACTCCGCCGCCTCGGGGAATTTTATTTTACTCAGTGTTATCGCAGGCTTCCTCGCCTACGGCGCCTACAAAAAAGTGCCGGTCTATGAATCCTTCATCACGGGCGCGAAGCAAGGTTTTTCCACCGCCCTCACCATTGTGCCTTATCTGGTGGCCATGCTGGTGGCCGTCAGCCTGCTCCGCGCCAGCGGGGCAATGGATATCGTGCTGCACGGCATTGAATATTTCGTGCGCCTCAGCGGCATGAATACCGCCTTTGTAGATGCGCTGCCCACTGCCATCATGAAGCCATTTTCAGGCAGCGGCGCCCGCGCCATGATGGTGGAAACCATGCAGCATCACGGGGCTGATTCCTTTGCGGGCAGGCTCTCTGCCATCTTTCAGGGCAGCAGCGAAACCACCTTTTATGTGCTGGCTGTTTATATGGGTGCCGTGGGCCTCACCCGCGCCCGCCACGCCATCGCCTGCGCGCTTTTGGCCGATGCCGCCAGCATCCTTGCCGCCATCCTTATCGCCTACCTGTTTTTCGGCGCTTAATTCTATATTTCCATATTCATGGTTTGTTAACCTTTGGTTAGTACACTGCTGGTATCATAGACCACTGTAATCAGAGGAATCACATGACGGCAGAAAAAGACCTGTCACTCACCAAAGAACGGCTTGGCTTCGCGCAAGATGCATTGCGCAACATCATCCGTGGTGGCAAGGCCCGTCTTGAGCACGACACGCGCACATGGTTGGTGCACCAGCTTGAGCGCATGCACGACCAAAACTATCTCGCCTCACCGCCACGCCATTACTATTACTTCCCCGAAGAGCCCGCGCCGGAAGCCGTCACCACCATTCACCCCATGCCGCACCATTTGCGCGCCAACCGCTTGCGCATGATTCGCGGGCTAGGTGATGATGCCGCCGATGTCGACATCCTCGGTAGCCAGATTAAAAACAAATCAGGCAATTACGTGTATGAAATCCCAGAACATGTGCGCGGCTTCATCACACCTCGCGCCGATATTTACGCCGCCGATGAAATGGTCACCATTTTACGCGCAAAAGTAGAAGCCTTTGAAAAAGGCGACTTTGAAAACCCTATCTTAAAAAAGCCTCTCGTCATCAGTAACCAGCGCAGCGATAAGCGTGAGGGCTACTGGAGCGCGTTCATCAGCGCCTTTGGCATCGATGAAGACCCGAGGTTCTTCGCTGAAAAGCTCGGCGTCTATGTGGCGCGTACACGCCACGAGGCAGTGGATATGGTCAAAGAAAATCTCCCGCGCGCGTTACCCGTGCCGCCAAAACCGGCTAACGGTAATCATTTCAAACCGGGCACCACGCTGTTCATTCATACCACCACGCTCGATAAAATCATCGACCATATTGAAGGCTTTAGTGGCGCTGGCGCGGTGATTCGCCCGCTGCATCTTACGGGCGCTATCGCCGAAAGCCCCGAAGAAACAGCGCAAACGGCAGAAGGCAATGCGCTCGGCAAAAGTGAGGCCGCCCAAATCGCGCTTGCGAAAGTCCCAGATGATTTATTGCTTAAGCGTTTTGGCATCACGCGCGCGCAATCCGGCACATTGGTAGACGACACCTATTCCTATTTCAAAGATAAACGCCTGCTGCAATATTTTGACCTCACGGGGCTTGAGCACAAAATTGACCGCGCCAAATGGTTGAAGGACGAAGTGCCCTTCCCCGGCGTGGAGATTGGTCCTGTTATCAACGCCTGCAACGGCCCTGCAAATTTTTGCAAACGCGCGAATGAAGCCTTCCGTAAATTGCAGGAAGCAACGAATCTTCAGCGCGCTGAGTTGCGCAAAATTGGCGTAGAAGAAGATGAAATTGATGTGCGGGTTCCGCCAGTAGACCGCACCATGGTAGAAGGTTCGGCCATTATTTACCAACCTGCGCCACCCTATGACCCTACCATGGATGCTGAAAAATTAAAAGCCCTCGGCACGCCGCTTTATGTGGTTACAGGCATTCAGCACTTCAACTTCATGGAACATCCCATCCCGCGTGATGTCGACCCACGCCTCACCGAAACCTATCATTACCAAATTCCTGTAGGTATTGAACGCACCGCTATTAAATCTCGCGCACAGCTAATGGCCGAAGGAAATACGCTGTATGAGCCACGCCGAAAAGCCGATATGGCGCTCTATTATGAGCTGGGCGGCGATTTACAGAAATTTGTCAGTAGCCACCACGACTTACGCAATGACCCCTTCAACGTGCTGATCAGCTCGCCCGAGGGTCCGGTAGAAAATCAAAGTGCCTGGCTTGATCTGGTCAATAAATTCTCTGATTCTGGCATTTATACCCGTATTGCTAATCAGCAGATAAAGCACTTGGTAGAAGTAGAAGATAAAATCGTGCGCGACGCCGACGGTATCTTGCTAATGCCAGACCCCGCAAAGAACGATGACCCTATCGCAATTGCGGAAAAGAAATTCAAGTTCTGGTCGATTGTGGTAGCCAAGCAAACGGACCCGCGCGACATGAACATGCCAATTGTGCTGTTTGACCCCAAAGGCACATGGAAAGAAGAACTCGAAGAATACACGCAGCTTTATTTCCTCGGTGCGCTAAAAGAAAAGCCCGACCTTATTTTTAAAGTCGCAAAAACGGAAGCGGAAGTGTTGAAGCATTTCGAACATGCGCGTGACAATCGCTATCCGCCCGTACGCCTCGACATCCCGAGTGACAAAGAGCACGCCATCCCCCAAAGCGGCAAATTCAATGTCGCCATCTTCTGTTCCGCCTCATTTGAAAACGAACAGATGCTCGCCACGGCCTACAACCTCGGCTACAACTTTGCCATGTCTGATTTCGGGCTGGTCTATGGTGGCGGTAGCCGCTACATGATGGGTGAAATTAATGAAGGTGTGCAAGCCGCACGCGCCGCGGGCAAAGACGATGCGTGGATTGCAGGCTCAAACATCAACCACCTCGTGCTGCGTGAAGGCAAGCCGCCCGAAGGCCTCAATGACTACTACAATGCACCTAACATTTATAAACGCATGGATTACATGTTCGGCACCTGCGATTGTGCCGTGGTTGCACCTGGCGGGCCGGGCACCATGCAGGAGCTGGCGGGCTTAGTGCTATACCTCTCACAGAATCATGAGTTGATGCAGAACAAGGAAATCGTGATTGTGAATCAGCCTGTGCATCTGCCAAATGGTGATGGCACGCACACCACCATCAATTATTTTGATTTGATGACGCGTTTCTTGCCGGAAGAAACCAGAGAAAAATTACACATTCACGTTGTAGACAGCGCCGATAAGGCAAAAGAAAAAGTGGAAGAAATCCGCGAGCGCAGTGAAAAATCCCCTGCTTTAAAATACACGCGCCGCGAAGGCTTTAATGACGCATGGGCGGCAAAAGAATCCGTGCGCCGCAGTCAGGCCGAGCCGCCTCAAATCAGTGCATAACTCTTAAATGAGTAATGTTTCTTCCCACCGATAATTAAATGGTCGTGCACGCTCACCCCCAGTGGGGCGGCGGCGGCCACAATCTGCTTGGTCATTTCAATATCCGCCTTTGAAGGCGTCGGGTCACCGCTCGGGTGGTTGTGTACCAAAATCAGGCTTGATGCACCCAGCTCCAGCGCCCGCTTCACCACCTCACGCGGGTACACCGGCGTATGGTCCACCGTGCCTTCTTGCTGCAATTCATCCGCTATCAGCTGGTGTTTTTTATCTAAAAATAAAATACGAAACTGTTCGGTCTTATTATGCCCCATGCTGGCATGGCAATATTCCAGCAACGCCTTCCACGACTGTATCACCGGTTTGGCCTTCACCTCAGCCTTCAGTAGTCGCAGCGCCGATTCGCGCACCACTTTTAATGTGGCAGCCGCCGCTTCGCCTGCCTGTTTGGTGAGTGCATCTTCGCTTGCGCTTAAGACCGCTGCTAAACTGCCGAATTTCAAAATCAGTTCTTTTGCTAAAGGCTTGGTGTCACCGCGCGGGTTGGCGGAAAACAATAGCACCTCCAGCAATTCATATTCCGCAAGGCTATCCGTGCCGCCCTGCAAAATACGCTCGCGCAAACGCTGGCGATGGCCGTGATAATGCGGTTTTTCTTTGATTGTTTTTGGGCGTGCCTTGGCTTCAGGCATAATAAGACCCCTACGCTTTTCTGGCCGAATTATAGGGTGGGCAATTCCAGCCGCGTGGGGACGCCGTAAAAATCTCTACACCTGTGGCAGTCACACCCACCGTATGTTCAAACTGCGCGGAAAGCGAGCGGTCGCGCGTGGTCACCGTCCAGCCATCATGGGCGGAAAGTTTTGTTTCGTAATGGCCGACATTAATCATCGGTTCAATCGTGAAGAACATGCCCTCTTCTAATGCCATGCCTTTACCCGGTTTGCCGAAATGCAGCACGTTCGGCACAGTGTGGAACACCTGCCCGATGCCGTGGCCGCAATAATCACGCACCACCGAGTAACCATGTTTTTCTGCGTGGGTTTGAATGGCGTGGCCAATGTCACCCAGCGTGGTGCCGGGTTTCACTTTTTCAATGCCCAGCATCATGGCTTCATAGGTCACTTGCGTTAGGCGTTTAGCAATCACTGGCATTTTATCGCCCACCCAATACATGCGGCTGGTATCGCCATACCACCCATCTAAAATCACCGTCACATCGATATTCACGATGTCGCCCTCATGCAGCTTTTTTTCATCCGGAATACCGTGGCACACCACATGGTTCACCGACGTGCAAATTGATTTCGGAAAACCGCGATAGTTGAGCGGCGCAGGAATGGCACCGTGCTGAACAATAAAATCATGGCACAGGGTGTTTAAGTGGTCTGTGGTCACACCCGGCTGCACTTTGTCCGTCACAAAATCCAGCACTTCCGCTGCCAGCCTTCCGGCGGCGCGCATTTTCTCTGCATCTGCAGCACTGTGAATGGTTACTTCTTCTTTGAACATTCTTTCCCCATTGTCCCTTGGCTAGAAAAAACCATACTGCGCGCTAAAACGCAAGCTTTCCCCACATTTGGGCAGCGCGCCAGCGCTATTCCATTTTGGCGACAAATGTTTTACGATGCCACCGTTTTAATAAACATGGTTTTTTTATGCCCACTGCTGCACTGCTCATTATTGGAAATGAAATTCTCTCCGGCCGTACACAGGACACCAACCTGAATTATCTCGGCAAGCAGTTCGCTGTTATGGGCATCACGTTTAAAGAAGCGCGCGTGGTACAGGATATTGAGGGCGAGATTATTACGGCAGTTAACGCACTACGCGCAACGTATGACTACGTCTTCACCACTGGTGGTATCGGCCCCACGCACGACGACATCACTACCGCCTGCATCGCCAAAGCCTTTGGCCTAAACGTTGTAAAAGATGCCGAGGCTTTCCGGCGGCTTGAAAAACATTATGCTGGCACCACGCAGCCGTTTAACGAAGCGCGTCAGAAAATGGCTTACATCCCCGAAGGCGCCACCCTGATTGATAACCCCATCTCTGCCGCACCGGGCTTTCAGATTGGCAACGTGTATGTGATGGCGGGTGTGCCTGTCATCATGAAAGCGATGTTTGATTTCATCCGCCCCACCTTAAAAGAAGGCGCGCCGATGCTTTCTTCTGCCATCACCACCACCTTGACCGAGGGCACGATTGCCACCGCGCTGGGTGATATTCAAACCCGCCATACCGCCGTTGAAATTGGCAGCTACCCGCATATACGCGACGGTAAACTCGGCGTGTGCCTTGTGGTGCGCGGCATTGCAGAGCCTGAAATAGAAGCCGCAGCAAAAGATATTCGCGCACTCATCCGTGCGCAGGGCGGCGCCATCGTTACAGAATAGATTACGCTGTTGGTTGAGCGTGTATTCTGTGCTAGTTTTGCGGTAAGGAGTTTTTGTTAATGCCCATACAAACCATTTTCGGTCAGGAAACGGACGAAACCATCACCGGTGTAGACGGAATTGATGAAATCGTTCAGGCCAATTCCGGCAATGATTCCGTCATTGGCGCAGGCGGCAACGATACGCTGCAAGGCAATGCAGGCGCTGATACTATTCTTGGTGGCACGGATGATGACTCCATACGCGGCGGAAAAGAGAATGATACGCTAAACGGTGGCGATGGCGTGGATATCGTTTTTGGAGATATCGGTGACGATTCTATTCTTGGCGGCACGGGCGGCGATATCCTGCAAGGCAACCTCGGCAATGACATTCTCCTTGGCGGGGATGGTGTGGATACCATCCGCGGCGGCCAAGGCAATGATACGATTTTAAGCGGCACTGATCCGGATTCCATCAATGGCAATCTCGGCACAGATTCGGTGGATGGCGGCGAAGGCAATGATACCATCAACGGCAATGAAGGTAATGACACGCTTCTGGGTGACATCGGCAATGACGACATTCGTGGTGGTCAGGGTGCTGATTCCATGGTAGGCGGCACGGGCACCGACACACTGCGCGGCAATAAAGAGTCCGACACGGTGTTGGGCGGCGATGGCAACGATTCCCTCGAAGGCAATGAAGGCACCGACTCCGTCGATGGCGGTAACGACGATGACTCTATTGATGGCGGCGCGGAAGCAGACACGCTGCTGGGCAGTGCGGGTATTGATAATCTTTCCGGCGGCGCAGGTGCAGATTCTCTCGTGGGTGGCACGGGGGATGACGTTCTCACCGGCGGTGCGGATGTCGATACGTTCAGTTTCAATGCCACCATCAGCAACACCGACAGCGACGTGATTTTAGATTTCATCAGCGGCACCGACAAAATTCAGCTTTTGGGTTTCACCGCAGGCCCCGTAATAACCAGTTCCGGCGCCGATACCACCATCACGGTTGATGGCACCAAAACCATCACGCTTATTGGCGTGGACAGTAGTGACATTTCACTATCTGATTTCCTGTTCACGTAAAACATCAAAGGAAACACGATGGGTATTTTCTCAGGCACAATCGGCGCAGACCTTCTGGAAGGCACGAATGATATCGACCAGATAACCGCGCTGGATGGCCTTGATACTATTTCCGGCTTCGGCGGCGCCGATATTATTGATGCGGGCGCAGACCGCGATACCGTCAACGGCAATGAGGGTAATGACAGTATCCTCGGCGGACGCGGAAATGATTTGCTCTTCGGCAACGATGATAACGACACCGTTTTCGGCGGCGATGACGCTGATACCTTGCAAGGCAATGCCGGTACTGATTTTTTACAAGGCAATGGTGGTAATGATTCTTTAAGCGGTAATGATGGCAACGACACACTACGCGGCGGGCAGGATGCCGATACGCTGGATGGCAATGCAGGTGACGACGTCATCAAAGCCGACCGCGGGCGCGACAGTGTCGTCGGCAGCGCTGGCGCGGATACTATCAATGGTGGGCAGGATGCCGACACGATCAATGGTGGGGATGACGACGATGTGCTGCGTGGCGACCTCGGCAACGACGTGCTGGCGGGCGATGCCGGTGCAGACCAATTACTCGGCGGTGGGGATGCCGACAGCCTCTCCGGCGGCGATGGCACCGATGCGCTGCAAGGCAATAGCGGAGCAGATACGTTGCTTGGCGGCGCGGGCGCGGATGCACTGCGCGGCGGGCGCGATGCAGATTTCCTGCTCGGCGGCGCAGATGGCGATAATCTTTATGGCAATCTTGGCACCGACACGCTGCAAGGCGGCGCGGGTGACGATAACCTCTCCGGCGGCGGCATTGATGCGGCGCTTGATATCTTTTTGTTCGACCGCACGGAATCCGCAAACGAAACCGATACGATTCTCGACTTTGAACTCGGCACCGACAAAATTCAGTTTCAGAACTATGTGAACGGCGTACCTATCGTCACGCTCAGCGATGTTGGCAT
This sequence comes from uncultured Rickettsiales bacterium, assembly GCA_964467255.1. Classification (GTDB taxonomy): domain Bacteria; phylum Pseudomonadota; class Alphaproteobacteria; order Rickettsiales; family RGZB01; genus CAYXPR01. Next base: position 100,516 of record CAYXPR010000004.1, on the reverse strand, counting down.
CGTACTCACCCTCACCGAAAACAATCACCTCGTGGTGATTTCCGGGCTGTTCGATATCGATGCTTTCAACGCCTCGGGCAGCATCCTCTAAACAATTTTGCAGGCCTCTTCAAAATCAAGCCGCGGGTTGCGCGGGTGAAGCTTGCTCGGTTCGCCATACCCCACATTGCATAGGAAGTTTGAACGCCACGGCGTGCCCTTAAAAAAGGCTTCGTCACACTTGGCACTGTTAAACCCACCCATCGGGCCGCAATCTAGGCCGAGTGCTCGAGCGGCAATGATGAAATACGCTCCTTGCAGCGTGCCACTCTGCGCGGCCGTGAATTGGATTTTTTCTGGCTTGCCTACATACCAACTGCGCGCGTCTGTTTGCGGAAAAAGCTTCGGCATGTTTTCATAAAACTCGAGGTCATAAGCAATCAGCGCCGTTACAGGGGCCTTCATGGTTTTATCCACGTTGCCGGCATCAAGACAGGGTTTGAGTTTTTCTTTTTCTGCAGCGCTTTTAATAAACACCACGCGCATCGGCTGGGTGTTGGCGGAGGTTGGCGCCATACGCGCCAATTCATACACTTGCTTTAAAACCGCATCGCTAACAGGTTTTTCCTGCCAGTGCGAGTGGGTGCGTGCATTGCGGAAAATAGTATCTAGGCTTTTTGCATCAAGCATGTGATTTCTCCTTTGCCTTGCGGCAGGTGCGCCATTAGTATGCGCGACTGTAACCACCGCGCGAATCACTGACAAGAGTTTATGGCAAGCTTCCCCACCAATCCTGATGGCAGCCCTAAATATACCAACCGGCTGAAACAGTCTTTAAGCCCCTACCTCCGGCAGCATGCCCACAATCCGGTGGACTGGTATCCGTGGGGGCCAGAAGCCTTGCAGCGCGCCAAAAAAGAGCAAAAACCCATCCTCGTCAGCATCGGCTATGCCACGTGTTATTGGTGCCACGTCATGGAGCGCGAAGTCTTCAACAATGAATCCATTGCTGAAACAATGAATCGCGATTTCATCAACATTAAAGTCGACCGCGAAGAGCGCCCCGAGCTCGATGACATCTACATGATGGCGCGCCAACTCCTCACGCGTGAAGGTGGCTGGCCGAACAATATTTTTCTTACGCCCGAATTAAAACCCTTCTTTGCGGGCGGCACGTTTTCGGTCGACCGGCGTTATGGGCGCATGGGTTTTCCGGAGGTGCTGGCTGCCATCGCGCAGTCATGGGAAAATAAACGCGATGAGGTGGAAGATGGCGCGCAGCATGTCACCGACCAGCTCCGTGCCTTACTCACCGTGCAGGATTCTCCACTGGATGAAAACGCCATTGGCGTAGAGGTCATTCAGCAGCACGTGAAATACTTGAAAGATATTTTTGATGCAGAAGATGGTGGCTTTTACCAAGCGCCTAAATTCCCGCATGAAACCAATTTACTTTTCCTGCTGGATTATTACCGCCAAACGCGTGACCCGCACACGCTGAAGCTCATCACCACCAGCCTTGATGCTATGGCGGCGGGCGGCATTTTCGACCATGTCGGTGGCGGCTTCCACCGTTATGCGGTGGATGAAAAATGGCGTGTGCCGCATTTCGAAAAAATGCTCTACACGCAGGCGTTGTTGGCAACGTGTTATCTTGAGGCCTACGACATCACGGGCAAACCATACTACGACTACATCGCGCGCAGCACGCTCGATTTCGTGCTCAGCACCCTCACCTCGCCCGAGGGCGTGTTTTATTCCGCGCTCGATGCAGAAACCGATGAGGCAGAAGGTGAATATTACGTATGGGCTTTGGCAGAAATTAACCGCCTGCTTTCCCCCGGTGCGCAGAAAATTTTCTTCGACACTTTTGGCTTAGAAGAACTACCGCAATTCCCCGGCCACAAACATGCCGAGGGAAAAGTGATTTATGCGAAAAAACCCCTCGATCTTCTAGCCGATGATTTGAACATGACCTATGACGGGCTACAAACGCAGCTCGATAAAATCCTTGGCAAGTTGCTGCTGGAGCGGCAACAGCGCAGTGCACCCCTGTGTGATAATAAAATCATCACGGCGTGGAATGGGCTGATGATTCATGCCTTGGCACGTGCGGGTCACGTGCTGGGCATGCCAGTTTACACGCGGGCGGCGGAACGCGCAGCAGACTTTATCATGCGGAACATGACCAAAAACGGAACGCTTTACCGCATTTGGCATAATGGCAAACTTGCCGTACCGGGGTTCTTAGAAGACTATGCTTACCTCACGCGCGGCCTGCTCGCTTTGTTTGAAACCACGCGCAGTGCCCGCTGGCTGGATGATGCGGTGGACCTCATCAACCGCGCCGATGATTTGTTTCTTGATAAATCACGCCTCACACAGGGTCAGGCTGGGTTTTTTCTCACGGTAGAAAGCCCCGACATTCTGGTGCGCATGAAAACCTCGGATGACGATGCGCTGCCCGCCGCAAATGCCGTGATGGTGTTTGCCATGTCGATGCTTGAACGCCTTACGGTAAATACGGTCTATGAATCCGATATCTGGGAAAAACGTGCGTTCCAAACTATTCAGGCCTTTGCGGGGCGTATTCTTTCTTCACCGCAAGGCTACACACACATGCTGCATGCCCGCATGAAGCTGATGGCGCTACATGCAAACGCCAACGACAATCGCCCATCGCCACCAGCGCAGCAAAGCCTGTTTGAAGAAGAGGAAGCGCCCGCACTTAAAACGCCTTCCTCGCTTCACTATGTGCGCCTAGAAGCAGATATTGAAGACCGTCATATTTACCCTGGCAGTGCCTTTCGCGTGCGGGTAACACTACACATCGCTAACGGCTGGCACATCAACACCGCGCAGCGTGTTTCGCCCCTGGTGGTGCCCACCGCCATCACTCTGCGCGGCCCCAATGTAGAGGTGCAACGCGTGGAATCACCACCGACCCACACCTTTATTACGTCGGGAGACGATGAATTACTGCCTGTGTATGAAGGCGAGGTCAACTTTGTGATTCACGCAACGTTAAAACGGGGTGCTTCCGCAGGTGAAATCGAAGATATGCGCCTGCTGGTGCGGTTTCAGGCTTGCAATGCTTCGCTCTGCCTTGAGGCCGCTGATATCATGCTGGAACTCCCCACGGTGGTCTCTTCTTTATAAGAAGACCAAAAGCAGCTACCTGTAATATCGGTGTTTTTCAAACTTCCATACAATTTTATATAAATCCGATTTATTTTAAGCATTTGTTAACCAATTCCCTCTTATACTTTAGGAGTAGAAGAAGGGGATTGGGCTTATGGCAAAGAAACCATTCGATAATGCAGGCGCCATGCGGAATCTGTTCCTTGCGGGCAGTCTTCTTGTTGGCACTATTGTTGCGGGCACCGTGGGTGTTCGTTCTTTTTTCCGCGGTGAGCCTGTCCCAACTAAAGCTCCTGAAGCCGTGGTTGCTGTAGAAGGCGGCGTAGAGCTTGGCTCGATGGATAAAAATACAAAAACCCTCACGGTGCCAGTAGGCACACATATTCAGGTGATGGCGCCAGGGCATCTCATGCTGAGCAACGGCGCAGGAAAAACCAGTAAAGATATGTTCTTTGATGGGCAGCTCAACGTAAAAATAACTGGGGCAGCTGGCAACGTGAACGTCACCGCCTATGCTGATGTTGCCAATAGTCGCGGCTCCACGGTGCTCAACTTCACCCAAACAGCAAAAGGCCACAACATTGTCTGCGATGCAACGCGCGTGCCTTCGGGCAAACTAGCAACCATCCTCGAAAAAGGTGAGGGTAAATTCACTTTTATTGCTCCGCAGCCGATGGATGAAAACGGTTTTAAAACATCCCGTAATCCTAAGGGTCTTTTTATCACCAATGCCGATGACCTTGGCTTCCTCTTGGTGGGCGCAGGTTACAAAGGCGATGTTTCATTGCAAACACCGAAGGGGCGAATTCAAGTCAGCGGCCAACCACACAATATACTTCAGGATAGTCTGAAAGCTCTGGCGACGCCGCCTGCGGTAGGCGGACCAGCCGCACCGGTTGTTGAAGTTCCCGTTCCGCCAGGTGGAATGGTCGATCCTCCACCGGCAAAGCTGGACATGCCACCGGTAGAGAAAAAAGATATGCCTGAAGTTAAGCGCCCGCCTACTGCAGAGGAAAAGTTGGCTCAGAGCAGGCTGGAAGTGCGCGAGAAGCAGCAAAAAGTGCTCGATGCGGCGGTTAAACTTCGCGGTGATGTTCTGGATGCTCGGCAAATCACTCGCGATATTATCGCAAACAATCCGCGCATTGACGAATATACACGTGAGTGTGCATTGGCCAACTATGACTTCGTTACGCGCAACGTTCAGGGTAACTTTGATGTCTGGATTGGCAGAATGCAGCTCAGTATGCGTCAGGACGACATCGCCGCCGCAAACAGAGATCTCGGCGAAAGCCTTGGTATCCTTGGGAAGGCACAAGCGGACTTCCGAGGCAATAAGGCAGATGCTGAAAAAGAGCGCCGCGAAAAAGCACGGCAGGATGCAAAAGAGAAAACCAGCCCTCTTTCTTCTACCGGCAGTGGAAATAGTTACGCCGTAACTGTTCGCAGCTTTGGTGAAAACAGCACCATTTCCGTTTCCCCAACGGCTGTTTCCATCGTTCGCGAAGATGGTAAAGATGGTGCTATCGAAATAGATGCAAAGAAAAGGCCTACGGCGCAGATTACCCAGCTTAAAATTACCGAGCCCGGCACATACGACATTCACTTTAAGGGCACGGCACGCGATGGTGTGGCGTTTCAGGTAACCAGTACGCACAAAGATGCAACCGTGCGCGTGCATTTTGATAATCTGGAAACGCATCTAAGCGGCGCAAAAGCCCTTCCTATTGAAGTGCGGGCAGCCGGTCCCGTTACCATCAAAACCGATGATCCTAAACCGGAAAAACTTGAGCTAAAGCCCGTCGGAAAAAATACGTCCGTTGAGCTTGATGCAAAACCATTGATTAAAGTGGTTGAGCCAAAAACGCCCGTAAAAATACAAGAAGGCGACAAGATGACCATCTCATCGTTGACCCCTGTAGATGGCTTTAAAAGCCTTGCTGCAGCACAAGAACGCCCAGCCTCCCATGCTGGACGCCTTGAACGCAATGACTTTGGCATCGGCTAATCGGGGTGCATTCTTTCACTTGGCAACTCTTTACTGTATCCGCTAGGATAGACCCCGAACGCAACATCATGTCATAGGAATTAAAGGCGTGCCGATACGGGGAATATTCCATGCCATTCTCTGGTTGCTCAAAGAGGCGCGGCACTTCTCTCCGGTGCGTGCTTATCGCGGCCTACGAGACTGGAAAAGCCGCCCGCGCCTATTTGACATCCAATTCAAAACGCAGCGCAACACCCCGCAAAAACACCATGCCTATATTGATGAGGGCGCGCTGGATGTTCCTTTTTCGGCGCTCGATAATCATGGCATTATCACCTCTTCACAGCTTGGCGCAAAAGCCAGCGCCCGCCCTGCACGCGTTGAAAATACTCCGCCGGTCAAAGAAAAAATTCGTTTAAACTACGCACCGCCACTGCCCTCCAGCGTTGCGGCAGAAGCAGCCGCACTGAAAGAAAAAGAACCCACCGCTCCTGTTGATTTGCATGCCGCCATGATGCGTGAGGCCGTTGCCAGCACGGAAAAGCTCGACCCCGCCTTCCCCACACTGGATTGCGTGGACTTGCATTACCGATTCAGCATCGTTGGCATCCGCAACAGTCACATGCATTTGCTGGCACGCAACGCGCTCGGTAAAACCTTCAAGGCAACGGTACATAACGTCTTTGATTTACAGGGGCGCCTGCAAGTAAAGGGGCTGCAAGTACGCCTGCCGCTACCCCAAAAAGATAAGGCGGAAGCGGAAGCCGTTTACCACTCCGCAGGCACCATCGACCTCACGGGCTATGTCGGCCTCACGGCGCATACGCTGGCACAGCTCGAAGATGCCATCAACGATGGCATCAAGCAGTTACGCCGCGCCGAAACAGAAGCCGCACCTGCGCCCAAACCGCGACCAGAGGTCAAAGCGCCTCTCTCTACACTCTCAGTGCTGCAAAGCATTCGCGCCGTGTTGAAAAAATCCGAGCCTGAGGAGCGGCGCAATTATGCCGACCGCCGCGCAGGCGACGATCGCCGCCTGCTGGAAAGGCGCGATGAGCCCGAGCGGCGTAGCGGGGTAGACCGCCGTAAATCAAAAGAAGAAAAATTAAAAAACTTCATGCTGGTAAAGGACGAAGAATACCGCAAAAAAGACCGTCGCTTGCAAGAGCGGCGCAGTGGGGCAGAACGCCGACGCAGCCCGGCGGAACGCCGCGAAAAATCTGAACGCCGCACCGAGCTGCACATTCCGGTGCGTCGCAGTCAGTATATTCGCGGGGAACGCAACAGCATCATTGCACTCACCACAGACAGCTGGACCATCGGCGAAAAAGAAGAGGGTGAGGAAATCATTCTCAACCCGCGCGAAGATTTTGCATCCACACAAATTTTTATGGACAGTGTAGGCGGTAGAATTGCCGTACAAGGTGACAAAGGCGCGAAGCATGAAACTTTCATTGTCCCGCATGTCGGGATACAAACACTCATCCGCACCACCACCGATGTCACGGTGCATTTGCCGCCCACGGGCAAAGGCCTGCTCTATTTCAAGCCGTTCAAAAAAACCCGTGCCGATGTAACGCTCCGCATGCCCGCAAGCATGCTGGCCGCCGCCACCGTTGAGTTGGCAGAAAAAGGGCGCCGCACCCTGATGTTCGGATTGCTGACCGTCGAGATTTCACGCCTGCACAAAAGCGCCGTACTGCAAACATTCGAGGGCCATAACTACCCCCTCAACTCTGCACAAGACATTGCTCTGCTACATGAAATTATCCGCGCCCTCGCACGCGGTGGCGTCAGCAACGCAGGGACATAAATCGCTACGCCACCAGGTCGTACGCGCCGAGTGTCAGGAATTCTGCAAAGTTTTTATTCAGCACAATCGCTGCCAGCAACTCTGCGGCGCGGGCATATTCACCTTTTTTGAAGGCTTCGTCCCCCACCAGCGCACGGATTTTTTCCATCTCCTCTGCTATCACTTGCTTGAAGAAACTTTCCGTCACTGCTGTGCCGTTGCTAAGCTTCGCACCATGGTGTAGCCATTGCCACAATTGCGTGCGCGCAATTTCTGCCGTCGCGGCATCTTCCATCAGGTTAAAAATCGGTACGCAGCCATTTCCTTTGAGCCAGCTTTCCATATATTGCAAGCTCACGCTCACGTTGTTGCGGTAGCCGCCCTCGGTGATATTTCCCGTCGGCACTTCCAGCAATTGCTCCGCGTTTACCTGCACATCCTCACGCTGTCTGGTTACTTGATTCGGCGTGGGCATCAGTCTGTCAAATACCTCTTTGGCAATCGGCACTAGGCCGGGGTGCGCCACCCATGTGCCATCGTGGCCATCGCCTGCTTCGCGCTCTTTATCAGCACGCACGCGCGCCAAGGCCTGCTCGTTGGCGGCCGCATCGTTCTTAATCGGGATTTGCGCCGCCATGCCACCCATCGCAAACGCGCCACGCTTGTGGCACGTTTTAATCAACAGCGTGTAATAAGCTTTCAAAAATGGTTTTGTCATCACGATTTCTGCGCGGTCAGGGCAGAGGAATTTCGGGTCGTGTGAATGTTTTTTGATGTAGCTGAAAATATAATCCCACCGCCCTGCATTCTGCGCCACGATATGGTCTTTCAGCACATAAAGGATTTCTTCCATTTCAAATGCTGCGGTGATGGTTTCAATCAGCACCGTTGCTTTAATGGTGCCCACCGGCAGACCGAGTTTTTTCTGTGCAGACACAAAAATATCGTTCCACAGTTTGGCCTCTTTGTGGCTTTCAAGCTTCGGCAGATAAAAGTAAGGGCCGCTGCCTTGCGCCAGCAAATTTTTGGCGTTGTGGAAGAAATACAGGCCGAAATCCATGAATGCACCGGGTACCACTTTGCCATCTACCTTCAGGTGTTTTTCATTCAGGTGCCAACCGCGTGGGCGGATAATCAGCACCGCCGTTTCCTTGTTCAGCGCATATTCTTTACCTTCGGGGCTTTTATACGTAATCGTGCGGTTCACCGCATCGCGCAGATTGATCTGCCCTTCCACCACCTGTTTCCAGCCGGGGGTAAGCGAATCTTCAAAATCTGCCATAAAGGCCTTCGCACCCGAATTCAGGGCGTTGATAATCATTTTGCGATCCACGGGGCCGGTAATTTCCACGCGGCGATCCTGCAGGTCTTTCGGAATAGGCGCCACTTTCCAGTCGCTCGCACGGATATTCGCCGTCTCCGGGAGGAAATCAAGCCGCTTGCCCGCGCGGATTTCCGCCTGCCGCTGCACGCGTACCGCCAGCAGTTTTTCTACCTCTGCACCAAACTCACGGAACAGGCTCGCCACAAAGGCCAGCGCCTCTGGCGTGAGTATTTCCTGAAAGGCGGGCGTCATTGCACTGGTAACGGTAATATTATCCTGTGGTTTGGCAAGTGGCGCGTTCATCGGGCACATTCTCCTGCTTTGCTTGTCATTTCGGGAAATTTGTTGCAGGATAACCGCCCAAAGAATTTTATCAACCCCTATTAATGCTTGGGCAGCGTCCCACACGGCAGCGTTTAAGGAGCCAAACATGGCAGATTTGCTCGACGAATTGAAGGAAGACCTCTGGCAAGAGCGCCTGTCACGCTTCCTGCAGAACTATTGGCGGCATCTGATTGGCACGTTCATTTTGTTCGTGCTGGTGATGGCATTGCTGCAATGGAACCACGGGCGGATGGCCGAACTAGAAGAGAAATCCGGCGGGCTTTACCAGAAGGCCGCAGCAGCACTGGAAGCAGGAGATACCGCCACGGCGCAAAAACAGCTTGAGGCCCTTGCCTCCACGGGGGATGACGGATATCACGCGCTGGCAAAATTACAGTTGGCAGCGATGCACCATAAGTCCGGTGAGCCGGCAAAGGCGCTGAAAATCTACCTTGAGCTTAAAGATAGCGGCGCGGATAAAACCGCCGCTGACATGGCCGCATTGCTCGCGGGCCGTATTTACCTGCAAAAAGATGATTACCTGAACGCCATCAGTGTGCTTGAGCCCATCAGCGGCAAAGGCCGCCCGTGGCGCTATTCCGCACTCGAGTTGCTGGCCTTGTCGGAAAAATTACTGGGTCACGAAGATAAAGCCATCGAACACCTGACTGTCATCAAAGAAAGTGGTGAAGCGCCGAAAACGCTTTATCAGCGTACACTCGCCATGCTCACGGATCTTAGCGCACGAAAAGCCTCTGCTGCAGAAAAGAAGGAATAACGATGCCGCGTTTTGCCCACAGCCTTTGCCGGACTCTCTTCGCGATTTCTCTGCTAAGCCTTGCTAGCGCCTGCAGCTCGCTGGGTGGTGGCTGGCTGGGTGAGGACGATGAAAAACCGCTGGAGGGCGAACGCGTTTCGGTTTTAAGCTTTTCAAGTGACCTAAAAGAAGACGGTTCACTGGCCGATATTCCCGTTACGCTACCTGCCGCTGAGCGTAACACTTCGGTGTTGTTTGAACACCAACTGAACACCCGCCACCTCGATCTTCCTGCAACACTGCAAAAATCCAGTAATTTTAGCATTGGCAACGCTTCTGCCACAGGCATGCACCTCACCACCATGCCCGTTGTGAGGGATGGCGTAATGTATGCCGTAGATGGCCGCGGCACGCTTTCTGCCATCACGCTCAACAGTGGTGAAAAACGCTGGGAAGTGGCTCTACCCACTGGTGAAATTCCCGGTGAAGTGCTGCGCGTGCCATTCGGCACGGACCAGAAAGTGTTCCAAGGCGGCAGCCTTGCGCTGGATAGAGGCATTCTTTTTGTGGCTACCGGCAATGGTACGCTGATGGCACTCTCGGCCACCGATGGCAAAGAAATCTGGCAGCGTGGAATGGGTGTGCCCATGCGCTCGGCACCCGTCACGGCTGATGGTAAATTATTCATCATCACCATCAACAACCAGCTGTTTGCGCTGGAAGCAACCAGTGGCCGCACGTTATGGAATTTTGAAGGCTACCAGCAAGTCACCAGCGTACTCGGCTACCCCACACCGGCCGTGTTTGAAAATATTATCATCGTTCCCTTTTCTTCCGGCGAACTCGTGGCGCTGCGCACCGACACCGGCAAACCGCTGTGGAGTGATTCACTTTCACTCACTTCGCCCAAAAACAGCTCACTGGTACTGCTCAGCGACATCGATGCTTCACCGATTATCGTCGATGGCATGCTCTATGCCGTCAGCCATGAAGGCCTCATGATTGCGCTGGATGTATTCTCCGGCCGCCGCATCTGGGAGCAGCCGGTTTCCAGCATCCACACACCGTGGGTGGTGGGCGATTTCCTGTTTGTGATGACCACAAACGACGAAATGGTTTGCTTGTACCGCAAGGACGGACGCATCAAATGGGTGGCCCCTTTCGTAAGCTTTGAAGATGAAACCAATAAGGAAGATAAAATCACATGGAGCGGCCCTGTGGTCGCTGGCGGGCAGGTGTATGCCGTGGGTTCGCACGGCCTCATGGTTGCACTGTCGCCGCAAACGGGCGCCGTAAGCCACACACAAGAGGTGGCCGAAGATGTGTATCAGCCGCCGCTGGTGGCAGATGGCTCTCTATACCTCATTGATAATGAAGGTGAAATATCAGTTTACCGCTAACGTTAGGCGCGGCCGCTGATTTACCTTTCCTTAATGAGTTTTGTGGTAAAATGAGGGATGGAAAATTTTGCCGGAAATGCCCCTGATTTAGAGCGCAGCCTTTCAACACTTGACCCAGAGTTGATGAAAGAAGCCAAGCGCTTGGGGCAGTTGATTGCCTCAAACAAAGACGATGCCAACAAGCAGGGGCAGCTCTACGCCGAGGGCATGAGCAAGGCCTTAGAGCGTGACCCAAAAAACAAAGATAAGCCAGAAACCTCGCTTGAGGCCGCCAAAAAACTGAACGATGCGGCCATCATGGCGCAGGAAATGGCGAAGGCCGCAGGCCAGCCCGAACAGAAAAGCTTCTTTGAAAAATTCAAAGAGTCGATGAAGCAAACCGCCATGCAGATTGCCGCAGGCGATGCTTTTCTTGAAATTGAAAAAGACGATAAGCCCAAATCAGGCCAGCAAATCACACCGCAGCAGCAGCGCGGTAAAATCCATGGCGAAATGAAATCCATCAGCCAGGGGCAAATCCCCGAGGGGTATGAAGGCGAGCTCGGGCATAAACCCAGAACACTCACCGATGCTGTGAAAATTGGCGTGACAAAAGTGGCGGTTGCTTTGGCGGCAGGTGCAGGCGCAGAACATGAATATGAGCATGGTTTAAAAGCGCGCTTTGCCGCAATCGATGCTGCATCCGGTAACGCCCCGGGTCTTACCGCGCAGATGCAAAATATCGGTGGCAGGGCCCCGCAAACGGGGCAAACCGAAGAACAGAAAATGGGCGAGAACGTCGATTTAGAGCAAACCGAAATTCAAAAACACCCCATCAAAACAGCCGTCAAGCGTGCCATCAAGGAAATTGGCGACACTTTGTTTGGGAAAGACCCGCCAGAAAAAGAAAAGAGCCCAGCATCTGAAGTGCATCTCACGCCGGAAATGGTGCAGCAGGCCAATGCCAGTGCCGCGCCGCCGCCACCGGAAGCGTTGAAGGCAATGGCTGCGAGTTTCCGCATAGAGGGAGCCATTAATCTCGGTAAAGAAGACCTCTCCCACTTAGGTGAGGAACATGCCAGCAGCACCCCTTCGGCACGCAGCGCACCAAAGCAGCGCGAGGTAGATTTTGACCCCAATTATTACGCCAAGAAAAATAAATAAAGACGCCGCAGTTGCACTTGGCCTGAGTCTGGTTAGAATGGCGCCGTAATCGAAAACCCCTAGGAACAGAGCCCATGTCGTTTAAAGTGGCCATTATTGGCAGGCCGAATGTCGGAAAATCCACGCTGTTTAACCGGCTGGTGGGCAAGCGCCTTGCGCTGGTGGATGACCAGCCCGGCATCACGCGTGACCGCAAGGAAGCACCGGCGCAGCTTGGCCCCCTTTCTTTCACCATCGTCGATACGGCGGGGCTTGAACCCGTAAACAAAAACAGCGGCGAGATTGAACAAAAATCGCAGCAGCAAACTACGATGGCTGCAGAAGATGCGGATGCCGTATTGTTCGTGATTGATGGCCGCGCAGGGCTGACCCCCAAAGACCGCGAATACGCAAAATGGCTGCATAAAAAACATAAGTCCGTGGTGCTGGTCGCCAATAAATGCGAAGGGCGTGAAGCGCACCCAGGGCTGGAAGAAAGCTACACGCTTGGCTTTGGTGAGCCCGTAGCGATTTCTGCCGAGCACGGCGAAGGGTTGGCGGACTTATATGATGCCCTCGCCGCCTTTGCGCCGGAAGAACTCCCACAGGAAGAAGAGGGCGATGATACCCCGCCAGAAACACTGAAAATCACACTGCTCGGCAGGCCGAATGCGGGCAAGTCGACCTTGCTGAACCGCTTGCTGGGTTACGAACGCGCTGTCACCAGCAGTGAGGCGGGCACCACGCGTGATGCGATTTACACCCATCTGGAATATGAGGGCACACCACTGCTGCTGGTCGACACGGCCGGTATCCGCAGGAAAGCCAAAATTGCCGACAAGATTGAACAGCTCAGCGTAAATGACAGTTTGAAAGCGGCGCAATATTCGCACGTGGTGGTGCTCATGGTCGATGCCACGCATCCGCTCGAAAAGCAGGATTTATCGCTTATCGGGCATATCATCAACGAGGGCCGTGGTTTGATCATTGCCATCAACAAGTGGGACTTGGTCGAAAATCCGGAAACGCTGAAAAAAGAAATCCGCGAGCGGCTCATGTATGACATCCCCATTGCGGAACACGCTCCGCTCATTGAACTTTCTGCCAAAGAGGGGCTCGGCGTGCCGCAACTGATGCGTGCTATTTTGAATGTGTATAAAGCATGGAACCAGCGCATTCCCACCGGTGAAATCAACCGCTGGCTGGAAGGCGCACTGGCGCAGCACACGCCCCCGCTAGTGGGCGGGCGGCGCCTTAAAATCCGCTATATGACGCAAAGCAAAGGCAGGCCTCCGACCTTTGTGCTTTTCACCAGCAATGCACGCGAATTCCCTGAAAGTTACCTGCGTTATCTCACCAACAACCTGCGGCAGACCTATGGGTTTGCTGGCTGCCCTTTGCGCCTGCTTCCACGCGGCAAAGACAATCCGTTCCACGGCGAAAAATCGTAAAACGCTGGGTTTTGACACAGGCAGGGCTCGCAGTGTAAACTGCCATCCCTAAAGGCAAAGAAAGGTGCATCCATGAAGTTCCTCAAGAGGGTCGTATTCTATACCCTCATTCTCGCATGTCTGGGTGCCGTGCTTTTGGGTGTGCATTTAAGCGGCCGCGTAAACCTGCAGCAATTATTGCCGGGCACGAAAACCATGGATTCTTTCGCGGGTGACTTCATGGCCGCGCGCTATGCCATGAAAGAAGGCAACATGGCCGAGGCGCGCCGTTATCTTTCTTCTGCGCTAGCAAAGGATCCTGAAAATCAAATCTTACTCAAAAACAGTTACGAATTTTTCTTCGCGGAAGGCGATTACGAAAAAGCGCTGGAACTGGCAACCAGTTATGTGGAGCTTTTTCCTTATCCGGTAGAAACTGCCCATGTGATTCTTGCCATGAGCGCCGCCAAGCGCGGAGCATATGCTGATGCGCTGGCGCTGTTTGAAGATGCCAAAAAACCTGGTCAGGAAGATAGTGCGCCGAGCGTGAACTCTGAAGTGATTGTGCCACTCGCAAGCGTATGGCTAAAAGTGGGAAATCAGCAAAACAAAGAGGCGCTAAAATCCCTCGAAGAACTCAAGCAACTCATTGCGCTGCCGCTGGTGCAGTTTCAAGCCGCGCTGATTGCTGACATTGCCGGTAACCCCGCCGCCGCACAGGAAGAATTTGACGCCGTACTCGAGAGCGCCGGTCACTCACTGCGCGTGGCACAGCTCGCCTATCGCTTCTACCAAAAAACCGGTAACCCAAAAAAGGCCGAGGAGGCAAAGGCAGCATATTTCAGCATTAGCCCCGGCGCCAAAGGCGAGGATCTATTTGATGATGAAAATTCCATTCGGCCCGTGACCTCTGCTGCGCAGGGTCTTGCTGATTTTTTCATGGAAATCGCTAGCTTCCTGCACCTTGGTGACCAGCCTGTTCGCGCACAGTTTTATGCAAGCATGGCGCTGTTCATGCAGCCTGATTTTCCCCATGCACGCCTGCTGCTCGCCAATATCCTGCGCAGCGAGGAGCGCTACAATGATGCACTGGATGCCTATAAGAACATCACCGCGCCCGCTTCATTTCATTGGCAGGCGCGCATCAACACGGCACGCATGGAAGCCGAACTGAAAGAATATGACCGCGCAAAAAGTTTGCTGCTCAGCCTCGCGGAGGAAAATAAAACTTCTTACGATGCCTACCTCACTTTGGCTGACATCCTGATGGATAAAAAAGAATATGCGCAGGCGGCGGAATTTTATTCCCGCGCCCTCACGCGCATTGGCGCGCCGGAAGATTATCAGTGGGTGATTTTCTATGCGCGCGGCATCTGCAATGAACGCCTGAAACAGTGGGATAGCGCCGAAGCTGATTTCAAAAAAGCGCTGGAGCTAAACCCCGGGCAGCCGGATGTACTTAACTACCTTGCCTATAGCTGGCTGGTGATGGACAAAAACATCAATGAAGCGCACGAAATGCTCAAACAAGCCATTACCCAGCGCCCCGGTGATGCGCATATTATCGATAGTTTCGGCTGGGCACTTTTCAAGCTTGGTAAATATAATGAAGCGCTCGCGTTTTTAGAACAAGCGAACGAAATGATTCCGAACGATCCTACCACGAATGATCATTTGGGTGATGTGTACTGGCATGTCGGCCGCAAGCGCGAAGCGCGCTTCCAGTGGCAGCGGGCACTCTATTTTAAACCTGAACCGGAAGAGCTGCTTGTGCTTGAACAAAAACTTTTGCATGGCTTGCCATTGCCGAGCGTCACCATCACCAAAAGTACATCTGCCCCTGCTGCTAAAACGGAGAAAACACCATAACCACCGTATTCGCACCCGCCAAGGTCAACCTATTTCTGCATCTGACCGGCAAGCGTGCGGATGGCTACCACCTGCTGGAAAGCCTCATGGTGTTTGCTGAGGTGGGTGACCAGCTCAGCGCGCATCCTTCCAACAACCTTACGCTTGAAATAACTGGCCGCTCTGCCCATGCGCTGGCGGCAGAACCGCCGGAAAAAAATCTGGTGATGAAAGCGGCACAGCAACTACAGTTGCTCACAGGCATTGATTCCGGCGCGCACATCCATCTTGAAAAAAATCTACCCGTCGGCGGTGGTGTCGGTGGCGGCAGTACAGACGCCGCAGCCGCACTAAAAGCCCTGAGCCAGCTATGGAAGCTCAACGTGCCGCAAGAGATGCTGCACGCCCTCGCCCTAAGCCTGGGGGCCGATGTGCCGGTGTGCCTCAACGCCTCTGCCACGCTGGTGCGCGGCATCGGCGAGTCGCTCACACCGTTCCCCATCCCCACGCTGCATGCCGTGCTGGTAAACCCTGGTATTCATATTAGCACGCGGGATATTTTTTCCCGCACCATAGGTGGTTTCCGCGCCGCATTACAACCCATGCCCGCAGCGCCCACTTCGCACACTGAATTACTTTCTCTTTTGCAAGCAACGCATAATGACCTTGAGCCGATTGCGTGCGCCATTGCCCCTGAAATCAACACTGTGCTTAGCGCACTGCGTGCCGAAGCCGGGTGCCAGCTTGCGCGCATGTCAGGCAGTGGCAGCACTTGTTTTGGCCTGTTTGAAACTTCTGCACAGGCGGCACAAGCAGCGCAGCATATCTCACAAAACAAAACAGCCTGGTGGGCCAAAGCCACCAGGCTGTTTTAATGCTTCACGAAAAATAACGTTTTACTTTTTCGCGGCGCGGGCGTTTTCCACCAGACCCTTCAGGGCGGCAAAATCCATCGCACCACGCTGAAGCTGACCGTTGATAATAAAAGACGGCGTACCGCGAATGCCCACCGCAGCAGCCAGTTCACGGTGCTTTGCAAGCTGCTTGGTGATTTCTTCGCTGGCCATTTCTTTTTTCATCTTGTCGGCTTTGTAGCCCACTTTTTCAGCCAACTTTAGCATTGCTGCTTCGTCACGTGCGCTGCCTTTCAGCATTTCCACGTGGAAAGCAAAATACTTTTCTTTATCGAGGCGATACGCTGCCATCCCTGCGCGCGCTGCTGTTTCAGAAGAAGGCCCAAGGATTGGGAATTCCTTCAGAACGATTTTCACGTTCTTGTCGGCTTCAATCAGCTTGGCCAAATCATCCGCAATCTTTTTGCAGTAGCCGCAATTATAATCGAAGAACTCAACCACCGTTACATCACCGTTCGGGTTGCCCACCACTGGCGTGCCTTCGTCTGCTTCCAGTTCTTCACGCTTGCCGGTAATGGCTTTTTCCGCTTCACGCTGCAGACGTTCTTGTTCAATTTTCTGCGCTTGGCGGAGCGCGTTAGCCACCACTTCAGGGTTTTCAATAATGAACTGCGCCACCTTATCACCCAGCGCACCATCGCTGGCACCAGATTTCATAAAGGTTGCTGTCATGGCTGAGGTGGCAACCACCGTCAGCACAAGCACCACAAAAATCAAGAAGCGATTACTGGAATCAGAGGCCATACCACATATCTCCTAGGGGGGAATAAATTAATATTACTGTGCCAATCGGCGTAGGAAATATAATGCCCTGCCCGCGGCCAAATGCAAGTGAATTGTCGTAATTTTATTAAAGTTGTTAATCTGCTATTAACTCTTTTTTAGAGGAAAAAAATCCGTCGTCTTTTTCCTCTAAGATACGCTCCAAATCCTTCAGGCGCAGCGCGCTGGGTGAGCCGGGTGGCAACACTTTTTCTGCTTTAAGGATAAACATATCCGCATCTTCTTTTTTGCCCAGCAGTGTGGCTTCCTCCGCCAGCGCCAAATACGACATGCCCATTTTTTCATCCCGCCCATAGGCAATCGCCAGCTGGCGCCATGCCAGCGCATTGCGTGGTTCTTTCAGCACCGCCTTACGCAAATGCTCTGTCGCTTCTTTCAGGAATTTTTTGTCTTCCGTCGCCAATTGTGCCATCGCTAGTTCCAAACGAAACAAGCTTGAGTCCGGCTTCAGGCTCACCGCCTTGCTATAATACGGAATCGCTTCCCGCACCTTGCCGTGCTCAAACAACATCTGCCCTTTCAGCTCCACAAAATACGGATCGTTCGGTTGCGCAGCAAGCAGCGCATCAATTTCCTCCAACCCCTTTTTCAAATTGGGCACACGGAAATGTGCAATCGCACGCGCGTAACGTGCCGCCACGCGCGTGTCTTCTGCGGGGTAGCGTTTAAAAATTTCAGCGGGTGGCGCGGTAAATGCCTTCAGTTTTGCCACCACACGCTGCTGCATCAATTGCAGTGCTTCGGGGGCTTCATCTTTAGAAAGCCCGCCCGACTGCATGCTGGTTTTCATGTGCAGAATACGGTCTTTTGACACAGGGTGCGTTTGCGCATACGGGTCCACCTGATCCACATAAATACTTTCACGCTCTTTTAATTTTTCGAGCAATTGTGCAAGCCCTTTGGGCGAAAATTTCAGCTTGGTCAGGTAGGTCAGCGCGGCCTGATCTGCAGCCTCTTCATGCAGGCGTGAAAACTTCATTGCACTCCGCTGGGCGGCGTGCGCACCGCCGCTGATAATCGCCTGCCCTGCTTGTGGTGCACCGGCGGCGATCGATGCCGCGCCCAAAATATAACTGAGCGCTGTTTGAATACCGGCTTTTTCGTAATCGTCCTGCACGCGAATCAAATGGCCACCGGAAATATGACCGGTTTCGTGTGCCATCACCCCAATCAGCACCAGTGGATCTTCCGAAAATTCAATCAGGCCGGTGTGCACAAACATTTTCATGCCACCTGCCACAAACGCGTTCAGCGAATTATCGCTTACAATAATGAGGTCGACGTTTTCGGGGATAATACCTGCCGTACGGAAAATCGGGTTCACATAGGTGCGCAGCGCCTGTTCAATTTCTTCGTCGCGAATGGTTGAGATGCCTTTTTTATCCTGCGCGAGCAGCAGCACCGGCACCATAAGGGCCGTCATCATTAGCAAAACCAACAGACCCCGAAGGGCGCGTGTGCCGCGTGAAATCATAGTGTTGATGGTACTACGCGCCTTCGGCACTGTCCAAGCCAATATCCACATGCGGAGCGGAATGGGTCAGCCCGCCGATGGAGATAAAATCCACACCGGTTTCGGCAATCGCCCGAATCGTCTCCAGCGTTACCCCGCCGGAAGCCTCGAGCGGCAGGTTATGCGCCTGATTCAACGCCACCACTTCACCCAGCAATGCGGGCGTCATGTTGTCGAGCAGTAGGCGGTCCGCACCCGCCAGCATGGCTTCTTTGGCCTGCTCCACCGTGTCGCATTCCACCTGAATCAAAAGTTTCGTATTCGCCTTCGCCGCATGGATGGCTTTAACCACCCCACCGCTGGCAGCAATGTGATTATCTTTAATCAACACTGCGTCATACAGCCCCATGCGGTGATTCGCACCGCCACCGCAAGTCACAGCATATTTTTCCAAAAAACGTAAGCCGGGCGTGGTTTTACGCGTATCCAGTATTTCAGCTTTTGTGCCCGCCACGGCGTTCACAAAACGCTGCGTATGCGTGGCAATGGCAGAAAGATGCTGCATAAAGTTCAGCGCCACGCGCTCACCGGTTAAAATGGCCTGCACGGGTCCTTCCACCGTCATTAAAACGGCACCGGCTGGCACGGCGTCGCCATCTTTTACCCGTGGCGTTATTTGTAGTGATGGGTCGAGCAACGTGAATACTTTTGCGGCAAGCGGCAACCCGCACACCATCAGCGGCTCGCGCGCTACGAATTCATAGCGGCCTTCTGTGCCAAACGGCACGGTAGCAAGTGTGGTCACATCTCCTGTGCCCACATCTTCTTCCAGTGCGCGGCGCAATAAATCTTCTATATACGCATCGTTAGGTAGCATTTTTTCCTCAATCCTTCCTGCCTTATACAGGATATTGCCTTTCACTTTAAGCCTTATTACACCCGCCCCCACGCCGTACATTAAATAATTGATATATAATAAAAAATATACCTTTCGTGCCGCGTGCGCCACACTGTGCGCTAAAGCGGCAAAAGGGCAAATTTGGAGCGTTGCAATAAACACCCCCCTCCTTTAGACTCGCCCCCCAAGGGATAACAATGGCTGCGTCGGGAAACGCTTTAACGCCGTTGTTAAGGATTTTTCTTTTGTGGGGACACATGCGTTTTAAACCAGTCGTGCTACTGCTTGCGTTGCCGCTGCTCACAGGCTGCCTGCGCTTTTCACTCGACACGCTAAAATCCACCGAGCCTTCCGGCTCTGCCTACAGCACCGCACTCGCGGTGGAATATCAGGCCTTCGCACAATCCGAGGCCGACCAGTTTGATTGGTGGGATGCTGAAAAATTTGCCAAGAAGGGCCTACGAGCTGCCAATGGCGAGGATGTTCCCCCGGAAGACCCAAACGAGTGGGATATACCAAAATCCAGCCTCTTTGCGTTACTAGAAGCCCACCAAAAATTGATTGAACTCAGCACGCCGGAGGTGCGGGCCAAAGAGCCGGAGCTCGCCGCCCGTGCGCAGGCGATGTTTGATTGCTGGGTCGAGCAGCAGGAAGAAAACTGGCAGAACGAACATATTGATGCCTGCCGCGGCGAGTTTTTTGAAGTGCTCGATTATTTCAGCACCGAAAACAAAGACGCCGTAAACGTGAATCCTTCGCAGTTTGAAGAAGTCGCACCCGAAAATGCCGACGAAAAAATCACATTCGACGAAAAGCCCAAAACAAAACTTGCTAAGGCCATAGCCGATAAACCAAAGACTGATGAATCGCTGCCGTGGAAAGACCAAGAAGAGACCCTACCGTGGCAAAAAGACGAAGTGCTGCCGTGGATGAATGCTCCGCAGGAAACGGATACCGAAGAAGTTGAGGCGTCTTACGTCGTGCTGTTTAACTTCAACAGTTTTGCCCTCACCACCGATGGATACAAGGTGATTGACCGCGTCGTCTCGCTGCTGAAAAAAGAAGAAGAAGGCTATGAAGTCATTTTAAATGGCTATTCCGACACAATCGGCAACGCCGAATATAACCTTATTCTTTCCCGCCGCCGTGCCGACAGTGTACGCGATGGTTTGGTAAAAAAAGGCATTCTGCGCGAGCGCATCCAGCTTTATTCGCATGGTGAGGACAAGCTTGCCGTGCCGACCAAAGATGGGGTAAAAGAAAAATCAAATCGCCGCGTAGAGATTTTCATCCATTAAGCAGCAGCACCCATTCACAAGGAACTTTTCACATGGCAAAAAAAGCCAAAAAATTATCTGCTACCAGCAAAAAACCAACGCGTGGCGAAGCCGAAGAGGCTGTGCGCACCTTACTCCGCTGGACGGGCGATGACGTAACGCGCGAAGGGTTGATTGACACACCTGCCCGCGTGGTGCGCGCGTTCGATGAATTTTTTGCGGGCTATGCACAAGACCCCATCACCATTTTAAAGCGCACGTTTGAAGAAGTCGAAAATTACGATGAAATGATTGTGCTCACCAACATTCACTTCCACTCGCACTGCGAGCACCACATGGTGCCGATTATCGGCGTGGCGCATGTGGGCTATATTCCCTCCGGCCGCGTGGTCGGCATCAGTAAGCTGGCGCGTGTGGTCGAGGTGTATGCACGCCGCCTGCAAATTCAGGAAAAAATGACGGCGCAGGTTGCCAATGCGATTGATGAAGCCTTAAAGCCCCGCGGCGTGGGTGTGGTGATTGAAGCCGTGCATAGCTGCATGACCACGCGCGGCGTAAAAAAAGAAGGCGTCTCGATGAAAACCAGCCACATGACGGGCCTCTTCCGCAAAGATTCCAAAACCCGCCACGAATTCTTTAACCTGATTACCAACGCCCGCTAATCAATATGATGAGCTTCCGCCCTGTTCTGTTTGTGCTTGGTATTTTGCTGGTGGTGCTGGCAGTTGGCATGATTGGTTGCGCGGTGCTGGATGTGTACTTTGCCTCCGATGACTGGAAGGTGTTTGCCATCTCCGCCTTCTTCACAGCCTTTATCGGCGGGGCGCTTATTTTATCCAACCAAGGCTCTGTCGATAACATCTCCTTAAAGCAGGCTTTCATTCTCACCAACTTAAGCTGGATTGTGCTAGCCGCCTTTGCCACGCTGCCATTCATGCTGTCGGAATATCGCTACAGCTTTACCGATGCATATTTCGAAGTCATGTCCGGCCTCACCACCACGGGGGCCAGCGTGTTTTCCGGCCTTGATACCATGCCCAAGGGCATTCTACTCTGGCGCTCCATGCTCACCGCCATCGGCGGTATCGGGATTGTGGTGATGGCGCTGGCGATTCTGCCGATGCTGAAAATCGGTGGGATGCAACTCTTCCGCACCGAAAGCTCCGACAAGTCCGACAAAGTCATGCCGCGCGCCACACAGCTTTCTGCGCAGATTGCCTTGGTTTATTTCATCTTGGTTGGGGCCTGCGCATTTTGTTACTGGTTTTTTGGTATGAGCACATTTGATGCCATCTGCCATTCCTTCGCCACCATCTCCACCGCCGGTTTTTCCACGCACGATGCCTCGTTCATTTTCTTTAACAGCGTTCCGATAGAAGTTACCGGCACAATCTTCATGCTGCTTGGTGGCATGCCATTCGTGCTATTCGTGCAGTGCATGAATGGTAGCTACAAACCACTCTTCACCGACTCACAGGTGCGGTGGTATCTCAGCAGCCTGTTTATTGTGATTGCCATCATGGTGCTGTGGGAGCATTTGGCCAAAAACATGCCCCTCACCTATGCGCTGCGCCATGCCAGCTTCAACATAGTGTCTGTTGCTACCTCCACTGGTTTTGCTTCTGCGGATTACACACAGTGGAGCGCACTTTCCATCATCCTGTTCTTCTTTATCACTGTCGGCCTTTCCTGCACCGGCTCCACTGGCGGCGGCATCAAAATGTTCCGCTTCCAGATTCTGCATGAAATTGCACGCAGTCAGGTATACCAGCTGTTCCAGCCGCACGGCGTGTTCCGCAGCATGTTCAACGGTAAGCCGATTTCCGAATCGGTCAGTAGTTCAGTGTTAAGCTTCTTTATTCTTTATGCCTTATCCTTTGCGGTGGTAGCGATTTTACTGTCCTTCTCTGATCTGGATTTCATCGCCAGCATGTCCGCCAGCGCCACGGCGCTTTCAAACACGGGTCCGGGGCTAGGGCCTATCATCGGCCCAGTGGGCAATTACAGCACCCTGTCCGATTATGCCAAATGGGTCATTTCTTTTGCCATGCTGCTGGGGCGCCTTGAGCTTTTCACCGTGCTGGTGCTGCTCACGCCGAAATTCTGGCGCAACTAAACCGGCAGGCGCTGGCTCGCTTTGGTGCCGGGCAGCATCTGCTGCTCCTCGCGGTAGATTTCTTTTAAAAACGCCGTGCGGATGCCAAGCTGCGCGCGAAGTTCACCCAACGTCTGGTCATAACATTCCTCCAGCGGCATCCGGTAGATTTTATCCGCCCCACAGGCTTTGCCAGCCTTCACCCCCAGCTCATAGGCTTGCAGGTTCTTTTTCGTCAGCCGGTAATTGGTGGGGTAGAGGTACCGCGCCACCTTCTTAAACACAAATTTCTCCAGCGCGTGGAGCTCGCTCCCCGCCGTACCCATGGTGAAGCCAATCACAAAGGCCTCATCCTGCCCGAGCAGGCCGCGCCCCAATATAATGTGAATGCAGTCATGCCGCTCCAAGCTCACCGCCCCCGTCAGCGCTAATGGCGACTTAGGGTTCTCGAGCAGCTTCACCACAAGGCTGATATCTTCAGGGTTTGCACCAGGCAGCGTGGCTTTCACCTGCCCCAGCGTCAGCGCGTCATTCTCCAGCCCCGGATTCCACTGGTTCCACGGCACAAGTTCTGTCGTTTGTTTTTGAATCGTGTTTGTCATAAAGGCCAACGGGTAAATTCTAACAGAAAATCATGGGATTATCCAGCTACCCACCGAAATAAAAAACGCCATGACTTATATCAAACGCTTTATATTTCAATGGGTTAAAAAATAGCGCTTCCCAAGATGATTTTAACCTGTATGTTTTTTGCGGCGTATGGCTTTTGCCGTGCGTTTAACGCTAATTTCGTAAGATTATTATGGGGATATGAGATGAAGCTTTGGCAGAAGGTTATTGCAGGTCTACTTCTGGGTGTGGTGGCAGGTTACTTCCTGAAGGAAGATGCCGCGTACTTAAAACCACTGGGCACCATCTTTATTAACCTCATCAAAATGGTCATTGTGCCGCTGGTGTTCTTTGCACTGGTTTCGGGCGTTACCAACATGGGCGCTGGTAAAAACGTTTCCCGCGTGGGCTTTAAAGCCATTTTCACCTTCCTGTTCACCGCTGCTTTTGCGGTGTGCATCGGCCTTGCCGCTGGCGCACTGTTCAAACCGGGTGAAGGCGTGAGCCTGCACTTTGAAGGCACGAACTCTGCCATTCCGGCCATTAAAAAGGAAGCCCCGAGCGTTGGTGAAACGCTGATGGGCATCATTCCGGATAACGCGCTGAAAGCTATGGTTGAAGGCCATATTCTGCAAGTGATTATCTTCGCTATCTTCACGGGTATCACCATCAATCTGGTAGGCGATAAGGCCGCGAAAGTGCGTGAAGTGTCGCAGCAAACGGCGCTTGTTACCTTTAAAATGATTGAACTCATTGTGCAGCTGGCGCCCTACGGCGTGTTTGGCTACATGGCGTGGTCGGTCGGCACGCAGGGGATGGATATTCTCTTCTCGCTCGCCAAGCTGGTCGTCACGGTACTGGCAGCCTGCCTCATCCAGTACATCCTGTTCGGGGTGTTCATTCTGGTGTTCGCACGCTTAAACCCAATGCCTTTCTACCGTAAAATGATTGAACCGCAGACGCTGGCATTCTCTACCAGCAGCAGCAAGGCGGCTCTTTCCACCACCATGCGCGTCCTGCATGAAAAGCTGGGCGTATCCACGGGCAGCACCAATTTCGTGCTTCCACTGGGCGCGGCCATCAATATGGACGGTACGGCCATTTACCTCGGCATTTGCGCCCTGTTCTTTGCGCAAGCCACGGGTGTCACGCTGGAAAGCCACGACTACCTCGTGCTGGTGCTCACCTGCACGCTGGCATCGATTGGCGCGGCTGGCATTCCGAGCGGCTCGCTCATTTTCATGGGCATGGTGCTGTCTTCTGTCGGCCTGCCGATTGAAGGTATCGGTATTATTGCCGGTGTGGATCGCGTGCTCGACATGTTCCGCACCACGCTGAACATCACGGGTGATGCTACCATTACCCTGATTGTGGATAAAACCGAAGACACGCTGAATGTGAAGCAGTACTACAAAAACGTATAAGCTTCTCAGGCAGTTAGAATAAAAAACCCGCCCTAAACAGGCGGGTTTTTTATATGTGGATAGGACAGTGTTTTCTTTAAATTTGTAGATTAATTGAGTCTTTTTTTTAGCAATTTACCTTTAATTTATAGCTATTTTTCAGCCCTTTAATTAACCGCTCCTTAACCCACGAACCTCCAAACAGGCGTACGATTGTCCTTAGCGTTTAAACAGCGCGCTGGGGGGGAATCTATGGTTTATTACGTCGATGCACTGGCATCCGGATACCGTTGGGGCACCACCACCGCCGTCACTAAAGTTTCCTACACATTCGATAACATTTCCGGCAACATCACAAATGCCAGCGCCACAGGCTATCAGTTGCTGAACGCGGCGCAAAAAACTGCGGCTGAAACCGCCATGCAGCATTACGAAAACGTCGCGAAAATTGATTTCGTCAACACCCCCACCAATTTAGCCACGCGCACGGATTACGACATTGCCTTCCGCCAAGCCACCATGCCAAATGGTGTGGCGGCATGGGCGTATTACCCGAACCAAACCTATGGCAGCGACATCACAATCGGTAAGGCTTACTCCGCAGCAAATGCCGACCCTTTTTACAGCCTTACGCCGGGTTCTTACGGCTACCTTGTGTTCATGCATGAAATTGGCCACGCGATGGGCCTTGAGCATACGTTTGAAACGCGCGACGGCGATTCATTGCCCAAGAATGAAGACAATTTCAATTCCTCCGTCATGTCCTATTACCCTTCCACCAGCAGCAGCGTGGGCGGCCTTGCCGCCACGGCGGGTGGCCCCACCGCACCAAGCGGCCTTCAGATTTACGACATTGCCGCCATTCAGGCCTTATATGGTGTGAACACCGCCTATAAATCCGGCAGCGACACCTACACGCTCACCGGTGCAGGTAAAACCTTCACCATCTGGGATGGTGGCGGTGCGGATACGCTGAATGCCTCAGGCTATGCCGGTGCCGCCACGCTCGACCTACGCGAAGGCGTGGCCTATGTCACCACCGTGGGCGCTACGCACACATGGAACGCCTTTGGTGCACGCATTGAAAATGCGGTCGCTGGTAGTGGTAACGACAGGCTCTATGGAAACGACCTCAGCAACCGCCTTGAGGGCGGTGCAGGTAACGATAAAATCGTGGCCTACAGCGGCAATGATACGCTCGTGGGCGGCGCGGGTAACGATACGCTCGAGGGTGATTCCGGCAATGATACTTACATCTTCGCAGGTTCCGGCAATGTCGATGTGATTTCCGACACGCTCGGCAGCAACATCATTCACATCAACGGCATCAACGTGGTTGGCAAAGCCGTGGCGAGCGCCAGCGGCTATTCTCTTTCTGTCGGTGGCCAAACCTTCACACTGGTAAAAAGCGGCACCACGCTCACCGTCAGCGACACGCTGGGTAACAAGCTCACGCTGCTAAACTATACAGACGGTAATTTCGGCATCACGCTGGGTGGCAACGTCACCTCCGCGCCCACCGCCACAACTAC
Organism: uncultured Rickettsiales bacterium; assembly: GCA_964467255.1. Classification (GTDB taxonomy): domain Bacteria; phylum Pseudomonadota; class Alphaproteobacteria; order Rickettsiales; family RGZB01; genus CAYXPR01. Next base: position 74,448 of record CAYXPR010000004.1, on the reverse strand, counting down.
CACTACCAATACCAATACAACAACAGCCCCAACCACTAGTGCAAGCGCTACAACCTCGGGCAACGACATCATCACCGGCACGGCCTCCAGCGACCGTATCAGTAGCGGCGCCGGTGATGACCGCGTCTCTGGCGGTTATGGCCACGATACAATTTCCGGCGGCGTTGGTAACGACACTGTTTCCGGCGGTGAAGACCAAGATATGCTCTATGGCGACGAAGGCAATGACACGCTGCAGGGTGACCGTGGTAATGACTTCCTGCTTGGCGGCAACGGCAACGACGTACTGCAAGGTGGTTCAGAGCGTGACGTGCTGTATGGCGGTGCAGGCAATGACGTGATTCGCGGTGACCGCGGCCACGACCAGCTCTATGGCGGCGCAGGGAACGACATTTTCCTATTCCGCGATTTAGTATCAAACGGTAACGATATTGTGTGGGACTTTTCAAACCCTGGCGCTGCCACGGGTGATACGATTCAGTTCTCAAATCTGGTTTTCGCTACTGCAAGCGCCGCGCTGGCGAACGCGCAGAACGTAAACGGTCATGCCGTGTTCACGCTGGCTGACGGCAATACGATTACGGTAGTGGGTGCGGGCGGCAGGTTAGCGCTGCAGGACATCCAGATCGTCAACGCCGCATCTGTGCCAATGGGCGACTCCACCAGCCTCAGCAGCGCGGCCAGCCCGTGCCTGTGTCCGTTCTGCAGCTAGCCTATACTCTGGGCGGTTTGCGAGCAAAAACCCGATGGTTATGCTTCATCACTACGGGCGCATAGTGCTGATCGAGAAAGTCTTTAAAAATCTGGCTCCTGTAAATCAGGAATGGCTCCTGCCGCGGGAAGCTAAATGCGCCAAGCGCTATCACTTTTGGTAAGTTACTTTCTAGCTGCTGAATGCAGCGCCTTTGAAGCGACTGGACATATGGAGATTCCGGAAACATATAGAATATGTACGGCGAAAAACAGCGACTGGGGGATACCGAGTGGACATCAAGTGCGGCATACCAAAAACCTGTAATCACGTCGAAGAAATGCATTGTGTTGCCCTCCTCGGGTTTTAGAGGGTCTGGTGCAGCATTTAAAAATGCCATCTTTATGTCGTTTATCCGCTCCTGACGCGCCTGATATTCCCAGTGTCGGTTTATTTTTTCAGCCTTTGTCATCTCAAAGGCTGAAAAAATATAGAGGCCCCACAACAATACGCACACGGCCGCTATCTGTGGAAATAGGCCGCGTGCTTTAAAAAGTCCATACAAGTTAAAAAACAAAAATAGAATAAAAAACACCCGCATGGGGTAAAGCCGGTGCACCATGCCAAAATGCTGAAGGTGGAAGTGCATAAAGCCATACAAGCACCCACACAGTAAAACCGTGTTTCTTTTTCTAATTTTCTCCTGACTGATATTGGCAATAACCGCAGTTAATCCAACAAATAACAGCACCTTATCAATGTCGTTCATCAGGAACGGTTTTGTGCCGAACCGGTTGTAAACGGGAATATATTCAAAGGCCATTTCCCACAAGCTCCCAGCCGCACCGCCTATCAACAACCACAGCGCCAGTACCAGCAGCACACTCCCAAAACCCGCACAAAACAAACCGATTTCTTTTAAAACAACGTTTGTCTTAAGTGGTTTCTTTTCAGACAACAAAACAATAACAAACATCACACCTAACAATATCGGGTGCGGCTTTATCATTGCGGCCAGCGCCAGAAAAACGCCTGCAATGAAAATGCTTTTTTGTGGTTTCTTTGCTTCAAGATAGTTTGCAAAAAAGTGGCAGCTGCCCACTAAAAATGGGGCCATTAAATAGTCTCTTTGCATGGCCATATCGGGCCCAAGCGCCATATGGTAGCTGGCAAAAAAAAGCGCTGCTGCGACGCCCGCCATTCGGCTCTCTATCTTACAGAAGTGATACATCATCACACCGGTAAAAACCAACCAGCCAATGTCGGTCAGCCGCTGCCCAACATCGTCTCCAAATATACCGAACAAAAAAATCCCGAGGCTGTTGATAAGATATACCACTGGCATATCCATCATAAAAATATCCTTGTAGGGCATCTGGCCCTCAAGAATTTTTGCGCCCACATAATAAAAAATTTGCGCATCGTGACCAATGGGCCAATGGAAGCTGTTTACCAGCCCCACCACTATATTCACTGTAAGTAGTCCGATGAATAGGCCAAGAAAAATGGAATAGGGGGAAATATCTCGGTGATACTTTGCGATTCGTTTTTTCATACCGCTATTCCATGAAACGGTGGTGCCCAGAAGAAGACTCGAACTTCCATGCTCTTGCGAGCGCTAGCACCTGAAGCTAGTGCGTCTACCAATTTCGCCATCTGGGCATTAAACCAAGGGTTCCCCCATGGAAAGGGCGCTACTATCCCTTGCTGGCCGCCAAATGTCAAGCGCCTCTAACGGGCCTGAAAATGCAGGCTAAAACCAGCTATTTACGGATAAACCGTTGCGCTTGTGGCGGATTATTATAGTATCCATGCCTAACGAGGCACTTAGAAAACCATGGCAAAAGAAAAAACAGGTGGAAAATCCGGCGAAGCAGGGCTTTCTGAGCTACGCCAGCAGATTGATGCAATTGATGACGCGCTGTTGAAGCTGCTCATTGAACGCGTTGGGCTGGTGGAAAAAGTCGGTGTCATCAAACACAACGGCGGCAAATCCCAGCACAGCATCATCCGCCCGGGACGCGAAGCGAGCATGATTCGCCGCATGGTGAAAGCCAGCGAAGGCAAACTTTCTGCCACCGCCGTGGCACAGCTCTGGCGCATCATTATTTCCAGCGCCTGCTGCGTGGAAGAAGAAAGCCACATCTCTACCCTAGCCAGCCATGAAACCAGTGAATGCTACTGGATGGCGCGCGAATATTTCGGGGCCTTCACCCCCATCAGCAAGCGCCCTACCACCATGGAAGTGGTCAAAGACGTGGTGGAGAAAACCGTCACCGTCGGTGTGTTGCCCGTGTGGGACGAAGCCTCGCCCAAGCCGTGGTGGGTGCGCGTGGCAGAAACTGAAAAACCCCCGATGGTGTTTGCCAAATTACCATTTTTGCGCGCCGCGCCATCCAAAAAAACACCCGTGCTGTGCGTCGGCTATGTCGAGCCGGAAGAAACCGGCGATGACCACACGCTCTGGGTTGTTACCGCGGAAGAAACCATCAGTTATGACGCCATTGAAACCGCGTTAAAAGATGCCACACAATCTATCATCACACTGGTGCATCACTACCGTCAGGTCGGCACGCCCACGCAGCGTTTTTACCTCGTGGACGTAAAAGGTTTCCGCCCAGCGGGAGATGCCGCGATTGAAAAATTTACCAAGGTAATAAACAAGCTGCATGCACGTGGCATCCCTGCGGCCATTCATGTGCTAGGATGCTACGCTACGCCGCTCGAGCTGGCAGAGGGCATCACGCCCGATGCAAAAGAAAAACAGGCGAAGGCTTAAAGGCAATGAAGCTCCCCCTTTCTCATAACGAGATTTTAAAAATAAAACCCTACAAACCGGGTACCTCTCGGCTTGAAGGCGTGGCCAATCCGATTAAACTTTCATCGAATGAAAATCCGTTCGGCCCCAGCCCGCTGGCGCTGAAAGCCATCGAAAAAGCCCTGCATAAAGCGCATCGCTATCCCGACGGCAACGCCACCGAAGTAAAAGCCGCCATCGCCGCACGTTATGCGCTGGAAGAATCCCGCATCGTGTGCAGCGCAGGCTCTGATGAACTGATTGCCCTGCTCTGCCAAGCCTATGCCGGCCCGGGCACGGAAGTGCTCTACAGCCAATATGGGTTTTTAATGTATCCCATTTCGGCGCTGCGCGTGGGTGCAACGCCAGTGGTTGCGGCGGAAGAGAATCTTACTGCGAGCATCAAGAATTTGCTGGCAGCCGTCACGCCGAAAACCCGTTTGCTTTTCATTGCCAATCCAAATAATCCCACGGGTTCGTACTTGCCAGAAAAAGACATCCGCGCTTTGCGCAAGCAGCTGCCCGCACATGTGCTGCTGGTGCTCGACAACGCCTACGCGGAATATGTTACGGAGAAAGATTATTCCCACTGCCACAGGCTGGTGGAAGAAACTGAAAACACCGTGGCCCTGCACACATTTTCTAAAATTTACGGCATTGCGTCGCTGCGCCTGGGCTGGGGTTACTTCCCGCCTGAGGTGGCAGATATTATGCACCGCGTGCGCGGACCCTTTAACGTGTCTGATGTTGCACAGGTGGCGGGCGTTGCTTCGCTAAAAGACGTGGAATACACCGAAAAAGCCGTGCGCCACAACACTGAACAGCGCGCATGGATGGCACGCACGCTGGCAGGGCTTGGCCTCACCGTGCACCCGAGTGTGGCGAACTTCCTGTTGGTGGAATTCCCCAAATCCAAGCGGCATGATGCAGCGGCGGCAGATAGTTTCCTGCACACGCGCGGCATCATCGTGCGCAGCATGGTCAGCTATGGCTTACCGAATTGTTTGCGTATCACCGTCGGTCTTGAAGAAGAAAACCGCGCTCTCGCGGAAGCCTTAAAAGATTTTATCGCGCGTTAAGCGCGGCGTGTATTTCTTTTAGGCTCAGGCTGCCTTCGCGCAATAATTTTGGTTCTTTTCCAGTCATATCCACCACGCTCGAACCGCGCCCGATACGCCCCTCACCTGCCAGCATAAATATATCATGCGCCGCCAGTGCGCGGGCGGCATCATCCGCATTCACCGCGCTCTCGGCACCTGCCTCATTCGCACTGCTGGCGGCAAGTGGCTTTTCAAAAGCCTGTAACAATTTCTGCACCGCTGTGTGGTCAGGAATCCTAATGCCAATTGTGTCCTGCGCAGGTGCCGTTTCTTCATCCACATATTTCGTTTCCTTGCGATACACCACCAGCGTCAGCGGGCCGGGGAAAAATGTATCGGCAAGCTTCTGAGCAGCAGGGGAAAGCACTGCCACATCTTTGGCCCATAGCGCGGTTGGCACCATCACCTGCAAGGGTTTATCAAACGCGCGGCCTTTGATTTCCTTCAGGCGGCGGAGCGCTTGCGGGTTCGAGGCATCGGCAAACAGGCCATAGACGGTTTCCGTGGGTGCACCTATCACCTCGCCGCGTTTTAAGCGCCGCACCGCCTCACGAATATTCGCCTCATCTGCCGCATGAATTCTGCAAGACATCTTTGCCCTCTTGTGTTACTCCTTGCACTGGGGACTATAGCGCGGATGGGGTGCATCCGCAAAATCATATCGTCATAGGGGGAAAACATATGGCGCAGCATAAAGTGATTACCATCGCGCAGCAAAAAGGCGGCGCCGGAAAAACCACCGTAGCGGCCCATCTGGCCGTGGCGTTTGCACAGAAGGGCAACAAGGTTGCCATCATCGATATCGACCCGCAGGGTTCACTCACCCACTGGCATGCTGTGCGCGAAAAGCGTTTTGGCGAAGGCTTCACGGGTTTACATTTTTCTACCCTTTCCGGCTGGCGCCTGCGCTCCGAGATTGACCGCCTGAAAGACGGGTTCGACATCATACTCATCGACAGCCCGCCACACACGGAAACCGAAGCGAAAACCGCCATCCGCGTGGCAGACGTGGTGATTATCCCCGTGCAGCCAAGCCCTACAGATTTATGGGCCACCAAAAGCACGGTGGATATCTGCAAAGCCGAAAACGTGCCGTGCCATGTGCTGTTAAACCGCGTGTCACCCAACTCTAAGCTGGCGCAGCAGGTCAGCCGCGAGCTTTCGAGCCGCCTCAAAACCCTGCTCGGCAACCGCGTGATGTTTGCCTCCAGCCTGCTTGAGGGCCGCTGCGTCACCGAAACGGCACCTTCCAGCCAAGCCGCACAGGAAGTGCGTATGCTGGCGGGTGAAATCGCAGGGCTGATTGGTCTTGCCAGCTTTGCTCCGGCAAAACCGGAAGAAACAAAAAAAGCCGCGCCGAAGAAAAAAGCGCCGGCAAGCAGCAGCACGGCAACGCGTAAAAAAATCCGTAAGGCCGGATAAACCCACCGCATTCAAGGAGCTGCTTAAATGGCAGACGAAGAGCAGCAGGGCGGCGGGGCGCAGGAAAAAACCGAAGAGCCTACGCAACGACGGTTACAAGAAGCCGTCAAAAAAGGTCAGGTTATTTCTTCAAAGGAAGTCACCAACTTCCTGATGATTGTTGTGTTGGTTTTCAACATCGCATGGTTTTTGCCGTATCTGATGAAGCGTGCAATACGCCTGTTTGCGCATTTCATTCAGTCCCCGCATGACATCATTCTCGACAATGGTGGGCTTGCCATTTTGTCGTGGCAGGTGGTGGGGGACTTACTCTCGCTTATTTCCATTCCATTCATCACGGTGGTGCTAGCGGCATTCTTGTCGCATTTTGTGCAGCATGGTTTTATTTTCACTGCCGACCCCATCCTGCCCAAGCTTGAAAAAATCTCGCCCATGAAGGGTTTACAGCGCATGTTTTCGCTGCGTTCTCTCATGGAGTTCATCAAAGGTCTTATCAAAATCACGCTCGTCGGCGTGGTAGCGTACATGGTGGTGATGCCGGAAATGGGGCGCATGGAAACCCTCACGGCCTATGCAATGCCGGAACTCATGCGTTACATGGGCACGCTTGCTTTCCGCATGGCGCTTGGTGCCGCAATTGTGATGGCCGCCATCGCCCTGCTCGACTACATGTACCAGCGCTATGAATACATGAAAAAACTGCGCATGAGCCGCCAAGAAATGAAGGAAGAATATAAGCAAACGGAAGGGGATCCGGTTATCAAGGCGCGCCTCAAACAACTGCGTCAGGAAAAGGCCCGCCAGCGCATGATGTCAAGCGTGCCAGAGGCCTCGGTGGTTATCACCAACCCCACGCACTATGCCGTCGCGCTGAAATACGACGAAGACAAAATGACCGCGCCGATACTGGTCGCCAAGGGCGCAGATGCCATCGCACTCAAAATCCGCGAAGTGGCTGAACTCAATAAAGTACCGGTGGTAGAAAACCCGCCGCTTGCACGCTCGCTCTACACCACAGTGGATTTAGACGGTGAAATTCCGCTCGAATTCTACCAAGCCGTGGCTGAGGTCATTGGCTACGTTTACCGCCTGAAGGGCAAATTGCCCAAAAAGGCCGCTGCCAAGGCCGAAGCCAAAAGAGCGCGTATTTAGCCCCCACGCCTGCTTAAGGCATAAGCAGGCGGTTGCTATTTAAGGTTTTTTTCCTTACAAACAAAGGGCAGAATAGAAGAAAAGCGAAAGCCGCCCATGCAAGACCGTTTGGCCGATAAAGTTGCTGTTGCCCGCAAGGCCGATGCCGACGATTTCATACGCCGCGCACCGAAGCCTTCGCCGTGGCTGATGTCGGGGCTTCTGACGGTTGCTTTTTTTGTGCTCCTCGGCGCCAGTTACAACGCCCCCTCCATGGGCACCACCGCGCTGGTAAGCTTGCTTACCGCTATCTTCCTTGGCCTTATCGGTTATGTCACCTATCAGGTGCTGAAGCTGAATGACATGATGCTCGCCAGCGACTTTGAAAACGCGCTCTATGCGGGCGGCGCCAGCACGGGCACGGAATTCACCGTCATGTTAAAATCCACCGGTGAAATCGCCTACATGAGCCCGGGATTTTACAAACTCTTCTCGCGTGACGTCGCGAGCGGCACCAAAACATTCGATAGCCTGCTGCTCGGCATGGGGCTGCTGGAAGCGGATAAAACCATCCTCATCGAAGCGCTGAAAAATGGCACCTCCGGCCGCGTATCTTTTTCCATCACCGACGGGTTTGGCCTGCGCCAGCAGCTTGAAGTGTTGCTTGAGCCCATCAAGCGCCCGAAGGGCTTTGCCATTGTGCGTGCTTTTGCACCGGGAAAATTGCAAACCGCCAGCAACGTCGCCGCACCTGCGCAGGGTGCTGCACCTTCTGCCAGCAGCATGTTTGGCATGCTCACGCGCTTTTTTGACCAGCTCCCGATGGGGTGCTACGCGCTGAACGAGAAAAATAATTTCATCTACGCCAACTCCATGTTCTCCGACATGGTCGGAAAAACAGCAGATAGTTTGTCCGAAGGCACGCTCCAGCTTGGGCAAGTCGTGTTCGGCAGCGCAGACATGGCTGGGTTCGGCGCCAGCTGGCACGGTGAAATTGCCTTCCGCAACCGCCTCAACAAACCGGTCAAATCCTATGTCACTCAAATTGCCACTGGCTCGGAAGAAGGCGGGATTCGCTATGGCTTCGTGATGACGGCCGATAGCGGCGCACAACAGACTGATAAAAAACAGGGCGACAAAATCCGCGAGTTTATGGATAACGCACCACTCGCCGTGGCATTGCTCGATGAAAATGGTTTTGTGAAACACAGCAACCTTGCCATGCGCCGCATTATGGGCAAACCGCCGGAAGAAAACACAGGTTGGTCGCTCGTGCAATCCTTAAAGCAGGAACAAAAAGCCGAGGCGCATGCGCTGATTAAGTCCGCCAAGGAAGAAGGCTACGACCCCTTAAAGCATATCATGGAAGTGCGCATCACGCATCCGGACAGGCATGAAGTTTCGGCCAGCCTTTACATCACACGCGGCTATAAACCCAACATAGAAGAACCGCAATTTATTGCTTTCCTGGTGGATACGACCGAGTTCAAAAACCTCGAACAGCGCGTGGTGCACTCGCAAAAAATGCAGGCCGTGGGCCAGCTTGCTGGCGGTATCGCGCACGACTTTAACAACCTGCTCACCGCCATGATGGGCTTTTGCGACCTGCTGCTCATTCGCCATCCAGCGGGTGACCCGTCTTTCTCTGACATCATGCAGGTCAAACAAAATGCCAACCGTGCAGCAGGGCTGGTGCGCCAGCTTTTGGCGTTCTCGCGCAAGCAAACCTTGCAGCCGGTGGTGATGGACATCACCGACATTCTGGCTGACCTTTCGAACCTGCTGCGCCGACTGATTGGCGAAAACATCGAACTTAAAATCACACATGGGCGCGACCTCTCTCCGGTAAAGGTCGACCAAGGCCAGTTCGAACAAGTCATCATCAACCTCGCCGTGAATGCACGCGATGCCATGAAGGGCGGCGGCACCCTCACCATCCGCACACAGAACGTCACCATCGACCGCGCCAATCCCATCGATCCGAAGTTGCTTCCTCCGGCAGAAGACGAAGAGATTGTGGATGGCGATTACAGTCTGATTGAAATTTCCGACACTGGCACAGGCATCGAGCCTGACATCATCCGCAAAATTTTTGAACCCTTCTTTTCCACCAAAGAAATCGGCTCCGGCACCGGCCTTGGTCTTGCCACGGTGTATGGCATCATCAAGCAGACGGGTGGCTATATTTACGTTTCCAGCAAATTGCGTGAGGGCACCAGCTTCAGCATCTTCCTGCCGCGTGCCAGCGAAAGTGAAAAAGTGCAGCAGAAAGAAGCGCTCGAGAAGGAAGAAAAGGCGGTCTCCGACCTGACTGGTGCTGGCACGGTGCTGCTGGTGGAAGACGAAGACCCCGTGCGCATTTTCAGCGCGCGCGCACTGCGCAACAAAGGCTACCATGTGCTTGAGGCGGATTGCGGCGAAGCCGCGCTTGCCATGATGCAAGAGCGCGGGTCGGAAATTGAACTCGTGGTGACCGACGTCGTGATGCCTGGCATCAACGGCCCCACCATGGTGGAAGAAATCATGCGCAACTATAAAGAAATCAGCGTCATCTTTATCTCGGGTTATGGCGAAGATGCTTTCTTTAAAACCTATGGCACGGAACGTAAGTTCAACTTCCTGCCTAAGCCTTTCACACTGAAGCAGCTCGCGATGAAAGTGAAAGAAGTAATGGATGCGCGGCCTAAAGACAAAGCCGCACCGAAGTCTTAATCAACAAATCGCTGCTGGCTATTTTCACGTACGAAGGTCGCGCCGAGCGCTTCTAACCCAAATGCCAATTGATCCAGTGCGTGTAGCGCTCTTTTAGTTTCTGCTTGCACATCGGGAGGTGTTGTAACCGCTTCCATCATAAAATCCCGCACTGCTTCCATCGTGGTTTCAGCTGTCTGCGCAGGCTTTTCTTTCTCTAAAAAATCGCCACGTTCAATACGCATGAGCGCTTGCAATGCACCACGGAACTCTTCATCCACCAATGCAAAGGCTTGGCTTTTTTGTGGTAGTTCGCCTGCCACAATCGCATCCAGCACTTGCACCTGCGCTTCCACCGCACTCAGTAACTGTGGTGCTTTGTTATACGCCTCTTCATCCGCCGCCGAGAGGCGTGCAAAAGCTGGGTAGTCCTCGCTCACAGCATCTCGCAAATCCGTTACGATGAAATCAAGCACCCTGCGATTGGTTGGCATGGGCGCACCTGCTTCCGGTATATGGCGGGCGGGAATATACTGCGCAAGGTTTCTGTCACACGGCTGCTGAAAAAACTGCGTGGCGGCCGCCCGTGTTTCAGGGAAGGGATATTCCTGTGCGCGCCAATCTTTTCGTGTCATCGCCTCAGCTCCAATGATGCAACAATAAGAATAACACGGGAGATTTTAAGAAAGCGTTAAAACAAAAATGTTTATTTATATATAAATATCAGTTACTTGGCTTATTCCATCGCCGCTTCGCCGCCAGCTTTCAGCAGCAGTTGTTCCAGCGTGTGGATGCTATCTCTTAGTTTCGCCGCTTCTTCAAACTCTAAATTCTCTGCCGCCTTCAGCATCTGCTTTTTCAGCTGTGTGATTTTATCTTCGAGCGCTTTTCCGCTCAGCGTGTGACCGTCTTTGCCGATGGCTTCGGGCGGCAGTATGGCAGCTTCCTCAAAATGCAGGCTATCCGAAATTGCCTTTTTGATACTCGCGGGCGTGATGCCATGTTTTGTATTATGCGCTATCTGGCGCTGCTTGCGGCGTTCGGTTTCTTCAAGCGCGGCTTTCAGTGAGTCCGTCATTCTGTCGGCATATAAAATCACGCGACCGTCCAGATTGCGTGCCGCACGGCCAATCGTTTGAATGAGCGATGTGCGTGATCGCAGAAAACCTTCTTTATCGGCATCTAAAATTGCCACGAGTTCGCATTCGGGAATATCCAGCCCCTCACGCAGCAGGTTGATGCCAATCAGCACATCAAATACGCCTTTCCGTAAGTCGCGGATGATTTCCACGCGCTCCAGCGTTTCCACATCCGAGTGCATATACGTCACCTTAATGCCCGCTTCCTGCATATATTCCGTAAGGTCTTCTGCCATGCGTTTGGTCAGCGTTGTCACCAGCACACGCCCGCCGCGCTTTGCTACTTCGCGGCATTCGGCCATCACGTCATCCACCTGCGATTCCACGGGGCGGATGATGCATTCAGGGTCCACAAGGCCGGTGGGGCGCACCACTTGCTCGATGAAAGCGCCCTGCGTGCGTTCCAGTTCAAACTTACCGGGCGTCGCAGAAACAAACACGGTTTGCCCGCGCATTGCATCCCACTCTTCAAATTTCAGCGGGCGGTTATCAAGCGCACTCGGCAGGCGGAAACCATGTTCAACCAGCGTGGTTTTACGGCTGCGGTCACCTTTGTGCATCGCACCGATTTGTGGCACGGTCACATGGCTCTCATCCACAAAAATCAATGCGTCTTTCGGCAGATATTCAAACAAAGTCGGCGGTGCCTCACCCGATTTACGGCCTGTTAAATAACGCGAATAATTTTCGATACCCTTGCACATGCCTGCTTCCACCAGCATTTCGATATCAAACTGTGTGCGCTGCGAAAGCCGCTGTGCTTCCAGCAATTTATTATTCGCTTCTAAAAAGGCGAGGCGTTCTTTGAGCTCCACCTTAATATGCTCCACCGCTTGCAGCAGTGTGGGGCGCGGTGTCACATAATGGCTGTTGGCAAAAATCGTTACATCCTGCATCGTGCCGGTTTTCTCGCCTGTCAGCGTATCAAACTCCGTAATTGCTTCCAGCTCATCCCCGAAAAAGGAAAGCCGCCATGCGCGGTCATCCATGTGCGAGGGAAAAATATCCAGCGTGTCGCCACGCAAGCGGAACGCGCCGCGCGCGAACTCCACGTCGTTGCGTTCATATTGCAGCTCGATGAATTTTTTGGTGAGTTCTCCTACATCCACACGGTCGCCCACACGCAGCGGAATCACCATTTTCAGGTACAGTTCCGGCGAACCGATACCGTAAATGCACGACACACTCGCCACCACCACCACATCGCGGCGCGACAGCAATGAACGCGTGGCCGAGTGGCGCAGCAAATCAATCTGTTCGTTAATGGCGGAATCTTTTTCAATGAACGTATCGGTTTTGGGGATGTAGGCTTCCGGCTGGTAGTAATCGTAATACGATACGAAATACTCCACCGCATTTTCAGGGAAAAATGACTTCATTTCCTCATAGAGCTGTGCGGCGAGCGTTTTATTATGCGCCAGAATAATCGCAGGGCGCTGGGTGCGTTCAATCACCTGCGCCATGGTGAAGGTTTTGCCACTGCCCGTTACCCCCAGCAGCACCTGCTCGCGCTCATTGGCCTTCAGGCCTTCCACAAGCGCATCAATCGCCTGCGGCTGGTCGCCGGCAGGCTGATACTCCGAGTGGATTTTAAGCACTGGTTTCTTCATGGCAATTTGCTATATATGAACTGTTTTTTAGGGAACCTGAACGGGGGGCACGCTACCATGACCGGCTTTGAAGCGCAACCAGACCCATTCGCCCTGTTCGGGCAGTGGTTTGCTGAGGCAAAAAAGCTGCTGGGCAACGAAGATGGCAGCGCCATGTGCGTGGCAACATCCACACCCGATGGCAAACCCTCGGCGCGCATTCTGCTCCTGAAAAATTTTGATGAACGCGGCTTTGTGTTTTACAGCAACACCACCAGCCGTAAAGGGCAAGAGCTCGCCGCCAACCCGCATGCTGCATTATGCCTGTATTGGATCCCGCTCGATAAACAAGTGCGTATTGAAGGCCGCGTGGAACATGCCACCGCCGAAGAGGCCGATGCGTATTTTAACTCCCGCCACCCGAGTAGCCGCCGTGGCGCATGGGCATCGGACCAGTCAAAGCCGCTGGCCAATCGTGAGGTGCTGATGGCGCGCGCGGAAGAAGCAAAGCGCAAATACCCGGATGACGACAACATCCCCCGCCCGCCGCAGTGGGTTGGTTACCGTTTAGTGCCGGATGCTATTGAGTTCTGGCAGGAGGGGGCGCACCGCCTGCACACGCGCGTGCGTTACACGCGCAGCAAGGGCGGCGCGTGGATACATTCGCTGCTGAATCCTTAAATTTAGTCGGTGACTTCCACCCACGCATCTGGCGTGTCATACAGGCGTATGCAGGTGCATTTCACAGTTTTGCCAAACAGTTTCGGGCACACCGTATCTTTTAAATATTCCGCCATGTTTTCGGCCGTGGGATCATTTTTCATGTAGAAAATTTTCTGGCCTGTCAGGTCGCCAATCGCGTTGCCGAGTGGTTTATCTTTCACGTTCAGCACCACGTTATGTTCCCAGTTTTTTTCAATCCATGCACCGAGCTTTTGCTTCAGCTCATAAAAATCAATCACCAGCCCGTTCTTGTTTTTAGGCGCGGTGAAGCTGGCCTCCAGCGCATAGCGGTAACCATGCAGCTGGTGGCATTTGCCTTCAAATTCCAGCAGGCGTTTGGCGGCGTTGAACTCTAATTTCACGGTGCATGTCAGCATCCGTAGATGATGGCCGTTTTCCTGCCTGCTTGTCAAGGCTTCGCCTGCTGATTATAGTATGCCTACGAAAGGACGCTAAAACATGCTGCTACCATTTATCTATCTGCTTGAGCGCATCATCCTGCTCTACCAGTGGGTCATCATTGCTTCCATTGTGATGCACTGGTTGATTGCGTTTAAAATCGTGAATCCGTATCAGCCCTTTGTGCGCAAAGTGAATGAAGTGTTGCGCCGCCTCACCGAGCCGGTGTTAAGACGTATCCGCCGTTTTATACCCGCCGTAGCAGGTATCGACCTTTCGCCGATTATTCTGTTCCTTCTGCTTTATTTTTGCGTCGACATGTTGCACGCCATCTCGGGTAAATTTTAAATTATGGAATCTTTTTTCACTCCGGTGGAAGATGGGTTGAGGCTGTTTATCAAAGTACAGCCAGGCGCATCGAAAAACGCGGTGGAAGAAGTCATCTGCGACCCCTGCGGGCAGGCATACTTAAAAGTGCGCGTCACCGCCGCGCCGGAAAAAGGCAAAGCCAATGTCGCTGTAACCAAGCTCCTCGCCAAAAGCTGGAAGCTGCCAGTTTCCAGTATCAGCATCACCGCGCGTGAAACATCACGGCTTAAAACATTTCATGTGAAGGGCAGTCCGGAACACTTGGCCGCGCACCTCGCGGCGTGGTTTGCGCAGCGCTAATTGGCGCGGTAAGTCAGAATCGTATCGTTGCCAAAGCGGCGGGTCTTTTCAAGCGTAAAGCGTGGCGCCTGCGCCAGCTTGCTAAGGCCGAGCGCTTCCACCGCGCCCATGCCATCGGCACCAATCGCCACACCCGCCTGCATCACCACCAGCCTATCCACCACTCGGGCTTTGAGAAGCGACGCCGCAATGCGCGCGCCGCCCTCCACCAAGAGGCGCGTAATGCCGCGCTCGGCGAGCTGGAACATCATGTCTTCCGCATCAAGCGTACCGTTTTCACCACCTTTCACGGGCGTTAGCTCCACGCCCATTTTCTGCAAAGCCGGCGTCAACACCTGTGTGGAAAGCACCCACACAGGTACTTCTTTTGCAGTTTGCGCCAGCCTGCTGCTGGGGGAAAGCTGCAAGCGATTGTCGGCCACCACGCGAAGCGGATTGCGTTTTTCCAGCCCCGGCAAGCGGCAGGTCAAGAGCGGATCATCCTTCACCGCCGTGCCACTACCCACCAGCACGGCATCGTGCGTGGCGCGCAGGTAATGCCCATAGGCGCGGGCAGATTCACCCGTAATCCACCGGCTTTCGCCGCTATGCGTCGCAATTTTTCCATCTACGCTCGTCGCAAGCTTCAACGTTACCAACGGGCGTTGGCGCTGCACGAGCGAAATAAATCCCTCATTCAGCGCGCGCGCTTCTTTTTCCAGCACGCCTTCGACTACTTCAATCTTCGCGGCTTTCAGCGCATCACGTCCGCGGCCCGCCACCAGCGTGTAATTATCTTCCGCCGCCATCACCACTTTTTTAATGCCTGCGGCAATCAGCGCGTCCGTGCAGGGCGGGGTTTTTCCGTAATGGCAGCAAGGCTCCAGCGTTACATAGGCCGTTGCGCCTTTGGCGGCCTTGCCTGCCATAGCAAGTGCAATCACTTCCGCATGCGGCCTGCCGCCGCTGGCGGTGGTGCCGCAGCCGATAATCTGCCCATTTTTCACAATCACGCAACCCACGGATGGATTCGGTGCGGTGCGCCCCAGACCACGACGCGCCAAGTTCAGCGCCATGCGCATATACTGTTCGTCTGTCAGATTCAGGGGCATGTTCTTTACCAAAAATTCTGTACGGAAATGACGCTAAGAAACGCCGGAAGAACTTATTTCTTCTTCAGTTTCGCTTCTTTTTCCATCTGCTCGATGAAGGCTTCGAAATCTGCAATGTCGCGGAAGTCACGATACACCGAGGCATAGCGCACATAGGCCACAGGGTCGAGCTTATAGAGCTCCAGCATCACCCGTTCGCCGATTTTATCGGTATCCACCTCGCCGTCGCTCAGTTTTTCAAGGTCGCGCACGATGTTGTTCACGGTGATTTCCACCTGCTCTTCCGTCACCGGGCGTTTGCGCACCGCAATGCGGATGGAGCGCGTGAGCTTGTCGCGGTCGAACGGGCGCTTCTGCCCATTCTTTTTCACCACATAGAGTTCGCGGAGCTGAATACGCTCAAAGGTCGTAAAGCGGGAGTCGCAGGCGGGGCAGAAACGACGGCGGCGAATCGACTGACCATCTTCCGACGGCCTTGAATCTTTCACCTGCGTATCCTCGTTTCCACAGAACGGGCAGCGCATCAAACCCCACTATATGTTGTGCGTAACTTCCCTAAGTACGCGGATATATGGGGAATTGTGCACAAAGCTGCTTCACTTCGGCAAGAACTTTTTGCTCCGTGGCCGCATTATTTTCCGGACTGTTGCTCAAACCATCCAGCACGTCACCAATCAATTCACCGATTTTCTTGAACTCTTCCACGCCAAAACCACGCGTGGTGCCTGCAGGCGTGCCAAGGCGCACACCGCTCGTCACGAACGGAGGTTGTGGGTCGAACGGAATCGCGTTCTTGTTACAGGTCAGGCCTGCGCGTTCAAGACTTTCTTCGGTTTGCTTACCCGTCAGTTTCTTCGGGCGCAGATCCACCAGAACAATGTGGTTGTCGGTGCCGCCAGTCACGATGTCTGCACCACGCTTTTTCAGCGTGTCAGCCAGTGCGCGGGCGTTATCAATCACCTGCTTTCCATAGGCTTTAAATTCAGGTTGCAGCGCTTCACCGAAGGCCACGGCCTTACCGGCAATCACATGCACCAGCGGGCCACCCTGAATGCCAGGGAAAATCGCGGAGTTGATGGCATTGGCCAGCGTTACGTCTTTGCCGCTTTCGGTTTTGCGCACCACCAAATCACCATTGCGGGCAAGAATCACACCACCGCGTGGACCGCGCAGCGTTTTGTGGGTGGTGCTCGTCACCACGTCAGCAAACGGCACGGGGCTTGGGTACGTACCGGCAGCCACAAGGCCTGCTACGTGCGCCATATCCACCATGAAGAAGGCACCCACACTGTCCGCAATCTCACGGAATTTCTTCCAGTCCACAACGCGTGGGTAAGCCGAAAAGCCTGCAATAATCAATTTCGGTTTATGTTCTTTGGCAAGTTTTGCCACTTCTTCATAATCAATCAATCCGTCGGACTGTTTCACGCCATATTGAATGGCTTTAAACCATTTACCGGACTGGTTCGGCGCGGCACCGTGTGTTAAGTGACCACCCGCCGCAAGGCTTTGGCCGAGGATGGTATCGCCCGGTTTAATCAGCGCGGTGAATACACCTTGGTTGGCCTGCGAGCCCGAATTCGGCTGCACGTTAGCATAGTTCGAGCCGAACAATTTGTTCAGGCGGTTAATCGCAAGGCTTTCCACTTCGTCGGCAAATTCGCAGCCGCCATAGTAACGCTTGCCGGGGTAACCTTCCGCATATTTGTTGGTAAACACGCTCCCCTGTGCCGAAAGCACAGCCCAGCTGGCGATGTTTTCCGAGGCAATCAATTCAATCTGATTTTGCTGGCGCGCAAGTTCGCCGGAAATGGCTTTGAACACGTCCTTGTCCGTTTCAGAAACGGGCGCCGTGAAAAAACGGTTCTTGTCGTTCATAAGTGCGCTTACCTTTTCAGACTTCATGTGATTCCCCTGTCAATCGAGTTCCTAAGCGGGGTTTTAGCGGCTTTGCAGGGGCTTTGCAACGAAAATCCGAGGGGTTTAGCAGCCGAGTTTATCCACGCGGCGCTGGTGCCTGCCGCCTTCAAAATCGGTGGTGAAAAAGGCCTTTAGTGCGGCAAGGGCCGTGGCTTCATCCACCATGCGGGCACCAAGGGCCAGCACGTTGGCATCGTTATGCTGGCGCGAAAGTTTTGCGGTTTCCTCGTTGTGACACAGGGCGCAGCGTATTTTTGGGTGGCGGTTGGCGGCGATGGAAATGCCCACCCCGCTGCCACAAATCAGCACGCCTTTTTCAGCTTTTCCGCCCTCAATCGCTTCCACGACTTTGCGGGCATAATCCGGATAATCGACCGATTCCGTGTCATCCGTACCGAAATCCAGCACCTTAAGCCCCATTTTTTCGAGGGCCTTTTTGAGCGCGTTTTTAAGGGCTGGCCCTGCATGGTCGCAGGCAATCGCCACGGTTTTCGTCGTCATATTTTTATTATCTTTGATTAGCGTGTATTGCCCCTTAGGTAGAGCAATTGGTCGAATCTGGCAACTGCCATTTGATTTTATACTCAATCAAATCGTCAAAGGTCGATGTATTAAACTTCTGCACGAAAATATTATCAAAGGCTGAACCCGTGGTCGTGCCGTTGCCCGTATGTGCATTCACCAGCTGGTCGGCATCGAGTGTACCTTTTTCAAGGCGGGTTGTACCTTTGCCGCGCCATGCGCCGTGGCCGTCCGTACCATAGCTCATCACCAGCACGGCGGCTTCGTTTGTCACCGCATCAGCATCCGCCTGCGCGTTCATGGCCTTTATCATGATTTGCCCATTGCTAACCGTGTAGCCACTATTGGTGGCCACATCCACTTTATAGGTCAGCTGCTCATCCACGATATACATGAATTTCCTGCCCCAGCCATCCAACATCAGCACGGGTGAGGTGCGCATGCTGCGCACGGGCACCGCACCTGCCAGCACATTCGTGCCAGCATGGCGTTCCAAATTTGGTGAGGTGCAGCCAATCGGCGCGCCACCAGAACCAAGACCCAAACCAAAGTTCGCTGAAGCATTCGAGGCCAGCGGGTCAGTCGGGCACGGCAGGTGGCAATATTGTTTGACATACATGGCTAATGCTTCCATTAAAAACGCCATGCGGTCCTGTGTGGTGTTGATGCGCGATGCCTCTAAACGGCTCGCGCCTACAGCCAGCGCACCACCGGCAATCAGGCCAACCACGGTCAGCACAATCGCCAGCTCCACAATGGTAAAGCCGCTGTTCTTTTTGTTCTTCATGGGGAGGTTTTTTTTCATAATATGCTGATTTTATTCGCTTATTATATACACGTATCCATGGTGTATCATAGCAAAGAAAGGTTAAGGAATCCTTAAATCCCGCATAATTTATAACTCCTTGATTTTAATAATAAAAAACGGCAGAAAGTTGCCTTCCTGCCGTTTTTCTTGTGGTTGTTTCGGTTTATGTGCAGCTAGAAGCTGAACAGTGTGCCCACTAGGATTGCCGTCGCATCGTTGTCATCGATTGCTGCATTTTCCGCATCCAGCTCGGCAAACGTTACCTCCGCATAGGGTGTAAGTCCGGTTGCCACATTGTAATCCACGCCCACGCTGACCACTTGCAGGTCGTTGCGCTGGCGCTCACTATCGAGGTAGGTAAGGCTCACCCCTACTGGCCCTTGTTCATACGCCGCACCCACGCTCCAAAAAGTGCTGTCTGTCACCATGGGGCTGGGGTGGGTCACTGACTTGTTCCAGTCACCGTAATTACCACCCACCGTAAAGCCTCTGTAGAAAACATTAAGACCTGCAGCATAGGCTTTAAGGTCGTTGTGGTTATCCACTTCCTCATCACCGGTTTGTCCCGTCAGGCTTGCCACATAGGAAAGTTCGCCCACCGTGTTACTGTAGTTGATGCCGCCGCTCAGCACATTACCAAATTCGCGGTGGCCTGCATCGCCGGTGAATCCTGCGGCAGAGCCCACATCGCCCGTATCGGGAATAAAGCTCGCGCCCGCCTGAAAGCCGTGTATGCGCGGCGTTATGTAGGTAATTTTATTGGCATCCTCTGTCGCGCCGTGCGCTTCATGCAGCGGCAGATGGTCGGAGTGAATAAAGTCGTTGTGCCCGGCATGCGCGCCAAGGCCGCTGCCGTGGCCACCATGGCCGCCAGCGGAAAGCGCCGGAAAGCTTACCACCGTAAACCAGTCCCCGTGAATACCACCTGTCGCACGCGCAAAGGTAGAGGCTCCTACACCCAGCAGTGCCGCCGCATCGGTATTCGCACCCATTTCCACGCGGCCATATTGGTCAGACTGCAGAAAGATGTAGGTTTTATCCGCATTCAGACCTTCGTCGCGGAAATCTTCCGTTACATCGGATTCCAGCTCAATCACCGCGCCATACCAGTAGCCGGCATCGGCTTTAGCCATATAGCTCACATGCACTTCGCTGTCGTTGGCGAATTTCATGTCGCGCTGGTCGCGGTCAACATCCTGATTCAAATGGCTGGCCTGAAAATCCAGAAAGCCGCTTAGGGTAAGGCCTTCGTTCATTTTCGCCACGCCGTGGTGCGCGTGTGGTTCCGCAAGAGCAGAGCTTGATAAAAATGCCACGGACACGGCAGAGAATAATACAAAACGTTTCATTGTTTTTTCCTTTAAATAAATAGATGTATCGCTGCGCGTTTTTAGCGTGCAGCGTGTAAAATTTTTCTATCGATTAAAGGAAGGTCGGCGGGGCGCGGGGCGCAGAGGGGTTGAAGTGCGCCACATCCTGTGCGGCCACTTCATCATGGTCAAAAATAACGGCAATTTCTTGCGGCACTTTCAGGTCCGCATCGCACTCGGCCAGCACAGGGGCTTTGGCGCCACCATCTCCATTCAGCACGCATAGAGGGCAATGCGGAAAAACATGTTCTTCATTTTCGGGGTTCAGGCCGATTTCTGAGGCGTCCACATAGCGGACACCCTCTGCCGTACACAGCGCCACCTTGCCTTCCGCCGCAGGCATCAGCGGGGCATAAAACGGTAGCAGCGTGTTCAGCAGCAACACCGCCAGCAGCACATATTTTATCAACCGACTCTGCATCATCGCTGCGGGTTATACTGTAGGAACAGGCGCTTGGCAAGATGTGCTGTTAACGATTGATTAACCGAAATAAACTATACTTACAGACTCGGATAATAATCGCAGGGGCACATATGGCGACGGAAAAACAAAACACACTGAATGAGGACTTATTGGAGGTTATAAAAGCCACCGCCGCAGGGCTTGCCTCTGCCTACGCCAAAATGACGCACCCGCTGCTGGTGGAAAAAGAGCGCGATGAATTTTATTTCGGCATGATGGGAAGAATCGGCAACTTCCGCAAAGAAGTTGAAAAACGTGTGCAAGACGATGTACAAACTAAGCCCGATAGTTTCCAACAATTCATTCGGGGCAGCGAAGGTTTTGCTACCGACATCTTAACGCTGCGCGCCATCAGCGCAAGCGCGATTGAGGCCACACAGCGTATCGCTGGCAGGAATACTGCCCTTAATAAGGAAGAGGATGAACTCGTCGCACTCGATGGAGTGCTCCGTGAACGCTTTTCTGCCAAATCAAAAGGTGACCCAGTTCCGCCGATGTTAGGTAAAGATGACATAAAACTCGAACAGCTCGACGCCCAGTATGGCAACCGCGTGGGCGAATCAAAATTCTTCCGGCACATTGAAAGGGAAACAGAAGCTGCGCGCAAGGCAGGGGGGAAAAGTATCACAGAGGAACGCACAATGCGCGGAGCTGAAATCCGTGAACTCGCGCTAGTGGATTTAGCACACGACGGATGCCATACCGCCCGCGCCCAAATGCTGGCAGCACTGCAAGAAATCGTAGCAGTGCAGCGTTCCATCGGCAGAATTATGGAACGCTACGACATGGAAATAGTGGGCCGCGCCGAAAGAGGCGTGGGACCTTCGCAAACATAATCAGATATTTTTAGAAATGGTCGGGGCGGTGTGATTCGAACACACGACCCTCTGGTCCCAAACCAGATGCGCTACCAGGCTGCGCTACGCCCCGACGAAAAGAGGCCATACACTTAACTGCCCTTGGGGTTAAAAGCAACCGGAAATACGAAGATTCCTCATCTTAAGAGGCGTAACGCAGTTCGCTCACGCAGGCGCTTAAGTCCTCAAGCGCCTCATTCAGCGTGGCAAGCAGTCGTTCGCGTTCGCTTTTTTCTGCATCACGCGCCTGTGTGCAGATTTCCTGAACGCGGCGCGCACCAAGGTAACTGGCGGCGCCCTTCAGCTCATGCGAGGCTTCTTCCCATTCTGTGTCATTTTGTGCCGTAACGCTGGCGGCAAGCCGTGCGGTGCAGCGGTCTGCGGTTTGGTAGAACAGACGAAAGAACTCTTCCTCCAGCGCCCGTGTACCCTCTGTAATGCTGCGTAAATACGCCAGATCAAGCACCGGTTGCTGCATGGTTTCTCGCCTTTCTCTAGCGGGTGGCCTCCCGTGCCTGCGGGCGGTCTAAATATTGCGCCGCCTGTGCCACCAGCTCTTCAATAATTTCTGCCGTGGGCTGCTCTTTTGTTACCATCCCCACGCTCTGGCCTGCCATGAGAGAGCCGCGTTCCACGTCCCCATCTTTTACAGCCTTACGTAGAGCACCAGCCCAATAATGTTCAATCTTAAGTTGTGCCTCTGCCTTTTGTAGCACACCTTTTTTATATTGGTCAATCATCTCCTGCTGGAAACGGTTGAAGTCTTCCGTGGCCTTATTGTTAATGGCACGCACCGGAATCACGGGGAAATCCACATCCAGCTGCACCGAGGGCTGCGCATCGCGCGCACTGGCCTTAATGAAAGCGCGCTTAAAGTTCGGGTGGGCAATGCTTTCCGTGGCGCACACAAAGCGCGTACCAAGCTGTACGCCTGCCGCACCCATTTCAAGATACGCGGCAATCGCTTCGCCGCGGCCGATGCCGCCTGCCACAAACACCGGAATCTGCGGCATGTTTTCATTCACATAGGGCAGAATTTCCTGCGCCAGCACCGAGGTCGAAACAGGACCAATATGCCCGCCAGCTTCCATGCCTTCAATCACCAGTGCGTCCACACCGTCTTTCACCAGCTTGCGCACAATCGGAATTGCAGGGGCAAAGCCCACCACTTTCGCGCCATAATCTTTAATCGCTGCCAGCGTGGCAGACTTCGGCAAACCACCGGCCAGCACCACATGGCTCACATTCTGGCGGCGGCACACGGCCACCAGTTCATCCAGCTGCGGGTGCATGGTAATCAGATTCACGCCGAAGGGTTTTTTCGTCAGCGCCTTCGTGCCTTCAATTTCTTTTTCGAGCAATTCGGGGGACATCGCGCTCGCGGCAATCACGCCGAAACCACCTGCGTTTGAAATAGCCGCCACCAGATTGCGGTCAGACACCCAGCTCATCGCGCCGCCTAAAATCGCATAGGGCGAGCCGAAAAAATCCGCACCCCTGCGCCACAAAGCATCTAAACGGGCATAGCCCACGGGATACTGAGTGGCAGCGGGAGACACCATGTTATTTTTCTTCCTTGGCGTCGAGGTCATAGGCCGTGTGCAAAGCACGCAGCGCCAGTTCCAGATACTCTTCGTCAATCAGCACGCTGATTTTAATTTCTGACGTTGAAATCACCAGAATGTTCACGCCTTTCTCCGCCAGCGTCTTGAACATTTTCTGCGCCAGACCCGCATGGCTACGCATACCCACACCAATAACGGACACTTTCGCCACCGTGTGGTTGGTCAACACGGCATGGAAGTCGAGCTTGCCTTTCAGCTCTTTTAGGGCTGAAACAGCGCGGTCGAGATCGGTTTTCGCCACGGTAAAGGTCAGGTCGGTTTTTTTGCCGTCCTCCGTGATGTTCTGCACGATCATATCGACGTTGATTTCTTTATCGGCCAGCGGGCCAAAAATCGTCGCCGCTACGCCGGGTTTATTTTCCACACCGGTCAGCGTCAGCTGGGCCTCGTTGCGGCTATAGGTAATACCTGTAATGAGCCTGCGCTCCATCACTTCCTCCTCTTCTACGAGCAATGTTCCGGGTTTATCTGAAAAACTAGAGAGCACCTGCACGCGCACATGGTGTTTCATCGCCATTTCTACCGAGCGCGTTTGCAGCACTTTTGCGCCGAGCGATGCCATTTCCAGCATTTCTTCGTAACTGATTTTGTTGAGCTTGCGCGATTTGGGTACAATGCGCGGGTCCGAGGTATATACGCCCTCCACGTCCGTATAAATATCGCAGCGTTCTGCTTCGAGTGCAGCGGCAATCGCCACGGCCGAGGTATCAGAACCGCCACGGCCCAGCGTGGTAATACGGTCTTCCGGCGTTACGCCCTGAAAGCCCGGAATCACCACCACTTCGCCTTTGGCAAAATGCTTGCGGATGCGCGCAGCATCAATGCTTTCGATGCGGGCTTTGGTGTGCATATCGTCGCTACGGATCGGAATCTGCCAGCCCTGCATGGAAATTGCGGGTACACCAAGGGCACGAATCGCCAGCGCCGTAAGGCCTGAGGTCACCTGCTCGCCAGAGGCCACCACCACGTCATATTCCGATTCTTCTTCTTTTGTCCGCAAGGTGGAAACTTGGCTCACCCACTTCACCAGCTGGTCGGTGGTGCCTGACATAGCGGAAACCACCACGGCAACCTGATTGCCCTTTTCCACTTCCGACTTCACGCGGCGTGCCACGTTCTTGATATTCTCAGTATTGGCGACCGAGGTGCCGCCGAATTTCATCACAATAATGGCCATGGGTTCTTCCCTTGCGCGTGTTGCTGACCGTTGTTGGTTTGCTGAAGCAGCAGGGCACAAAAACACCCTCCCCGCTACAGGGAACGCCTGTATACAGGAAAGGTTCTGCGGTTACAAGAGGGAAGCCTTTAAGGCCTCGCGGGTGTTTTATACAGAAACCGAAACGCTCGCGGCGGCGGGCTGCGTAGCAGCGTCAGCGGCCACATTCGCCATGGCGGCAGACTGGGCTTCTTCTTCACCGGCGGCTTTTTTATCCACCTTCACCCACGACTCGCGCATGATTTTCAGCTCTTTCACAATCTGGTCGCACAGCTCAATGCTGTTATTACCCTGAATCATGATAAGGCGCATATCAATCGCGCTGTAATAATCGTTGAGTAGCTGCGCCACTTCACCGCCTTTTTCGAAATCAAGGCACCCGTGCAGACCGGCCACCACTTGGGTCGCGCGTTCAATCAGGTTGTAGCGTTCTTCGTATTTTTTATCGGTAATCGCTTGTTTGGCTTGCTGCATGATTTTAATGAGGCCGTCGTAAAGCATCACCACCTGCGTGGTTTTACGCGCTGTGGCCGCCGCAACATCATAGGCCACAAACTGAACCGCTTTATTATAGTATGACATCCTGTCTCCTCCTCTTTAAATCGCCTACCTAGCGTTTAAGCACTTGCCTGCTCATTGGCCTTTGACTGAGCATCTAAGAACTGCAGGATGGAATTGACTTTCGCCAATGCCTCCTCCAGCGCGGAAAAGCGCGTTACCAAGCTTTCCCTGAAACTTTCGATAATGTCCGTCTGGCGGTCGATGTCCGTCTGCAGACGTTCGCTGGAACTATTCAGCGAATCCACTTCCGTATCAAACAAGCCATCATCTTCCAGCAAGCCATCCGTGTAGTTATACAAACGATCAGCAATACCTTGCGTCACGTTCACGTTAATCACATCAGTGCCATCACCCACATACACCATCTCAAGCCCATCAATCACCGTGCCGTCTTGGCCGGTAATTTTGTAGCTGCCTGCCGTGCCGGAAAGCGTGGCGTTAATGGTCACGGGTGCCAGTGTGTCAGGGTCGGTATACGTAATACGCACGCGGTCATTCACCGCGCGGCTCGTATCAATGTCCACTTCGAATTCTGTAATCTGTAAGCTGTTTGAGCTTTTAAAAATGCCCAGTTTGTCTTCGGCATCAGACGTAAACTGCAATTCAAAAATACTGCGCACTTGGTCAAAATTCGTCTGCAGCGCCGTCAGCAATTCATCTTGGTCCACCGTCAGCACGTTCTTGGTTGCCGGCGTGCCTGCGGTTTCATCCGCCTCAAGGTCGGTAAAGGTAATGCCAGCATCGGCAAGTTTGTCCAGCGCATCGGTAGCAAGGCCGTCCACCAGGCGGTTCAGCTCGCTGGTCAGGTTGCGCTCCACGCCAATCACGGTGCTGTTGTCGCCGAGCACGGCTGTCTCAAGCAATATGCCGTCTTCGTCGCGCTCGCTCTGCTGCGCGAGGAAAATCTTGGCTTCGTTATAGGCAGCCACAAAGCTCAGTACCTGATTAAAGGCCGTCTCAACGTCTTCCGTCACGGTCGCTGTAATTTGTGTGGCTGTTGGCAAGCCTGCATCCGGAGTTGCCTGCAGCAACGTCAGCGTCACACCTTCCACCACATCACTCACGGTGTTGGAGGAGCGCACAAGGTTAACGCCATTCACTTCAAACAGCGCGTTTGCAGCAGCCTGCACGGTGCCAAACGCACCCACGCCGAACACGGCATCAGCACCGGTCAGCGTAAAATCATTGGCCACGCCGGTTTGCGTGGAAGTCAGCACCAGCCTGAAATCGGTGGATGATGCTTGGAAAATGCTTGCCTTCACGCCGGTATCAGCGGTTTTGGCATTAACGCGGTTCATAATCGAGGTCAGGCTATCGCCTGCCTGAATCGTGATATTTTCGCCATTAATCTGGAACGTGCCGGGCGTAATGCCGTCACCATCGGTGATATCATCGGTTTTACTGGCATAGCCCACCAGCAAGCGGTCTTGGCGTGCCGCGGCAATCTGGCTTACCTCCACCACTATTGAGCCCACATCCGTGCCGGGGTCTGCGGTAACGGTCACATAGTTTGCCGCCGTGCTGCCATCATTCGTGGACATAGACACATTGCGGAACTCAAAAGAATTATTCCCTGCTTGGTCTACGCCAGCAGGATTCCTGAGCGAGTTAATCGATGTTTGCAGCGTGGCAATCAGGCTGCGCAGCGAGCCGATGGCAGAAACTTTACTGGTAATGCCTTCCTGTTGTGTGGTCAGGCGCGTTTGCGGAATGCTCTTTGCTTCCACCAGGCTCTTGATGAGCGCTTCGGTATCAATGCCGGATTGTGAACCAACGGCAATGGTCTTGCCGCCTACCGTCACGAAATTGCCAAAGTTTACGCTCGAAACCATTGCATTTCTCCGTCAGCATTTTGTCGCAAAAGGTTCCTCCCCCTTAAAGCAACAAAAAGCGTGTTACACCCTTACTCCCGCCTTCAGCTATACCGAAGTTTCAAGGAGCGAACCTGCACCAAGCTGCGTGAGCAGGGTTGGTTCAGGAACAGTCGTCACCCTTCCATCACGCAAATTCGTGATGCGGGTATAGTATTCGCCATTTTGCTTATAAATCGTAAAGCGCGTGTCAGACACGGCGTACAAATTCGCCAAACGCTTGAGCAGCGCCAGACGCTGTTCAACCGAGCCTGCATCCGATTGTGCACGCTGCCTCAGGTTCAGGTCCGGAGCGGCCGCTTGAACGCGTGGCGCCACTTCCTTCACCTTTATTTCCGTCTGCTGGGGGGCTGCTTTCACTGCCGCCGAGCTGGGAATCCCAAGGTTAGTATTTGTCAGAGTAAGATTTTCCATAGCTCTTATTTAACCTCCTACCCAAATCGTTTGATTCGGGAGGGAGAGGGCGTTAAACGCCCTCTCCCCGTGTTGCCACTGATTAGCCAATCAGTTTGAGCAGGTTCTGTGGCAGCTGGTTCGCCTGAGCGAGCACTGCGATAGAAGCCTGAACAAGCACCTGATTGCTTGCAAACTCGGTAGCTTCCGTAGCGATATCCGCATCAAGGAAGGCACCGCGTGCAGAGTCAGTGTTCTGAATGCTGGATTGCAGCGTTGCACTCACGAAGTTGAATCGTGACTGTAGCGCACCAACGTTAGAACGCACTTCGGTCAGTGTGTTAAGGGCAAGATCCAGAATAGCAGATGCTGCAATGGCACCATTAGCTGTGGAAATGTCCAGCGTCTGCACTGCGCCGGTACTGTCTTTGTACAGGTTCGTGGTAGACACGTTTTCAATCGCCACTTTAATGGTTTCCGTTGCGGCAATACCCACCTGGAACTGAATACCACCACCGCCTACGCCGAGGCCGAAAGCTTCTTTCAGGGCAGATTCGAAGGAAGTAGCCTGAGAGTCGTTTTCGATCAACACTGCGTTGTTCGTGGTAGCATCAGAAGCCGTCAGGCCGATCGTACCGAAAGACAGTTCAATCAGTTCCTGAGGGTTGGTGGTGCTAGTCAGGGTAATCGTGCTGGCGTCTTTAATTAAGCCGTCAGTGATTGCATCCTGTGTGAAGGTTTCGCCGTTAGAAAGCGTAACGGTAATCTTCGCATCGGTTGAACCAGGAGCAGGAGCCGTCACAGAAAGGTCAGAAATCTGAGCTTTCGTGAAGTCACCAAGCTTAAAGTCAACAGAAGCGCCAGACAGAGAACCCGTCTGCGTGGTGCCCGTATATACGGAACCCACTGCAGCAAAGCTGCTGCTGGAAACGTTACGATCCTGATAGAAGGTTACAGTGCTGAGTGCTGCATCCAGACGCTGAGCGAACGTGTTCGCATCAGCCTGGTTCGCAACAGATTCGCCCTGACCACCATCAAGGTACACGTCGAAGAAACCACCACCATCGACACCGTTTTCTTCAGAGAAGAAGCGGATGCGATTGTCAGTTGCGGAGTTCGTGTCTTCTACCGTAGCAGAGTACTGAATACCACCAACCGTGATGTTTACTTCAACGCGGTCTGCGCTCACGTAAGCAGCGCTAAAGCCACCTACAGTGCCCACAAAGCCGGCATTGTTGTTGATGTTGTTGACATACACGCCAGAACCAGCGCCACCAGCAAGGGTCGCACCAGAAACAGCCACCGTAGCGCCAGAGCTTGTCAGCGTAATGGCGTTACCAGCCGTACCACCTTCGGTGTAGCTTAAGGTCAACACACCAGCAGCTTCCGTAGCAATCACTTTATCAAGCAGCGGGTTAGCGCTTTCATTGATAGCGATGGCTAAGTTCTGGATAGCGTTGGTATCGGAACCGCCGATAGCCACCGTGCCAGGAGTCGTGCCGAACGTGAAGGTCACGCCGTTCACCGTTACGGTGTTACCCGAAACGATGGTAGCAGCAGTTACCGTACCCGTTGCCTGAGCCTGAGCCGTTGCAGTCAGCGCGCTCACGATGGAATCACCCACCACGTCGCTCGAACCGAAAGACACACCGCTCGTAGCAAGGTCACCGTTCACACCACCCGTCAGCGTAGCAGCAGAAACCGTGGAAGCATCCGTCAGTTCCTGAGCCAGCGTAATGGCGTTACCTACCGTACCGGTCTGTTTAGCCGTTACCGTCAGCACAGAGCCAGAAAGGCTGTACGTCGCAACGCGCAGCGCATCGATGTCTGTGTTTTCAAGGAACGTCACCAGGTTAGCAAGGGTAGCAGCTTGGTTGGCACCAATGTCGACCGTACGGTCGCCACCAGCAGCAGAGAAGAAAATTTCCACGCCGTTGATGGTTACAGAGTCACCAGCCGTAATGTTCTGACCACCGTTGTCGGTGTCGAAATCAATCGTGCCAGAAGCAGCAACACCTTTTTCGGTGATGTCGGTAGCAATGTCGGTTTTATCGAAAATAGAACCGTCGATCAGCTGCACGCTGTTAAACTTCGTGCCGGAAACCGTCTGGTCAATCTGCGATTTAAGAGCTTGGAATTCCTGATTCAGGAACCCGCGTTCTACGTCGGTCAGCGTACCGCTGTTGGCGGATACTGCCAGCGCTTTTTGACGCTCAAGCAATGAACCGATGGACTGCAGCGAACCGTCGGCAATCGCGAGCAGCGTTTGCGCCTGGTTAGCAGAGTTCAAAGCGGTTTTAAGGGTTGATACGTTCGTACGCAGAACGGTACCGATAGCAAGACCGGACACGTCGTCAGAAGCACGAATGATTCGGTTACCACTGGAAAGAGCGGCAATCGAACGGCTCGTCTTCGTCTCTGCTGAGCGTAAGTTATTCTGCGCGAAAAACGCAGTAATGTTTGAGTTAATTGAAGGCATAAATAGTCTCCTACTTGGATTTAACAACTAATCCGGCTACATGCCGGTTGCTACCATCCTAACAGATAATAGCGAGGTAATCAACCTACCGCTTAAACAAGCGGCAAGAACTTCCCCCCTCATGGTAAGGGCATCTTGCACGATAGCATAACAAAAGTTAAAAAAGGGTTAACGCTTGAAATATTTCTGTTTAAAGCGTGACAAAACCGCATCAACGCCCCGCCAGCCCACGTAATTTAAGCGTCGCCGACCAGTGCGCGCAGGCGATTTTCTTTGTTCCAACCCACTTCCGTATACGCCATCATCGAAAAAGTCGGGTCTGCCAAATGGTCGGTAAAGCGGGCGAGGCTTTGCACCACTTCCACCACTTTGGCGGGCGCGGGTGGCGTGCCCTTTTCATCCATCTCTGCTTTCAGCGCCATTTTCACCGTGGCAAAGCGTACCGCCAGAATAATGGCACGCTCCAGCACATCGCCGCCAAAACCTGCAAAAGGAAAGCTTGCCATTGAAAGCTGCGCCGCTAACCAGCGCTTGAGTGTGCCATCCAGCGCTGCCGCCGCTTGTTTCTGCCAGCGCACCTGCAACGCTTCGTGCGCGGTCAGCTCACCTTTCACAGCCACCATACCCAAGGTTTGGCGGTCGATTTTTATCGCGAGTGCCTGTTCCATACGCGTCACTACTTCTTCTAAACGCGGGCGGTTTGTTTTTTTCGCGGCCACGATCAGCCCCACCAGAACATTCACCAAGCGGTAGTCGTCCATAGCATCGGCTTCCGGTGCTGGCAGGCGGCCTTCGGCAATCTTGATATAAATTGGCACCGCCTGCGCCCAGCTTTTGGGGTCAATAATCTTCAGCGACTGCGCCACATTCACCACCATGGCCATCGCGCGGGCGCTGGTAGATGCATTCAGCACCATCTGCTGCAATGCCTTCATGGTTTCCAGCGCAGCAGGGGCTTCCACCCCTTCGGGCTTATAGTTTTTCAGGCTTTCGGGCACACGTTCGGCGGCCACAGGTACATATTCAAACGCCGCCGCACCGTCGCTGTAAAGGGCAAGGCGGGTAATCTCAGGGCACGAGAGAGCCGCGCTCATATGCACCTCATCGCCCATGCTGCGAGTAATGCGCGGATAGAAGTGGCAGGCATCGCCTAAGAATTTGCTGCCCTTGCTGGCATGCACGCCACACAGGCCGTTATCGAACTTCACGCAATAATCGGTGTTCGGGTCGCGCTTCATAATCAGCTCGACCTCGCCGGTCGTCACGGCATCCAATAATTCGGGGGCTTCTTTTTGGTAGAGGTCGCGGGTTAAGGCATCCACTTGCATTCCCCAGCCGCGGCAGCATGTGTCTTCGCAGTCGGCACCCAGGCATGAGAACTTTGCCACAAAGCCTGCCGTGTGAATGGTGCCTTTAAACTCTCTGCCGCTCATAGATAAAGCACTTAGGGGGGTTGCTAAAAACGCGCCGCAGAAGAACCACTGCCACCGATGCCCATGAAACACCGGCAGCAATTATTCCCTTTAGCAGGCGTGAAGAGGCTGCTAGTTCAGTGGGTGGCAGATATTGTATTTATTGTTCGGAAACACATACTGAATCGCCAGCTTGTCGTTCGTGTCCACAATAATGGGCGCACGCACGTTGGCGGTAATTCGCGTTTTTTCCGGAGTTTTCTGAACAGAGACGATTGCCAGAATCACTAGGTTTTCTGGTTTAATCTGCGTCACCGTGCAGCATTCCTGAATATCCGCCTTGTCAATCAGCGGCGTGTCCGCGGCCAGCGGCAACACCACAAAAGACAGTTTCGCATCATTCAGGCTCTGCAGCAGCTTAAAGCGTTCCATCCGCTTGTCTGGCAGGGTTGCGATACAAAAATCTTTGCAGTCCGGCAGGCCAAGAATGCCCTTCGGAAAGAAAATGGCGTTCTTCAGGTTCACCGTCACCGCGCCGTAGCGGCTCTCGATGGTTACCTCGGAACTGTCCCCGTCAGCTCTATTGAGCGGATCGCTGCCCATAGCACTCACCTTTTCTGCACTTATGTCTAACTCTTGTATTAGCATGGTTTCTCCTCCTCTATCAATGCTAAACACTAAACCCTCTGCTAGTTTTCACTAGCCTAGGAAATCCACCAGCTTCAGGTTACTGATTCTGGAGAAATTCTGGAACGTTGCCTGCAGCAGCGTCTGGTTCAAGGAAAGCTGTGTCGTGGCTTCCACCACATCCACACCCACCTGGTCGCCCAGCGTCTGATTCAGGTACGTTTTGAAATTTTCGTGTAACTCGTTAATACCATTCATAATCTGAATGTTACTGTTCACTTGGTTGCGGAAACTCACAATACCGTCGAGGGCTTCGTTCACTAAATCTACAGCGCTCACCAGTATGTCATCGTCGTCCTGCACTTCACCGCGAATGGCCGTGTGGAGCGCACCAATCAGGTTCTGGAACGCAGCGCTGTCTGCCGTGATGCCATAGTTAATGGTCAGCTGGTCGGTAGCGCGAATGGTCACATCGTCGTTGTCGCCAAGGTAATAATTAGCCGACACGGTGCCCGAGCCTTCGCTTAAGGGCAACAGTGGCACGCCATTATCGTCCAGCAGGTTGCTGGTGCTCACAATGTCACTTACCGGCTCCACGTCTGTGCGTCCGCCCGCAAAAAGGAAGCGGCCCGATACGGAATTATTCAGCGCATCACGCACCTGAGCAAGCTGTGCGCGGGCAAAATCCGCCAGTGGCAATTCATCCCCCGCCGCCGAACGCTCATTCACCAGATTGTTGCGCAGCGACGTAGCAATTTCTTCCAACGAGCTGAGAGAGTCATTCATGCGATTCAGGCGAATCAGTGCAATCTGGTTGCCCGACACATAGCCTTTGGTGGCGAGCAGCTTGCTTTCTAAATCCAGCACGAGGCGCGTTTTGTTGCCAAGGTCTTTAAAGTCTTTAGCTTCACGGCCGCTGGAAATTTGGCGCGTAAGGTCCGCGATATCGCTCTGCACCACACCGAAGTTTCGGATGGTATTATTAAAAATCGAAATCGTACTAATACGGTCTGCCATACTTCACTCTCCTCTATGCACCCGCAGCGTCAATCAGGCGCTGGAACAACTCATCAATAATGCCAATCATGCGCGCCACAGCCTGATAGGAGTTTTGCAGCAAAACGCTGTTTGCAAGTTCTTCGTCGATGTTCACGCCGCGTGAACCATCCACTTTTTCATCCAGCGCATCCTGCAGAATCTGCTGGTTGGCCAGCGAGTCTTCCGCATTGGAAAGCGCCTGACCGGAAAAGCCTAAAATCTCGGCAAGGTAGCCGGTGAATGACAGATTGATTTCCGGCAACGTGCCGGCTTCATCAAACGTCACCTGTTCCAGCACTAAGTCCGCCAGCGCCGTGATATTTGCCGAGCTGCTGATGGATGTTTCATAGGTATACACCGGGTCTGTGCCCGTGGTGACAGACGCGGCTAGCCTGCCGGTTGCGAGCAAACCCTTGTTGGCAATAATGCGGTCTTGCACTTCTAAATTCAGCGCGCTGTTGCGCAGCGCATTGTCGTTGTTGGTGAAGAAATTATTCAGTTCAAAGAAGTAAGAGAAGCCGCGGTTCGTTGCCGTGGATGTATCACCCACTTCGCCGCCATCGGCGCTATCCATCTCATCAATTGCCACGCGAATATCTGCAGAATAACCCACCAGCTGCAAATAGCCTTCGCCGCTCGTGGTCACGTTTCCGTCTGCATCCACAAGCTGCGCTTTAATCAGCGGGTTCACCGTACTGGGCGATTCAAGCGTGGCCGTGCCCGCCGCAATGCCCGTGGCAGAGTAGCGGTTATTGCGCACATCACTGATGCCTTCCGCCACTGTATATTCGATGGTCGATGGCACACCATCAACCAGAATATCGACCTGAATCACGTGGGGGCCGGGGCCCACAGCGGCTGAAAAATCGGCGGTAATATCAAGGCCGGTAAAGCGCTTCCTATCGCCCGCCTGTACCGTAATGCCCGTGCCGAGCGTGGCCGGAATGGCGCTGAAGGTAATACCCGCATCGGGCGAGGTCACACCCACCACCTGCACCACGGCGTTAGCCGCGTTGGCGTTGTCTAAATCTAAATCAAAGGTAAACGTGCCGTTGGCGGCAATGTCGTTATTCACCGCAGCCAGCTTAATGTCTGTCAGGTTGCCGAGGCTGGCGCGATTGGCGTGCGTGAAGTAACTGTTAATTTCACGCATGATGTCGGCCGTGCTCGGAGAGCCCGCGCCGGTGGAGCCATACACGGTGGAAAAATCGATTTCGAGTGGGCGTAAAAAATCTTCGCTAGCATAGGGCCCGGCAATAGGCTTACCAGTGGAATCGAGTGCCGCAATGCGCGTGCTGCCAGCAAAAACACGCTCATCTGCCGTCGTCACCAAACGCGTGCCGGTTAATGTGCGCGGCGGCGGGAAGCCCACACCTTTATTGTGAATGGCGTTCACTTGGTCGCGCAGTTTCGAAGAAAATTCATCCAGCTGGGCAAGCTGGCGCGGCAAGTCAATGTCGCGCGCCTGAATCAGGCCGAGCAACCTGCCTTGTGTCAGTTCAGTGGTCACCGTGCCGGCCACACCGCCGGAAACCAGTGTGCGACTGCTGTTCGTTGGGTTACCATCAAAATCCAGTAGCGTCACGTTAATCGCGTTGAGTGGCGTATCGCTGATAAATTCATCCACGCGGCGCTGTGGTAAATATTCAAGGTGGTAGCGGTTTTCATTTAGCAAATCGCCGTTCTGGCTCGAAATATTCACCGTGCCATCTTCACTAAAGATAACAATAATATCCATGTAGCCATTCAGCTCACGCAACTGCTGGTCGCGTGTGTCATACAGCGCATTTAAGCGGCCGCCCGTGGCGCCACCCGTACGTTTTACTTCCTTAATGGCAGCGTTCGTGGCGGCAAGGCCGTCAAGCACGCTATTAATATCATCTACAATCTGGTCCACCTCCTGATCGGCATCAAAACGTGCCTGATAGAGCGCGCGTGAAAGCGTGGAAACCTGCGTAGCAAAAAAATCAGCATTGGTGACGGTCTGTGAGCGCAGAAATGTCTGTTCGGGGCTGTTCGATATTTCGCGCAATGATGCAAAAAAACTGTCGGCGTAGGTTTTCAGGTCGTTACCACTACCGGGCTGGCCATACAAAAACTGCACGCCTGTCAGGTAATCCACTTTCGCCTGCTGCGTACCCACCTTGGCCGATTGCTGGCGTGCCGCAATCATAATGAACTGGTCCACCGCACGCTGCACATCTTCAATGCGCACACCCGCACCCACACCACCGATAATCTGCTGCGACTGCGTCACCACCTGACGGCTATAACCTTCCGAATTCGCATTCGTAATGTTCTGCGTCAGCAGCGAGAGTGCCTGCTGGTTGGTCCGGATGCCGCTAACGGCGCCTTTAAGTGCCAATATGAGGGACATTCACTTGCTCCTTAAATCACTTTATCCACTTGCATCGGCGGCACCTTCATGGCCATCACCGCTGCCTTGTTTTTCTGCATCGCTGGGCGGCTATAGCCCTGCGCACCATTGACCTGACGCATAATCGCATCTGAAATCGCCTGCACCACCATGCGGTTCACTTCACGCGCCTTAATCAGCTGCATCGCATTTTCGGTCAACGCGCGCTCCAAGGCGGCGCTCACTTTTTCTAAATCGCGGCGCTCGGCGTCGCTATATGGCAGCAGTACATCGCGGTTATAGGCGATCAGCTTTTTCTGGCGCTCCAGTTTGTCGAGCAGCGCATTTTTTTCGTCCTGATACCGCCCCAGCACTTCAAATTTTTGTGCCAGCAGGCCTTCGGTTTCTTCTTCGATAATGTCGTGCAGGCGGAGCGATGTTTCAATCACCTCACGCAGCGAAACACTGCCTGGAATGGCCGCCCTGCTATCATAGAGTTCAAATTTACTGGCCATTGGAAATCTCCTGTAATTTGGTCAATTCTGCTTTCACGTGCGGGGCAATCCCGATACCACCGGCACCGGCCACCACTTTGCCGTATTCTTCCGTCAGCATGTCGCGCCACATTTCTTCGGCATTGCCGCCATGCATCAGGCCTTCTTTACCTACATCCGCGAACATATGGCGCAGCATCTGGCTGATGAACACCGCCTCAAAATCTTTCGCCACGCGGTCAATTTCTTCTTCGCTGCCGCCCTGCATGGCACCGCCCAATTGCTCCATGCGCTTTTGCTGCGCCGTGCCGTTGGCGTCTTTAAAAGACTGTAATGCGTAGGTGCTAAAATCCGCGTTCATACTAGCCCCTTGTTTCCAGTTCGGCCTGCATCGCGCCCGAGGCTTTAATCGTCTGCAGAATGCTGATCAGGTCACGTGGGCCAATGCCCAGCGCATTGAGGCCCGCCACCAACTCACGCAACGTGGTGCCATTTTCCAGCACCGCCAGCTTCGTACCCTTGGCTTCATCCACATTGATATTCGTCTGCGGCACCGTCACGGTCTGCGCACCTTCTGGCGCAAACGCACCTGGCTGCGACACCGCACCGCTTTCTTCAATACGCACCACAAGGTTACCCTGCGCCACCGCCACCGTGCTGATGCGCACATTTTCGCCCATCACAATCGTGCCCGAGGCTTCGTCAATCACCACCTTCGCCACGTTGTCAGGCATCACGCGCACCTGCTCCACCTGCGCCAAAAGGCCAGACACATTGTTGCGGTAATCCACCGGCACCGCAATTTCCACCGTGCCGGGGTCTTTCACCTGCGCCATAGCGCTTTTAAACTCAGCATTAATGGCTTCGGCCACGCGGCCCGCTGTCGAAATGTCCGGGTTTTTTAAGGCCAGCTTCACCGTGCTCAGTGAGTTAAATTCAAACGGCACTTCTTTTTCAATCGTGGCGCCACCGGCGACAAAACCTTTGGTCGGCACACCCTTGCTCACCGAAGCGCCATCGCCACCAGCACTGAAACCCTCCACCGCCAGCGAACCCTGCGCCACAGCATATACCTCACCATCCGCACCCAGCAGCGGAGTTGCCAAAAGCACACCACCCTGCAGGCTTTTTGCATCGCCAAGCGTGGCCACCGTTACATCCATCGCGCTACCCGCGCGGGCAAAGGGCGGCAGCGTCGCGGTAACCGAAACCGCAGCCACGTTCTTCGTTTTCAGCTCTTCGCCGCGCGTGCTGATGCCAAGGCGCTCTAAAAACGCCACGAGGCTCTTTTCGGTAAAGGCCGTGTTATTCAATTTATCACCCGAGCCATTCAGGCCCACCACAAGGCCGTAACCAATCAGCGCATTCCCGCGCATACCTTCAATATCCACAATGTCTTTTAAGCGGGAAGCCGCGCGTGCTTCTGACGTCGTCACCAGCATGGTCACCATCAGCGCGGCCACGCTCAGTAAAAACAGCACCACATACCCTATCAGGCGGCGGGCAATGCTCGACGTAAAGCAATGCGCCACAAACCGCGGCAGGTCGCTGAATGTCGTTTCCTGAAAAGCTGTTTTATTTTCCATCGCCGTACTTCCTTATATTCCGTGTCTTTAAAAAGGCGTTGTCTGCACCGCCGTTATTCATGCAGGTTCTGTGCCAACCTCCAAAAACATCATTTTTATATTTATTTATCAGAATGATAGCGTGCGGTGATTCTGCTGCGGGTGGCGAAGCGCCCATTCGCCCCCGGCAAAAGCTGCAGGCGGGGTGGGTAAATTTTGCCTAGCCAAATTGCTTGGATTTTAGCTGTTTTTTAGACATCGCCGCCGAAGGGCTAGTCAAAAGCTGCATAGCGGAGTAAAATGCAGGCGGAACAGATTTCACACGTGGAAAGTCGTAACTATGGTTATTCCAATCGGCGGACCGGGGAACATACAAGGCTCCTCTTCCATCCGTAAAAAAGAAACCCGCAAAGCAGGCGGGAATTTCAGCGAATATTTGAGTACCGACGAAACCGAAGCGCCCAAGCAATCCGGCAGTGTGCAGGCCACGGGGCTGATTGGCGCGCTGCTTGCCATGGAAGAGGAAAACTCCGCCACCGACAAGCCCATGCGCCGCGGCCACCGTCTGCTCGATAACTTAGAAGAAGTGCGTTATTCACTGCTGGCGGGCGGCATCCCTGAAAGCACACTGCGCCGCCTGCAAACCGAGGCGGCCACCGAGCGGGGCGATATCGTCGACCCGCATTTGCGTGAGATTTTAGAGGAAATCGAGACCCGCGCTGCCGTGGAACTTGCCAAGCTGGACATCGCCAAAAACAAGGAAAAATAATAGGTTAGGCCCCACTCGCCGCACAGGGGCACGTTCTCCTTGCGTAAATGGGTTTTCCTGACTATATTCCCCGCTTCCTTTTCGCTATCACTATTGGGAGTAGCCTCATGCCGAAAGCCGCCTCTAAGGGAACCGTCAGCAAGAAACCTGCTGCAAAAGCGCCTGCCGCGAAAGCATCTGCTGCAAAGCCGTCCGCCGCGCGCGCGAATCTGGAAGCCCTGCCGGCTGATTTACCAAAAGGTTACAAACCGATTGCGGACTTACCCATTGGCTATAAGCCGACCGAAAAAGAAGAATATATGTCCGACGAACAGCTGGAATATTTCCGTCGCAAGCTGCTCACCTGGCGCGCTGAACTGCTGAAAGAATCGAACGAAACGCTCGGCCACCTCAAAGAAGAAAACTGGAACGAGCCTGACATCACCGACCGCGCCACGGTGGAAACCGACACGGCATTAGAGCTGCGCACGCGCGACCGTTACCGCAAGCTGATTAACAAAATCGATTCTGCACTGCGCCGCATCGACAAGCGCGAATATGGTTTCTGTGAAGAAACGGGCGACCCGATTGGCATTAAGCGCCTTGAAGCACGTGCGATTGCCACACTTTCCATTGCCGCACAGGAACGTCACGAGCGCGAAGAAAAGCTCTACTCAGACGCTTAAAATTCTCTATCGACTGCAAAGTCTGCAAGGTCTAAAAGGGCCTGCTTTTCCTGCGAATCGGGGAATCCGCTAATGGCGGCTTTCGCGCGTTCTGCATAGGCTTGCGCCTCTGCCATCACGTCTTTCAGCACCTCGTGCTTTTGTATCAGGCGAATCGCCTCCGGCAGGTCCGTTTTTTCCTGCGTGCCGCTCACCATCACGCGGTCCCAGAAGGCTTTTTCCTTCGCGTCGGCTTTGGCATAGGCCAGCAGCACAGGCAGTGTCATTTTCGCTTCGCGGAAATCATCGCCCACGGTTTTGCCGAGGCGTTCCTGTTTCGCGGAATAATCCAGCGCATCGTCCACCATCTGGAACGCCACACCCAGTGCGCGGCCATAGACATCGAGCGCTTTCACGTCTTTTTCCGCTTTGTCGGTAATCAGCCCGCCCACAGCAGCAGCAGCAGCAAAAAGCTGCGCAGTTTTGGCGGTGATAATTTTAAGGTACGTTTCTTTCGTGGCTTCCAAGTTGGCAATCGCCATCAGCTGCATCACTTCGCCTTCGGATATAATCGCTGAGCTGTCCGAAAGCAGCTCCAGCACCTTCACGTTGCCGTCCTGTGCCATCAGCTGAAAGGCGCGCGAAAGAAGGAAGTCGCCCACCAACACGCTCGCGGCATTGCCCCAGATATTGTTCGCGGTTTTTTCGCCACGGCGCAGCGTGCTTTCATCCACCACATCGTCATGCAGCAACGTCGCAGAATGGATAAACTCAATCGAAGCCGCCAGCTTCACATGGCGATCGCCGCCTTTATACCCACACAGGCGAGCGCTTAAGACTGTCAGCACGGGGCGCAGACGCTTGCCGCCGCTGGCAATTAAATGTTCGGCGAGTTTGGGAATCAGCAATGCTTCGCTCTGTGTCAGAAGGTGGATTTGAGCATCCACCGCCTTCATGTCAGCCTCAAACAGCGGGCGCCATTTTTCGAGCGCGTTCGCGGTGGTTTCGGTTTTTTTCTGCGCCAGATGCGGCATGCGGTGTTCCTTAAAAACTTAAGGCTTTATACTCCCGCCGCCGCCGTTTGTCAGCAAAAATGCAGGGTGTGTGCGGCGGATAGCTTGCGCCCCCCCTAATTAACTGATTTTTAAGATTTCTGTGGCATACTATAGCTTCGCCAACTACGGAGGAAACAACAGTGCTAGAACTGTGGCGCACATACAACCCGAAAGGCTCAGAGGAGCGCGAATCCTTTTTTGAACTGGTGCAAAAAGGTTTTGCGGAGAAATCTCGCTTTGTTTCTATCATCACGAAAGTGCTGCAGCAGTGGGGGCTTTCGCCCGAACAATTTTGTCGCCACTTGGCTGAAAAACACCCTGAAGGTCACACCCTCACCAATTCGTCTTTCTATAGCTGGATGAATAATCCCGACAAACACCCCAACCGCGAAAGCGTCGCCACTATTTTAGAAGCACTGGTGCCGGAGGCGCACCGCGAAGTGGCCGAGCTCATGATGTGGCGCACCATCAAAGGGCACTGGCCCGAAGCGGCGACCTATGACGCAGAAGCAGAAAAAGCAAAAGAAAGCGGTAACACGGGCAACCTTGTCACCCTTCTGGTGGAAAGCAGCGGCATACCCAACGCACGCTTGCAGGAAATGGTCGGCACACAACAGCTCATTCCGTGGAAGCATGGCGCACGCATTGAAGACCCCGAAAAAGCGGACCGCTTCTTAGCGCTCACCAACCCGCCGGAGCTGAAACTGTTTCACGAAACCGCAGCCGAAGTCACCGCGCACAATGCCGAAGTGTCTGCCGTGCTCACGGGCAGGCCGCTTTCGGTGGCCGATGCGTTAAAGCGCACTTCCGGTATTCCCAAAAATCAAACCGGGATTTTTCTGCAGGAGTTAATTGGCCGCCGCGGGCTGGTGAAAAAAACCGATGCCGAAATTTCAGAAATGATTGGCGTCAGCATCCATATGATTTCGCATTTTAAAAGCGGTGACGGCGTGCCCAATGAAGCACAGGCCTATAAATTCGCCGCACTCCTGTCACCCATAACGCCGGAGGAAGAGCACGCGATTGTGAACCGGCTCACCGGCATCAAAACTGCCAAAGAAATGTTGGATGAAACATGGAAAATCGCCACCCGCCAATAACTGCCCCCGAGGCAGAAACGCCGCAATACTACTCCCCGGGCACTATTGTGCGCCTCACCTATGAACGCAAGGGTATGCGGCAGGAAGATTTTGAAAAGCTGGCGGGTGTCAGCAACCTCAGCAACTTCTGCCTCGATAAAGCGGGGCTCGATATTCACTCCGCCCGAAAAGTGGGGGCCACGCTTGGCTTTGAAGAAAAAAGTGAAGACATGCGCCGTTTCACGCTGCTTGCCACGGGGGTGGACGTCAGCAAGTCGCCTGCACAAATTCTGCAAGCCGTAAAAGACAAAGATATGGAAAGCTACGAAGGCCTGCGCCGCTTATTTGACCTCACCGGCCTCACGCGTGATGAACTGGCCGAAAAAGCGGGTGTGCCCACCACCACATTAAGGCCGTGGACGACGTCCGAGAAAGGCGGGCACATCTCTGTAGAAACGGCCATACCGGAGCTTGCCAAAGCCTGCGGGTTTGAAAAAAGTGAACACGCTTTCCGCGCCATTTTCGGCGGCGGTTATGCGCGCCGCACCACGCCTGAAGTGCATGATACACGCCCCACACCTGCTCCGGCCGATGACTATGCTGATAAAATCAAAGATTCCCGCAAAAACCGCGACGCCACCCCAACCTTAAAAGCGTAAGACCGCTACCAGCCTGCCCAAAAATCTTGCCCTTGCCGCTTTTCCGTGTATTATCCAGCCCCGGCAACGGTTTAATGTATGACAACAGCACCCAAAAAAACCTGCTTTCAGCAGATGCTTTTAACGCTCCAACAGTTCTGGATGAATCAGGGCTGCGTGGTCGTACAGCCGTACGACATGGAAGTGGGCGCCGGCACCTTCCACCCCGCCACGCTGCTGAGGGCCCTTGGGCCGCGCACGTGGAACGCGGCGTATGTGCAGCCTTCGCGCCGCCCCAAAGATGGCCGCTATGGTGAAAACCCAAACCGCCTTCAGCATTATTACCAGTTTCAGGTGATTTTAAAACCAAGCCCGGAAAATATTCAGGAGCTCTACCTTGAGAGCCTGAAAGCCATCGGCATCGATATTTCGAAACACGACATCCGCTTCGTGGAAGATGACTGGGAAAGCCCAACTCTCGGCGCATGGGGTTTAGGCTGGGAAGTCTGGTGCGACGGCATGGAAGTCACGCAGTTCACTTACTTCCAGCAAGTGGGCGGCATTGAGTGCGACCCTATCGCGGGTGAAATCACCTATGGGCTCGAGCGCCTTGCCATGTATCTTCAGAAAAAAGAAAATGTCTACGCACTCGACTGGAACGGTGTCGAAGGTTCCGGCAATGTCACTTACGGCGATGTGTTTTTAGAAAATGAACGCGAATATTCTGCGTTCAACTTAGAGCATGCGAACACCGACATTCTGCTCCGCCATTTTGAAGATGCAGAAAAAGAATGCCAATCGCTGCTCGCCAAAAGTTTACCGCTGCCGGCCTATGACCAATGCATCAAGGCCAGCCATAATTTCAACCTGCTGGATGCACGCGGCGTCATCGGCGTCACCGAGCGCGCGGCCTACATTGCCCGCGTGCGCGCACTCGCCAAAGCCTGCTGCGAAGCATGGATAGAGAAAGAAGCCACGCTATGATGCTCACGCTCCTCAAATGCAAATTGCACGGCGCCTTCGTCACCGAGGCAGACCTGAATTACACCGGCTCCATCGGTATCGATGCCGACCTCATGAAAACGGCGGGCATTTTGCCGCACGAGCAGGTGGATGTGTATAACATCACCAACGGCAACCGCATCACCACTTACGCCATTTCCATGCCGGGCGGCAGCGGCAAAATCACCATCAATGGTGCCGCCGCGCACCTGTTTAAAAAAGGCGATAAAGTTATCATCTGCGCCTATGCGCAAATGACCGAGCCGCAAGCGCGTGAATATAAACCCACGGTCATCATCGTCAGCGCGAAGAACACGGTGGAACGCCATGGCTGAGTTGCTGCTTGAACTTTTCAGCGAGGAAATTCCCGCACGCATGCAGCTGCCTGCTGCCGCGCAATTAAAGGCACTTGTTGAAGAACATTTCAAAGCCGAAGAATTATTTTACCGCACGCTGCACACTTACGTCACCCCACGCCGTTTGGTGCTGGCGGTAGATGGCATGAGCCTCACACAGGAAGATAAAATCGTCGAGCGCAAAGGCCCGCGCACCGATGCGCCCGCGCAAGCCGTGGAAGGCTTTTTGAAAAGCACTGGCCTTGCCTTTGAACAACTGCAAAAACGCCAGAGCGATAAAGGTGAGTTTTATTTCGCTGTCAGTCAGGTGAAGGGCCGTGCCACGCGCGAAGTACTCACGTTGCTGCTGCCAAAAATTTTAGAAAGCCTGCCGTGGCCGAAGTCAATGAAGTGGGGCGAACATTCTCTACGCTGGGTGCGACCACTTAAAAATATCTGCTGCGTGTTTGGTGGCGACCTTCTGAAACTGCGCTTCGGTCATTTACTGTCGAACGACGTGTCATTCGGTCATCGTTTCTTGGCGCCGGACAGTTTCAAAGTGCGCGATTTCAAACACTATGACGCCGAGCTCGCCAAGCGCTTCGTGATGCTTTCTACCGAAGCACGCATGAAAACCATTTTGGAAAAAGCGAACGCTATCGCGGCCGACCACAGCCTCACCCTGCATAAGGATGACGGCTTGCTCGAAGAAGTCGCAGGGCTTGTCGAATGGCCGGAAGTATTGCTCGGCACCATCGAAGATAAATTCATGCATGTGCCGCCCGAAGTGCTTATCACCTCCATCCGCACGCACCAGAAATATTTTTCGCTGCTGAAAAAGAACGGCACGCTCGCGCCGCATTTCTTGGTGGTATCAAACGCGGTGGCGAAAGACGGCGGCAAAGAAATCATCGAAGGCAATCAGCGCGTGTTACGTGCACGTTTGTCTGACGCCAGCTTCTTCTGGGACCAAGACCGCAAAACCAAACTCGCTGCGCGTTTGCCGCGGCTCGAGCATGTGGTGTTCCACGCCAAGCTCGGCACCATGGCCGAAAAAGTGGACCGCATGGAACGCCTCGCACACTCTCTTTCTGCGTATGTGCCGGATGCCAATAGCAAGTTCGCGCAAAAAGCGGCTCAACTCGCAAAGGCTGATCTGGTGACTGAAATGGTGGGCGAATTCCCTGAGCTGCAAGGCATCATGGGCTGTTACTACGCCAAAGAACAAAATGAAGATGCCGATGTGGCGCTCGCCATCAAAGAACATTACTCACCCTTGGGGCCGAGTGACGATGTGCCGACAAAACCACTCAGCATCGTGGTGGCGCTCGCCGATAAACTCGACACGCTCGCAGGCATGTTCGCGGCGGGTGAAAAACCCACCGGCAGTAAAGACCCGTTTGCGCTGCGCCGCGCCAGCCTCGGCATC
The DNA here is from genome assembly GCA_964467255.1 of uncultured Rickettsiales bacterium. Lineage (GTDB taxonomy): Bacteria > Pseudomonadota > Alphaproteobacteria > Rickettsiales > RGZB01 > CAYXPR01. Next base: position 30,478 of record CAYXPR010000004.1, on the reverse strand, counting down.
ATCCGCATCATTTTAGAAAACCGCTTGTCGGTGCCGCTGGCGGAAGTGCTCGGCTCAGCCCTGTCGCATTACCCGCGTAGCATGTTCCATGAAAGCAGCGACGAAAATAAAGGCTTACTTAAAAAAATTGCAGGTAATCATGTAAAGCCTTCCGACGTGCAGCGCGAGCTGCTGGAATTTTTCATCGACCGCTTGAAAGTGGTGCTAAAGGGCAGCGGTGTGCGTCATGATTATATCGCCGCCGTATTCGGTCATGGCGGGCAGGATGATTTGCTGCGCGTCACCCGCCGTGCGGGCAGCTTGGCAAAATTCCTCGCCACGGAAGATGGTGCGAATCTACTCGCCGCTTACCGCCGCGCCGCCAACATCGTCGGCATCGAGGAAAAGAAAGACAATGTGACTTACAAAGGCTCGCCTTCGAAGCTGCTGCTGGAAGAAGAATCTGAAAAAGCTCTGTTTGAGGGCATGTCTGACATTAAAGGCGACATCAAAAAACTGCTGAAGGAAGACCATTTCGAAAGCGCCATGGCGCTGCTCGCGAAGCTGCGCGGCCCCATCGATACGTTCTTTGAAGGCGTGAAGGTAAATTCCGATAAGCCCGATGTACGCAAAAACCGTCTGCTGATTTTATCGCAGATGCGTGAACTGGTCGACGACATCGCGGACTTCAGTAAGGTCGAATAGTCTTACACTACGCCCTGCCCTTTACCAGCCGCCTGCGTTTTAATAAGACCCGCATCCATCAGCTTCTCGCCAATTTCTGCCAGCGCCGTAGCGGCTGTCATGTCCGTTTTTTGCACTTCGCCCACCAGTTTCACCAGCGCCACCATAGCGCTATCCGGCAATGGCTGGCCTGTTTTGGCCGATTGTTCAAGGAACGGCGCGACACCATCTATATGGAGCGACTCCGCCAGCCCAAAACTGTGTTTGCCTGACGACTGCACATACGCACCCATCGTGCGGGTAAAATCATCGTCCGCTTCCATGGCCACGGCTTTTGCCTTGCCATCCACATCTGGTTTTTTGGGGCCGATGCGCTGTGCAGCACCGCTCACCTCACTTAAATCATAGGCCTGCGTGGCAGGCTCTGCCGCAATGGCGCCCACCGTCATCAATTCGCGCACCACACCATAAATTGCGGTGGCGCCCTTGGTGCGCCCTTCGGCCTCAACCCGGCCAATGGCATCTGCCGCTATGTCTCTGACAAATGGTGGTATTTTATCGCCTTCTGCGGCCATTTTCAGCAGCGCCTTATCCAGCACCGTAAAGGCGAGGTGGTCCTGATGCGTCAGCAAGTTATCAGGCCCCAGTTCCCGGCCGGCGCCAATCACCGCCATCTGCATTGCATCCAGCAGTTCGCCTGCCAGCCTTTTCCGAGCCTCTGTTTCGCGCGCACTATTCAATACAACCATAACCATCCTCCGCTTATTCGGCCCATTCTAGCCCGAATGGCTTAAGAAAGGGTTAATTGGCTTTATTCTCAAGGTTTTTCTTGCCTTTTAGGGGGTGGATAGGTATGGTGCAGTCCTTTTTTAAGAAACCTCACATTTTCATGGGTTGGGAACGCGCAATGACGAAGTGGGTCTATAGTTTTGGGGATGGCAAAGCCGAAGGCGGTGCTGAAATGAAGAATTTACTGGGTGGCAAAGGTGCCAACCTGGCGGAAATGTGCGCGCTGGGCTTGCCCGTGCCCCCGGGGCTGACCATCACCACCGAGGTCTGCGTTTCGTATTACAAAAATAACCGCCAATACCCTGCCGAACTTGAAAAGCAGGTGAATGAGGCGCTGAAAAAAATTGAAGACGCGATTGGCGCCAAATTTGGCGACCCCGCACACCCGCTGCTGGTTTCGGTGCGTTCGGGCGCACGCGCTTCCATGCCCGGCATGATGGACACCATCTTAAACCTTGGCCTCAACGATAAAACGGTCGAAGGCCTTGCCAAAAAAAGCGGCAATGCGCGTTTTGCGTATGACTCTTACCGCCGCTTCCTCCAGATGTTCTCTGACGTAGTGCTCGATGTTGACCACTACCATTTTGAAGAAATCATGGAACTCAAAAAACAAGACAAAGGTGTTACGCTCGACACGCAGCTTTCCGCGAACGACCTCAAAGAACTCACCGAGGCTTTCAAAGAAAAAGTGCAGGAAGAAACCGGCTCTCCCTTCCCGCAGGATGTGCGCGAGCAACTGTGGGCCGCCGTGGGCGCTGTGTTTAAATCATGGATGAATCCGCGCGCCATCACCTACCGCAAAATGTACGACATCCCCGAAGAATGGGGCACGGCTGTTAACGTGCAATCGATGGTGTTCGGCAACATGGGTGATGATTGCGCCACGGGTGTGGCCTTCACACGCGACCCTTCCACGGGCGAAAAGATTTTCTACGGCGAATACCTCGTGAACGCACAAGGGGAAGACGTCGTGGCGGGTATCCGCACGCCGCAATCCCTCACCATTGCCGGCAAAGAAAAGAACAGCTCCACCCTTCCTGCGATGGAAGAAGTAATGCCGGAAGTGTTCACGCAGCTTATCGACGTGTTCAAAAAACTCGAGAAACACTACAAAGACATGCAGGACATCGAGTTCACCGTGCAGAACAAAAAACTGTGGATGCTGCAAACGCGTAACGGCAAGCGCACGGCGCAGGCTGCACTGCGTATCGCGGCAGAAATGGTGGATGAAAAACTCATCACCACCGACGAAGCCATCAGCCGTATCGACCCCGCGTCGCTTGACCAATTGCTGCACCCGACGCTTGACCCGAAAGCGAAAAAAGAAGTGATCGCACGCGGGCTTCCAGCCTCTCCGGGCGCAGCTTCTGGCACCGTGGTGTTCTCAGCAGAAGATGCGGAAACGCGTGCGCATAAAAAAGAAAAAGTCATTCTGGTGCGCATCGAAACATCACCAGAAGATATTCACGGCATGCATGCGGCGCAGGGCATTCTCACCGCACGCGGCGGCATGACCAGCCACGCCGCAGTGGTCGCACGCGGCATGGGTAAGCCCTGCGTGTCCGGCGCCGGCGAAGTGCATATTTCCTACGAGAAAAAAACCTTCAAAGCCGGTGGCCTCGAAATTAAAGAAGGCGATTTAATCACCATCAACGGTTCCACTGGTGAAGTGATGAAAGGTTCCGTGCCTACCATTCAGCCGGAGCTCACAGGCAATTTCGAGCGCGTGATGAAATGGGCCGATGCGGCGCGCACGCTGAAAGTGCGCACCAATGCAGAAACCCCGCTGGATGCTGCCACGGCGCGCAAGTTCGGCGCGGAAGGTATTGGCCTCTGCCGTACCGAGCATATGTTCTTCGACAGCGAACGCATCGTGTCGGTGCGCGAAATGATTCTGGCGGATAACGAAAAAGGCCGCCGCATTGCGTTAGCAAAATTACTGCCGCATCAGCGTGGCGACTTTGAAGCCATCTTCCGCATCATGGAAGGTCTGCCTGTCACCATTCGCCTGCTCGACCCGCCGCTGCATGAATTCCTGCCGCACACGCTGGCGGAAATGGAAGAAGTCGCGAAAGCCGCTAAAGTATCGGTGGAAAAAGTGAAGCAGCGCAATGCTGAACTGCATGAAGCCAACCCGATGCTGGGTCATCGCGGTTGCCGCCTCGGTATTTCCTTCCCGGAAATTTACGAAATGCAGGCACAGGCGATTTTCGAAGCCGCCGCTACGGTGAATAAAGAAAAGCCAGGCAGTGCCGTGGTGGAAATCATGGTGCCGCTGGTGATGCATAAAAAAGAGCTCGCCATTTTGAAAGAGCTGATCGACCGCGTGGCGGTGGAAGTGCAAGCCAAACAGAATGCCAAAATTGATTACCTCGTTGGCACGATGATTGAGCTGCCGCGTGCGGCACTCCGTGCCGGTGAAATTGCCGAGCACGCACAGTTCTTCAGTTTCGGCACGAACGATTTAACGCAGACCACGCTCGGCATCAGCCGCGACGATGCAGCCTCGTTCTTAAACCCGTACGTCGAAAAAGGCATCTTTGAAAAAGATCCGTTCGTCACGCTCGACCAAGACGGTGTGGGCGAACTGGTGGCGATTGCGGTCGAACGCGGCAAAGCCACGCGCAAAGACATTAAGCTTGGCATTTGCGGTGAGCATGGCGGCAACCCTGCCACCATCCATTTCTGCCATAAAACGGGTCTGAATTATGTGTCGTGCTCGCCGTATCGTGTGCCGATTGCACGCCTTGCGGCCGCACAGGCTGCGCTGGCGGAAGCCAAAGAAAAACAGAAAAAAAAAGCAGCCGCCTAAGCTAGATTGAAGCCGTTTTATTCCGGCAAAAACTATGCTAGAATCTCTCCTATACTCGGAGGGTTCTATGGGCTGTTATACCTGCAAATTACATGAAAATCAGGATGCGCTGTTTAACCAGCAGCGTATTGAAGTCAGCGGTGAAAAACGCGATATTGACGCGTTGCAGCGCTTTTTAGAATCCGGCAAAAACGCCACGCCCTATGCGGTTGAAGGCCGCTCTGGCGGGCATTCTAACGCTATGCTCAGCCTCACCGCACCCAAAACACTGGAGGGCAACGAGCCTTTCACCTTGGACATGATTGCCACCCACATGAACGTGATTGGCGAAGAGTTAAGACTGCTGGCCAATCAGCAAGTGCTGCCCTCAAGCACCAGCGACTTCGGCAAACGCAAACTCTAAAACCGCCTCATTTCGGCACGAGCAAAATCCCATTCCCAGAACGGGACAGGTTTTGTCAACCTCAGATTCATAAATTACCATTGTTTTTCAATCGGTTGGTGTTTTATGTGCTGTGGCACACCTCTTGCACTTACTACAACAGGGGGGATCACCATGAACGCACCAATCTGTAACCACACACGCAAAACCAGCGCTGTCGACCATAGTATCGGGCGGCGCATCGCCGACTGCCGGAAGGCGCTCGGGCTTTCGCGCAAAACACTGGCGGAAAAAATCGGTATCACTGCGCAGCAACTGCATAAATACGAAACGGGGGTGAACCGCCTGCCCGTCAGCCGCTTGTGCGACATTGCCAGCGCGCTCGGTATTCAGGCGCATGTTTTGCTCCCCCAAGCGGAAGCCTCCGTCACCGCAGCTTCATCTCTTGGGCTAATGCGTGACTTTCAGCGCATCGGGCCGCTGCATCAAAACGCCATAAGGCACTTGATTACCATCATCGCCGAAAGCCCTGATTAACAGCATAAACCGCAGTATTTAGACCTATTTCTTGCCTTGCCTGCATAGCGTAAAGCCCTTATGCTGCGGCGGCAAAAGAAGGTGTACCGCACGCATGAAACTGGTCCAGCGTTTTATCGCTTTTCTGCTCACACGGGGCAAGCGCCGCGAAGGCGTGCCGAACCCGGAGGCCAGCGTGCGCCTCGTTGAACGCCTGTGGAACGACCATATTAATTTCCATCTCCGCCGCCTTGGGCTGGCCGCATTGTGCATGATTGTGGTGGCCGCTGCCACGGCGGGCAATGCGTGGCTGCTCCAGCCCGTGCTTGATGGTATTTTCCTTAAGAACGATACAAGCCTGTTACTTGCTCTACCCATTGCCATCTTAGCTCTCGCAGCGCTGAAAGGCGCGGGCTCTTACGGCCAGATGGTGATGATGAAATATGTCGGCCAGCGCATCACGACCGACATGCAGCTTTCGCTTTACCGCCACCTGCTTAGCTCCGACATCGCGCTGTTTTCCACACACAGTTCCGGCAAATTGATTTCGCGTTTTTCAAACGATGTGCAGATTATCCGCCGCAACCTCACCAACTTTCTCTCGAACTTCGCGAAGGAAATTGTCACGCTCGTGTTCCTCGTGGCAGTGATGTTTTATCAGAGCGCCTCGCTCGCGCTGATTGCCTTCACCGTGTTCCCCATTGCGGTGCTGCCCGTCGTGCGATTGGGTAAAAAAATGCGCCGCGTTGCCACACGCACGCAGGAAGAAATGGGGCAGTTCACCGCCTCGCTTGATGATACATTCCAGGCCATCCGCATCGTGAAAGCCTGCACGAATGAGGAGCTTGAATCTGCCAAAGCTAAAACCGCGATGGAAAAATTATTCCAGCTGTATATTCGCGCTGCGAAACTAGAATCTGCCTCCTCGCCCATCATGGAAGCGCTCTCCGGCATCGCGATTGCCGCCGTCGTGTGGTATGGCGGTTGGCAGGTGATTGAAGGCCACACCACGCCGGGTGCGTTCTTCTCGTTTATTGGCGCGCTCATCATGGCGTATAAACCCATCAAAAGCCTTTCTGGCCTCACCGCCAACACGCAAGAAGGCCTTGCCGCTGTCGCGCGTTATTATGCGATGATGGATACCAAACCCACCATCCGCGACATGAAAAATGCGAAGGCCTTAAAACTCAAAAAAGGCACGGTGCAATTCAAGCAGATACAGTTTGCGTATAACGATGAAGTCGACGTGCTGCACGGCATTTCGCTCGATGTTGCGGCAGGCAGCAAGGTGGCGCTGGTGGGTGAATCGGGTGGCGGCAAAAGCACCATCCTCAATCTCATCCTGCGGTTTTACGACCCCAGCAAGGGCAGTATTTTGCTCGACGGACAGGACATTAAAAAAGTCACGCTCGCGTCGCTGCGCAAATCCGTCGGCATTGTCACGCAGGAAAGCCTGTTGTTTGACGACAGCATCCGCGCCAACATCGCCTATGGCAAACCAAACGCCAGCGAGAAAGATATTATCGCCGCAGCAAAAGCAGCCGCCGCGCACGACTTCATTCAAAAGCTGCCGCAAGGCTATGACACTGTCATCGGCCAGCATGGTGTGCGCCTCTCTGGCGGGCAGCGCCAGCGCATCGCCATTGCACGCGCCATGCTGAAAAACGCGCCCATTCTGCTGCTCGATGAAGCCACATCTTCACTCGACACCGCATCGGAGTCGCAAGTGCAGCAGGCACTAGGGCGCCTCATGAAAAACCGCACCACTATCGTGATTGCACACCGACTCTCCACGGTAAAAGATGCCGATAAAATTTACGTCATCAGCGGTGGCCGCGTTGTGGAACATGGCAGCCACGATGCGCTCCTCAAAAAGAAAGGCGAATATAGCCGCCTCTATGCGCGCCAGTTCGCGGCGCAGGAAAAAAAGAGGGCGTCGTAAGTGCACACTGAGCCCACACAGCGCCCGCCGTTTCTCACCCGCCTCACCAGCCTTGTGCTCGCCCGCTACATCCGCTTTGTGTATCTTTCCAAGCGCTGGCAGATTGAGGGCTTTGACGAGCTCAAAGAAAAGCTCGAGAAAAAAGAGCCCGTTATTTTAGCTTTCTGGCATGCGCGCTCGTCGATGATGCCAAACTTCGCACCGCACCCCGAGCAGGTCTACACCATTATTTCGCGCCACCGCCACGGCGACATGATGGCAGGCTTGCTCCGGCATTTCGGTTTGCAGGTCATTCGCGGTTCCAGCAACCGCGCCAAAACGGCAAATAAAGGCGCAAAAAATCGCGGCGGTAGTCAGGCCCTGCGCGACTCCATCACCACGCTCGAAAAAGGGTACACGCTGTGCCTCTCGCCCGATGGCCCGAAGGGCCCGCGCATGCGCGTATCGAGCCACGTAGTCAATATCGCCGCGCTTACTGGTGTGCCGATTTACCCCATCGCCTTTTCCACTGGCAATAGCTGGGCGGTGAACACGTGGGACCGCTACCTGTTCCCCTTCCCGTTTGGGCGCGCCGTGTTCGTGTGCGGCAAACCGTTGAAACTAAGCAAAAATGCGCCCGACGCCGAGGTGAAAAAAGGTAGAAAGACACTCGAAAATCGTTTAAACCAAATAACAGCTTTGGCCGATACCAAAGCGGGTCGCGTGCCGATTGAGCCCGCACCGTTGGTGTAATAACAGGAATACGATTTCGTGCAATTCAAGCTCTACCAGATTCTCACCAGCCTCGGCGGCCCGCTGATTGACCTTTACCTCGCGCGCCGCAAGCAGATGGGCAAAGAAGATGAAGCGCGTTTCCCCGAACGCTTGGGTCACGCCGCGTTTCCGCGCCCTGCCGGTGCGCTCGTATGGCTGCATGCTGCCAGTGTCGGCGAGGCCGTGTCGGTACTTCCGCTCATCAAACACATCACCGAAAATCACAAAGGCACGAACGTGCTGGTCACCACCGGCACCGTCACCAGCGCACGCATGCTCGAAAAGCGCTTGCCAAAAAATGCCTACCATCAATATGTGCCGGTAGATAAAACTGTCGCCGTGCGCCGCTTTTTAAATCACTGGCAGCCCTCGGTGGCGCTGTGGGTGGAATCGGAACTCTGGCCGAACCTGATTATTGAAACGCACAACACCGGCTGCAAAATGATTCAGGTGAATGCCTGCATTTCGCCTGAGTCGTTTGACCGCTGGAAGCGCGCTGGGCGCCTTGCACAGCAGATGCTGGGGTGCTTTGACCTCACGCTGGCACAAACGCCGGAAGACGGTACGCGCCTGCAACAACTGGGGGCAAAAAATATTCACAACCTCGGCAATTTAAAATTCGATGCACCGGCACTTCCGGCAGACCCGAAAGAAACCGGCCAGATGATTTCCATGATTGGCGAGCGCCCTGTGTGGCTGGCTGCCAGCACGCATGAAGGCGAAGAAGACTTTATCGCCGCCACGCATAAAACCCTCAAGGAAAAACACCCGCGCCTGCTCACGCTGCTGGCGCCGCGCCACCCGGAACGCGCACCGGCACTGGCAGAAAAAATTGGCGCCACCTACAAACTTAAAGTCGCGATGCGTTCGCGTGGTGAGCTGATTCGCGAAGAAACCGACATGTATATCGCCGACACAATGGGTGAGCTCGGTTTGTTTTACCGCCTCACCAGCATTGTGCTGATGGGCGGTTCGCTCGTGCCACAAGGTGGGCATAATCCGCTTGAGGCCGCGCGTCTTGAATGCGCCATTCTTACCGGCCCGTATGTGGAAAATTTCTCGCGCATTTACAAAGAAATGCTCGATGCCAACGCCTGTCTCAAACTCTCCGATGGCCAGCAACTTACCAGCACGCTCGATACCCTGCTGACAGACCACACGCAGCAGGAAAAGCTCGCAGGCGCCGCACTCGAACTGGTGGAAAGTAAGGCTGGTGTATTGCAGCAATACACGAAAGCACTCGAGCCTTATTTCAACACACAACCTCCTGCCAGCAAGCCATGAGGGCGCCGCTCTTCTGGCAATACCGGCCCATCAAAGCCGAGCTTCTTCTCCCCTTCGGAGTTCTGTATTGCCTCGGTGTTATGTTAAAGCAAACACTCACCCGCCCCACACGTTTTTCTGTGCCGATTATTTGCATCGGTAATTTCACGCTGGGTGGTGCAGGTAAAACACCCACTGCTATTACCGTGGCCAAAATCCTACACGACCGTTACCCAAAACTGGCGTTTGTAAGCCGTGGTTACGGCGGGAAAATCAAAAAGCCGACGCGCGTCGATAGCAAAACGCACACCGCACGTGATGTAGGCGACGAACCGCTGCTACTCGCCCGCCATGCGCCGTGCTACATCGGCAACTGCAAAAAATCCACCGTGGCCTACGCGATAGAAAACGGCGCCACACTCATCATCATGGATGATGGTTTGCAAAACACCTCTGTTGCCAAAGACCTAACGCTGGCAGTGGTCGATGGCGGTTACGGTCTTGGCAACCGCTTTCCGTTTCCGGCAGGCCCCTTGCGGGAACCTGTTGCACGCGGCATGAAGCGAGCCGATGCCATCGTGTTCATCGGCGCCGACGATTGGGATGTCCGGGAGTTGCTTGCAGACACGCTGCCTATCTTTGACGCCAGCATAGAACCAACTGTGGTGGGCCTGCCGCGCAAAAACTACCTCGCTTTTGCCGGCATTGCGCGGCCGGATAAATTCTTTCAGTCCCTCATCAGCTTTGGTGTATATTTGCGGCATACAATTGGTTTTGACGACCACCATCATTACCGCCCCTCTGATATTGCGCTGCTCGAGCAGCGGGCCGCTGAAAAAGAGGCAGATACCTTCATCACCACCGAGAAGGATTTCGTGCGCCTGCCCGCTGAGTTCGCACAAAAAGTAACTGTTTTCCCAATCACCGTGCAGTTCAAAGACACCGATGCGCTCACGCAGTTCGCGCTCAAAAAGCTGGGTAAAAAATAACCATGTCGCGCGCGCTCAAACATCTGCGCTATGCCTTTGAAGGCGTTGTCGCATGGGTGATGTATTGGTTTTTCTGGATGCTGGGCATCGACCTTGCCTCGGCGCTTGGCGCACGCATCGCGCGGCTGCTCGGGCCGTTTTTAAAAGTGCATCGTATCGCCGATGAAAACCTCCGGCTGGCCATGCCGGAATTATCGGAAACCGAACGGAAAAAAATTCTGCGTGAGATGTGGGATAATCTCGGCCGCGTGGCCGCCGAGGCATCACACATACCTTCGCTGAATGGAAAAAAATTTACTGCGCGCGTCACCCTGCTCGGCACAGAGAATCTTGAAATCGCGAAAAACCCCACACACGGCGCCATCATTTTTTCCGGCCATCTGGCAAATTGGGAGATGGGCCCAAAATCCGCATTTGAATATGGCATTCCGCTCGTGCTCATGTACCGCATGGCAAATAACCCATGGGTGGAAAAGCTCTACCGCTTTACACGCCGCAACAGTCATGCCGGTCTTTTCTCCAAAGGCAAAGAAGGGGCGATTGCCACCGTACGGGCTATCAAAAGCAACCGGCCGGTGGGTATGCTGGTGGACCAGAAAATGAATGAAGGTATTCCCGTGCCCTTTTTCGGGCGCGATGCGATGACGGCGCAAGGCATAGCCGAGTTCTCCCTTAAATATGGCACACCACTTATTCCCGCCCGCGTGGTGCGCAAAAAGGGGGCGTATTTCGAGGTCACCATATACCCCGCCCTTGCCACCAAAGGCAAAGACACCACCACCATCATGCGCGAGGTAAACACGCTGCTTGAGGGCTGGATTCGCGAGCAGCCCGCCCAGTGGATGTGGGTGCATAAACGCTGGCCAAAATAAATTTGAATGCCCTGCGAAGGGTTTGTGAGCCTTCGGGCGTATTAAGCATAGTATGAACCTTTTATAAGGATACCTATGCGCCTCAAACTCCCCGTCATTTTCGCTGTGATTGGTCTTGGTCTGCCGATGGCCTTAGCCACCGCCCATGCCAATGAGCCTTATTGCCGGGAATATACCAAAAACGTGAAAGTCGGTGGCAAACTGCAGGAAAGCTACGGCACTGCCTGCATGAAGCCCGATGGTGCATGGGAGGTGCAAAATCCCGAACCGGCTTACGCCCAACCTTCGCGCGTGGTCACCGCACCCACCATCATCCGCGAAGAAGTGGTGACGTATGTACCCTACTATCGTCCGGCCTATCGCCCGAATTATACCGTGATTACTTTTGGTGATCGCGGCAGAGACCGTTATTACGGTCATGGCTATGGACACGGGCACGGCTATGGGCACGGATACAAACGCCCCTACTACCACGGCAATGGCTACAGCCATCACTATGGCAGCGGCTACAGTTTCAATTTCAAATTTTAAGGGTGCTTAAAACAAATCACCTTGTCCGGATGGCTTAGTGGGAGCGGCTGCCTTTTTGGCGGCCGCTTTCTTATTCGGCTTTTCGCCATCCACATGCGCGTGTGCGCTACCATCCGCCAGCTCCAGCGTTAGCCCGGCTCCGGCGGTAAGAGCGGTGACCGATTTCACCAGTTGGTTTTTTTCATCGCGCACCAGCGCAAACCCGCGCGCCAGCACTTTTTTGTAATGGTAACTTTCGAGTAACCGCGCCAGCGCCGCCACTTTTTCCGCACGCGCGGTAATGTCGCGCTGAATAAGCGATGGTTTTAAATTCGCCGCCAGCAGCCCCAGCCGCTGTTGTTTATCATTCAGCAACTTCGGCAGTGCGCCAGCAAGCCGCTCGCTCCAGTCATCCAGCCGCTGAGTCATGTTTTCCAGCAGTTTTTGCGGGCTGATAAGTCCGCGCGCGAGGCCTTCCACATATTGCGTTTTATGTTTCAGTTCGCGCGTAATACCACCAAACAGGCGCTGCGCCATTTGCAGTAACGCCGCCACCAAATCGGCCTTCACCGGCACCGCCATTTCCGCCGCCGCGGTCGGCGTGGGTGCACGGCGGTCAGCGGCAAAATCAATCAGCGTCGTGTCGGTCTCATGCCCCACGGCAGAAATAAGTGGAATCTCAGAAGCCGCGGCGGCGCGCACCACCATTTCTTCGTTAAACGCCCATAAATCTTCAATGCTGCCACCCCCGCGCGCCACAATCAGCAGATCAGGCCGCGGAATATTTCCCTCGCCTGTAATGGCGTTGAACCCTTGAATGGCTTTGGTGATTTGCTCTTTGGCGTTTTCGCCCTGCACTAGCACGGGCCACACCAGCACATGGCACGGGAAGCGGTCACCAATACGGTGCAGAATATCGCGTATCACCGCGCCCGTGGGGCTGGTCACCACGCCAATCACTTTTGGCAGATACGGAATTGGTTTTTTGCGCTCCTCGCTGAATAAACCCTCAGCGGCAAGCTGTTTTTTACGTGCCTCCAGCAGCGCCATCAGCGCGCCCGCACCCGCAGGCTCCAGCCGCTCCACCACAATCTGATAGCGTGAACTGCCTTGGTAGGTGGTGATTTTCCCCGTCACCACCACTTCCATACCTTCTTCGGGTTGCACTTTAAAATGCCCCGCCACCCCGCGCCAGCACACGGCGTTCATCACCGCGCCTTCGTCTTTCAGGTCAAAATATAAATGCCCGCTGGCGGCGCGTTTAAACCCCGATATTTCGCCCCGTACCCGCACATGCGGAAAGGCATCTTCCACCCGCTTTTTCAACAGGTTAGATATTTCACTGACGCTGAATTCCTGCGCGTTGGTGCGCGGGCCACTTTCGATATATTCTTCCATACCCTTTGAAACTAGCCCTGCTGCAGGCAAGATGCAAGTGGGGGCAAACTTGCATTTCGGGCATGGCTGGGGTATACCCTGCCTGCCTTTTAAAAACAGGGCAAAAAGGGATCTGAAAATGAACATTCTGCTCATTGGCTCTGGCGGGCGCGAACACGCCCTCGCATGGCTTATCAAACAGTCGCCGCAAACCGAGAAGCTGTACTGCCTTCCGGGCAATGCGGGCGTGGGCGAATTGGCAGAACTTGTCAGCATTAAAGACGATGACTTTGCGGGCATCGCCGCCTTCTGTAAACAGAAGCAAATTGGACTTGTGTTCGTCGGCCCTGAAGCACCGCTCGTGGCAGGTATCGCCGATTATTTGGAAAAAGAAGGCATCCGCGTCTTCGGCCCCAGCAAAAAAGCCGCGCAGCTCGAGGGCTCCAAAAAATTCACCAAAGACCTCTGCATCAAATACAACATTCCCACCGCCGCCTATGGCAGCTTCACCGATGCCGCCAGTGCAAAAGCATTCCTCAAAAAACAATCCGCCCCCATCGTGGTAAAGGCAGACGGCCTCGCTGCGGGTAAAGGTGTGGTGATTGCTGAAAATCATGCTGATGCCGAAAAAGCCGTGGATGAAATGTTCGCAGGCAAATTTGGTGATGCGGGCAACACGGTGGTGATTGAAGAATTTTTAGATGGCGAGGAAGCCAGTTTCTTTGCTGTGTGCGATGGAAAAATCGCGCTCGCCTTTGGCTCAGCGCAGGACCATAAACGCGTAGGCGATGGCGACACCGGCCCCAACACGGGCGGCATGGGCACTTATTCCCCCGCGCCGGTTGTTACCGACGCGCTGCACAAGCAGGTGATGGAAACCATCGTGAACCCGCTTATCCACGGCATGGCGAAAGACGGTATTCCGTATAAAGGCATTTTGTTCGCTGGCCTCATGGTCACCAAAAAAGGGCCGCAGCTGCTGGAAATCAACACGCGCTTCGGCGACCCCGAAACACAGGTGCTGCTGCCGCGCTTTGAGGGCGACTTCGTGCAGCTCCTCGTCGACGGTGCAGATGGCAAGCTCGCAGGCAAAACCGTAAAGCTCAAATCGCACACGGCGCTGTGCGTCGTGATGGCGGCGGAAGGCTACCCTGGTGATTACGTGAAGGGCACGGAAATCAAAGCGCTCGAAAAAGCAAATGCGCTACCGGACGTGACCGTATTCCACGCCGGAACGAAAAAAGAGAATGGCAAAATCATCGCCACGGGCGGGCGTGTGCTGGGCGTTACCGCGCTTGGTAAAAACGCGCTCGACGCACAGCAAAAAGCCTACCGTGCCGTCGATGCAATTGATTGGCCGCAAGGCTTCTGCCGCCGCGATATTGGCTGGCGCGCCATCCGTTTACTCAAAGCATCGTAAGGGAGGCTTCTCATGAAAATCAAACATCTGTCTGTTGTCCTTGCTATCGTTCTCGTTGCCGCTGCCGTACTGTTATTTTCCCCGAAGAAAATTTCTGAAAACGGTCATGGCCGCATCACCTCCACTGCCACAGGTGAAGCGGGTATTGGCGGCGCGTTTGCACTCACCAATCACAAGGGCGCTGCCGTTACTGACCAAACCTATGCGGGCAAATTCATGCTGGTGTTTTTCGGTTTCACTTACTGCCCCGATATTTGCCCTGCTGATTTGCTGGTGATGAAAAACGTCATGAGCCAGCTGAGCGAAAACGAAGCCACGCAGGTGGTGCCCATCTTCATCACCATCGACCCCGAGCGCGACACGGTCGAACAACTGAACGGCTACCTTTCAAACTTCCACCCTGCTATTCAGGGCCTCACTGGCACGCGTGAGCAGGTAGATGCGGCCATCAAAGCCTATCGCGTGTATGCCAAAAAAGTGCAGGACAAAACCATGACCGATTACATGATGGACCATTCTGCCTACATGTATCTCATGGGGCGCGACGGAAAATACATCACGCACTTCCAGCATAATGAAAAGCCGGAACTCATCATCACTGAAATCCGCAAAAACCTGAAAGGCTAGCCCATGCGTTTATTACTTGCTGCTATTGCACTTCTGTTTCCGCTTGTTGCTTCTGCAGCAGATGTTGCGGTGAATTCCCCTTGGGTGCGCGCCTCGCTAGTGCAAAGCGAAATCACCGCCGGTTACCTTGAAATCACCAACAGCGGCAAAACGGATGACGCACTGGTTGCAGCGAGCAGCCCGGTGGCAGGCCGCGTGGAAATCCACACCATGAAAATGGCTGATGGTGTGATGCAGATGCGCAAGCTCGAAAAGCTGGATGTGCCCGCAGGCAAAACCGTCACCCTCGCACCAGGCGGTGACCATTTAATGTTTTTCGAACTAAAGCAAACACTGAAAAAAGGCGAGAGCGTACCCGTCACCCTCACCTTTGAAAAATCCGGTGAGCAGAAAATCTCCGCCGCTGTTAAATCAATGGAAGACGCCACCATTGGCGGCCATTCCAACCACTAATCATCACAAGGACTCCTCGCCATGACAAAACGCGCATTTATTTTCCCCGGCCAAGGTTCACAGGCTGTGGGCATGGGCAAAGAGCTCGCCGCCTCCTTCCTTGAAGCGCGCGAAGTGTTTCAAGAAGTCGATGATGCGCTTGGCACCAAACTCTCTAAACTTATGTTTGAAGGGCCGATTGAGCCCCTCACCCTCACCGAAAATGCGCAGCCTGCGATTATGGCAACTTCGCTCGCGGTGTTCCGTATCTTAGAAAAGCAGGGCAAGCTTAAGCTACCGAACGTGGCCGCCTATGTGGCGGGTCATTCGCTGGGTGAATATTCCGCGCTGTGCGCCGCAGGGTGCCTCACGCTGGCTGATACGGCCCGCCTGCTGCAAATCCGTGGTCGTGCCATGCAGGAAGCCGTGCCGCAGGGTAAAGGCAGCATGGGCGTGCTGCTCGGCGTAGACCTTGATACGGCCAAAATCATCGCAGAGGAAGCCGCCAGCGGCGAAGTCTGTCAGGTAGCGAATGACAACTCCCCCGGTCAGGTGGTTATTTCCGGCACCACGGGTGCCATCGAGCGCGCTGCCCCTATTGCCTCCGCCAAAGGCGCAAAGCGCCTGCTGCCGTTAGCAGTGAGCGCGCCGTTCCATTCCGCCCTCATGGCGCCTGCTGCAAAGCGTATGGAAGAAGCCCTTGCCAGCATCACGCTTAAAGCCCCTTCGGTGCCGCTGGTGGCAAACGTTACGGCAACTGAAACGGTGAATCCCGATGAAATCCGCAAGTTGCTGGTTGAGCAGGTTACGGGCATGGTGCGCTGGCGCGAAAGCATTCACTACCTTGCGAAAAAGGGCGTGAACGTCACGGTGGAAATCGGGCATGGTAAAATCCTCTCCGGTCTTACCAAGCGCACGGAAGAGGCACTCCAGCCGATTTCGGTCGGCACGCCGATGGAAATTGAGCAGTTCCTTGCCAGTCTTTCGGCCTAAAACAAATGTTGACAAACTCCCCCATTTCCCTGCTAATACCCCCCGAAAATAATACGGGAGAGGGTGTTACGCCCATGTTTTCATTAGCAGGCAAAAAAGCTCTGATTACCGGCGCCAGCGGCGGCATTGGCGAAACCATTGCCAAGCGTTTGGCCGATGCGGGTGCGTCCGTGGCTCTTTCCGGCACACGTAAGGAAAAGCTTGATGAAGTAAATGGCGTGTTGGGCGGCAAAGCGGCCGTGCTGACGTGCAACCTTTCCGACAAAGAAGCCGTGAAAAAACTGGCGGGTGACGCCGAAACGGCGCTTGGTGGCCTTGATATCATCATTAATAATGCTGGCATCACCAAAGACGGTCTTGCCATGCGCATGAGCGATGAAGACTGGCAGCAGGTGCTGGACGTCAACCTCACCGCCTCGTTTATCCTTATTAGGGGCGCCCTGCGCGGCATGATGAAGCAGCGTTTCGGCCGCGTGGTGAACGTCACCTCCATCGTGGGGGTTATGGGCAACGCGGGTCAGGCCAATTACTGCGCCTCCAAAGCCGGTATCATCGGCATGTCCAAATCACTGGCGGCGGAAGTGGCTAGCCGCAATATCACAATTAACTGTGTCGCACCGGGTTTTATCAGCACCCCGATGACCGACGCACTGAATGATGCGCAAAAGCAAGCGATGAAAGACCGTATACCTATGGGGGCTTTTGGTGAAGCCGCCGATGTGGCTGCAGCGGTGCATTTCCTTGCTTCTGGCGAGGCGAAATACGTGACAGGGCAAACCCTGCATGTAAACGGCGGGATGCTAATGGTCTAAGTAACTCATGCAATTGCATTTTTTGCTGGACAACGTGCAAATCGCCGCTAATTTGGTGAACATAATTTTTAACTTTGAATGAGGACGAGATATGAGCGATATCGAAGCACGCGTTAAGAAAATCGTGGCTGAGCATCTCGATGTTGACGAAGACAAGATTACCTCCAATGCCAGCTTCACCGATGATCTCGGTGCTGACAGCCTTGACCAGGTCGAACTGGTAATGGCATTTGAAGAAGAATTCGGTATCGAAATTCCCGATGAAGCCGCTGAAAAAATCGTCACGGTGGAAGACGCCGTACGCTTCATTGACGAAAACAACTAATCTTCTTTAGGTTAATTTCATCTGGCTGCCCCCTTCTCATCAAAGGGGGCACGCCGTTTTAGGGTGTCCCCAAGGGCTAAAAACGCATGAAACGGGTTGTCGTTACAGGGTTGGGTCTGGTAACGCCGCTGGCAAGCGGTGTAGAAGCCACATGGTCGAAACTGCTGGCGGGTGAGTCCGGCCTTGGGCCGATTCGGCGCTTCGATGTCACCGACCTGCCTGCCAAGGTCGCGGGTGAAGTCAAATACGGCACCGAACCGGGCCAATTCAACCCCGACACCTACATTCCGCCCAAAGACCAGCGCAAGCTGGGTCTGTTCATCCATTTTGCACTCGCCGCCTCTGAAATGGCCGTGGCTGATTCCGGCTGGCAGCCCTCCACTGATGCCGACAAAATCCGCACCGGCGTCATGATTGGCTCCGGCATTGGCGGCCTGCCTGAAATTGAAGACGGCGTATTGCTAGTAAAAGAAAAAGGCGCACGCCGCCTGTCACCCTTCTTTATCCCTTCCTGCCTCATCAACCTCGCCTCTGGTCAGGTGTCGATGAAATATGGCTTCAAGGGCCCGAATCACTCCGTTGTTACCGCCTGCGCCACGGGTGCGCACGCCATTGGTGATGCGGCTGACATTATCCGCCGTGGCGATGCCGACGTGATGATTGCCGGTGGTGCGGAAAGCGCCATCTGCAACATCGGCATTGCAGGCTTTGCCTCTGCGCGTGCACTTTCCACCTCGTTTAACGATACACCCACCAAAGCCTCCCGCCCGTGGGACAAAGACCGCGACGGTTTCGTTATGGGTGAAGGCGCGGGCATCGTGGTGCTGGAAGATTACGAACACGCCAAAAAGCGTGGCGCGAAAATTTATGCCGAAGTGGTCGGTTACGGCCTTTCCGGCGATGCCTATCATATCACCTCACCTGAGCCGGAAGGCGATGGTGGTTTCCGCGCCATGAAAATGGCGATGGAAAAAGCAGGCCTCAAGCCCGAACAAGTAGACTACATCAACGCCCACGGCACCTCCACCCCCATGGGGGATGGTATTGAGGTGATTGCCGTAAAGCGTATGTTCGGCGAACACGCTTATAAGCTCTCTATGTCCTCCACCAAATCCTCCATCGGTCACCTCTTGGGTGCTGCAGGTGCGGTGGAAGCGATTTTCTCCATCCTCGCCATTCGCGATCAGGTGGCACCACCTACCCTGAACCTCGATAATCCATCTGAGGGCTGTGACCTTGATTTTGTGCCGCATAAGGCCAAAAAGCGCAGCATCAACGTGGCGCTTTCCAACTCCTTCGGGTTTGGCGGCACCAACGCCTCGGTCATCTTCAAAAAGGTCGGCTAATGGCGCGGCGGGGCAGGGTTAGAAAAAAAACAGCCCTGATTTTTTTCCTCTCTTTTGTCATTGCCGCATTATTAATCGCCATCGGCTTCATCCTGTTTTACATGCAAGGCAGCGGCCCTCTTACCTCTGAAACGCTCGCCCGCGTGAAAAAAGGCACGGGTGTTTCGGGCATTGCCTCCACACTTGAGGGGCAAGGTGTCATCCGTCACCCGCTGCTCTTCCGCATTGGTTATTACGCGTATTATCCCAAAACGTCTCTCAAGGCGGGGGAATATCTCCTGCCCGCGGGTGCTACGCCGCTCGATGTGCTGGATAAGCTCGCGAAAGGCGATGTATATGAGCGCGTGGTCACCGTGCCAGAGGGGTTTTCAGCGCTGCAGGTAATGGCCGCCATTAACAGTGCCGAAGGGCTCGAAGGTGAAAAACTCACCAGCATTAAAGAAGGCTCGGTGCTGCCGGAAACCTACCAATATATCTCAGGCGAAACCTATGCTGAAGTGTTAGCACGCATGCAAGCGGCGCACACCGAAGCGGTGAATAGGCTGTGGGAAAATCGTGGCGCGGCCATTCCGGTAAAAAATCTGGAGCAGGCCATCGCGCTCGCCTCGGTGGTGGAAAAAGAAACGGGCGTGGCCTCTGAGCGTCCGGAAGTCGCCGCCGTATTTACCAATCGCCTCATCAAAGGCATGCCGTTGCAGTCCGACCCCACGGTGATTTACGCCATCACGGGTGGCCTGCCGCTCGGGCGCGCACTTTCGCGGCGCGATTTAGAGGAAACCATCTCTGCCTACAACACCTATAAAAACGCAGGCCTGCCCCCCGGCCCTATTTGCAACCCGGGGCTCGAGAGCATCAAAGCCGTGCTCAATCCGCCGAGCAGTGATTATCTGTATTTCGTGGCAGACGGTAAGGGTGGGCATGTGTTCGCCAAAACACTCGATGAACATAACCGCAATGTGCGGCGCTACAGGCTTGAGCTCTCGAAGCAGCGAGCCGCGGCCAAAGCAGCAGCCTCTGCACCCGCAGCGGGTAAGGCAAACTAGCCTTACTTGGTTACACCGCACCTTTTTTGTAATATTCGGAATAGAGCGAAAGCATCGCTTCAACCCAATTTTCACCGCTTTCCAGCGGGTCATCACTTTGGTCTTCCCGATACACTTCAATTTCTTTGGCATAGGCAAATAGCTTCACGCGAATTTCCGCGTCGGGAAGGCCAGCCATTTTTGCTTCAATAAACCAGGCGGGAACAATGAGGGAGGAAATAGTCAGCATGTTTGTTCTCCTTTGATAGAAGAACTATAACGCATTTTAATTAAAAAACCGTTAAGCCCTCCAACAATTCACACTAACAATTACTCGCGCAATAATTGCTGCACAAATTCCGGCAGGGTTTCTCCGGCTTTGCCGTGAATGGTTTCGGCAAACAGGCTTGCGCCTGCGCTCGGCTCTAAATTAATTTCCACCGTATGGCAATCGCGTCCATTCATCAGTGCTTGCTGCACAAAACCCGCGGCGGGATACACCGTGCCCGAAGTGCCGATGGAAAGAAACACGTCCGCACAGCGCAGCGCATGATAAATCTCGTCCATAAACAGTGGCATTTCACCGAACCATACAATGTGTGGACGCAGCGCGCCCATGGTACCGCAACACTCGCAGCGTGTTTCGGTGGTCATGTCACCCTCCCACTCATACACCATTTCGGTGTAAATACAGCGCGCCTTGAGTAACTCCCCATGCATATGCCTTAGTTTCTGGCTGCCGGCGCGTTCGTGTAAATCATCCACATTCTGCGTCACCAGCAGAAAATCCCCATCCCACTCCTGCTCCAGCGTCACCAGCGCATGGTGGGCGGGGTTGGGCTGCACTTTTTTCAGCTGGGCGCGGCGGGTGTTATAAAACTCCTGCACCAAATCAGGGTCTCGCTGGAAGGCTTCCGGTGTTGCCACGTCTTCCACGGGGTAGCCGTCCCACAGGCCACCGCCGCCGCGGAAGGTCTGGATGCCGCTTTCGGCAGAAATTCCAGAACCCGTCAGCACCACCAGATTTTTAGGCATATTATTTCGCGCCGCTGGCTGCCGTCAAATGCGGCTTTTTGCCCAATTTCAGCGTGGCCTTCGTGCCAATCGGCAATGGATAATTTTCAAGCGCGTGGCCGATTTTTTCCGTTTTCAGCATCGGAATGCGCGGCATTTCTTCTGCAAAACGCTTTACCGTCTGGTCAAAGAATTTCAGCATCGCGGCATCAGTTTCTTCGTTGCCGAACGTGCCGAAAATAATCGCTTTCACGCCATCTAGTGCGCCTGCTTGTTTCAAATGCGTCAGCATGCGGTCTACGCGGTAGGGGCGCTCATCAATTTCTTCCACGAACAGAATTTTGCCTTTGGCATTTAGTTGCCATTTCGTACCGAGCGAGGTTTGCAGCAGCGATAAGTTCCCGCCCACTAGCGTCGCATTCACACTGCCGGTTTTCTTTGCAGCAGCATTCAGCGGCGTGAGGTCTTCCAGTGTCGCGTGCTTGGCCGTGCCAAACAGCAGTGCCTTCAGGCGCTTTAGTGTTTCCTTACTCACCACGCCACGCGCGATGGGTGTCAGCACCGGCCCGTGCAGCGGCTTCCAGCCCCAGCGCTGCGACAAAAACAAATGCAGCACGGTGATGTCAGAAAAACCAATCAGCAATTTCTCGCGCGCTGGTTTTTTTGCTTTTTCCAACCACGGCATCAGCCGCGCCGCGCCATAGCCTCCCCGCAAACACCACACGGCAGCAGAGTCTTTTGCACAGAGTGCTTTATATAAAAATGCGAAGCGTTTTTCGTCAGAGTTCGCACAGAATAAATCTTTGCCAATCAGTTTTTCCGGCACGCGCGGCACAAGCCCGAGCGAGCGCACATAGGCGGCAGATTGTTTGATTTCATCCGCTGAGGCTGCATGCGAGGTCGCCACGATATCCACAATGTCGCCTTTTTTAAGCCGCTGCCATGCCATATTACTCTCCCTGCTTTTTCTTCATCTGGCGGCCCTGCCCCACCATACGCTGCGCGAGAGCGGCTGACATAAACTCATCAATATACCCATCCAGCACGCCCACCGTGTCGCTGGTTTCCACATCGGTGCGCAAGTCTTTCACCATCTGATACGGGTGCAGCACATACGAGCGAATCTGGCTGCCCCATGAATTTTCTGATTTATTATCAAACTGTGCCTGCGCCGCTTCTTCGCGTTTTCTGAGCTCCATTTCATACATACGTGCTTTCAGCATTTTGTAAGCCTCATCGCGATTCCGGTGCTGGCTGCGGTTTGTTTGGCACTGTACCACGATGCCGGTGGGAAAGTGCGTGATGCGAATCGCGCTGTCGGTCTTATTCACGTGCTGACCGCCTGCGCCACTGGCGCGGAACGTATCCACGCGGATGTCTTTGTCTTCAATCGTCACCTCGATGTTGTCATCCACTTCGGGGTATACCCACACGCTGGCAAAGCTGGTATGGCGGCGCTTGTTACTGTCAAACGGCGAGATGCGCACAAGGCGGTGCACGCCGCTTTCGGTTTTGGCCCAGCCATAGGCGCAATTGCCGGTGATTTTCAGCGTGGCGCTTTTTACACCTGCTTCATCGCCCGCGCTTTCATCCACCAGTTCGGTGGTAAAGCCGTGGCGGTCGGCCCATTTCATATACATGCGCATCAGCATCGCCGCCCAGTCACAGCTTTCCGTGCCGCCTGCACCGGCATGAATTTCCATGAAGCAGTTATTCGCATCCGCCTCGCCGGAAAACAGGCCTTCGGTTTCAAGCTGCTTGGCTTGCTGCGCGAGTTTATCGATACCGCTTTCGGTTTCCGCCAGCATGGCGGCGTCACCTTCGGCCTCGGCCATTTCAATTAATTCTTTATGGGATGCAAGGGAAGACTCAAGCTCGCGAAAGCGCCCAAGCGCATATTCGAGATAATTTTTTTCTTTCATCATTTGCTGGGCGCGGGTGCGGTTATTCCACAGCGTGGGATCGCCCGCGATTTCGACCAGCTCTTTCAGGCGCGCTTCGGATGCCTCAAGGTCAAAGATACCTCCTCAGCAGTTCCAGCGACTGCTCAATGGCATTAACCTTATGCTGCGTTTCCATTTTCATTTTTGTTACTCTATTTTCACATCGGTCAGGCGCAGCCAATTGCTGCGGGTGCTGTCTACCGCGGTGGTTTCAATAATCAGCGCATCAATCTCTGCCCTGTTTACCACAAGCTTCAAGGGTTTTTCTACCCTGTTCTTTGCGTCCTCCGGCGTGAGCGACTCTTTCCACAGGCGTTTTTCCTTGCCCTTTTTTGTAATGCCATACACGGCGATATCCATCCCCTTTGTGGGCAAAATGAAATTATACGGGCGGTTGAAAATGCCATAGGTGGCGCTAAGGGTTTTTTCTTTTCCGGCAAGCGGCACTTTCAGGCGGGCCGAGCCGTGAATGCGCAGCAAGGGCTTGGGTGCATGCACATAATCCACGTGCTGGTTATCGATATCCTCGCGCGGGGACACTTCACTTTCCAGCGGCGAGGCCATCAGCCGTGCATAGATAGAAGCCTGTTGCCACCGGCTAATTTTTGCTAGCGGCGTCGGGGCAAATGGCAGCTCATGCAGTTGCACTTCGATCGTTTTTATGTACAGGTGCTTGGCGAAAAATGTGGGCGCCCTCACGCTAAATTTCACCTCTTGCACCTGCCGTGCAAAGAGCGCCCCACCTGCCGTAAACTGAGCCAGCTGCAACGTATCCTCCACCAGTGGCGAAAGCAGGAACATCTGCTCTTTCAGCTGCGGTATATAGCGGAATGTTTTGGTGTAGCCCGCGCGGGTTTTCACTTCCATTTGCACATCGGGCGGGGTCAATAATGTGTTCCATATTTTACCAAGAAGCGTTGGTTGCATACGAATGCTAGCCCACAGCGCCTGCGGTTTTTCTGGTAGTGCAATCGGCTCATTCCATTGCACTGTTTTTGTTTCAATTATTGCAGGCGCTGGTGCGCTTGCATCCGCGCGGCGTTCAAAATGCAGGTGTGTGCGGTAAATCCCCTTGGGCGCATAGCGCGTTACAATCTCTGCCCAGCCGGCACCATCTGCCTGCGCGGGGAAATGTTCGTTCACAGGCTCCACATCAAAGAAAATGTGCTGCGGGGCATTTTCTGACGCCACAAATGCACGGTTCTTTTCTGCCAGATAATCCGTATAGGCATGGTAGCTCTGGAACACAGGGCGCGGATGGTAATCAAGCCCGTGCGCAAAAATCGCAAGCTGGTTATAGCCATAGATATCTGCCGTACCTTTCACAGGCGGTAGCGGATATGCTTCACGCAGATTAAACTGACTAATCTCGAAAGATGACTTGGCTGAAATAATTGCCAGCGAGCTGATGTCTTTCACCTTTCCGTTGTTGGCGAAAATGGAGGCGAGTTCCGCGCGGCCTTTGGGTGATGCCAGCACCACCACAAACCCCATCATCACCACGCACACATACACCACCATTCCCTTGCGTACCCAGCGCGGAAATGCGGTCCAGCCAAAGTCTTTTAGTAACAATAAGAGCATCACATACCAACCAATTGCGGAAAGCTGGTGGTAATCATTCGCGTTGGTGAAGCCAAACCGCGCCGTGATATATCCAAGCAACAGCAGCGCTGCCAAAAGGCTGGCGGCAGTAATTTTTCCCATCTCTTTTTGCCACGCGGTAAAATACCCCGTCAGCAGCAGCACAAGACCTATGCTGAAAAGGCTGAATCCCACCCAGCCACTACCGGTGCTCATGGCGCCACCAAACCCGCGCGAGAGTTCTGTCATGCCGTATAAAAATTGTGGAAGATGCAGCGGGTTTTGTCCGCACAGCATCCACAGCGCGGCATAGCACACACCATAGAGCGGAATGAACATCGGCTTCTTTGACCACACGGCCATACGGTAGGCATCCAGCACAAAGCACGCCGCAAGACCTGCCGCAAGATACGGAAATTTAATCAGCCCACCCACCACCGTCATGAAGAACAGCAGCCACGGCATGATGTCCTTTGCCTGCGGGCGCAATAATTGTTGGTGCAGTACTAAAAGCAGTGGGAAGCCCAGCCACAGGCAGTCTGGTGACTGCGTCAGAATCATCACCATCACCAATATTGAAAAAGCACCGGCTTCTTTCGGCTGCGCGCGCACCAACACCAACCGCGCGGCAGCAAAAATAAACACCAGCAGTGCGGCAGAAAGAATAGAGGTTTTCCAGCTATATGTTGCCGGATGATAAAGGTCGCCATATAAAAATCCGAGCGGGCCGTAATGCCAAAGCAGCGTGCCGCCGAATTTTATTTTCCCATACCAGCTTTCCGCCAGCACCATCATCCACGAGCTATCCAATATATCGGTGGGTCCCATTTTCTGCCACGGAATGCATTGGCCCAGCGCAATCATCAATGACACGGCAATCACAAAGCTTGCACGCGATTGGTCGGCCTGCAAAAAGCGTGGCAGAAATTTGCGTAGGTCCCATTTTTTATCCATCAATATATTCCTCCCGTACCACGGGTTTCCGGCGTATCACGCGTGCGTGGGTTTTCTTCCCAACCCTCTGGCACTGCTGTGGTGGCAGGCGTATTTGAAGCTGCCGCGTTGAGTTGAGAGCGCAGAATTGATATTTTTGGCTCGGTCCCCGGTTTAAACGCTTCCATAATGGTTCCGCCGCGCGGCGTTTCTTCGCTTGGCAACGCACCCGTCATATGATCAATCTTGACGAGCTTAATGCCCGAAGGAATGCGGAACGGCGTCGCGTTTTTATCCTTCAGCGCTTCTTGCATGAATTCAACAAATACAGGCAAGGCAATCGATGAGCCCGTCTCATCCTTACCCAGCGGCGCAGGTGTATCAAAACCGATATACACACCAGCAACAAGGTCGGGGGAGAAGCCAACAAACCATGCATCTTTGCTATCATTGGTGGTGCCGGTTTTGCCACCCACCGGTTTGCCGATTGCCAGCGCGCGCGTGCCCGTGCCGCGCTGCACCACACCTTCCATCAGCGACACTGTCTGATAGGCCGTATGGCTATCAATCACCTCAGCGCGTTCATCCACTAAAAAGGGAGGCACAAGCGTGCTTGGCAGGTCAGACCGCACGCGGTAAGAACACCCTGCGCACACGCGTGTGTCGCGGCGATACACCGTGCTGCCGTTGCGGTCTTGGATGCGCTCAATCATCGCAGGGAAGATGCGCTTGCCGCCATTGACCAGCATGCCGTATGCATTGGTCAGTGAAATCAGTGTTGTCTCTGCTGAACCGAGCACACTGGAAAGGTTCGGCTCGGCCTGCGGGTTAATATCAAACCGCTTGGCAATTTCTGTAACCTTATCAATCCCCATGGCCAGCCCCAGCCGCACCGTCATCACGTTGCGCGATTGCTCAAGGCCGACGCGCAACGTGGTCGGGCCATAAAAATCGCCCGAATAGTTTTGCGGCGCCCATATTTTTGCTTCCTCTTCCAGCGCTGGATCGCGCGAACGCTTGCCCGTTATGGCCTTTGGGTTACCGCTCATTTCAAATTCAATGGGTTCATCCCGAACCAATGTGCCGGGCGTAAAGCCATTTTCAAGTGCCGCCGCATACACGAAGGGCTTAAATGCCGAACCGGGTTGGCGCCGCGCTTGTGTGGCACGATTAAATTGCGTTTTCTCATACGTGTAACCACCCACCATTGCCAGCACGCGCCCATTATGCGGGTCAAGTGCCACCAACGCGCCGCTGATTTTCGGAATCTGTCGAAGCACATACCTGCCTTCCACTTCCTTATGCTGTTCCACCGCAATCACATCACCCGCTTTGAATAATTTTGCCGCGGGCTTCTCTTTTCCTTCTGGCGTGCGCGTAGCCCATTCTATTCCCTCAAACGGCAGTGCTCCCCGTGTATTCGTATCAATGCCAATCTCATAACCGTCTTTGTTTGCACTGAGCACCACGGCCAGCGACCACTCCGCAAGGCCTGCGGGTTTAGGCACTGCCGCCAATGCTTCGGGCCATTTTTCTTTCATGTTGATGCTGGCAATCCGCCCGCGATATCCCTGCCTTCTGTCATATTGAAGTAATCCGTGTTTCAACGCTTTTTCGGCCTGCTGCTGCAAAGCGGGGTCGAGCGTGGTAATCACACTCAGGCCGCTGCTATACAAAGCTTCAGTGCCGTAGACTTTCTCCAACGCGCGCCGCACTTCTTCCGCAAAAAAATCAGCGCTGGCCACTTCAGTCTTCTCGCGCGAGCGTAGCTGAATCGGCTCCACCTTGGCCGTTTTGGCCTGACCTTCCGTAATGAATTTTTCTTCATACATGCGGTCAATCACCCAGTCGCGGCGCTCACGGGCACGGGGCTCGTTGTGCCGCGGGTCAAAGGCACTGGGTGCCTTGGGCAGTGCCGCCAATACGGCCGCTTCTTCTACACTCAACTCATCAATCGATTTATTAAAATAGTTCAGTGCCGCCGCCGCCACACCATAAGAGCCCGCCCCCAGATAAATCTCGTTTAGATACAATTCTAAGATTCGGTCTTTGCTGTAAGCCTGCGTCATGCGGGTCGCTAAAATAGCTTCCTTCACTTTTCTCTGATACGTGCGTTCACGTGAGAGCAGCATATTTTTTGCCACTTGCTGGGTAATGGTGGAGGCGCCAATCAGTGCGCGTTCTGAGCCCGTGATACGGTTCGCGATATTCTGCGTCACAGCGCGCACAATACCAAACACATCCACACCCGGATGGGTGTAGAAGTTTTTATCCTCCGCCGCAATAAACGCATTAATTAGCACACGCGGCATGGCGTTAATGGGCACATAGATGCGTTTTTCTTTTGCATATTCTTCCAGCAGTCGGCCATCGCTGGCATACAGGCGTGTGGTAACCGAGGGGTTATATTGCGCCAACTGTTCAATGTCCGGCAAATCGTGGCTGTAATATTTTTCTAAGCCCGCCACCGCAAGCCACGCCGTAAGCAGCAGTACAAAAAACGCGATTAATATTTTCTGCGAGAGGTTCGTGTTCCGTGCAAAAAGGATTTTTCGAATCAGCGCCTTCAGGAGTTTCAGGCACCCCCAAAGCACGCGGCTGAGTCCCCTTAAGATTTCTTTTAATTGCATGTCCCGTGCGGCACGCACCCCCCAGTGAAATAATCGTTTCAAAACATCAGCCACAAAAGGGGAGTGCACCAGTTTTTTGAAGAGAAAACGCGTAATAATGGCAATATCGCCAAGCACCATGAAGGCTTCACGGCGGATAGATTTCGCCATCCGGCGTGTTTTAAGCCACCATTTCTTGCGGTTCTGTTTTACCGGCTTTTTTACAGCCACGGCTTACTCCTTCGGCATCGTATCAAAATACACGTCGAGCGCCTCTTTCATCGCGCGCACCAATTTCACTTTATACGCCTCGGTTTGCAGCAAGCGCTCTTCATGCCGGTTAGAAAGATACCCGAGTTCCACCAGCACCGAGGGAATATCCACCCCTTTTAGCACCACAAATCCGGCAAAGCGGTGGGTGTTTCTAAGCAGCCGCGCTTCCTTGCCCACCTTTTTTACCAGAATTTCTGCGAAGCGGGCAGATAAGTTTTTGGTGTCGCGCTGCGTCATTTCAATCAGCACGCTTTTTACATCCTCCGGCTCACCTTTTAGATCCACCCCGTCAATCACATCCTCGCGGTTTGCACGGTGCGCGAGAGATTCTGCCTCCTTGTCTGATGCATTCTCTGACAAAGTATACACTGAAAGGCCGCGCGTGGTCGGGTTGGGGTGTGAGTCGGCATGCAGCGAAAGAAAGATATCCCCCTGCGCTTCCTGCGCCACCGCAACGCGCTTACGCAAGTTCACATAATAGTCGCCACGGCGTGTTAAAACCACTTTATAGCGTCCGGTTTTTTCCAGTTCATTTTTGAGCGCCACCGCATAGGTAAAGGTAATCGCTTTCTCGCGGGCTTTTCCGCGGCCCATTGCGCCGGGATCCACGCCACCGTGGCCGGGGTCAATCACAATCACTGGCTTTTGCGCCCGCTTTACCGGGGCAGCCCGTTCTTTTTTCTTTTTAGAGGACGTGCGGGGTGGTGTAACAACCGGCGTTGCCTCGTTTTTTGCTACAGGCTGCAGGCTGCGCGGCACCTCGCGGGTGTTTTCTGAGCGCATCACAACCTCTGCGGGGGCGCGCACCTCTGTGTTCGCTGAAAAATCAACAACCAGCCGCGGAATGCGGCTATCTTCATTCGGCGGCACGGCAAATGCTTTGTAAGATTTTAGTGGCGCCGTAAGGTCCAGAACGATACGCAGCTTCGTGCCATCATGCGTGGCATAGCGAATGTTTTTCACCAGCACGCTATGTGCCTGCGAGAGTTTTTGTTTCGGTGCGCGCCAGCTGCCCTGCTTGATGTCTATCACCAGCCGATCAGGCTTATCGACAACAAATACCTTGTATTCCTTAAGGCCTGGCACATCCAGCACAAAGCGTGTGGAGCTTTCCCGGTCTGCCATACGCAAGCCTGTCACTTCGGTGGCAAATGCAGGCAGCGCAACCACCAGCAGCCACAGTGCCAGACCAAGTATTATTTTCCTTATCGCGTCCACAGCCGCACACCTCGTTCCTGTGCAACGGTTTTTACATCCCACGCATCACGGCGCAGCCAGAATGCATGGGTTCCTTCTTTTTCAAGCAGCGTGCTGCTCAATGTGTAAGCCTTACCTTTACATGAATTGCTGGTTCCCGCCATCTGTATCATCACATCGGCCGTACGGCACTGCGATGCCTCGCTCTGGCGCTCCAGATGCACGGTGTGATACCCGTCGGTTTGCAGCGTGCATCCTTTTTCGCCGCACTCCCACGGTAATGCATCTTCCTGCGTCAGATTCTTGCCATAGAGTTTCAGCGGTGAATCCACACCCAGTGTTTCGGCCCATTCTTGGCGCGCCGTGCGTGCATGCTGAAGCGAGGAAAAATAATAATCGCCATCGGCATTTTTCACGGCAAATAATTTACCCCCTTCATGCACCACAAGGTCGGGCCCAATGGGTGGAATAAAAAGTCCGATAACACCAAGCACACAACACACCCTGCCAACATATCTCAGCGCCGATTTCAGCAGCACCATCGCTAGTGCGCCAAGCGATAGCAGCAGCATCGACTCGGTCGATGGCTGGGGAAGTGAAATGCTGGCGGCAGGCAGGGCAGCACATAGCTCAGCAATGTAAAGCATTGCATCCAGCCCCTTCAGCATAATCAGGAAGGGTATGGTTTCGAGATGAAGCGGAATCAATGCCATACCAATCATACCGGCGGGCATAATAATGAAGCTTGCCAGCGGCACGGCGCACATATTCGCCAGCACGCTGTAGGTTGCGATGCGCCCGAAATGGTAGAGCGCAAACGGCAGGGTCGCTAAACCGGCCACCACCGAGGAAAGCAACATCGACGCCAGATACACACCCACGCGGGAAAGAATGGTTTTTTTCTTTGAAAACACATGCGCATCCACAATGGTGCGGAAGGTAACAATCAGCACAAATGTTGCTGCGAACGACATTTGGAAGCTCGGGCCCATGAGTGATTCCGGTGTAAGGCACAGCACTATCAATGCGGCCCATGTAAGCGGACGCAATGTCATGCCCACGCGGTCAAGCAGCAGAGCA
>CAYXPR010000003.1:0-158543 GCA_964467255.1 uncultured Rickettsiales bacterium | reverse complement strand
ATCAGGTGTTGGTTGATCCGCTGAAACTCAAGAATTACGGCGTGACACTGCATGATGTGGAAGCCACTATTGCTGGTTCCAACGTCAACGCGACGGGCGGATTTTTGCTTTCCGATTATCAGGAAGGCTTGATTCGCAATATCGCCAGAATAAAAACACTGGATGATTTGGCAAAATCTCCACTGCCAAAGGATAACGGCAGCCCAACACCGCTGACGCTCGATCAGGTGGCGGATATTAAGATGGGTGGCCCATTGGCAAAACGCGGCGATGCCAGTGTCAACGGCAGCCCTGCGGTGATCCTTTCCGTGCAAAAGCAGCCCGGAGCGGATACCATCAAACTCACCAAGGCGATTGAAGCCGAGCTTGCCAGCATTCAGAAAAACCTTCCCGAAGGCGTAAAAATTCACGGTGATATTTTCAAACAAGGCACGTTCATCGAGCGTGCGATCAAGAACGTAGAAAAAGCCTTAGTCGATGGCGCGATCTTGGTTGCCATCGTGCTGTTCCTGTTTCTGCTTAACTTCCGCACCACCTTTATCACGCTCACCGCCATCCCGCTTTCCTTCGTGCTAACGGCGATTGTGTTCAACATGTTTGGCATGAGCATCAACACGATGACGCTGGGCGGCTTGGCCGTGGCGATTGGCGAGTTGGTAGATGATGCGATTGTAGACGTAGAAAACGTCTTCCGCCGCTTGCGTGAAAACCGCCACGCAGAAAAGCCACGCAATCCGCTACAGGTGATTTACGAGGCATCCAGCGAGGTGCGTAACTCTATCGTATTTGCCACGATTATTGTGGTGCTGGTGTTTATTCCACTCTTTGCGATGGGCGGTATTGAAGGCAAAATCTTCCTGCCACTCGGTATTGCTTACATTACCTCGATCATCGCTTCACTGTTCGTATCGCTCACGCTGACACCCGCCCTTTGCTCTTACCTATTGCCAAACATGAAGCGCATGAGCGCGGAGCATGACGGTTGGCTGCTACGCAAGATCAAAGCCATTCAAACCCGCGTGCTGAACGTTGCTTTTCCGAACAGCAAAATTGTGCTGACGGCAGTGGCGGTGCTGACTTTCACGGTACTGGCGATGGTGCCGTTCTTCGGCAAAGAATTCCTGCCACAATTCAATGAAGGCTCGGTGACGATTAACATCCTGACCCCGCCCGGAACCAGCCTTGCTGAATCCAACCGTATCGGCACGATTGCCGAAAACCTGATTCGCCAAGTGCCGGAAGCCACCGAAACCGGAAGACGCACAGGCCGCGCCGAGCGTGATGACCACGCAGAAGGCGTGCATTCCAGTGAAATTGAAGTGGAGCTGAAAGAATCGAAGCGTTCCCGCGCCGTGATTCTGGCGGATATTCGCACCCGTTTGGATGAAATCCCCGGCATTGCCATCAATATCGGCCAGCCTATTTCGCACCGCATTGACCACATGATGAGCGGTGTGCGGGCGCAAATTGCTATCAAGCTGTTTGGTACTGATCTGGACGTGCTTCGCGCTAAAGCCGAAGAAATCCGCGTAGCCATGAGTGAAGTGCAAGGCGTGGTGGATCTGTCGGTAGAAAAACAGGTGCTGATTCCGCAAGTGCATGTGCTGTTTGATCGTGAGAAAGCCGCCACCTACGGCTTACTTTCCGGTGAAGCGGCGGAATATGCCGAGCTTGCCATGCAGGGCAAAGCCGTGGGGCAAGTGCTGGATGGCCAGCGCACTTACGATATCGTGATGCGCCTTTCCGATGCCTCGCGCAGCGATATTGAGTCGATCAAGCAAATTCCAGTGGATACCAGAGATGGGAATGTCGTTCCCCTGCAAGCCATCGCCAATGTGCAGGATGCCAAGGGGCCGAATATCATTAACCGTGAAAACGCCCAGCGGCGCATTGTGATTCAAGCCAACGTAGCCGAGCGCGATCTGGTGGGCGTGGTGAAGAAGGTACAGGCGGCGATTGGTAGCAACGTGCAGTTGCCACAGGGCTATTACGTCACTTATGGCGGGCAGTTTGAAAGCCAAGCCAGTGCCTCGCGCCTGATTGCCATATTGAGCCTGTTCTCACTGGCTGGCATGTTCATGGTGCTATTTGTGCATTTCAAGAGCGCCAACCTCGCGCTTCAGGTGATGCTATCCATTCCGCTGGCCTTTATCGGCGCAGTTGTAGGCGTGTGGCTCTCTGGCGGTGTGTTCTCGATTGCAACAATGGTGGGCTTTGTCACGCTCACCGGTATTGCCGCCCGCAACGGTATTATGATGATCGCGCATTACCTACATCTGATGGAACATGAGGGTGAACGCTTTGATCTCGCCATGATTTATCGCGGTACATCCGAGCGAATTATTCCCGTCTTGATGACAGCGCTTACCGCTTCGCTTGCCCTGATTCCGCTGATTATCGCTGCCGACGAGCCGGGTCGTGAAATCCTGCATCCTGTCGCGGTAGTGATTTTCTGCGGGCTTTTTTCCAGCACGCTGCTCGATCTCACCGTGCGCCCGCTGGTGTTCTGGAAATTCGGCAGAAAACCTGTCGCCAGCTTACTACCGGCGGCACTCGCGCCGGGGTTGGCGGTGCGGCCGACGCAAAATCAATAATTCCATTAACCCAAAGGAGAATGATATGAAGAAACTACTGCTTACCACCGCGATACTAGCTACGCTTGGCGTCCAGCAACCCGCACTGGCACATGGCAATAAAAAACACGAAGGACAACATACAGAAGCCCCCTCCGCCGATCCAAAAGCTGTTGCCACAGCAACGGATGCACAGGGTGCGCTGGTAGAAATTCAGGCTGGCATGAAAACTATCAGCACGCAAATCAGTGAGAATAAGTACGATGCCATGCACGATGAAATTGAAAAGATTGAAGCCAGCATTAAGGTGCTGAAAGAGAAATCTGCATTGGAAGGCGATAAGAAAACCCGCCTTGAATCTTCGCTTAAACAACTGAGCGCCCAGCTGGGTAAGGTGCATAGTGCTGCTGATGCCAAAGATGCAGAAAAAACCAAAACCGAATTCAAAAAGGCAGAAGGTGCGCTTAAACTTTTAGAATCCAACGTAAAATAAAGGTAGTATCATGAAACTCTTTCACGCATTGCTTATCGGCACGATTTTAACCACTGGAACTGTTGCCTATGCCTCTGGCGATCATGACGCTGGTCATGGTCAAGCCCAGCCAGCTGCTACCTCACATGAAGCGATGGGACATGGCGGCGGCGCACATGATGAAATGGCAGCTAAAAACACTGTAAAACTTGTTCTGGAACCAGCAACGCCACTGCAAGCGGGTAAGGCTTCTCAAGTGGTCGTGAAGCTCAACACTGTAGCTGATGGCAAGCCTATCTCTTTTGATGGCCTTAAAGAAGCGCACACAAAGAAGCTGCATTTGCTGATCGTTGACCCGTCGCTCACCGATTATCACCATATCCACCCTGTTGCTGGTAAGAATGCCGGTGAATTCGTGTTCGATTTCACGCCGAAGCAAAACGATAGCTACCGCGTATGGGCAGATGTGATTCCCGTTGCCACCGGCAAGCAAGAATATGTGATGACGGATATGGGAAGCGCGGCCAAGGATAAAGCCACAATCAATAAAGCTACCAGTATGACCAGCACGGTGGATGGCTATACCTTTACCCTTGCACTGGATAGTGAACCAAAAGTTGGTGCAGCGGTAATGGGAAATGTCACCGTCACCAAAGATGGAAAGCCCTTCAATCAGTTAGAGCCGGTGATGGGCGCATTCGCGCATGTCGTGGGATTTACCGAGGATTATAATTCCGTCCTGCATATTCACCCGATGGGTAAGGAACCCACTTCGGAGTCCGAACGTGGCGGGCCGGATTTGCAATTCCACATTGAGCCAGAAAAAGCAGGTTTCGTGAAGCTGTTCGTTCAAACCCGCATTGATGGAAAAGATCTGTTCGCCCCGATGGGAGTGATTGTAAAATAGAGATAAAATAACTCTTGACCTTAAAGTATACTATAAGGTGTAGGCTTAAAGGGTCAGGAGATAATCATGCAGCCACTCACCATAGGAAAATTGGCGGAAATCACTGGAGTTAGCACGGAAACGCTGCGGTACTACGAACGTCTTAAACTGATTTCCGCCGATTCCCGCTCTAAGTCGGGATACAGGCTTTATACTGCGGATGCGGTACGTCTTGTGCGCTTCATTCGCGGCGCAAAAGAATTGAGCTTTACCCTGGATGAAATACATAAACTGCTTGCGCTGAAGGGGTCTGATAAGGCCACCTGTGCTGAAATCTTACAGCATACAGAATCTAAAATTAAACAAGCGGAAGCCAAAATCCTTGAACTTAAGGAAATAAAAAAAGTGCTAAAAGAGGTGGTTAAATCCTGCCCAGGAGACGAAACTTCAGTAAAATGCTGTCCCATACTTGACCACATTCAGGGAAAAAGTAAAAGCCTGGCGGCATTAGCGATGGCCTTCTTCTTAGGACTGGTTTCTAATGCGGAAGCAAAACCGA
Organism: uncultured Rickettsiales bacterium; assembly: GCA_964467255.1. Lineage (GTDB taxonomy): Bacteria > Pseudomonadota > Alphaproteobacteria > Rickettsiales > RGZB01 > CAYXPR01. The sequence goes on along the minus strand of CAYXPR010000003.1, from coordinate 154,053 downwards.
TTTCCTATGTAGACGGTTTTATGGTGATGCAGGAGAATGATGAGACAGGAAACACTATCTCTCTTGATTATACTCTTAGTCCAAAATATGCGATTGGTTTATACGCAAAAAAAGAAAATGGCGGTAAGGAATTTGAAACGATCGGCCCTCAATTTAATTATCTTGTTAAGCGCTGGAATCTGCCGGAGGGGCAAGGCAATATATTCAGCCTGACAGGTGCTGGGATCAGCCGTTATGAGGGTGATAATGAAGCGAGTGCCTGGACAGGAATTCTCGCCGACTATGAAACAAGAAGAATTTTTACTTCATATGAAGCCCGGGTTATGTATGCGGGAGATATTGAAAAATCAGTCTGGCAACGTGCAAGAGCTGGCTTTGCGCCATACCTTGCTAATTATGAGGATTTGAATACTTGGTTTATGGTGCAAGTCGATCACCACCCGGCCAAGGAAGATACAATAGTGGTTACGCCACTTGTGCGCTTCTTCTACAAAACCACCCTTGTGGAAGCGGGTTACAGCAGCAATGACCGTGTAATGTTTAACTGGGTACTGCAATTTTAACCAAAGAGACGTCTTATGAAAAAACTACTTATGCTTTCTACCGCAATAATGATTATATCTGGCTCTGCTTACGCAGAAACTATTAAAGCTTCGGTAAATGGCCTTGTTTGCTCATTCTGTGCTACTGGTATTGAAAAGACTTTTAAGAAGCGGCCTGAGGTAAATAGCGTTCATGTTGATCTTAATAGTAAGCTTGTCACTGTTGAAACTAATCCGGATAAAAAGCTAGATGATGCAACTGTTACTAAATTAATTGAGGATGCAGGCTATAGTGTTACTAAGATTTCCAGAGAAAAATAATGGGGAAAAGCAAGACATCGGGAATCATATCCACCCTTGCGCTATTTGGCTCTTTCGGCACTTTATTTTGCTGTGCGTTACCAGCACTCCTTGTATCTATCGGCGCTGGGGCTGCGATGATCGGACTGGTCTCCGCCGTGCCGCAGCTGATCTGGCTATCGGAGCACAAAGTACCGCTATTTATCTTCGCGGGCGTGATGATTACGCTTTCGGGAATATTGCGCTGGTCAAATTTTAACGCAACATGCCCTGCCGATCCAGAGCAGGCAAAAGCATGCAGACGCTTGATGCGCATCAGCGCCGGGATATTCTATATAGTCCAGAGTGTAAGCTCCCGGCATCGGAAAGAGTATTATCCGATTGAAAATACTTGGATAAAATTTATGAGGGATATCCCTTTTTCGTGCGTATAAGGGGGGAGCGTATTGTGACACAAACGAAGGGCGGCATGGCACTGGAACGGGCTACAATTCGTGATTTGATCGCTTCCGTCACGCTGTTTTCGGATTTCGAGACGGCGGAGCTGGAGGCTTTTGTCAAACGCTGCCAGGTGACTGAACCCGGCAAGGGTGACGTATTGTTCGTGCAGGGAGCCGCCGCCGATTTTCTCTACGTCGTGCTTTCCGGCTGGGTCAAGCTGTTCCGCGAAACCAGCGATGGGCACGAAGCGATAGCGGGACTCTGCACGCACGGCGACCTGTTCGGCGAAGCGGTCTTGTATCAGGGATCGCATTACCCATTCGGTGCACAGGTGGTGGAAGATGCAGTAGTGCTGCGCATTCCCGCCGAAGCGGTGCGTGAGCGGGTGCGCGCGAACAGTGCCTTCGCCGAGAGGATGATCCGGGTCATCGCACGACGCTTGAATGCGCTGGAGTTGCATACAGAGCATCTGACGGTAATGACCGCGCCGCAGCGCGTGGGGTGCTATCTGCTCAAGCTCTGCCGCGCCAAGCCCGAAACCCGGCAGGTCGGCGTTCTTCTGCCTTACGACAAGACGCTGGTGGCCATGTTTCTCGGCATGAAGCTGGAGACCTTCTCCCGCGCCCTGGCGCAGTTGAAAGAAGTGGGAGTCGCCGTGGATGGCCCGATGATCACGGTCGCTGAGGTCGGCAAGCTGCAGGAATATGTCTGCGGCAGCTGCTCTATCGAGCCGGGCGATTGCGATAAGGAATCATAGAACGGATAACGGCTTTACAGTGCCATGCGGCCGATGATGCCATGCGCCAATTCATGGGCGGTTTTTCCGGCGATGTCCTCGAAGATTTCGGCGATCACCCGGTTATGCACGGCTGGGCTTAAAAGGCGCTTGACCGACTTCAACGCCGCTTCCGGCCCAATCAGCACCAGCCCGCTGTAATGGCCGCAGGAAAGCGACTTATCCAAATACTTCGCCAACTCTTCCATAGAAGCAGTTTGTTTGCTGCAACAGCAGCCCATAGACAGCGGTTCGATCAGCTGCCCCGGACGTTGTACGAACAGATGCACCGCATGCTCGTCGAGTGCCACGATCCAGATGACGGCGCTGCCGACCAGCTTCCCCGCCGAGGCGGGAGAGCAATGCTGCCCGCAGCCTTCCTTCATAGATGATCGGGAACCGCAGGATTTTGTATTCATAACCCTTCCTATGCCAGCGGATTCAAATATTCGCGTACATTTTTGAGAATACGGATAAGCCACCGGAGAGGATTTGATAAATATCAAATCCAACAGCCTATCGCTCGGCGTAGTGATGTAATGCTTTATTGCGAAGCACTCACAACTCAAACAAGCGAGGTATTTATGTCTATGAACCATGATCATTCCGGTTGCTGCGGCGGTAGCGCAAAGCCTGCTCCAAAGGAAACACAACAGCCCACGCAGACGGTTCCTGACGCCAAGGCACAGGAATCTATCACTCTCTCGCTGCCAAAACCAACCGCCCCGCAACCGAAATCAAAATCCTGCTGCGGATAACCCGGCCTGTCCACTGTTTAACATTAAAAGGAGGCCTTGTATGCTGCGCACAACTCCGAAAACGAAATCATATCCGACAATTCCCACCCCGCGCGAAACCGCGTTATTTCTTCGGACATCTTCGCGCGAAGCGCCGGAACTTACCTAGGAATGGGACGAAGAAGAGGGTTTGACAATTATCAAAGACTACTCCCCGACCCTTAATTAGTCTTGACTCTGGACTATAGTCCAAGGTGTAGGGTGCAGACTTATGAAAACAGACCACGCAAAAATAACCATCGGCAAACTGGCGGAAATGTGCGGCGTTCGTATTGATACGATCCGCTACTACGAACGCTTCAAACTGGTTCAGGCAGAACGTCGCTCAAAATCCGGCTATCGGCTTTATGACGAAGACAGTGTGCGTCAGGTGATGTTTATCAAAAATGCCAAGGCATTGGGATTTACTCTGGCTGAAATCAAAAGATTGCTGACGCTGAAATCCGCGAAGGACGCCACCTGCGCCGAGATGCTGGAGCGCACGCATCATAAAATTACCGAGGCGAAACATCAGCTCAAGGAGCTTGGCCGCATCGAAAAAGCGCTCACGCATCTATCCAAGGCCTGTCCCGGCGGCGACATCCCAATCGGTAAATGTCCGATTCTGAATCATCTGTATCCAGATAAAATTAACCAAACTATTTTTAAGGGGTAACGTGAAATACTTCGTATCATCCCGCGTTACCGTGTCGATTCCTTCGGTCAACTTCACCACCGGTCATCTGCGCCGAGGTCATAGGACGTTGCATGGAAATGAAAAGATTGTCGGATATCCGGCATGGTCAAAAAGGGCTGCAACATGAGAATTATCTGGTTTGTCTGTTCGATGTGCGTAGCCCTGATGCTGGGTAGTCCTGCATACGCTGAGTCTCTCACGCTGGAAAAATACCTGTTACAGGTTCATCAAGCGAATCCTTCCATTCAGTCCGCTCAGCTTCGCGCCAAGGCACTTGAAAGCCGCGTTGACCCGGCGGGCGCGCTGGATGACCCGTTCGTTGCCATGGGTGTAGATGAGGTCGCCTTTGGAAGCGGCCCAGGTTACGTTACCCGCTATCAGGTCAGCCAGGCCATACCTTTTCCGGGAAAACTATCCACCAAATCAGCCATTGCGGAGAACCGGGCAAACTCCGCCGACAGTGATGCGGAAACTTTGAAGAGGGAAGTAACCGTCCTCGCCACGCAGGCCTTTTTTCGAGCCTATTACAACCAGAAAGCACTCGGCCTGAACAGCAGGCTGCAAGAAATCCTCAAAGGCACTATCGCCAGCACCAAGTCCCGTTATGAAACAGGAGACGAAGGACACCATGACTTGCTACTCGCAAAAATTGAGCTTTCCGAGCTTGATGTAGACAGGCTCAGGCTTCAAAGAGAGGAAAAAACATTACAAGCCGTCCTTAATGAGCTCAGGGAAAAACCAGCGGATACGCCGCTTGACGACTTATCGGTAGTGTTCTCCGATAAAGGTCTGGCGGAAAGCCACTTGCCGCTGCTGGAAAACCAACCTGAACTGAAATCTCTAGATGCTTTCGTGACGCAGGCTGAAAAAGAAGAAAAGCTTGCCGAATTGGCCTATTATCCTGATTTCGTCCTTCAGGGAATGGCGATGGATCCTAGTTCCAATATGATGGATGCCAGATCAAACTGGGGCATCATGGTGGGGGTCAATGTTCCGCTTTACACCGTGCAGAAACAATCCAAGCTGTTAAACGCCTCCATACAGGAAAAAAGAGCTGCAATCGAGGAGAGACGCAGTCTAAAGAACCGGCTGAATACGGAATTGGTTGCCGCAAAAGAACAGCTTAAAACTGCAAAAGACGTCGTGGAGCTTTATAAAAGCACGGTGATGCCGACCACCAATCTAGCAGTCAGCAACGCGAAATCAAGCTATGCGGCGGGTAGTCTGCCGCTAACTGAATATCTTGGTGCGCTTAAAGCGCAGCGTACGCAGGAACTGGAACACTTGGCGGCCCAAATCGACATTGAACTGGCCAGAACAAGGCTGAAAGAGCTTCTTTCCGCGCCGCCGGTTCTCCGGCTGGCACCGGCGAAGCCAAGCCTTTTCGGAGGCCGGGGTATGAGCGGCGGTATGGGGTCTGACACCGTGAACATGGGCAGCGGGATGAGCGGCCCCACGCGAAAACCGAAAACATCTTCCGGGCCAAGCGAGAGCGGCGGCGGAATGGGAGGAGGAATGTAATGCGCATACTGTTTGTGGCTATTTTTTTATGTTGGAGCGCGAGCGCTTTTGCCCAAACTCATAACGAGCATGGCGGCAATGGGGAGCTGCTGAAAAAAACCGCGCCGGATGGCAAGATGGCATTCAAAGCGGAAGAGGCGCGCGTTCCGATAGAAGTGCCGGTCGAAAAACAGACAAAGATAGGGCTTAAGGTAACAAAAGCGGAAAAGAAAAACGTTGAGCATACAATCCGCACCGTCGGCACGGTGACGGCGGATCAAACGAAGGAAGCGCACGTTCACACCAAGATCAAGGGATGGATTGAGCGGATTTACGCGGACTATGTCGGCAAGCCTGTGCGGAAGGGTGAACCGCTTTTTGACCTTTACAGTCCCGATCTGGTCGCCACGCAGGAAGAGTATCTGGCGGCCCGGCAGCAGGGAGCCATAGGCAAGGAGATTGCCACCACCTCGCGCAACCGGCTGCAATTATGGGGCGTTCCCCAAACCGAAATCGAACGGCTTGAGAAAACAGGAAAAGCCAACCGCACCGTCACGTTCAATTCCCCCGCCGACGGATTCATCGTCGAGAAAATGGCAATTCAGGGAATGTATATTACTCCGGATATGCAACTTTACCTCATTACCGATCTGTCGCGCCTATGGATCATCATTACGCTTTATGAATACGATGTCGCCGTCATCTCCGAAGGCGACGAAGCGGGCATCACTCTACCTTATGATCCCGACAAGCCTTTCACCGGCAAAATAAGCTACATCTATCCGGAAATCGAAGAGGAGACGCGCACAGCGAAGGCGCGTATTGAGGTGGATAATGCAGACCAGCGGCTGAAGCCGGGAATGTTCGCCAATGTCGAGCTTAAGAAGAATCTGGGCGAGTCCGTTGTGGTTCCCGGCGATGCGGTGATTGAGACCGGGAAACGTAGTATTGTTTTCGTGAAGACCAGCGCTTCCCGTTTTGAGCCGAAAGAAGTCAAAGTCGGCCCCCGCATTGAGAACGGCTTCATTATTCTTTCCGGCCTTGAGGGTGGAGAAGAAGTCGTCATAAGCGCCAATTTCCTAATCGACGCCGAAAGCAAGCTCCAGGCCGCGATTCAGAAAGGAACCCCTTCCCAACCTGGTCACGGCGAACATGGAAAAAAGTAAGCAAAATATAATCGGGAAAACCATCGCATGGTGCGTAACGAACACCCGGTTTACCTTGATATTCGCCGCGTTCCTGGGGTTATGGGGAATGTATTGCCTGAAAAATATCCAGGTCGACGCCATTCCCGATCTATCCGAAACCCAGGTCATCATTTTCACGGAGTGGATGGGCAGAAGCCCCGACCTGATTGAGGATCAGATCAGCTACCCGCTCATCACGGCCATGCTGGCGGCGCCGAAAGTATCCGTGGTGCGCGGTTTCTCCATGTTCGGCATGTCCTTTGTCTATGTCATTTTCGAAGACGGAACGGACATATACTGGGCGCGGTCGCGGGTAATAGAATACCTGTCGAAGCTTTCAGGACAGTTGCCGCAGGGCGCGACGCCTTCCATCGGGCCGGATGCCACGGGCGTCGGCTGGGTGTTCCAATACGCCCTAGTTGACCCGGCGGGAAAATACAATCTTTCTGAAATCAAAACCTTTCAGGACTGGTATTTGAAATATTGGCTGACCTCCGTTCCTGGCGTCGCCGAAGTCACCAGCGTCGGCGGGTTTGAAAAACAATATCAGGTCGAGGTTGATCCCAACAAATTGGCCGCTCTTAAGATTCCAATCCAGAATGTCATCAGCGCCATCCGCGAAAGCAACAAGGATGTCGGCGGCAGGACGCTGGAAGTTTCCGAGCGGGAATATTATGTGCGCGGGCTGGGCTATATCAAAGACCCCAGGGAACTCGAGAATATTTCCATCGGCATCGGGCCCGGAAATACGCCCGTGCGCGTGGCCGATGTCGGCACGGTGAAGCTCGGGCCCAATATCCGGCGCGGCATTTCCGATTTTAACGGTCAGGGTGATACGGTTGGCGGTCTGGTCGTGATGCGGCAAGGCGAGGATGTTTCCCGCGTCATTGATGCTGTGAAGGACAAAATCGAGGAAGTGAAAGGCGCGTTCCCGCCGGGCCTTGAGCTTAAGATCGTCTACGACCGGTCGTCCTTGATCGAGGAAGCCGTCTCGACATTGCGAAATGCGATTCTCGAGGAAATCGTGCTCGTATGCGCCGTTATCCTCGTTTTTCTGCTCCATATACGAAGCGTGCTGGTGGTGGTGATTACGCTGCCGCTTTCGGTGCTTATTTCAATGATCCCCATGTACTACATGGGAATCAGCCTCAACATCATGTCGATGGGCGGGATTATCCTGGCCGTTGGCGATATTGTCGACGGCATTATCGTCTTTATTGAAAACACGCATAAAAAAATCGCGGAGGGAAAAGGCGCGCGGTCTTCCCAGGAATTGACGGTGGAAGCCTGTCAGGAGCTTGGCCCCTCCATATTCAGCGCGCTGCTGATTATCGCCGTGTCCTTCCTTCCCATTTTCGCGCTTCAGGCGCAGGAGGGAAAGCTATTCCATCCGCTCGCCTATACCAAGACCTTCGCCATGATCGCGGCGGCGCTGGTGACGATCACGGTGACGCCGCCGCTCATCGCCTATTTCGTCAAAGGCAGAATCAGGAGCGAGAGGGAAAATCCGGTCAACCGCTGGCTGCAAAATAGCTACCGCCCAATTCTTGAGTGGTGCCTGCAAAAGACGGGAATTGTTCTGGCGTGCATGGCGGCGCTTGTCATTCTCTCCGGCGTGGCTTTTTCCCGTCTTGGATCGGAATTCATGCCGCCGCTATGGGAGGGTGACCTGTTATACATGCCGGTGACGGTTCCCGGCATTTCCGTTACCGCCGCCTCGGATCTCTTAACGAGGCAAAGCGCAGCCATCAAGGCTTTCCCGGAAGTGGAGACCGTGTTCGGCAAGGCCGGAAGATTCGAGACCCCGACCGACGCCGCGCCGCTTTCGATGTTTGAATATACCATACGCTTAAAGCCGCGCGAGCAGTGGCGGGAAGGCTTAAGCGATGACGAATTGATCGCGGGGCTCGACGAGGCGGTCGCCGTGCCCGGCCTGAACCGCGCATGGACAAAGCCCGTCCGCGGCAGGATCGACATGCTCTCGACGGGCATCCGAACCCCCGTCGGCATTAAAATATTTGGCAGCGATCTCAAAGTTATCGAAGAAATCGGCCAGCAGCTGGAGCGGACATTGAACACGGTGCGCGGCACCCGCAGCGTCTATGCGGAACGAATCGTCGGCGGCTATTACCTTGATTTCGAGCCTGACCGCACCGCCCTGCAGCGCTACGGCCTCAATGTCGGCGATGCCCAGATGGTGATCGAAACAGCGATCGGCGGCATGGAAATCTCCCAGACCGTCGAGGGTCGCGAACGCTATACGATAAGCGTGCGTTACCCGAGGGAACTCAGGGATGACACGGACAAGCTGAGCCGCATTCTGGTGGCGACGCCTACGGGCGGGCAGGTGCCGCTTGGCCAACTGGGCAAGCTGGTGATGCGGGGCGGCCCGCCGATGGTGCTTAACGAAAACGGTTCGCTGGCGGGCTATGTCTATATCGACCTGAAAGACCGCGACCCGGGCGGATACGTGGATGACGCGAAAGAAGCGGTGAAGCGGGATATCACCCTGCCTCCCGGATATTTCATTACCTGGACAGGACAGTACGAATATCTGGAGCGTATGCAGGAGCGCATGAAAATTGTCCTGCCGCTGACGCTGGCGCTGATTTTCGGATTTCTCTATTTCAGCAACAAGTCGGTCGCCAAGACCATTATCATCATGGTGTCGGTTCCGCTTTCTCTTATCGGCGGTATTCTGCTGATGTGGGCGCTGGGCTATAACACCAGCGTTGCGGTCTGGGCGGGAGGCATCGCCCTGATCGGCGTTGCCGTCGAGACGACCGCGATCATGATCGTTTTTCTCGATCAAGCATGGAAAAAACGAGCGCGGGAGAATCAGTTGAACGATTCCGGTGACGCCCTTGCTGCGACGCTTGAGGGCGCGCAAAAGAGCTTGAGACCGGTCCTCATGGCTGTCAGCATGAATATCTTCGGCCTGATGCCCGTCATGATGGCCACGGGTCTTGGCGCGGATGTGATGAAAAGGTTGGCCTCGCCCATGTTTGGCGGCCTTGTCTCGCTGATGCTGCTGACACTGATTGTCATTCCGGTCATTTATAAAATGCGCGAAGAACGCATCACTTTAAAAAGGATAGCAAAATGATAACCTCCAGCACTCCCTGGCAAAATTCCATCGAGGACGTCTTGGCGGCAGCGAGCGTCAAGCCCGATACGGGTTTGTCGCCGGAAGAAGCCGCCAGCCGCCTTCAACAGCATGGCCAGAACATTTTGAAAGCCGAAGCGAAAATAACTCCGCTTCGCAGGTTCCTGTCGCAGCTTAAAAGCCCGGTCGTCATCATACTCCTCGTGGCAACGATCATTTCCGGCCTGCTCGGCGAGACCACGGATGCCATTGCCATTGCGACGATTGTCATTATCAACGCCATCATCGGCTACGTTCAGGAAGCAAAGGCCGAAGCCGCCGTCGAGGCATTGAAAAAGCTTTCCGCTCCCAAGGCCAGGGTTTTACGGGGCGGCAATATTCTGGAACTTGAAGCGTCGGAAATATGCTGCGGCGACATCCTCATCCTGGAGGCGGGTGACTATGTGCCCGCGGATTGCAGGATTATTCACGCCAGCCAGCTTTCGGCGGACGAAGCCATCCTGACCGGGGAATCGCTTCCGGTAAATAAAGATGCCGCCCCCGTTTCCGGCAGCGCCATTCTTGCCGAGCGGCGGAACATGCTGTTTGCCAGCACCGCCGTAGCCACAGGAACGGCGCGGGCGGTGGTGACGGCGACTGGGATGAATACCGAAATAGGCCATATTGCCCGGCTGCTGGAAACAGCCGGTATGTCCCAAACGCCGCTTCAGGAGAAGCTTGGGCAGGTCAGCAATAAGCTGCTTATCTTTTGTGGCATTGTCATTCTTATTGTTGCCGCGCTGGGTTTCTTTCACGGAGAAAAATGGCTCGATGTGCTGATGACCGCCATCAGCCTTGCCGTCGCCGCTATCCCGGAAGGGCTGCCCACCGTTGTCACCTTGGCTCTGGCTTTGGCCGTCCGGCGCATGACCAAAAGAAACGCCATCGTCCGGCATTTGCCTGCGGTTGAAACGCTGGGTTCTACCAACGTCATCTGCACGGACAAAACTGGGACATTGACGACCGGAAAAATGCGCGTACGCGAAATGTTTGTCCTGTCTCGGGGAATAGTAAAGGAGACAGCTTCGGACGGCAATATTTCCGCAGAGATTCAGGCCCTGGCCGCCAGCGGCGTATTATGCTCCAATGCCGCCCTTAACGACGAAGGCGTGGCGACTGGAGACCCTACCGAAGTTGCCCTTCTGTATCTTGCTAAAGACCATCATTTAACCGCCAGGGCGCTCAACACTGAATATCCACGGCTTGCCGAGTGGAGCTTCGATAGCAACCGAAAGCGGATGAGCGTTGCCGTGCGTGCCGGTAACCAAACGATCCTCCATTGTAAAGGAGCTCCTGAATCGGTGCTGCCGCTCTGCCAGTTAAGCGGCGGCGACAGGGATAAAATTGAAAAGGCCATAAATGATTTATCTTCTAAAGGAAGAAGACTGCTGGTGCTCGCGCAGAAGATTCTCCCCGTATCCGGGACGGATTTTGATACCAGCGCTTATGAAGATTTTTCTTCCGTGGAAAACGATCTCACCTTCCTCGGTTTGGTCGCCATCGCCGATCCGCCGCGGCAAGAGAGTATCCCGGCCATCATGGCCTGCAAGGCCGCAGGCATAAAAGTCGTCATGATTACTGGCGACCATCCGGTGACAGCGAAAGCCATCGCCCGCGAGCTGGGAATCGTCGAAGACGGAAAATTCGACCAGGTATTGACGGGGGGTGAACTGGAAAAAATGTCGCCTGAGGAATTATCAGAACGGGTCGAGAAGGTGGCGGTTTACGCCAGAGTATCGCCGGAACATAAGGTCAAAATCGTTCGGGCCTGGAAAGAGCGGGGCAATGTAGTCGCCATGACTGGCGACGGTGTCAACGATGCGCCAGCGCTTAAAGAAGCATCCATCGGCATCGCGATGGGTAAAGGCGGAACCGAAGTGGCCAGGCAGGCTTCATCCATGATTCTGACGGACGACAACTTCGCCACCATCGTTTCCGCCGTCGAGGAAGGAAGAGCGATCTACGGTAATATTCGCCGGACCATCCAATATCTCCTGTCCGGGAACTTTAGCGAAATTCTGGTGATGCTGGGCGCCGCTATTGCCGGAATGCCCGCGCCGCTGGCTCCCATCCACCTGCTGTGGATTAATCTAGTGACGGATGGGATTCCCGCGCTGGCGCTGGCCGCTGAGCCTGTACCAAAAGATTCTCTGGCGACTACGAAACGGCCATCGCCCGGCACTTTCTTTGACAAGGACTTCTATAAGGAAATGGCATTCATTGGCGGTATCACATCCCTCATGGCGCTTGCTGTTTATAGCTACAGCCTGCAAATCGCCGATGAGATTACGGCAAGAACGAATGTGTTTTCCTTCTTGGTATTCACGGAGCTGTTCAGGTCGTTCGCCTGTAGAAGCGATGTGAAGACCATTTTTCAAATGGGTTTTACCTCCAATATGTACCATTTGGTGGCGGTGGCTATTCCCATATCCTTTCAACTCACCCTTCATCACACGGAGCTATTCCAGGATATTTTCAAGGTAACGTCCGTCAGTTGGTATGAATGCATCGTAATGGGTTTACTGACGCTTGTTCCCGTAATTGCCATAGAAATCAGAAAATGGATAAAGCAAAAAACTCACGGAACAAACGAGGAGAAACACGCATGACCGACATGAAATCATCCTGCCCGTGGTGGAAAAGCCCCAAGGGAATTGCCGTGCTGATCGCGCTGGCGGCGCTGGGCCTGTACCTCATAATCGTCCACCAGCAGCACGTGCTGGGCGCGCTGCCGTTTCTGGTCATCCTGCTCTGCCCGTTGATGCACCTGTTCATGCATAAAGGGCATGGGCATCATGGCCATACGCATGACGGAGACAAGGAATAGCATGAAACACTCCCACACAACGCATGAAGATCACTCGCATCACGGCGATAATTGCCCGCATAAAAAAGCACAGCAAGCGGCGGCAAAGCAGGAGATTCCGGCTGGCGCGGAAGTCATTTACACCTGTCCGATGCATCCGCAGATCCGTCAGCCGAAGCCGGGAAGTTGTCCGATCTGTGGCATGGCGCTGGAGCCGGAAGCAGTGTCGCTGGATACCGGCCCCGATCCCGAACTGATCGATATGACGCGGCGGTTCTGGGTGTCTGCCGTGCTATCGCTGCCGCTGGCGGTGGCAGTGATGGGCGCGCATCTGATTCCCGATTTTCCGCATGAATGGATGAAAACGCCGGTTGCGCGCTGGATACAGATGGTGATGGCTACGCCGGTAGTGCTATGGGGCGGCTGGCCGTTCTTCGTGCGGGCGGTGGATTCTATCAAACACCGCAGCCTGAATATGTTTACGCTGATCGCGCTCGGCGTCGGCGTTGCCTATATTTACAGCCTCATTCTCACGCTGTTCCCTTCGCAGATCGCGCAAGCGGCGGGCGGGCTGGAATTGGAAGTGTATTTTGAAGCGGCGGCGGTTATCACCGCACTGGTGCTGCTTGGCCAGGTGCTGGAACTGAAAGCCCGCAATCAGGCGCGTAATGCTATGCGGGCACTGCTCGATCTTGCGCCTAAAATGGCGCGGATCATCCGGCCTGATGGCAAGGAAGAAGATGTGCATCTGTCGCAAGTGCAGAAGGGCGATCTGCTACGCGTGCGCCCCGGCGAGAAAGTGCCGGTGGATGGCGTAGTGGTGGAAGGTCACAGCAGCGTCGATCAATCCATGCTCACCGGCGAGTCGGTGCCGGTGGAAAAAAGCCCCGGCGATAAAGTGACGGGCGCGACGCTCAACGGCACGGGCGGCTTTATCATGCGAGCCGAGCGCGTCGGTAATGAAACCATGCTGGCGCAGATCGTCGATATGGTCGCCAAAGCCCAACGCACCCGCGCGCCGATTCAACGCATGGCCGATATCGTCTCCGGCTATTTTGTGCCAGTAGTAGTGTTGATTGCTATTGTGACGGCAATTATTTGGGGAATATGGGGGCCGGAGCCGAAGCTGGCCTATGCCATCGTCAACGCGGTGGCGGTACTGATCATCGCCTGTCCGTGCGCATTGGGACTGGCAACGCCGATGTCGATTATCGCCGGAACCGGGCGCGGCGCACATGCGGGCGTGCTGATTAAAAATGCCGAAGCGTTAGAGATCATGGAGAAAGTCGATACGCTGATTATCGATAAAACCGGCACGCTCACCGAAGGCAAGCCGAAGCTGATGGAAGTGGTCACGGTGAAAGGTTTTGAACAAAATGAAACATTACGATTGGTCGCAAGCCTGGAGAAAAGCAGCGAGCATCCGTTAGCTTCCGCCATCGTCAAAGGCGCAGAGGAACGCGGACTAACGCTTGCCTCGGTGCAGGATTTCGCATCAATCACCGGCAAGGGTGTGAAGGGTAGTATCGAGGGCCGCAGCGTGGCGCTGGGGAATAAGGCGTTGCTTGTCTCACTTAACATTGACACTGCGCCATTGGCGGAAACCGCCGAACAGCTGCGCAGCAAAGGTCAAACGGCGATGTTCGCCGCCATCGACGGCAAGCCCGCCGCCGTGATTAGCGTGGCTGATCCAATCAAGGCCACTACGCCGGAAGCCTTAAAAGCATTGCGGGAAGAAGGGTTGCGTATCGTCATGCTCACTGGCGACAGCAAAGCCACCGCTCAGGCCGTTGCCAGACAGCTGGCGATTGATGATATCGAAGCCGAGGTACTGCCGGAGCGCAAAAGCGAGGTGGTGCGGCAACTGCAAGCGCAAGGCCGCAAAGTGGCAATGGCCGGTGACGGGGTAAATGACGCGCCCGCGTTGGCGCAAGCGCAAGTCGGCATAGCAATGGGAACAGGAACAGATGTGGCGATGGAAAGCGCGGGCGTGACGCTGGTGAAGGGCGACTTGGTTGGCATTGTCCGCGCTCGCCGATTAAGCCATGCTACCATGCGCAATATCCGGCAAAATCTGTTCTTTGCCTTTATCTATAATGCGCTGGGCGTGCCAGTGGCAGCGGGTATCCTTTACCCGTTCTTTGGCATTTTACTCAGCCCGGTCATCGCCAGCGCAGCGATGGCGCTCAGTTCGGTGTCGGTTGTCATGAACGCCTCGCGCCTCAAGCGCGTGAAATTATAGAAGGAGCATATGCAGAAAAAGAGCAACATTCCGGTCTTTCTCTCTTTGCTCATGCTGATGCCTACGCACCTAAAATACACGAAGGCAAATATACGCAGAGGAATAGTGGGGGAACGAGATTCACCGGGGGCATGACATGGACTATGTGCGCCATGCCGCCGGGCACGATTTAGACTGCCCTCACCTTCGGTATGATGTGGTCGAGCGTATACGAACACCTGCTTTGGTACCGTACTTAGACGTTTGATAATTATCAAATCCAAGCCTTATGTACTTGGTTATTGATAGTAACGTTTTATGGCAAAACAACAGCAATTCAACGAACGAGGCATACAATGTCCGGACACACTCAGGTGAAACAATACGCATCGGATTATCATGGCGATAATGCAGTAGGTTCCAAAATGACCCCCCAGGTCCGGTTGATAGAGAGGCATAAGGAACCGCCTCTGCGGTCGGAAATAGAGGATGATTTACATTGCATCGGCCCATTCTCACCGACGGCGGATTAATAACGGAGGAGTTGAACACGCCTAAAAATATTTTAGGGGGTAAGCAGCGGCACAACGTATGATCGAGAAAGGTTTTGCAAGTGAACCAGCGTTCTCTTGCAGAAGAATTCTCTTGACTCTGGACTTGGGTCAAGGGTGTAGGTTTACTGTTTTTAACCACATAACATGGAGTTAATATCATGTCTGATAACAAGAAAAATGTGTTTTCCAATTTCTTCACCACGTGGACGGGGGAGACTCCTTTTACAAGCCGCCTGGGGGTGGACAAATATATTGAAGTGTGGCGGTTAAACGCTAGGGCTTTCACCGATATTAGCGCATCTATCCTGGATCATCTGCACGACCTTTCCGGTCAGCAGGTAAAGATTGTGCAGAAAAATGCTGAGCACTTGGCAAAATTCTTCACGGAGATGACGGACGCATCGGCAAAGCCGGAAGATAAAATCGCCTGTCATGCCGATTTTGTAAAGGAATCCGTGGAATCCAGTTTAAGTGATTCCAAGGAACTCGCCGACAAGGTGGTAAAACACGGTGCGGCAACGGGTAAGATTATTAACAAGCGAGCCACAGAGTTGTTTTCCGAACTGGCAAAACCAGGTCAGCCGAGCGCCAAAAAAGAGAAGGCAAAGCAAGCGGCTTAAGTGAGGAGAAAGATGAGCATGGAGCTTGTCAGAAAAACGCAACATAAGGAGCCTGAAACCAGAGTAAAATCGGGTAGTAAGGCTCCTTTGGAGGGCAAGGGTGGTCGTGTGTGCAGCTTCTGCGGACAGCAGAAGCGTCTACCTGCTGTCGAGCATGAAACCGAACAGACATCGGCGTTTGACCGGTTGCTGCACGCTTCCATGTCGAAATTTTCCGGCATGTCCCCTGCGGCGCTGGCGACCGCCTGGTTCGATTGGGCAGCGCATCTGGCCATCGCCCCCGGCAGGCAGGCGGAGCTGGCGCAGAGTGCCGGAGAGAAAGCGACCTTGCTCACTAATTACCTAATGCATATGGCCTCAGGCTGCGAAAAGCCCGAATGCTGCATCCATCCGCTGCCGCAGGATCGCCGCTTCAATGACGAAGGCTGGCAAAACTGGCCGTATAACATGTATCAACAGGCATTTCTGCTGACCGAACAATGGTGGCAGGAAGCCACCGGCAATGTGCGCGGCGTGACCCGTCATCACGCCGATGTCGTACCGTTCCTGACCCGCCAGTGGCTTGATATGTTTTCACCGCTCAATTTCCCGCTCACCAATCCCCGCGTGGCGCAGGCCACCACCGAACAGAGCGGCGCGAACTTCATCAAAGGCGCGGAGAATTATCTGGATGATTTGTCGCGGCTCATTACCCAGAAACCACCTGCTGGGGCGGAAGACTACAAGGTCGGGGAAAATATCGCCGTTACCAAGGGCAAGGTGATTTATCAGGACCGGCTGATCGAGTTGATCCAGTACGCATCAACCACCGAGGAAGTCTACGCCGAGCCGGTATTGATCGTGCCCGCCTGGATCATGAAATACTACATACTCGACCTGTCGCCGGAAAATTCGCTGATGAAATACCTGGTCGGGCAAGGCCATACGGTTTTCATGATCTCATGGAAGAACCCGGATGCCGGTGACCGCGACCTAGGCTTCGAGGATTATCTCAATCTCGGCGTGATGGAGGCATTGAAGGCCGTCACCGCCATTGTCCCGGGGCAGAAAGTGCATGCGGCCGGCTATTGCCTCGGCGGAACGCTGCTTTCGATTGCCGCCGCCGCGATGGCCAAAGACGGCGATGAACGCTTGAAAAGCTTGACATTACTCGCCGCGCAGGTGGATTTCGAGGAGGCCGGGGAGCTGCTGCTGTTCGTCGACGAGAGCCAATTAGCGTTTCTGGAAGACGTAATGTGGAAACAGGGCTATCTGGACAAGAAGCATATGGCAGGTACATTCCAGATGCTGCGCTCCTACGACCTGGTATGGTCGCGCATTGTTGAGCAATACATGCTGGGCAACCGCCCATCCCTCAATGACATGATGGCCTGGAACGCCGATGCCACCCGCATGCCGTACCGCATGCATTCGGAATATCTGCGGAGTCTTTTCCTCAACAACGATCTGTCCGGGGGACGGTTTACCGTGGACGGCAAATCGATTTCACTGACGGATATACGGGTGCCGATTTTCGCCGTCAGTACCCAGCGCGATCACGTCGCGCCGTGGCATTCCGTCTATAAAATCCGCCACTTTACCGACACTGACGTGACGTTCCTGCTGACCAGCGGTGGCCATAATGCCGGAATTGTCAGCGAGCCCGGCCATCCGCACCGCAGCTACCAAATTTCCACTTTCCAAAGCGCCGGTAAGCATATCGCGCCGGAAGCATGGCGGGGGAAAACAAAAACACAAGAAGGATCGTGGTGGCCCGAATGGTGCGCGTGGCTGGGAAAACAGTCCGGCGAAAAAACCAAACCTCCGGCAATGGGCGCTCCGAGCAAAGGTTACAAACCCCTGCGGGATGCGCCGGGTGACTACGTAATGATGAAATAGGAGAAGGCAATGAACGAGGCATTGAAAGGAAAAAAAGGGCTGATCGTCGGCATCGCCAATGACAAATCCATCGCTTGGGGCTGCGCGAAAGCTTTTCACGAAGCCGGAGCAGAGCTTGCCGTTACCTATCTCAACGAAAAGGCCGAGCCTTATGTTCGCCCGCTGGCTGAGCAAGTGACGGCTCCCATCATCGCACCGCTGAATGTAACGGACGATGCACAGATGAAGGCATTATTTAAAGATATAGAAAATACCTGGGGCAAGCTCGACTTTCTGTTACACGCCATCGCCTTCGCGCCAAAGGAGGATTTGCAGGGCCGCGTCACCGACTGCTCGCGGCAGGGATTTCTCACGGCAATGGATATTTCCTGTTATTCGTTTATCCAGCTGGCGCACCTGGCCGAACCGCTGATGAAGGACGGCGGCTGCCTGCTCACCACCACCTATTACGGCGGTGAGAAAGTCGTCGAGCATTACGGCATCATGGGGCCGGTGAAATCGGCGCTGGAAGGCACGGTCAAATATCTGGCAGCGGAGCTTGGCGAGAAGAAAATCCGCGTCAATGCGCTGTCACCGGGGCCGGTTGCCACCCGCGCGGCGGGCGGCATCGCCCATTTCGACAAACTGCTAGAACTAGCGAAGAAAAAATCACCGGCACATGAGTTGATCTGCACCGATTGCGTTGGCGCATACGCCCGCTTTCTGGTGAGCGACGAAGCACGGCTGGTGACCGGCAGCATCGCCTACGTCGATGCCGGATTCAACATTATGGGAGCATGACATGCTGGCATTTAAGTCTCCGGAACAAGGACGAAGATGAAAATTCATTCCAAAGATTTTCGCGTTCGGGAGGGCGATAATGTCGATCTGCAGAAATGGCCGACGAACGTGAGTCCTGTGTATAAGTCGAAGAAGCATTACCGGGAACTGCTGGAAGAGCACGTTGCGCATCTGAGTTCTGAGCAGCAGCTACTTTACGCCTCCAACCGCTATGCCGTCCTACTGATCTTTCAGGCGATGGACGCGGCGGGGAAAGACGGCGTCATCAAGCATGTAATGTCCGGAATCAATCCCCAGGGCTGCCAAGTATTCAGTTTCAAGCATCCCAGCCCGAAAGAATTGCAGCACGACTTTCTATGGCGCATCACTCGTGATCTGCCGGAGCGCGGTCGGATTGGTATATTCAACCGGTCCTACTACGAGGAAGTGCTGATCGCCCGCGTCCACCCTGAAATTCTACATAGCGAAGGGCTGGCAGACGATCCGTGCAACGAGAAGGAGGTCTGGAAGAGCCGATACCGTTCCATCATTGATTTGGAAAAGCACCTCTGCTGTAACGGAACCCGCATTATCAAATTTTTCCTTCACCTCTCCAAGGATGAACAGCGGAAACGATTCATTGAGCGCATCGACGACCCGGGAAAAAATTGGAAGTTCAGCCTTGCCGACCTGGAGGAGAGAAAACTCTGGAAGCAATACATGAAGGCGTATGAGCAGTGCCTAAGCGCCACCAGCACGAAAGTCGCGCCCTGGTATGTGGTTCCCGCTGATGACAAGGAGAATGCCCGGCTGATCGTGTCTCATATCGTCTGCGAGATGTTTGACAGGCTTCAAATGACGTACCCGGAAACAAGCGAAGAGCGACGCCGCGAATTGCTGACTATTCGTAAAAGGCTTGCCAAATAATAAGGTTAAAAAAGGAGAATAATAATGGATGGATTTATTGAGAATAAAACTTTCGACGAGATCGAAGTCGGCGATTCCGCCTCGGTCGAGCACACGCTGACGCAGAAGGATATACAGCTGTTTGCGGTGATGTCCGGCGACGTGAACCCGGCGCATCTGGACGAGGAATATGCAAGGAGCGACCTGTTCCATAAGATCATAGCCCACGGCATGTGGGGCGGCTCGCTGATTTCCACCGTGCTTGGCACCCAACTGCCGGGGCCAGGAACAATCTACGTGCATCAGGATTTTGACTTTCTCCGGCCCGTTGGTATCGGCGACACCATTACCGCGCGGGTCACGGTGACGAAAAAAGACGATAAAAAACACCGCCTGACATTAGCCTGCGTCTGCCTAAACCAGGATGGCAAGGAAGTAATCACCGGCACCGCCGAGGTCATCGCGCCCACGGAAAAAGTCCGGCGCAAGCGTGTACGACTGCCGGAAATCGAGTTCAAGGAAGAGGAATGCCCGAACCATCATCGCGTGATTTGTTTCGCCGAAGGGCTGCCGCCGCTGAAAGTGGCGGTGGTGCATCCGGTGGACGCGCCCTCGCTTAAAGGTGCTGTCGCTGCTGCCAAAGCGGGCATTATCGAAGCCCTACTGGTTGGGCCGGAAGCGAAGATTCGAGCGGTCGCCGAAGAGGAAAAAATCGACCTTTCCCTTTATACGATCATCGCCACGCCACACAGCCACGCGGCGGCGGAAACAGCCGTGCGGATGGTTCGTGAGGGCAAAGTGGAAGCCTTGATGAAGGGTAAATTGCACACCGACGAGTTGATGCGCGCGGTGATGGATAAGGAAAACGGTCTGCGCACTGGCAGGCGCATGAGCCATGTGTTCATGGCCGATATTCCGAAGTTTCCGCGTCCGCTTTATGTCACCGATGCAGCGATCAATATCGCCCCCGACTTGACCGTCAAGCAGGACATCGTGCAGAATGCCATCGATCTGTTTCTGACCGTAGAACAACGTGCTCCGCGTGTGGCAATACTTTCGGCGGTGGAAACCGTTAACAAGGACATTCCTTCGACACTTGATGCTACCGCGCTATGCAAAATGGCCGAGCGCGGGCAGATTACCGGCGCCCTGCTTGATGGGCCGCTGGCTTTCGATAACGCTATTTCCGAGGAAGCCGCAGAGATCAAGAGTATCCACTCACAGGTGGCGGGTAAGGCTGACATACTGGTGATGCCGGATCTGGAGTCCGGCAATATGATGCTCAAACAACTGGTGCTGCTTTCCGGTGCGCATATGGCGGGCATCGTGATGGGTGCACAGGTGCCGATCATCCTCACCAGCCGCGCCAGCGGAGACATCGCCCGCAAAGCATCCTGTGCTTTGGCGCAACTGGTTGTGAGGGGACGCCGCACCACCCGAAAGGAAAAAGAATCATGCCATCACCATGCTGCGTAAAATCGTATCCATGCCTGGTGATTAACGCGGGAAGCTCCTCAGTCAAGTTCAGCGTGTTCGATCTCGCCAGCGACACGCTGTCGTTCAAGGACGAAATCGAGCGCGTAGATTCCATCGAGGGGGCACTGGGGCTGATAGCGGAAAAATTGTATCAGGCGGGCCATACGGACATTAAAGCCATCGGCCATCGGGTCGCGCATGGCGGCGATTATTTTAGGGACGCGGTGCTGATTGACGATGAGCTGATTAAAATCATCGAGGAATATACTCCGCTTGCACCGCTGCATAATCCACCTATCCTGGCAGGCATTGCCATGACGCGCCAACGCTGGCCGGATGTGCCGCAGGTGGCGGTGTTCGACACCGCCTTCCACCAGACGATTCCCGAACGCGCCTTTACCTACGCCGTGCCGGAAGCATGGAGAAAGATGGGGCTTAGGCGCTACGGTTTTCATGGCACCTCGCATAAATACGTCATGCAGCGTGTGGCTGAGGAATTGAAAACGCCTGCCGCCGATCTTCGCATTATCAGCTGTCACCTCGGCAATGGCGCGAGTGTCTGCGCCATTGATAGGGGGCGGTCGGTGGATACCTCGATGGGCATGACGGCGCTTGAAGGATTGGTGATGGGCACCCGCTCGGGCGATGTCGATCCCGGCATCTTCGCTTATTTAAAACGCATGCTCGGTCTGACAGTCGAGCAAATCGAAAACGCGCTTTATAAAGAAAGCGGCCTCGTCGCACTGTCCGGCGTCGGCAATGATATGCGCGACATTGAGCGTCAGGCTTCGGCGGGTGATGCGAAAGCAACGCTCGCCATTGAGGTCTATGCCTACCGGGTACGGAAATATATCGGCGCCTATGCCGCCGCGATGGGCGGGTGCGACGTGCTGGCCTTCACCGGTGGCATAGGTGAGAACTCGGCTTCAATACGTTCACGCATCTGCGAAGGGCTGGAATTCATGGGACTGGAACTCGACGAGGAAAAAAACCGGCAGATTAAGCTGGAAGAATTTGAAGCGCCGCAGCTTCAGCGCCCCGGCTCCCGTGTCCGAGTGATAGTAACACAAACCCGCGAGCAGTGGATGATCGCGCAGGAAACAGCGCGTATCTGTGGAATAAAATAGAAATTCAAGAAGGAAGATAATAGCTAGGGAACTGGTCTAGATAATCAAGAGCCCAAGTTAACAGATGGCGCTATCAGGACATTATCATTTATAATGTCTCTTATGGAAAATGGCGGCTGGTTAACTAATCAGGTCTTTTACGATCTTGAGTGGGTTAATTTTTAATTCTCTGGCAATATTTAGAAACTCTATCAAATCAAGTCTGCGCTCACCATTTTCGTACTTTGCTACAAAAGATTGATGTTTGCCCAGTTTCTCGGCCAGCTGTTGCTGAGTGAGGCCAGCATCCAGCCGTGCTTTGACTAAAAGCTCTTGTAGTTCTTCAGATTTCTTGGAGTAAATGCTTTTTTTCACAATATGCGCAGTAATGAGTTGATAGGGTGCGCATAAAGAGCTAATCCTGTTTTCGGATTATCCCAAAACAGGATATTTGTTGAATGCCAGATGACTTCAGACAAAGCGTTATAAATTTAGCCGTTGAATTCCTCTTGTATAGGCAGCAGGTAAGAAGGAGCTCCTTCTACAATAACGCCTGCGAAAAGATTTTATCTGAACAATTCAGTATCTTACTGTGGAAATATACAGAGGCCTCAGGAAAATATGTTGGTTGTCCCTACTGGAGCGTAAAGGCAAAGGAATCTTTCGAAGATACGAGCAACGGGGCTACCTCAAGCATGCCACCCAGTAAAAAGCTACGTCACGAGCATCTGGTCCCACGAAAAATCCTCACAGACATGTTTTTTAGCCTGGATGACATTAGCCCTGAAAGTGTGCTGTATATTTTCCAAAAATATTGCATCGGCGTTGTTATTACGGCCGAAGAAGATGTCTTGCTGAATAAGGCTGGGTTAAAACAAAAAATGCCGGAGGCGCGTTGGCTAGATGACCCCTGGACTAGATACAAAAATGTAGGAATTATTGTCTGCCAGCCCTAGAAGTAATCGCTATTTTTGAAAAATCTGTGATTGCGGGCACGAATAAAAAATCTATAATGAAGGGTATCTTTATCGGCAATCTCTGTTGGTTCGTCCTGAACCGTGGTGAGGGCCGCAATTCTAAGGTTAAGAATCCTGGATAGGACTCAGTATTTTGTTACAACCGCAACGCGGATGGCAGGTGGCTGTCGCGTTGCATAACAAAGGAGTCTATCTGTGGATATTTTTCACTTTTCAGAATCGCTTTCTGTTGAGAGCGTTTCTGTGTCCTCTCTAAAACCAAACCCCAAAAACCCCCGCATTCACTCCAAGAAGCAGATTGAGCAGATAGCCAAAAGCATAAAAGCTTTCGGCTTCAATGTGCCAGTGCTTGTTGACGGAAAAAACCAGGTCATTGCCGGCCATGGTCGCGTATTGGCCTGTGAACAGCTTGGGATTAAAGAGGTGCCCGTCATACGGCTTGAGCATCTAACCGACGCCCAGGCCACAGCATTCATGATTGCGGACAATAAACTTACAGAAAATGCTGCCTGGGATGAAGCGCTTTTAAAAATTCACTTTGAAGAACTTTCAGCAATTAACCTTGATTTTGAATTAGATGCTACGGGATTCGAGGTTGCCGAAATTGACCTCATGCTGCAATCAGCCCCACAAGAAAGCGATCCCGCCGATGACATACCCGAAACCGCCAACGGGCTGCCCGTGACGCGCCAAGGCGACATGTGGCATCTCGGGAAGCATCGATTGTATTGTGGCAGTTCGCTAGAGGCCGGCACCTTCAAGCAAGTAATGAATGGTGACCTTGCTACGGTTGTATTTATTGATCCACCTTACAATGTGCCCGTAGATGGTCATGTCTGTGGTCTCGGTGAAGTCAAGCATCGTGAATTCGCAATGGCTTCCGGCGAAATGACAGAAGGCGAGTTCACGGCATTTCTAATAAAATCCTTTTCCCTGCTTAAAAATTACAGCAAGGACGGCAGTATACACTTTATCTGCATGGATTGGCGCCATGGCTATGAAATAATCACAGCCGGGCGAACAGTGTATAACGAACTCAAGAATCTTTGCGTATGGTGCAAGGACAATGCCGGCATGGGCACGTTCTACCGCAGCCAACATGAGTTGGTATATGTCTTCAAAAATGGAACAGCGCCACATTTAAATAATTTTGAACTCGGCCAACATGGCCGTTACCGAACCAATGTTTGGAAGTATGCAGGGGTGAATTCTTTTGCCAGACATAGCTCGGAAGAAGGAAACCTGTTGGCACTACACCCAACGGTTAAGCCGGTTCAGATGGTAGCAGACGCTCTCATGGATTGTTCAAAGCGTGGCGACATCGTACTGGATGCGTTCTTGGGCAGTGGTACTACGCTTATCGCCGCCGAACGCACAGGTCGCGTGTGTTGTGGCATAGAAATTGACCCCGCTTATGTAGATACCGCCATCCGGCGTTGGCAAAAACTGACTGGCCTGGATGCGGGTAGCCCTAAAACTGGAAAAACGTTTAACGAAATAGAAAATTCAAAGGAGAAAAATCGTGACTAAGAAAAAAAATGGTGATGGTTCCGCCGATAGTGAAAACACTGTTGGTTATAAAAAGCCGCCTAAGAAAAACCAATTCAAAAAAGGAGTCTCCGGAAACCCCAAAGGCCGCCCAAAAGGGTCCAAAAATATATTTACTATTATAGAACAAGCCTTTGATGAAAAAGTGACTGTAAACCTCGATGGGGAAAAACCAGTAAAAATCGATAAGCGCACGCTTTCCATGAAACAATTTGCAAACAAGGCCGCTAAGGGAGACATGCGGGCTATTGAAAAAGTGCTTTCGATTTATAAAGACAGGCAGGATTATTACGATGATTACCAGTCTCTGCTAAAAGAGGAGCTGGAAGATTTTTGCCACAACTATGCGGCACCAGAGATGGTGAAAAAAATAATGCCAATGATATTGCCTCTTATAACAGAACTACGCCGCGTATCAGAAAAATATGACGACCCGGAAATAGAGAAGGTTTTATACGGGTTTTACTTTGGCAAAGACCCAGATTAACCACTTGACTCTTGGCCTAAAGGAAGCGGTGATGGACCTTAAAAAGAGGTCCCTATGCAGGAAATCAGCAAATTACCACTAGAAGAGCTAAGGAAAAAATGGGCAGCGGCCTGGGGTAAAGAGCCTCACCCTCGTATAGGACGTAGCATGCTGACAAGAAGCCTGCAGTTCAAGCTGCGGGAGCAGGAGGTAGGCGGGCCAGATCCGGAGCTGCAGAAGCGCCTGAAGCAGTTGGTTGTATCCTATAGGCGTAACCCCCGATGCTTCGATGAATACAACGTGAGCATCAAGCCCGGCGCCCGTATCGTGAAAGTATGGAAGGAGAAACGCCACAGTGTGTTGGTGGTAGAAAACGGGTTCGAGTACCAGGATAAGGTCTACACTAGCCTCTCCGAAGTTGCCTATGCCATCACGGGCACGAGGTGGAATGGATGGGTGTTCTTTGGCCTTAAGAAAAAGAAGGAGGCATAAATGAAGCCCGCAACCAGACATTGTGCTGTCTATACTCGCAAGTCCTCCGAGGAGGGTCTGGAGCAGGATTTCAATTCACTGGATGCACAGAAGGAGTCCTGCCTAGCATATATCGCCAGCCAGAAGGCGGAAGGCTGGCAGGCGGTGGAAACGGGATACAGCGATGGTGGATTCAGCGGCGGCAATATGGAACGCCCGGGCCTTAAGAAACTGCTGGAGGATATCAAGGAAGGTAAAGTTCATATTGTGGTGGTGTATAAGATCGACCGCCTTACCCGCTCACTTATGGATTTTTCCAAATTGGTTGAAATATTTGACCAGCATGGTGTTACCTTTGTGAGCGTGACTCAGTCCTTCAATACCACCACTTCCATGGGCAGGCTTACGCTCAACGTGCTTCTCTCCTTCGCACAGTTCGAGCGTGAAGTAACCGGCGAACGTATCCGGGACAAGATTGCCGCCAGTAAGAAGAAGGGTATGTGGATGGGTGGTGTCGTGCCCATCGGCTACGTTACCAAGGGTCGGGAATTGATCATAGATGAGGAACAGGCAGAAAAGGTTCGGTATATCTTCAAACGTTATCTGGAGCTGGGCGCCGTATGGCCGCTGATGCATGACCTTAAGCAGAAGGAAATAAAAAGCATTCCCAGGGTCTACAAAGATGGCTCGACGCGCGGTCCACATACTTTCGTGCGCGGAGGCCTTTATAGAATTCTTAGGAATCCCATCTATATCGGAAAGATACGACACGGGGGAGAATTCCACGATGGCAAGCATCCGCCGATTATCTCCATGGAACTGTGGCAGGCCGTGCAGGAAAAATTAGAGAGCCAGTCAACCACTGTCCGGGGCCAAAGAAAGAACCGAGATGTGAATCTGCTTAAGGGACTGCTCTTCAGTGTGCAGGGGGTGCCTTATAGTCCGGTGTTTGCCAATAGGCATGGCAGACAATACCGCTACTACGTCACACAGGATATTATTCAGAACAACCGGACTTCAAAAACTCCTATCGACCGTCTGTCCGCCTTTGAAACGGAGAAAAAGGTAGAGGAAGGCATCCGCCATCATCTCACTACTCCAGAACTGGCGGCAGAGCTGTTCAATCTCAACTGTGTGGAGGACCAGCATTACCTTAAGACGACAGTAGATAAACAGGCCGCATTATCCGCGAGAGAAATCATCCACGACGTGGTGAAGAAAATCACCGTGGAGCGAGAGGCTCTGATTCTGCATGCCGATATCTGTCAGCTTGCAAAGAAACTCAGCCTGGGAAAACGGGGACTGGATGGAGAACCCATTATGAAACAGCTGGAAGTCCCACACATGAATTTCCGGAACCATAAGGAGGTCGCAGTAATCGAATCCGCTAACTCCTCCAAAGACCCGTTTGATCTGCCGCCCGGTGAGCTAAAAAACTTGGTGCGCGGTCTTATCTGGCGGGAAGAGCACTTCAACGGCCTGACTTTGCGCCAAATTGCTACACGCGAAAACTTCTCAGAAGGCTATGTAGGAAGGTGTATTTTTCAGAGCTTAGGTTTTTAGATATCCCGTTGAGCAAATTTCTCTGGTGCGGCTAGATATCTAAATGCTAGAAAGGCCATATGAGGCGGCATGACAAAAATAATTATTCACGTAAATGATGACTGCATAAATTGGATGCTAAGGGCATATCCTGGCATATCAAGAAAGTTCCCTGATATTGAGTCTTGGGCTGCAGATAGGCCTACGTTAAGCTCAATAAAGGGCTTGTCCAAAGAATTGAAAAGGCCAATTGCTTTCTTTTTATCAAGTCCAAGAATAAAACCTGAATCAGTGGGAGGAATTGATAAGCTTGATACTAGAACATTTAGATCTGAAAAAATCGATATAAACTACAAGGTAATTGTTCTCTCAGAAGAATTACAAAAAAGAAGGCAAAGTTATCTCTATTTAGCAAGCGCGACAGATATAGATATCATGCCTAAATTCCTTACCTTTAAAGAAACCGAAAAAAGAAAAATTATTGATTACATTTCCTCCACTATCTACCCCTCCCAAGAGCGGCTGGAAAGACTAGACAAAAGAGGTCTCTATGAATATTTGGTTTCTAAAATAGAAGATCTAAACATTTTAGTGTTCAAAATGCCCGCGAAAGACAAAAGTCTTCGAGGATTGGCGCTCTACAATGATATTTTGCCAATCATTGGAATAGCATCCAATGATGTTCTTGCAGGTCAGATATTTTCTATTATTCATGAACTGGCTCATATACTTCTTAAAAGCAGTATGGTCCACAACGCGGATACAACAGAATACGAACATTCTGTGATTGAGGCATTGTGTAATAGCATTACTGGAAAGGTTTTATTGCCGGATTCTTACTTGAGTAATGATCCCCTCATAACATCTCTTATAGATAAAAGCGTAAGCCTGAAAGAGATCGAGTACATTTCTGAGAAATACAAAATTAGTAGAGATGTTGTATTGCTCAGATTGTTACACAACAAGATTCTTAGCCAAGAAGCCTACAATATCCTTGAAATTGAATTGGATGAAAAAAGAAAGACCGAAAAAAAACCTTCGGGCGGCGGAAAAGATACCCACTTATATACAACCATTAACCAGTTGGGCCAAAAATATTGTAAAGCGGTTTATGCAGGTTACCGTAGCAATATTATTTCCAAGAGTGATTTACATTATTACTTAGGCAGAAAAGATAAGTATTGCCTAGATATTATGGCCAGAATTGCATCTAAAGTTAAGAGTTAGCATGCAAAAATATGTTTGGGACACTAACTCTTTGATTAAGTACTTCTCGGATTATCATCCAATCGAACATTGTCGTAATAAATTCAAGGAATATGCCGCTTTAGGTGGTTTCTTAATACACCAAGAAGTTAAATGTGAACTGCAGGCTAGATTAGTAGAGAAGAAAGAGGAAGATTCTGAACTTATTAGGCTATTAGAGGGCCTCAGTTGTTTTATTAGTAGCACTAGGTCATATTGTGTTGCTGACCAAGAAATTGTAAAGCAAATTGCAGCCCAATATCAGAATTGGTTTGATAATGAAAATGACTCGAATTGGGCTGATCCTTGGTTAATTGCTCATGCAAAAAATAATGGGGCTACCATCATAACAGATGAGTCTCAGAAACCACAAAGGTTGAAAATTCCAAGCGTAGCTAAGGTTTTTGGTGTTTCGTACATAAAAACAGTAGATTTCTTCAAATCTTGATTCGCCACACTGGTTTTTTGCAAACTGAGAGAAGTGGGCTTTTGGGGGTCTATTTTGGGTATTCTCAGTAGTGTGGGGAAGTGCTGGTATCCCGTGAGTGGCCCGGAATGCGCGCTTTTAATGCCATTAATTCTCTAAGGGTGGGAACCCTGAGACTTAATGGCGGAGCGGAGAGGATTCGAACCTCCGATACGGTTTAACCCGTATAACGGTTTAGCAAACCGCCGCCTTCGGCCACTCGGCCACCGCTCCTAACCATTCGATATCTTCGGGGGGCTCGCCCGCGAAGGAAACTCTATATAAAGGGTTTTAAACGGAAGGGCAAGACCGTTTGCGGCCTTGGTTTGGGGCGGTTTTGGGCCGGTTTTTGGCTGCCAAAACCCGCACATAACCGCTGTTGCACAAATACAACACCCCTTCATTTCCGGTCATTTCGCCGCCCTACTTCTCTTTTCCGGTAACCTTTTATTAACCACGCGCTGCCATTCTGGCTGAACCCGCGTGGTGCATTTCCCGAACGCTATGTATCACGCGGGTAAACTGCCAAAGGAGGCTTGTTATGAAAAAATTTCTACCCTTCCTGATGATTTTTGTGCTTGGTGCTGCTGGCTCTGCCGCCGCAAGCTACGATGATGTTCCGTTTTACGTCGGCGCCGGTTATGCCCACACCATGCTTTCGTACGAAGGCAATCTCGACCAGAGTTTTGCCGATAATTTTCCGGGCGGTGAAGTGTTCGGCGGGTACCGTTTCCATGAATATGGTGCGATAGAATTCGGTGGCTATGTCACCATGGAAGAAGAACAACGCAATGGCACGCTCACCACAAATTTTCAGATGATGGGTGCTTACGCGAGCCTGATGGGTATCGCGCCCGTGCATGAAAACCTGAATCTGCTCGCGGATGTGGGTTATATGATTATGTATAAAGATATTTCCGCCACCTCTGCTTTGGGCGGCAGTGCGGCGGAAGATGGCACACAGGACGGCCTGCGCGCCGGCCTTGGTTTTGAAATCCTGTTCAGCGAAGAATTGGGTCTGCGCAGCATGGCGCATTACCTGCAAGACACATCCGACGGGATTGACTATCAGCTGCAATATAGCGCAGCGGTGGTGTATCACTTCTAAGAAATACCGTTGCTTCTAAGGGGGAGGAAACCAAGAGGCAACGTGTGGGGAGAGAGCGGCGGGACGCAAGTTTTACTCGACTTGGTCCCGCCGTTTCGTTTATAACCTGTGCAACGGTTTAAGCCATTTTCTTCGGGAACATCTGCGTGAAACATACCTCCCCTGCCGCGGCGTTAAAACACGCTAAAAAACAAAAATTCTACGAAACATGGACGTTTCTCATCCTTGTGTGCGTGGTGGTGCCCATTGTGCTGCGCAGTTTTGTGTTCACACCGTTCCACATTCCGTCGGGCTCCATGAAGTCCGGCCTCTTGGTGGGCGACTATATTTTCGTTTCTAAATCGGCCTATGGGTACAGCCGTTACTCCATGCCGCTTGCCCCGCGTTTGTGGGAAGATCGCATTTTCTTTAATGAGCCGGCGCGCGGCGATGTGATTGTGTTCCGCCTGCCTTCAAACCCTTCGATTGACTACATCAAGCGCCTCGTGGGCTTACCGGGTGATACGATTCAGGTGAAGCGCGGCGTGCTTTTCATCAACGGTAAGGCGCTGCCGCGGGAAGACCTAGGCTGGTGGGAAGAAAAAGACGAACGTGGCCGCGCCCACCGCTACCGCCAATTTAAGGAAACCATGCCGGAAGGCAAAAGCTACATTGTGCTCGATGATGTGCCCAACGGCCCGCTCGATGATACGGATGTCTACACCGTACCTGCGGAACATTATTTCTTCATGGGTGATAACCGCGATAACTCGCAGGACAGCCGCGTTGTCAGCATGGTGGGCTATGTGCCGGCTGAAAATCTGGTCGGCAAGGCCAAGCGTGTGTTTGTGTCGGCGGATGCACCGTTCTACATTATCTGGAAATGGCTGGCGAATATCCGCACCGACCGTTTCTGGCAGCCAATCGAGTAATCACATGAACCGGTTTGCACAAAAACTCGGGCATGTTTTTCGTGACCCCTCACTACTTAAAGAAGCGCTCACGCACCCCAGTTATGGCACGCCGAATTATGAGCGGCTGGAGTTCTTGGGCGACAGCGTGCTCGGCCTGGTGGTCACGGAATATCTGATTACCTTTTACCCACAGGAAGATGAGGGCGCGCTCGCCAAGCGCCGCGCGCATCTGGTGCGCCGCGAAACACTGGCAAAAATGGCGGAGGCCATCCACTTGGGGGATGCACTGATTTTAGGCGACGGGGAAGAAAAAACCGGCGGGCGCGAAAATATTGCCAATCTTGAAAATGCCTTTGAGGCCGTAATGGGGGCGCTGTATCTCGATGGCGGCCCAAAGGCCGCAAAGAATTTTCTGCTGCCGCTTTTAGACCCGCACGCCGCCAGTATGGCCGAGCCCCCGCGTGACAGCAAAACCCTGCTTCAAGAATGGGCACAAAGCCTTGGCCTGCCTTTGCCGCATTACACGCTGATTGAAGCCACCGGCCCCGCGCATTCACCGTTATTTTTGGTCGAAGTGAGTGTGGAAGGCAAGGGAATGGCCCGCGGCAGCGGCGCTTCGAAAAAAGTCGCGGAGCAGGATGCCGCTCAGGCGCTCCTCGCGCAGCTTGGCGAAGCCCCCCGCCCCGTGCTATAAGCTTTAAGCATGAACACTCCCCGCACAGATATTTCTTCCCAGCATTGTTCGGTTATCGCCCTCGTGGGTGAAACCAACGCGGGCAAATCCACGTTACTCAACACACTCGTGGGCAGCAAGCTCGCCATCGTCACCCCCAAGGTGCAAACCACGCGCACCTTGCTGCGCGGCATCGTGATGGCGGAAAATGCGCAGCTGGTGTTTGTTGACACGCCGGGCATCTTCACCCCCAAGCGCGGCCTTGAAAAAGCCATGGTGAAAAATGCGTGGAGCGGCATGGATAGCGGCGACACGATTTTACTGCTCATGGATAGCCACCGCGGCATCACCCCTCATTTGCAAACGATTTTAGAAGGCATTGAAAACCGCGTGAAGCGTGGCGGCGTGCGCGCCATTGCGGTGCTGAATAAAACTGACAGTATCTCACCGGAAAAATTATTGCCGCTTGCCGCTGCGATCGGTGAAAAAAACCTGTTTGAGCAAGTGTTCATGATTAGCGGCCTCACAGGCGACGGGGTGGATGATGTGAAGAATTATCTCGCCACGGGCGCTCCCAAGCAGCCGTGGATGTTCCCTGAAGACCAGATTACCGACGCGCCGATGCGCTTTATCGCAGCGGAAATTACGCGTGAAAAACTGTTTATGAAATTGCGGCAGGAGCTACCCTACTCCCTGATGGTGGAAACCGAAAAATGGGAAGAGCGTCCGGTATCAAAAACCGAACCGGCGGGCGGCGTGAAAATACATCAGGCGATTATCGTGGAACGCGAAAGCCACAAGAAAATTATCCTCGGCAAAGGCGGCGGCACCATCCGCGCCGTGGGTGAAGAAGCGCGCAAAGATTTAGAGCGCATGCTGTCGCAGCACGTGCATTTGTTCCTGTTTGTAAAAGTGCGGGAAAACTGGCAGGATGATACATCGAATCTGACGTTATAAGAGGTCCTCACGCCATGCGCACGTTATTTTTGCTGACGGTGTTTGCCTTAAGTTTCGCGCCTTCCGCGTACGCGTTCGATTATTGCCGCTGCAAGTATGAATGGACGCCTGCCGAAAGCTGGGAGCGTTCGGGCCGTGTGTTTGTTGGCAAAGTCGTTGAGGTCAAAGATTACGGCACTAAAAAACTGCGTGTGTATTTTGATGTCAGCAAAAGCTGGCGTGGGCCCGCGCAGGAACAGTTGCGCCTCTTTACCGACCGCGCCGATACATACGGTGTTTTGAAATATGGCATCAGCTGCGGTTATCCCTTCGAGCGGGGCAAAGAATATCTCGTCTATGCGTTTTACGAAAAACACAGCCCGCTCACCGTTGATAAATGCACCCGCACACGGCTTTTATCTGAGGCGGGTGAAGATTTAATTGCGCTGGGTGAGCCCGATGTCACCTTCACGCCGGAAGGCCCGCGCTATCGCAACCCACCCACCCCCGCCGGAGTGTCGTATGAACCTCTCTCGCCCAATGAATAAATTCCTTCTCGGCACTGCGATGCTGATGCTGTGCGTGACGTTGCCGCAGGCAGCGGGGGCCAAGCGGCGCGACCCTACCGTGTCGCAGGATTGCGGTTGCCCGGGCACACGCTTCCCGATGGAAAATGCGAGCATCGCGTTTAAAGGCACCCTCACCCACATCAGCGAAACCACCAAAGAAGTGCGCGGCTTTCCGTTTGAGTTTGTCGACCTCACCTTCCGCATTGAAACCTTATGGCGCGGCCTGCCGGAAGACATCACCGAATTCACCATCCGCACCGACTCCACCTCGTGTGGCTATGGGCGCATCTTCGCGCCCGATGGCGGCGGCAATATCATTGGCGGCACGTTCGGTGTGTTCGCCAGTGATCCTTATTTGAGCATCTGCGACAGTGTCGTCGTCGATGAAACATGGTTCCCGAAAAACACAAACCCCTTTGTTTCGGGCCCTAATCAGCCTCACAAACCGCTGGGTTCGTGGGACAAACGCTACCCCGACGGCTGGGTAGACCTGCAGGAAAAAGAAACCGAACGGATGGAAAAAGAGCGCGAGAATGCGCCGCCTGATTTCGACCCACGGGCACGCTCCCCTGAGCAGCAATATAACCGCGCTAATCCGCAATAAACGCTTCCGTGCGCTGCCGCATTTTTTGCTGCAATGCTGTCAACTGCGCTACGTCCGGAGCGGAAATAAGGTGCGACACATCCCCTGCTCTCGCGGCCGTTATAAAATCAGCCACCCGCACCCGCTTTAGCAATGTTTCATACCCCGAAAATCGTTCGGTGCGGTGACCAATGTCCAGAAAAATAACCGGCGTCCTGAAGGCAAGGCAGGGCAGCGCGGCATGCAGTCTGGCGGTCACCACCAGCGTACCGGAAGCATAGGCTTCCAATAGTTTTTCTGCGGCACGCATTCGTTTCTGCACATTGTGTTGCAGCGTAAGGTGCGTCACTTTTTTTGCTTTCTGATGCATCTCTTTGGGTAATTTGCACCATATATCATACCGGTGGGTCGTGAGCGGTACTGTGCCAAACGGGTCAGAAAATACAATTTTTTCCCCGCGCGGCACATCCGGCCGCTGTAGCGTGAGCGTCAGGCAACCACTGAATTCAGCGGAAACACCAAGTGCCTGAATTGCATCACGCGTGGCAATATCGCGGCACCCAATGGGCGCGTGGGCGGCATAATACTCGCGGTGCGCCACATCAAGCACAGACCCCTGCGGCATGCGGCCCAGAACTGCATCATACACACACGCCCGAACGTTCTGTGCGCCCGCAGGCCGCCCGTGGAAGGAAATAAAAAATGGTCTGATATTTTTTGCGGGCGGCCACTGGCGTGGGTTGTGCATATACCACCCATTCATAATGCACTTTGTGCCTTCTTGCGCCTGCGCTTCTGCAATTTTCTCGCGGTCAATCCACACATCCACCTGTGGCAAATATTGTCGAGCCGCGAGGGTTTGAATATCGTCCCCCAAATTGGGGCCCGCATTATACGCCAGTGCAAACATCATGCGCGTGTTTATCCCATTGAAAAATCCATTATGCGCAGAGATGGTGCTTTTAAAAAGGATTTTTGTTTTTTGCACACAGCGCATAGCCATGCGCGTGCCTTCGTGTTAAAATCTGCGCATGGAATGGCACGATACTGCACTCATCCTCTCCACCCGCGCATATGGCGAGCACGCTTTACTTGTGCGCGTGTTTTCGCGCGAGCAAGGTATGTATAGCGGCATGGTGCGGCTTTCCAAAAAAGCGCGGGCGGGGGTGCAGCCGGGCAATGTGGTAGAAGCACATTGGAGTGCAAGGCTCGAGGAGCAGCTCGGCAGTTTGCGCGTAGAGCCCGCCAAGGCTTTTTCTGCCCTCATCATTCAAGACGGCGCCAAACTCAATGCCATGAATGCCGCGCTCTCACTCATCGTGGCCGCCATGCCGGAACGCGACCCGCATCCGTCGCTCTATGTTTCGCTACTGAATTTTCTCTCCGTGCTCACACGCGGCCAGCCGGAAGACTGGCTCAAAACCTACGTGCTGCTTGAGATGGAACTGTTAAAAGAACTCGGCTTCGGGCTCGACCTCACCGCCTGCGCTGCCACGGGCGCACGTGAAAATCTGGTGTATGTATCGCCCAAATCAGGCCGCGCCGTATGCGAAAGCGCAGGGAAAATTTATCACGACAAGCTATTGCCCCTGCCCGCATTTTTATGCGGCGATGAAGTGGCTTCACCTGCCGCCGATATTTTTGGCGGACTGCGCCTCACCGGTTATTTTTTGGAAAAACATTTGCTCGAACATTCCCGCCACGGGCTGCCGCAAGCCCGCGAACGCTTGCTCGCACTCGTCTCCGGCGTGCTGGCACCACTGCCCGCCTAACCTCGTTTAATTTCAGCAATCTCCACGCCGAGTGCGTTTAGCTCTTTTACCACCTGCTCTGTGGGATAAATCTTCACCGCCACCGCTCCCTCCGGTTTTACGGAAGGGTTTTTCCGTTCCCTGCGCGTGGCCATTAATTCATTTAACAATGCTCGCATCTCTTCGGGCCGCTCGGCGTCACGCATTTTCTGTGTCCAGCCCTGCGCGGTTTGTGCTTCGCGCGGAATCACTTCTCGCTCCGGCGTCAGCCACACTTCCGTTGCCTTCACATTACTCAGCAGGTTTTTTCCTGCACTTGCTAGCGCGGGGCGGTCCTCGGCCAGCATCACGTAATCCTCACCGGCATATTTCACGGGCGAAAACACACCGCGGTCTTTCATGCCGCGCTCATAAAAATCGATTTTTTCAGCGATTTTCTTCCAATCCACCAGCCGCGCATCCGCTATAATCATCATGTCGGGAGAATGAATATCTTCCGTAGAGGGGGAAACCTCCACCGCACTATAAATGTGTGTTTTGGGGTCCACCAACCCACTGTCCATAAGGGCGCTATACATCATTGCTTTCAGCGCGGGCAGGCGCGCTTCATCCACCCCGCTATAATCTAATAATTGTTTGGCCGGTGAATAGCCTGCATCGTTCAGCGCAGCAGCCACCATTCCGGGGCCATCCGCATGTGACAGGATATTTTTCAGCAGATCTCCCGTGTCGTGATATTCCCGCGACGTCGTCATCAAATACGTCCCCGCATCCTCCAGCGTCATCGGTTGCCACTCGCCTTTTTGGGCGCGGCGGAACACTTCTTTGGCCTGTTTGAATATCGATTCCGGCATCGATTTCCCTCTCCCTTCCCCCCTCATTTTAAGCAAAAAACCTTAATATTTGCTTAATGCCGCGGGGGGTATGTGTGTATTTTTCCTTGAAATCCGCCCCTTTGCCAGTGTAAAACCCTTACACACATGTCAAAAAAGAAAACGCCCATTGCTGAAACTGTCGTCTCCGTGGACTTTACCGCCGCGCTGGAGGACCGTTATTTTGCCTATGCGCTTTCCACCATTATGTCGCGCTCCCTGCCCGACGTAAGGGATGGCTTAAAGCCCGTGCATCGCCGCCTGCTCTACGCCATGTTGCAGCTGAAACTCGACCCCAAATCCGGCTATAAAAAATGCGCCCGCGTGGTAGGTGACGTGATTGGTAAATACCACCCGCACGGTGACGTGGCGGTGTATGACACGATGGTGCGCCTCGCGCAAAGTTTCTCGGTGCGCTACCCGCTTGTGGAAGGCCAAGGGAACTTTGGCTCGGTGGATGGCGATAACGCCGCCGCCATGCGATACACCGAAGCCAAGCTCACCGAAGCGGCCATGTCGCTCCTTGAAAATCTGCATGATGACACGGTGGATTTCAGGCCGACCTATGACGGCTCTGAATCCGAACCCATCGTACTGCCTGCCGCCTTCCCGAATTTGCTCGCCAACGGTGCTGAAGGTATTGCCGTGGGCATGGCGACCTCTGTGCCACCGCATAACGTCGGCGAGTTGTGCGATGCCTTGCTGCATTTGATTAAAAGCCCGAACGCGCGCACCGAAACACTGGTCGACTTAGTGCCGGGGCCTGATTTCCCCACGGGCGGCGTGCTGGTGGAGTCGCGTGAAAACATCGTCAATGCCTATGAAACGGGGCGCGGCTCGTTCCGCCTGCGCGCCAAGTGGGAAAAGGAAGAACTCTCCCACGGCCTGTACCAAATTGTGGTGACAGAAATTCCATACCAGGTGCCAAAATCGCGCCTGATTGAAAAAGTTGCCGAAGCCTTTAAAGAAAAGAAGCTCGCGCTGCTGGGCAATATCCGCGATGAGTCGGCGGAAGATATCCGCATTATTTTTGAGCCGCGCAGCCGCACGGTAAATGCCGAAATGCTGATGGAATCCATTTTCAAAACGACGGATTTGGATGTGCGTATTTCGTTAAACCTCAACGTGCTTTCCGCCTCCGGCATGCCGAAGGTGATGAGCCTCAAGGAGGCTTTGCAGGAATTTTTGGATCACCGCCATGTGGTGCTGCAGCGCCGCAGCAAATTCCGCCTCGAGAAAATCGATCACCGGCTTGAGGTGCTTGAAGGCCTGCTGATTGCGTATTTAAACCTCGATGAAGTGATTCGCATCATTCGCAGTGAAGATGAGCCCAAGCCCATCATGATGAAAAAATGGAAACTCACCGACGTGCAGGTGGAATCCATCCTCAACATGCGCCTGCGCAGCTTACGCAGGCTCGAAGAAGTTGAAATCCGTGGCGAGCATAAGGAGCTTTCCTCTGAAAAAGCGGCACTCAAGGCGCTCCTTAAAGACGAAACGCTGCGCTGGCAGAAAATTGCCGAAGAAATCAAAGAGATTAAAACTCGTTTCGGTTCCAAAACAACCCTTGGTAAGCGGCGAACTGCATTTGGTGATGCGCCGAAGTCCGACATTGTCTCTATCGAGGCCTTTGTGGAAAAAGAACCCATCACGGTCATCTGCTCCAAGCAGGGCTGGATTCGTGCGCTCAAAGGCCACGGCGAAGAATTGCTCGATAACCTGAAGTTCAAAGAGGGTGACGAGCTGCGTTTTGCCTTGAAAGCACAAACGACGGACAAGCTCCTCATGTTCGGCACGGATGGCAAGTTTTACACCATTGGCTGCGACAAGCTCCCCGGCGGCAAAAGCCAGGGCGAGCCGGTGCGCATCATGGTCGATATGCCGCAGGAACACGATATATGTAACCTGATGGTTTACCATTCAGGTCGCAAGTTATTGCTCGCATCCTCGCTGGGCAAAGGCTTCATCGCAACGGAAGATGATGTCGTCGCGCAAACGCGCAGCGGCAAGCAGGTGCTGAATGTGGGCGAAGGCGTGGCGCGTGTGTGCGTGCCGATTATGCCAGGCAATGACCACGTCGCCGTCATCGGCGAGAACCGTAAATTGCTGGTGTTCCCGCTTACAGAAGTGCCGGAGATGGCGCGCGGTGCAGGCGTGATTTTCCAAAAATATAAAAATTCTGGCCTGAGCGATGCGAAAGTATTCACGCTGGCCGATGGTTTAAGTTGGGGCCTCGGCAATCGCACGCGCACCGAAATGAACATCACCCAGTGGGTGATCAAACGCGCCGCCGTTGGCTTCCTGCCGCCACAGGGTTTCCCGCGCGAGAATAAGTTTTAGGCTTAATTATGGTCAATGCTGAAAAGCGCTCCGAACTAATTGAAAAACACCTCTTGTCCATTGTTAAAGAGGAATATATTTCGAAGGAAAATTTTTACGAAAAAAATATTATCTTATTATCAACCGGTGCCATTCTAGTATCTCTTACTTTTTTGGATAGAATTGCTTCTAACACCACTTTATATGCCTTTTTCCTACTGATACTTTCTTGGCTTTTTTTTATTCTCTCTGTCTGTGCAGTCGTTTTCTCAAGTTACTATGGAAGAAAATATCTGCTTGCTGTCTATACAAACATTCTTGGTCATTTAGGAGACCCCCAAAGCAATTTGGACGATACAGAAAAACAGGATTCTTTTAGAAAAAAATCCTCTACCGGAAAAACTCTTGCAGGAATCTTTTTGGTCGCTGGGTTACTAGCCTTAGTTATTTTTTGCGCAATAAATATTGCACATAAGTATTCTATATAACAATTCGGTTTAATTTCTTGAAAATAAAAATTTATCACAATCCGAAATGCAGTAAGTTGCGTGAGGCGCTGGCGCTTCTGCAGCAGAAAAAAATTGCGCCGGAAATCGTAGAATATTTAAAAAATCCACCCACCGAAGCAGAGCTTGCTGCTATTTTGGCCGCGCTTAAACTTTCCGCGCGCGATGTGTTACGCACCAAAGAGCCGGAATATAAGGCGCTCGGCCTCGATAACCCTAAACTCACCGAAAAACAAATCATAGGCTTGATTGTTTCGAACCCGAAACTATTAGAACGCCCCATCGTGGTGAACGGCAAAAAAGCCGCCATCGGTCGCCCGACTGAAAATATTCTAGCGATTCTGTAATTCCGCTCCAGCGCGGCTTAAAAAAACATTCGCTTAAAATATGTTTTTGAATCGCGCCCGTAATATGTTACTTGTTTTTCAAGGCGATATTAATTCCTTAGAGTGTGTAGCACGGCATGGCGAAGCCAAAGCGGAAAAAATCACCTTCCTCCAAAAAGAAGGCTCCTGCCAAGAAAAAGGCGGTCGCGCCGCGCAAAAAACCTGCCACACGCAAAACGCCCACGCGCCGAAAACCCCTACAAAAAGCGGCCCCAAAGCCTGAAATACTCAGCGCAAAAGAAAAGGCCAACGTCCTCAAATCAGGTGTAACGGCAGACCTTATCACCCACGTGCCGGGGCGCGTGCTGCATGCGCCGCCACGGCCCGTTTCTGTTTCAGAGCGTGCGCCGGGGCTGATTCAGATGGCCGCCGCCATCGACCAGTTTAATTTGCTCATCGGCTATATTCTTTCGTGGCTTTCGCTGGTAATGGTGCTGCTGATGACGCTGGTCGTTGCCTTGCGTTACCTGTTTTCTGTCAGCTATGTGTGGCACAGCGAGCTGGTGCTCTATTGCCACGCCACCTTGTTCATGGGCGCGGCGGGGTACACGCTGCTGCGCGAAGGCCATGTAAGGGTCGACGTTCTCTACCAGCATTTCAGTGAGAAAACCAAGGCCTATGTGAATCTTTTCGGAAGCGGAATATTCTTGTTCCCGTGCTGTCTTGCGCTGATTTATTTCTCAGATGGCTTTATCCAGCGCTCGTGGTGGTTAAAAGAAGGCTCTACCGAGTATGGCGGTATGCCGGGCGTGTTCTATGTGAAGTCGCTCATCTGGGTGTTTGCTGGCGTGGTGATGCTGCAGGGCATTGCAGTGTGTGCACGCGCAATTGAAACCTTAAAACGGATCTGGCGCCATGGTTGAGTTTCTAA
The DNA here is from genome assembly GCA_964467255.1 of uncultured Rickettsiales bacterium. Taxonomy (GTDB): domain Bacteria; phylum Pseudomonadota; class Alphaproteobacteria; order Rickettsiales; family RGZB01; genus CAYXPR01. The sequence goes on along the minus strand of CAYXPR010000003.1, from coordinate 114,182 downwards.
CCATCATGATGTTTGTCGGCCTATGCCTTGGTTTGCTCACGGGCTTTCCGGTGGCGTTCGTGCTGGCGGGCGTGTCGCTGATTTTCGCCGGTATTGGCAGTTCGCTGGGGGTGTTTGATGCCTCCTACCTCACCGCCCTGCCCAGCCGCATCCACGGCACAATGATGAATGACCTGCTGCTGGCTGTGCCGCTGTTTATCTTCATGGGCACCATGCTTGAAAAATCCCGCATTGCGGAACGTCTTTTAACTGCGATGGCGCGTTTGTTTGGCGGCAAACCCGGCGGGCTTGGCATTGCCGTCGTGCTGGTGGGCGGTATCTTGGCGGCATCGACCGGCATTGTGGGCGCCACCGTTGTTACCATGGGGCTTATCGCCCTGCCCGCCATGCTAAAAAGCAAATACAGTCCGCGCATTGCCACCGGCGCCATTTGTGCTTCGGGCACGCTGGGGCAGATTATCCCGCCCTCGATTGTGCTCATCCTGCTAGGCGACCAGATTTCTTCCGCATGGCAAACGGCGCAGATGAAGCTGGGAAATATGTCTCCCACCCCTGTCAGCGTAGCAGATCTTTTCACCGGCGCAATTGTACCCGGCATCGGCCTCGTGATTCTCTACACATTGTTCCTCTGGCTTTATTCGCTCCATCGCCCTCACTCCATGCCGCCGATGCGGAAAATTCGCCGCCTCACTCTGCGGCAGCTTTTCTGGGTGCTGGTGCCCCCGCTGGTGCTTATCACCGTCGTGCTCGGCTCAATTCTGGCGGGGATGGCCACGGCCACTGAATCCGCCGCAATTGGTGCGTTCGGCGCGATGGTATTGGCCTTTTTGCAGGGCAAGCTCACCCACCGCAACCTCACCTATGTCGTGCGCGAAACCACGAAAAGCACCTGCATGGTGTTCGCCATTTTAATCGGCGCGGCCTTCTTCACCGTAGTGTTCCGCGGCATCGGGGGCGACGACGTGGTGCATCACACCCTCACCAACCTGCCGGGCGGATTGTTCATGGCGATGGTGGTGGTCATGCTGGCCATGTTCCTGCTTGGCTTCTTCCTCGACTTTATCGAGATTATTTTCGTGGTCGTGCCGATTGTGTCACCTGTGCTGTTGCTTTTGGGGGCAGACCCGGTGTGGCTTGCCATCATGATGGCGGTGAATCTGCAAACCTCCTTCCTCACCCCGCCGTTTGGCTTTGCCTTATTTTACCTGCGCGGCGTGGCGCCCGCCCATGTTAAAACCAGCGATATTTACCGCGGCGTGGTTCCTTTCATCGCGCTGCAATTGGCGATGCTCTGCTTCATCGCGGCGTATCCCAAGCTCGCCACATGGCTACCGGAAACACTGTATGGCACAAATTTTAAAACCGTGGCACCTGCCATGGAAGGTTCTATCCCGATTCACGCCATCGACTTCTAAAGGAACATCATGCTCGGATTTGGTAAAAAAATAACACCGCAGCAAAAGGCGGTTCAGGATGCAAAAACCGTTATCGACCGCACGCGCTATCCGTTGCTGCGGGCCGCATGGGGTGAGTACCGCCGCATCAAGCGCATGAGCGACACCTACGACAATCTCGACCAAGGGGAAAACCTCTACACCACGCCGGAATGGTTCGGGCTGTACAAACTCATTTCTTATGGCGGGGATTTCACCAAATTTGACCTGTTCGAGCTCTATATTCTGCGCAGCATGAAAACGGGCTACGCGCTGTATGATGAAACCATGCACGTGCTGATGGACCACCACGATAACGAAGAAGAGGCCAAATATTTATTTGCCGCGCACCCTTCCCTTTCCAAGCATGTGCCGCCGGAATTTAATAATTCGCGGCAGGTGATTAAGGTGCTGGTGGAAGTCACCAACCAATACCGTCATGACATGGAAGATTTCAGCGGCCTTTATGCCGAAAAAATTGATGAAGCGATTGTTAAAATCGTGAAATCCGCTGCCAAAAAAATCGGGTAAGCCCTATTACGCGCTGAGCGATTTTCCGGCCGCCGTGCCGTCATCGTCATTCGCCGCTGCGCCATTTTTCGTAATCACGCGCGCGGCAGGCAGCACCACACGGGCGGTCGTACCTTTACCCTTCTGGCTCGTCAGGTCAAAACGCCCGCCATGCAGCTCCACCAGCATTTTGCATAGTGGCAGGCCAAGCCCCGTGCCACCGTAGCGCGGGTCTTTATGCACCTGCCCGAACACGGAAAGTGCGCGCGGAATATCCGCCTCATCCATGCCGATGCCGGTATCTGAAACCGTAATTACCATTTCACCGTGGCTGCCAATGCCGGCATGCAGCTCCACGCGCCCGCCTTTGGGTGTAAACTTCACAGCGTTCGACAGTAAATTCAGCAACACTTGTTTTATTTTACGCTCATCCACAAACAGGCTGGGCAGATTTTCCGGCGCGTGCGCCGTAATCAGAATGCCTTCGCTGCGCGCTTTTTCCACAAACATGCGCACACAGGTTTGCACCAGCTTGGCTGTCGTCACTTTTTCGGGGCGGATTTCGAGTTTACCCGCCTCACCTTTCGAGAATTCCAGAATATCATTAATCAGCTCCAGCAGATGCGTGCCGCACATGCGAATGTCTGACAAGCGCTCTTTTTGTTTGGTGTTCATTTTGCCGAAATAGCCCGCTTCCAGCATTTCCGAAAAGCCAATCACCGCATTCAGCGGCGTGCGCAGTTCATGGCTCATATTGGCAAGGAATTCTGTTTTTGCCTGGTTGGCCATCACCGCGGCCTGCTCGGAGCGCTCCACGCGCTGCATCTGGCGCGCCATCGTCATCGCAAAACCCACAATCACCAGCGCGAACAGCGCGAATAGTCCTAAAAACACCCCGTCATTAATACGGTTTTCCCACCATTCCTTGAAAATATCATCGCCGCGGCTCACAAGGCCCGTCACCAGCCTGAGGTTCGGAATATAGCCATAGGTATAAATACGCACATCTTTGGTGCTGAGCATGCGCTCATTCGCGCCTTCTATTTTTGTGCCCACCGGCGCCACCGGCGCTACACCCTGCTCCATCACCAATTTACGTAAGGTGGAAAGTTCGGCAGGGTCTTCGGTCACGGAAAGCAGCGTGTTGCCATCGTCGCGCAGCAGCACCATTTTGCTGCTTTTCCCGCCTTCGAGCGACTCAAAGAAATCCAGCAGATACGCATTGTTAATCGCCGCCAGCACCATGCCCGCGAACGAGCCATCAATATGCGTTAAGCGGCGCGTCATGATAATCAGGCCCTTGTCCTGAATGAAGCTTTGCTTCGGCGCCACATACAGCAGGTCGGGATCGTCCGACTCCTGATGCACCATAAAATAATCTTGGTTTTTAAGGGTTTCTTTGCCCTCCATCCAGGTCTGGTAACCCTGCTTGCGGTAAATCGCGGTGATTTCACCGGTGCTGTCAGTCATCAGCATGGCGGAAATTTGTGGGGCATCATCCACCCACATCATGAAGTTGTTCAGCATGTCTTCAGTGAGCTTGTTGCCAAACAGCGCGTTAAAATATTGCCGCTCGCTGGCGCGGCGCAGCGTCATGTCCACCGCCAGGAACGTTAGTTCCGCATGGTCTGATAAAATGCGGCGCAGGCGGTCTGCCTCATAGGCGCCGCTCTGAACCGACTGCTTATAATCCTCACGCGCACGATGCACCACGGCAAGGGTGTTCACCAGCATCACGACGATACTGAAAACGACCAGCACAATGGCCAGGGGGAGGCGCTGCTTTTTCTTGTTTATCATTGATCAGGCTTGCGTATACTTATCCCACTGGTTTAGTTTCGGCGGTAACCGCCAAAAAATCAATCTTTTCCTATGGTTTGGGCATAGCCCGCGCCTTAGGAAATTGGCTCACTATAGGCAAAATAGGTTAACAAAGTGTTAAGGCTTGGAAAATAATGGTGTTTCGCATCCAAAGCGTTGCTTTTGCAGGCATTGAGGCCACACCGATTGAAGTGCAGGTGCAGGTGTCTGCCGGCATGCCTGCCTTCACCATTGTGGGGCTGGCCGATAAGGCCGTCGCTGAATCACGCGAGCGTGTAAGGGCTGCGCTTTCCGCCCTTGGCCTGTCCCTGCCCGCCAAACGCATCACCGTAAACCTTGCGCCGGCGGATTTGCCAAAAGAAGGCAGCCATCTGGATTTACCCATTGCCCTCGCGCTGCTCGCCAGCATGGAAGCGGCGCCGAAGGATGAAATCGCCCGCTTCTTTGCGCTGGGTGAGCTTTCGCTGGATGGCCGCATCCGCCCTGTGGCAGGTGTTCTGCCTGCGGCTATCACCGCTGCCAGCCACACGGCGGGCCTGATCTGCCCCGAAGAAAACGGCCACGAGGCCATGTTCGCCAGCGATGCGATGGAAATTCTCGCGGCACCCTCCCTCCTCGCGCTCATCAATCACTTCCGTGGTTTAAGCCGTTTGAATCCGCCCAGCATGCCGAATGTGCTAGAAGATGCGCTCTATCCTGACCTTGCCGACATCAAGGGCCAGCAGGCCGCCAAACGCGCGCTCGAAATTTCAGCCGCCGGCGGGCATAACTTGCTGATGGTGGGGCCGCCGGGCGCAGGAAAATCTATGTTAGCCAGCAGGTTAGGTGGAATTTTACCACCCCTTTCCGCGCGCGAAATGCTGGAAGTGAGCATGATTCAAAGTGTGGCGGGTACGCTGACTGGCGGCACGCTGTCGCGCCAACGGCCTTACCGTGCGCCGCATCATTCAAGTTCCATGCCAGCGTTGGTGGGCGGCGGCGTAAAAGCCAAGCCGGGTGAAATTACCCTCGCGCATAAAGGCGTGCTGTTTTTAGATGAGCTTGCCGAGTTCCCGCGGCAGGTGCTTGATTCGCTCCGCCAGCCCTTAGAAACACGCAACGTCACCGTGGCACGCGCGCAGGCCCACATCACCTACCCCGCCGACTTCCAACTCGTGGCCGCCATGAATCCGTGCCGCTGCGGTTATTTGTTTGACGCCGCGCGCGCCTGCAACAAAGCACCGCGCTGCGGGGAAGATTATATGGGCAAACTCTCCGGCCCGTTGCTTGACCGTTTTGATGTCATCATCGAAGTACCGGAAGTTGCGCCAAAAGATTTACTCACCGGCACGCACGCCCCCGCGGAACGCTCTGCCACTGTGGCGCTGCGTGTTGCAAAAGCGCGCGCCATTCAGCAGGCGCGGTATGAGGCCGCAGGTGTCAGCGTGAATGCGCAGGCCGATGGCGAAGTGCTGGAAGCAGCGACGAAACTTTCACCCGAGAGCAGGGCACTGCTCATCGATGCGCTCGAGAAAATGGGCTTATCCATGCGCGGGCATAATCGTGTGCTGCGTGTGGCGCGCACCATTGCCGACTTAGCCGGAGCAGGGGACATTGCCCGCGAACATCTGCTTGAAGCCTTAAGTTATCGCCACCGCCATAACCTGAAAATTGCCGCTTAGGCAATTTCCACAATGCCGCGATTAGAGCGCGCCTGTTCCACTTTTTCGCGTAGCAGGGTGCGCACGGCATCGGGGTTTTTGATAGCAGAAATCATCGCCACAGGCGTGGAATCGTCATTCGTGTTCATAATCACATTGCCGCAGCCCACAATGTTTAATTGGAAGGGACGATACGTGGTGGTGTCGCGCACGCGGTAAAGCTCCAGCTCATGAATCTGGCGGTTAAAAATACCATATCTTTCACGCAGCACTTGTTCGGTCATTTCATACTGGTGAAAATGCACCACCAGCCATTTCCAAGCCATAATCAGTACGGGGAAAACAGTAATAATCTGCTGCACCAGCGTGGCCTTTTCGCCCACACCGGGCATGCGCATCAGCCAGCCGGCAATCTGCTGCTGCATCACAATGTTAAGCACAATAAATATCGCCCAGAAGCCGAATGCATTTGCGTTCACCCATTGGCTGGGGCTGCCATGCCAGATTACGTCGGCCGCGTGTTTGCGCATAAAAAATCCTTACTTTCATCAGCGGGTTACTTCCATCAGTTAACCACAGGCGGGCAGGGAGGTTAAGTGTTTTTATCCGGCCCACCTATCCAGCTTCCCGACTGCGCTATTTCCTGCTAGGATAACCGCCATGAAACCAGCTTTTCCGCAACAGCGTACCACTATTTTCGCACCCGCCACCACACCGGGCAAGTCTGGCGTGGCGATTGTGCGCGTGTCGGGGCCGGGGGCAAAAAGCGCGATTGAAACACTCACGGGCACTGCCTGCCCACCACCGCGTTATGCCGCGCTCCGCAAAATAACCGTGCCTAAAACAAGCGATGTGATTGATAAAGGCCTCGTGCTTTTTTTCCCTGCGCCAAACAGTTTCACGGGTGAAGATGTCGCAGAATTTCACCTGCATGGCAGCCGCGCTATTGTAAGCCTCATGCTGGCCACGCTGGCAAAATTTGAGGGCTTCCGACCCGCCGAAGCAGGAGAATTTTCCCGCCGAGCGTTTGAAAACGGGCAGATGGATTTAACCCAGATTGAAGGCCTCGCCGACCTGATTGATGCGGAAACCATCCTGCAACAAAAGCAGGCCATGCGGCAGATGGAGGGCGAGCTTGCCACGCTCTATAACGGCTGGCGCGACCAGCTCCTAGGCATCATGGCGCTCATTGAAGCGTACATCGATTTCCCCGACGAAGATTTACCTGAAAGCCTGAAGGAAGAATTTGTTGCCTCAGTCAGTTTCCTCATGAAGGCGCTCGAGGCACACATGAACGATACGCGCGGCGAAGTGCTGCGGGCGGGGGTCGTTATCACTATTTTAGGAGCGCCCAACAGTGGTAAATCCACATTGCTTAACTGGCTCGCCAAGCGCGATGTGGCCATTGTTTCGCACATTGCAGGCACCACGCGTGACGTAATTGAAGTGCAGATGGATCTTGCAGGCTTCCCCGTTACCCTGTGCGATACGGCAGGCCTGCGTGAAACAGATGATGCGATTGAGTCGGAAGGCATTCGCCGCGCCATCGAAAAATCCGCACATGCGGACATCAACCTCGTGTTATTTGATGCCACCACCTATCCGAACAACCTCGATGCCACCAGCTTAGGACTTTTAAATGCCAACAGCATCGTACTCTTAACCAAAGCGGATATGGCAACCTTGCCAACAGGCCGCGCTACCGTGGGCGGGCACAAGGCACTCACGGTTTCCGTCACGTCTGGCCTTGGCCTCGGCGCCATTATTTCCGCCATCACCGCCAAGCTCAATGCACTCTATTCCCCAGGCGCAGAGCCAAGCCTAACGCGCGAACGGCACCGCCAGCTGATTGCCGAATGCCATGAAAACTTACGGCGCTTTGTCTACTCGATCCAGAACCAATACCCCGCCGAACTCTCTGCTGAGGAGGCGCGCTCTGCCGTCCAGTCCCTCGGCAAGATTACAGGAAAGATTGATGTCGAAGAAATTTTGGATGCAATCTTTTCAAAATTCTGTATAGGTAAGTGACGAAACATTGAAAAATGTTTCACGTGAAACAAGTTAACATTTTAATAAATTATTAATATGTTTCACGTGAAACATCCTAACGCTAGTAGGGTGTCACGTTGCAAACCACTAAATCCAGCTATGATGTGATTGTTATCGGCGGCGGCCATGCAGGCTGCGAGGCGGCGGCGGCGGCGGCGCGCGCGGGCGCATCCACGCTGCTCGTAACCCATAAATTTGAAACCATTGGCGAGATGAGCTGCAACCCCGCCTTTGGTGGCGTTGCCAAGGGCACGCTGGTACGCGAGATTGATGCGCTCGATGGCGTAATGGGCCGTGCCGTAGACCGCGCCGGTATCCACTTCCGCATGCTGAATGAAAGCAAAGGCCCTGCCGTATGGGGGCCACGTGCGCAGGCCGACCGCAAGCTCTACCGCAAGGCCATGCAGGCCATTTTGGGCGATTACCCAAACCTCGATATTCTCGCTTCTCCGGCAGAAGATATTCTTGTTACAGATAACAAAGTGCAGGCTGTAAAGCTGGCCGATGGCACGGAAATCGGCGCAGGGCGCGTGGTGCTCACTACAGGTACATTCCTACGTGGGCTTATCCATATCGGTGAGAAAAAGACACCGGCGGGTAGGGTGGGTGAGGCCCCGTCCATCGGCCTTTCCGACACATTAAAGCGCCTTGAGTTCCGCGTGGGTCGCCTTAAAACCGGAACCCCACCACGGCTCGATGGCCGCACCATAAAATGGGAAGGGCTCACCACTCAGCCGGGGGATAATCCGCCGCGCCCGTTCTCAACCCTCACCGACACAATCGAAGTACCGCAAACCAATTGCCACATCACCCATACCAGCGCCGCAACGCATGAAGTCATCCGCGCCAACCTTACCCGCTCGCCCATGTATTCGGGGCAAATTGGCAGCCGCGGCCCGCGTTATTGCCCCTCCATTGAAGATAAAATCGTGCGCTTTGCCGATAAAGAACGCCACCAGATTTTCCTCGAGCCTGAAGGCCTCGATGACCCGACTATTTACCCGAACGGCATCTCCACCAGCCTGCCGGAAGATGTGCAGCTGGCCATTCTAAAAACCATCCCCGGCCTTGAAGAGGCGGTGATGATCCGCCCCGGCTATGCCATTGAATATGACTATGTCGACCCACGGGAACTGAAGCCCACGCTGGAAACCAAAAAGGTGCAAGGCCTGTATTTCGCGGGGCAGATTAACGGCACCACGGGGTATGAAGAAGCGGGCGCGCAGGGCATTATGGCGGGGCTTAACGCGGGGCTTGCCGCCAAGGGAAAACAAGCCTTCCTGCTCGACCGCACCGAAAGCTATATCGGCGTGATGATTGACGATTTGATTACCCACGGCACGTCCGAGCCTTACCGCATGTTCACCAGCCGCGCGGAATACCGCCTGCGCCTGAGGGCCGATAATGCCGACCTGCGCCTCACGCCCAAAGCGATTGAAGCGGGCGTGGTGAGCGAGCAGCGCCGCGACGTGTTCGAGGCCAAAGAAAAGGCCCTGAACTCCGCTCGCGTGTTCATGAAAAACGCCACCATTCTGCCGCGCATTGCCGAGCAAAAAGGCCTTAAAATGGCGCAAGACGGCGTGCTGCGCACCGCCATGCAGATACTGTCTTACAACAATGTCCGCTTCAGTGATGTGGCCGCCCTGTGGCCTGAACTGGAAACACTGCGCCCCGACGTGATTTCACAGCTGGAGATCGAGGCACTTTATTCCGGTTATTTGGAAAAACAGGAAGCAGAAATCCGTCAGTTTAAAAAGGAAGAGGGCACGCATATTCCGGATGATATGGATTATGCGCTGATCCCCGGCCTTTCAAACGAAACGCGCGAAAAACTAAAGAATGTGCGCCCCGCCACCATCGGTGCGGCGAGCCGCATTCCGGGCATGACGCCAGCCGCCATCACCACCGTACTCATTTACATTAATAAGCAAAAATCAGGGAAGGGGGCCGCCGATGCTACGCGCCATGCAACCCATGCCTGAGACTACAGAACGCCAGAAGCTAGAAGCCTTCGTGGCGCTGCTGCTGAAATGGAACCAAAAGATAAACCTGATTGGCCGCGCCACCGAAAGCACTATCTGGCAGCGCCACATCGAAGATAGCTTACAGCTGGTGGATGTTATCCCCACCGGCACCAAAATAATCACCGACTTCGGAAGCGGCGGCGGCCTGCCCGGATTGGTGATTGCCATCGCACGGCCGGACATCACCGTGAACCTGATTGAATCGGACTTCCGCAAGTGCGCTTTTTTGAAAGAAGCCGCCCGACAGCTTGAAATTCCGAACGCAAAAATCCACAACGCACGCATTGAGGTTTTAAAGCCCATAGAGAGCGACGTGATTACGGCACGTGCCTTCGCACCCCTTGATGCCATCTTGGCGATTGGTGGGCCATTTGCGGGGGCTGATTGTACGTGGCTGCTTTTAAAAGGAAAAAGCGCTGAAAATGAGATACTTACGGCGAAAGAGGGTTGGGATTTTGTCCACACACTCACCAAAAGCCGTATTCCCACCACTGAACCCAAAGACCAAGGCTCTATCGTAACCCTCACCCAGGTAAGGAAGCGCGCATGACCTCTCCCCAGATTATCGCCCCCCAAATCATCGCTGTCGTAAATCAAAAAGGCGGTGTGGGTAAAACCACCACGGCCGTGAACCTTGCCACCGCTGTTACGGCGGTGGGCAAACGCACACTGGTGATAGACCTCGACCCACAGGGAAATGCCAGCACCGGTTTTGGTGTGCCCGCGAAAGAACGCAAAGTCACCAGCTATGATTTGCTGATTGATAGCGCCCTTACGTTAAAAGATGTGGCCGTTGCCACCACCGTGCCGGGGCTTTGGCTCGTGCCCTCGGAAGTGGATTTAGCGGCGATTGACGTGGAACTTGCCAACAGTTCCGCCCGTGAATTTATCTTAAAAAATAAACTCGCCGCTGTGGCAGGAGAATACGATTATATTTTCATCGACTGCCCACCATCGCTCGGACTTCTTACCATCAACGCACTGGTGGCCGCCACCTCGCTTTTGATTCCGCTACAGTGTGAATTCTTCGCACTCGAAGGGCTTTCGCATCTGCTGCACACGGTGGAATTGATTCAGAAAAAACTGAACCCGACTTTAAAAATCCACGGCATTGTGCTCACCATGTATGACCGCCGCAACCGCCTTACCGAACAGGTAGAAGAAGATGTGCGCGGGTACCTGAAAGACTATGTCTACACCACCGTTATCCCCCGCAACGTGCGTATTTCCGAGGCGCCAAGCCACGGCAAACCCGCATTGATTTACGACCTGAAGTGCCCCGGCAGTCAGGCTTACATCAACCTTGCCAAAGAAGTACTCAACCGCAAGGTCGCTTAAAATAAACCGATTGATTTAATACGTTCATAAAGAAAGGGAAATACTTATGGCAAAACGTGGACTCGGCAAAGGACTCTCCGCCCTGATCGCAGATAGCGATGAAAATATCAGCATCGAAAATGCAAAAACCGCCGCACGCGAAAGCGGCGCAGAAAAACTGCCGCTGAATAAAATCCAGCCCGGCCGTTTCCAACCGCGCCATCAGTTCGATGAAGACGCGCTTTCAGAACTCGCGGATTCCGTGCGCCGCAACGGTGTGGTGCAGCCGATTTTAGTGCGGGGCAGCGGCACAAATTTTGAAATCATCGCCGGTGAACGCCGCTGGCGCGCCGCAAAAATCGCAGGGCTGACGGAAATCCCCGCCATCCGCATGGAGCTTACTGACAAACAGGCGCTTGAAATCGCACTGGTGGAAAACATCCAGCGCCGCGATTTATCACCGCTCGAGGTCGCTGAGGGCTACCAGCGTTTGCTCAATGAATTCAGCTACACGCAGGAAGAACTTTCCGATGTGGTGGGCAAAAGCCGTAGCCACGTAACCAACATGCTGCGTCTCCTTTCGCTGCCGACACAGGTGAAGGATTACCTTGCAACCGACAAGCTTTCCATCGGCCACGCACGCGCGCTGATTGGCGCCGACGCGGCAGAGGAAATCGCCGAACAGGTGGTGAAGCAGGGGCTGAATGTGCGCCAGACCGAAAAACTGGTGCAGGAGCGCGCAGAATTCCCACGCCAGCAGGTGAAAACCCAGCGTAAAATTAAAGAGCGCGACCCTGATATTCTGGCGCTTGAAAAGCTGGTCTCCGCAAATCTCGGCATGGCCGTGACCATTCATAATCGCGGGGAAAAAGGTGCGGTGGAAATTGCCTACCAGTCGCTGGCGGATTTGGATAAGTTGCTGCGCCGCCTCGAGGGCACAGATGCGCATGAAAACGCTGCGTAAACAATATATTAAACCGATTGGTTTTATGCGGCTTTTTTAGCGGGTAAATTCGCCAGCTGCATCAGGTATCGGCTGGTGATTAAATCACCATCGGCGCCGGTTTTCTTCACGTCCAGCTCGGCTTGGCGCAGTAATTCCAGCGCAGCTGCCAGTTTCTGCGGCTGGCCACCCCAGATGCGCGCATGGTCACGCAGCACGGGCTGCTGCTTGAAAAACACTGGCGGGCGCAGCGATTCTACCGCCGTATCCGCCGCCAAACCCTGCTGCATCATGCCGGCAATTTCATACAGCCGGAAAAAATAATACAGCACCGAGCGCAGCACGCCTGCGCCCGCAATGCCTTGCGCGATGCTCTTGCGCACATGGCGCTCGACCTCGCTCTGGCGGCCATAGGCTACCGCATTGCAGACATCCTGCAGCGAGCTTTCGGTGGTTTCGCCCACACACCCCGCCGCATCATCATAGGCAATATGTTTCGCTTCGCCCATGTACAGCGCCAGTTTTTCAATTTCCGACATGGCAATCATGCGGTCGCCCTGACAGTTTTCGGCAATCAGGCTCACGGCATCGCGGTCAGCAGTGAAGCCTTTTTTACGGAATTCCTGCGCCACCACGGTGGCGAGATTGCGCTCATCGTCCTGATAGCAGGGCAGGGCGGCCGCTTCTTTGTGGGTTTCAAACAACTGCCGCAGGGATGATTTTGCCGGTAAATCCCCCGCTGTAATCACAATAAACGCCGCGTCTTCGGCTGCTACGGTGGGTGCATCCAGCACCGCCGCCAGCGCCTTTGCCACACCGTTATCGGCATCGCGCAGGCGGATCAGGCGGCGACCGCCGCCAAAGCTGATGGCGTTGACTTCATCCGCCAGTAATGCAGGGTCTTCTTCCAACCTGTCTGCGCTGATTTCTGCCACACGGAAGGGGTCTTTAAGGTCAGTCACAATGGCTTTGCCGAGCGCTTCTGCGCGCAGGGACACAAGCCCGATGTCAGGCCCATAGAGCAGCGCCGCACGAAGCCCCTTGGGCAATGCCGAAAGGAAATTATCGACTTTGTAGCCCTGAATTTTCATCGAGCTACGCGCCTCTATCTAACGTTGGTTTTTTGCTGCTGCGACAGGAACGCCATGAGGCGCACTTTAATGTCCTTAGCCATTTCGCGCATCACGCGGTTGGCAGTGTCGCGCTGGGCGGCATAGGTGGCGTAGTCAGACTCCACACGGTCATAGGAACCCGTGATTTTGCTGCTGCCGCTGTGCAGTTTTTTGCCGCTGCCTGCCTCGGTCAGCGTATATTCTGCGGTGTAGGAAAGATTGTAGCGGCTGATGCGGCGGTCGCGCTCAATCACCAGCGGGGTAAGGTCTTCTTTGAGCGCCACGCTCAAATGATATTCCGCAGGCTGATTTTCCGACAGCGGATTCATCAGGTTTTCAAGCTGCACTTTCAGCTCTTGCCCCGGGCGGCCACCACCGATGGAATTAATGTGAATCACATACGGAACAACCGAATCGCTGCCCGAGATGTGCTTGCCATAAATCGGCTGAAACCCGCAGGCCGCAAGGCTTGCAAGCAGTGTTAGACCAAGCGTTTTACGCAGCCACCACATTGATAATCCGGTTCGGCACCACAATGATGCGTTTGATTTCTTTGCCTTCCACCGCCGCCTTCACGAGTGCTTCTGAAAGCGCGGCTTCCTTCGCGTCATTCTCATTCATATCCCGCGCAAGTTCAAGCGTCGCTTTCAGCTTGCCGTTGACCTGCACGGCAATGGTAACCGAATCTTCCACCACCAGCGCCGCGTCCGCCACGGGCCAGAAATTTTGCGCCGCCAGCATGGTTTTATTGCCCGCCAGCTCCCAGAGTTCTTCCGCCAGATGTGGCATCATCGGCGCAAGCAGTTTTACGGCAGCGGTCAGGCCTTCTTTCAGCACGAAGCGGCTGGTGTCATCCTTAGGCTCCAACGATTCGAGCGCATTGGTGAGCTCACGGATTTTTGCCACCGCACCGTTCATCTGGAATTTTTCCAGCTGCTGTGTGACCTGCTGAATGGTTTGATGCGTGCGGCGACGGATTTTCAGCACTTCGCCTTCCGCTTTGGCCTCTTTTACCTCACCTTGCAGCAGTGCCGCATGGCGGGAATAAAGCCGCCAGAGCCGATCTACATAGCGGCGCGAGCCTTCCACACCGGCATCGGTCCATTCCAAATCACGCTCCGGCGGAGAATCCGAAAGCATAAATAAACGCGCCGTATCCGCGCCATAGGCACGGATGATGCGAGTTGGGTCTACGACGTTGAGCTTAGATTTGCTCATTTTCTCTATACGCCCCTCTATTACATCTTCAATTTTTACGGGGGTGCCATCGGTTCTAATATAGAGCGTTTTTCTATCTGTTATGTATTCACTAATATCTTTAGTAGCAGCTGTTTTTTGCGTTGGTATATGCTTGATTCTTTTTGTTTCTCCTGTGCTACCAGAAATGACTTCTTTGAATTCACTAGCGGGGCGCTCATTAATTTCAAACTCATCGTCTTGGCGAAAGGCAAGCCACTCACCGGTTTTCTTATCTTTTGCGGTTACATGGCACACCATGCCTTGGGTGAGAAGGCCTTGGAAAGGCTCTGCGACATCGAGGAATCCGCATTTTTTTAAGGCGCGGGTGAAAAAGCGCGAGTAGAGCAAATGCAGCACCGCATGTTCCACACCACCGATATATTGATTCACCGGCAGCCATTGGTTGGCCTTGGTTTTATCGAAACCAATTTTAGCGTTTTTCGGGTCCAGATACCGCGCGAAATACCATGAGGATTCAAAGAATGTGTCAAACGTATCAGTTTCGCGCTCGGCCTTGCCGCCGCAGGTGGGGCAATCCACATGTTTCCATGTGGGGTGGCGGTCGAGCGGGTTGCCCGGTTTGTCGAAAGTGACATCGGAGGGTAATTCCACTGGCAGATTTTGTTCCGGAACAGGAACGACACCGCATTTATCACAGTATATCATTGGGATAGGGCAACCCCAATAACGCTGGCGCGACACGCCCCAATCGCGCAGGCGGTAGGTAGTGGTGGCCTCACCCAGACCTTTGGCGGCGAGTCTTTTGCAAACTTCCTGCTTGGCAGCCTCTACTTCCATGCCATTGAGGAAGTCAGAGCCGCCCAACGTTCCGCCACCGGAATAAGCCTCAGTGCCAATGGGTTTTTGGTCTTTTTCACCGGAAAAGACAACCTGTTTAACCGTAAGGTTATATTTGCGCGCAAAATCTAAATCGCGCTGGTCGTGCGCCGGGCAGCCGAACAATGCGCCCGTGCCATAATCCATCAGCACGAAATTTGCGACGTAAATTGGCAGTTCTAAGCCGGAAATAAAGGGGTGAATAATTTTAAGGCCCGTATCGTGGCCTTCTTTTTCAGCCTTTTCGATTGCTTCAGTCGCCGTGCCGAGCTGATTGCACTTCTCAATAAAGGCGGCGAGCTTAGCATCTTTCGCCGCGAGCTCTTCCGCCAGCGGGTGATTGGCGGAAATGGCGCAGAAACTGGCGCCGAAAATCGTATCCGGCCGCGTGGTGAACACTTCAATTTTCTCTGCGCGGCCCTTCACTTCGAAGAAAATCCGCGCACCGATGGATTTACCAATCCATTTTTCCTGCATCAGCAGCACGTGCTCGGGCCAATGGCCTTTTAAGGTTTGCAGCCCTTGCAATAAATCTTCCGCAAAATCGGTGATTTTGAGGAACCACTGGCGCAGTTTTTTGCGCTCCACTAACGCGCCAGAGCGCCAGCCACGGCCGTCAATCACCTGTTCGTTGGCGAGCACGGTGTTGTCGACGGGGTCCCAGTTTACCATCGCTTCTTTTTGGTATGCGATGCCGTTTTTGAGGAATTCGAGGAAGAATTTCTGTTCGTGTTTGTAATATTCCGGGTCGCAGGTGGCCACTTCACGGTCCCAGTCGTAGGAAAGGCCGATGGATTGCAGCTGCGCGCGCATTTCCGCGATGTTTTTCTTGGTCCAATCCTTGGGGTTTACCTTGTTCTGGATGGCCGCATTTTCGGCCGGAAGGCCGAAAGCGTCCCACCCCATAGGGTGCAGCACATCATGGCCTTGTGCCTTTCTAAAGCGCGCCACAACGTCACCAATCGTGTAGTTGCGGAGGTGTCCCATATGGATGCGCCCTGAGGGGTAAGGGAACATTTCCAGCACGTAGTAAGGCTTTGCCGGGGCATCAGGCGTTTGAAACACGCCAGACGAAGCCCATGTTTTCTGCCATTTGGCTTCGGTGCCTTCCGCATTATAGCGGGCAATGTCCTGTTGTTCACTCATGGGATATTAACGGCCCGACGCAATGCGCAGTTCGCGGGCGCGGGTGAGGATTTTATCCTCTAAATCACGCGCGACGCTAGGGTCAACTTCAGCATCCTGCCAGCGCTCACCCTTTAACACCTGCTTGAACACCGATACACGCAGCGCATCGGAGCGCAGGCGGGTGTCCAGCAGCAGGGCGTTGATTTTAAAACGCTCATTCTTGGCTTCCTGCGCTTCATACCAGTCGGTGATAATCACGCCGCCACGGGGGTCTACAGAGGCCAAGGGCACGAAGGAGAGGGTATCTAGCGTGGCACGCCACAGGAAGCTGTTTACGCCCAGCGTAGCGCCCTTGGAGGAACCGCCCTCGTCGTCACCAAAGAGTTTCAAGCCTTCTTCCCCACCCATTTTACCGTGGCGCAACTTGCGGGCATCTTCCGGGTCAATCGGGTAAGCGCGGTCCGACGCGTCTGCGTGAGCGGAGCTGGTTTTCTTTTGTTCGCCATCGCTGGAACAGGCCACAATCAGCGGCATTAAAAGGGCACAGAACAGCGCAACAATCAGGTGTTTCATGGAGATTCTCCGTTACTTCAAGCCATGAGTATTTAAAGCACTGGCCCTGCCTTGACAAGCAAAACCGGATAAACCGCAGAAATGCAGGGAAGGCGGCAGATTAAAAGGCAAAGAAAAAGGGCGGTGCCAATAAGCACCGCCCCATTCTTTTTCGAACTTAGCTTAAAGCTAAATTAGAAGGTGAGTTCCGTACCAACGAGGAGAACCGTACCATCGTTGTCCAGAGCAGCACCGGTAGGATCCAGTTCGAAGAAGTTCACTTCTACGTATGGAACCAGACCAGGAGCCAGCTGGTAGTCAGCACCAACAGACACGTTCGTAAAGTCGCTCGTGCCAGCTTCGCTGTCCATGTACGTCAGGCTTACGCCGAACGGACCGGTTTCATAACCAGCGCCCAAGGTCCAGTAGTTCTGATCTACGCTACCGCCGGTTGGGAGACCTGAATCATCCCAATCGCCATAGGAACCAGCTACGCTGAAACCCTGGAAGGACAGAACCGTACCGAGAGCCCAGGAAGAAAGGTCTTCCGTAGCAGCCGTTTCGGATTCACCGAAAGCGCCCGTTGCGGACAGCTGAACGCCAACCTGGTCAAACTGACCGGTGTAGTTCGCGCCAAGGCCGAATACGTTTTCGTTATCACCATTGGTGTCGGTGGTGAAGGCAGCTGCCGTACCAACGTTACCATCATCTGGTGCATAGCTTACACCCACCTGAACGCCAGAGAAGCGTGGGGAGTAGTAAGTGATTTTCGTTGCATCTTCACCTGCGCCACGTGCATGTGCATTTGGCAGGTCAGGACGGATGATGAAACCAGTACCAACCGTTGCAAAACGGTACCAATCGCCATCGATACCACCGGTCGCGCGAGCGATCGTAGCAGCATCAACTTTCAGTGCGTCTTCAGCACCGATATTGGAACCCAGTTCTACGCGGCCAGCATTGCTTTCCACGAAGAGGAAGGTTTTGTCAGCATTCAGGCCTTCGCCATCGGTGTCAGCCGTTACGTCAGCTTCCAGTTCGATAACAGCGCCGTAGGTCAGGCCATTGTCGGCCGTGCCCTGAACGTTGATATTCACTTCGGTGTCATTTGCGAATTTGGTTTCGCGGCCACCAACCGTGCCAGTTGCATCTAAGTCCTGATCCGTGAAGCCGGCCTGGAAGTCCAGAAAACCGCCAACAGATACAGTGGGCTCAGCAGAAGCAGCAGAAGCAAAAGCTACTGCGCCAACGAGAGCGGAAGTGCCAAGTAGAAACTTTTTCATAAGCCTCGATCCTGTTTGTTAAAAATAAATAAAAATTAACACCTAAACTCACATAGCCATAAAGAACGGCCACGCAATTTACGCATAACGCAAGGGCATTAAAAACAGTATTCACCCCCAAGGCGCAACTGGTGCATCGTAAAATTATGGGATGTAAGCCTTTTTTTGATATCGTCTGTTGCAGATAAAGCACAGTTATGGCTTTTGGGTATCAGTCTTTTAGACGTCATGGGGCGGGTTCCCTTTGAAAAATGGCGCAAATGCGCCAATGGCGGCAATTCCCGCCACGGGCAGTCCGCGCACCTGGGCGATGGTTCGGCCATCGATACCGCCCAGCGCATAGACCGGTATGGCAGGCTTATGGTGTACCCCCGCGCTGAAGCGGTGCCGCCCGAGCGGAGGCGCGTCAGGGTGGGAGGCGGTGGCAAAGAGCGGCGAATAGAGCGCTGCATCGACCGGAAGGGCGTTAAGGCGGTGGAGTTCTGGCACAGAGTGGGCACTGGCGGTGATAAGCCACTGCGGGCGTGCTAGGCGGTGTTTCAGCGCCTGGCGAGCCTGATGCTGGGGCAAATGCACCCCCGCTGCGTTCAGGCGGAGGGCGAGTAAGGCATCCCCCGCCACCAAAAAAGGCAGGCGACGGGCGCGGCAGGCTTTCGCCATCTCCGCCGCATAGGTGGCGCGGGCGGGGTGATGGTAGTCGCGAATCAGCACGAGGCTGTCTGGCGGCAGGCGCAAAATGATGCGGGCAGGGTCTTTCTGGCGGATAGCATCGGTGATAAACACCAGCGGCGGCAGCGGGAGGCCGCTTTTGGCCCCATTTTTGGCATTGAGCTGGCGCGCTATTGTGATTATCGTCTGTACTTCAGAAAACATAGTTTTGGTTTTTTCGCCGATGACTGCTGCGCCCACCATACTGTCTAACCTTAAGGCCGTGAAGGACGAAATCACCAAAGCCGCCAAGCGCTATGGCGCGGGGAAAGCACCACCAGCGCAGATTATCGCCGTGAGTAAAACCCACGGGGCAGAAAGCATCCTGCCGCTGCTGGAGGCAGGTCACAGGCTGTTTGGTGAAAACCGCGTGCAAGAAGCGCAGGGCAAATGGCCGGAGCTGAAAGCAAAGCACCCGAAAACGGAACTGCATCTGATTGGCCCTTTGCAAAGCAACAAGGTGAGGGAAGCCCTCGCGCTGTTTGATGTGATTCACACCATCGACCGCCCGAAACTGGCGGCGGAAATCAAAAAAGAAATGGATAAAACCGGAAAGAAGCCCACGCTGTTCATTCAGGTGAACACCGGCAAAGAGCCGCAGAAGGCGGGGGCGATGCCGGAAGAGGCGGATGATTTTATCGCCGAATGCAAAAAAATCTTCGGCAAACAGCTGGTGGGGCTGATGTGCATTCCGCCCGCACACGAAGAGCCTGCGCCACATTTTGCCCTGCTGCGCACCATTGCAGAACGAAACGGCTTAACCCAGCTTAGTATGGGTATGAGCGGGGATTACGGCCTCGCCAGCGCCATGGGCGCCAGTTACGTGCGCGTCGGCAGCGCCATTTTCGGCGAGCGGGAGGCAGCGTAGCGCATGTTCACACCCACCGCTCAGTCGCTGCAAGAATTTTACGATACGCCGCTCGGCATGGTGGCCTGCCGCAGCCTACGGCGCGAAATCCGCACACTCTGGCCGCGCGAAGTGGCGCACCCTGAAAGCGGGCGCGATGAACTAATTATCGGGCTTGGCTTTGCCACGCCATACCTGACGCCGTTGATGAAGCCGCATGGCAGCAAGGTAAAAAGCCGCGCGCTGGCCTTTATGCCTGCCGCGCAAGGCGCGCTGCAATGGCCCTTGAAAAAACCGAGCCGCGTGGCGATGACGGCGGAGCATCATTTGCCGCTGCCCGACAACAGTGTGGGACGCGTGCTGATGGTACATAGCCTCGAGCATGCCGGAAACCCCAAAGCGCTGCTGCGTGAAATCTGGCGCGTGATGGATGCGTGCGGCCAGTTGGTCGTAATTGTGCCGCACCGCACCGGCCTGTGGGCGCGCGCCGAAAAAACACCCTTCGGGCACGGGAGGCCCTTTTCCGAAAGCCAGCTTAAAAATCTGCTGGAAGAAAGCATGCTGACGCCCGTGGAGATGAAAAGCGCACTGTTCCTGCCGCCCTCGAACTTCCGTTTTTTAATTCGCAGCGCCGACTGGTGGGAAAAAGGCGGCAAGATTGCACCTTTCCTTGGTGGCACGATGATTGCCCTTGCTGAAAAGCGCCTCTACGCCACCAGCAAAGGCGGCGGCAAGAAAGTGCGTGTGTTGGCGGGAGCGAGGTGAGAATGGGTTTTTTATTGTTCCCACTCGGGCAAATGCCCTCGTATGGAACGCCGCCGGATGCGGCGGGCTGACGGCTCGATCTCCCACGGGAACAAAATAAAATTACTTACTGAGCACAAAAATGCCTTCGGGCGAAAGCAGGTTGGCGAGGCAGCCACGGCCTTTAAACGGGCGCGCTTTGCCATCCAGCCCCAACCACAAACGCTGCTCGATGGTGCAGCCGAGTTCTTCGGCTAAAAACACGAAGTCGCGGATGGTGCAGAAATGAATGTTCGGCGTTTCATACCACTGGTAGCTGAGCTTGCTGGTGACGGGCATGCGGCCACGCAGCGAAAGATATGCACGGTTTTTCCAATAGCCAAAATTCGGAATCGACACGACGGCCTTTTTCGAAATGCGGAGGATTTCATTCAGCACGTCTTTGGGGTGCTGGGTGGCTTGCAGCGTTTCACCTAAAATAACGTAGTCAAAGGCATTGTCGGGATAATATTTCAGGTCACGGTCGGCATCGCCCTGCACGGCGGAAAGCCCGCGCGCCAATGTGGCGCTCACCTTCTCGCCATCAATATCCATGCCGTGCACATCGATTTTCTTCTCGCTTTGCAAATGCGCAAGCAGCGTGCCTGTGCCGCAGCCAATGTCGAGCACGCGCGCACCAGCGGGAATTAAATCCGCAATCGCTTTCAGGTCAGGCCGCAGGATTTCTGTCATCGCTACACTCCCTGCCGCACGGCTGAACCTTTTAAGAACCCGCGCAGCGTTTCAGCAAACACCGGCTCATCGAGCAGGAAAGCATCGTGCCCTTTGTCGGACTGAATTTCCACGAAGCTGACGCGCGCACCCACACCGTTTAAGGCATGGACGATTTCTTTCATCTCAGCGGTGGGGAACAGCCAGTCGGACGAGAAGGAGATCACGCAGAAATCCCCGCGCGCATCTTTCAGCGCGGCGGCCAGCGAGCCGCCATGGTCTGCCGCTAAGTCAAAATAATCCATCGCACGGGTGATGTAGAGATACGAGTTCGGGTCGAACCGCGCAACGAAGCTTACGCCCTGGTGGCGCAAGTAGCTTTCAATCTGGAAATCTGCCTCAAACCCATACGAAACTTTTTTGCGGTTCTGCAAATTGCGCCCGAATTTGCGTTGTAGTGCCGTTTCGGAAAGGTAAGTGACGTGCGCTGTCATGCGCGCCACGGCGAGCCCCTTGGCGGGGAATTTTTTCTTTTCGATATAGTGGCCGTCGCACCAGTCAGGGTCAGCCATTACGGCCTGCCTGCCAATTTCATGGAAGGCGATGTTCTGCGCTGTGTGGCGCGCGGCCGTCGCAATCAGCACCGCAGAGCCGATGGCTTTGGGGAAACTGGCAGCCCATTCAAGCGCCTGCATGCCACCCATCGACGCACCGATAACAGAAAATAATTTTTTAATGCCGAGATGTTCCACCAGCAGCTTTTGCGCCTTCACCATGTCGGCCATGGTGAGCACCGGAAAGTCGAGATTGTAAGGCTTGCCGGTTTTGGGGTTCAGTTCTTTGGGGCCGAAGGAGCCCATGCAGCCGCCCAGCACGTTGGTGCAGATGACGAAATATTTGTTCGTATCGATGACTTTACCGCGCCCAACAATTTCTTCCCACCAGCCGGGTTTGCCGGTAACGGGGTGCAGGCCGACCACATACTGGTCGCCCGTGAGGCCGTGGCACAGCAAAATGGCGTTGGATTTGTTTTTATTCAGCTTGCCGTAGGTCTGATACGCCACGGGGAAGCTGCTGATTTTCGCGCCGCTATCGAGCTTCAAGGGCGTTTTTTTAGCCAAAATCGCCACGTCGCCCACCTTCACCTTTTTATAGGAGGGGCCGAATTCCAGCGTTTTTGAACTAGCAGATACCATAGTCAAAGAGATACCGATTTCACGGGGCGAGAGCAAGTGCGCTTATTTTTTAGCCTTTGCTTTGGCTTTGGGTTTCGTGGCCTTTTTCGCCGGGGCCTTCTTCTTGCCCTTGCCGCCTTTTTCCGCGCGCGCCTCAATCAGCTTTAAAGCCTCTTCCAGCGTGATGGTGTCTGGCTCTGTGCCTTTGGGCAGCGTGGCGTTGACTTTACCATGCTTCACATAGGCGCCATAACGACCCGAATACACCGCCACTTTGCCGCCATCGGGATGATCGCCTAATTCTTTAAGTGGTGCAGCGGCCGTGCGGCCACCGGTTTTGCTTGCCGCTTCGGCAATCAAATCCACCGCACGGTTAATGCCCACCGCGAGGACGTCATCGGTTTTCAGCGACACGTATTTACCATCATGCAGGAGGTAAGGGCCAAAACGGCCAAGCCCCGCTTTAATCACTTTGCCGGTTTCAGGGTGCGTGCCTACTTCACGCGGGAGTGAAATCAGTGCCACCGCCTGCTCCAGCGTGACAGAAAGCGGGTCATAATTTTTCGGCACGCTCATGCGCTTTGGTTTTTTGCCTTCGCCCAGCTGAATATAAAAACCATACGGGCCTTTACGAAGGGTGATGTCTTCTTCCCCTTCTTCGCCCTTACCTTTACCAAGCACGCGCGTTTCAAACGCCGCTGCTGAAGCACCGCCTGCGCCGCCTTCGGCATTCTCGCCTTCGGTGGCCGAACCTTCGAGCTGGCGGGTGTGACGGCATTCAGGGTAATTCGAGCACCCGATGAAGGCACCGAATTTTCCCATTTTGAGGCTTAAGCGGCCATCGGCGCAGGTGGGGCATTTGCGGCGCTCTTCCACATCGCCCGTACCGGGGAATAAATATTGCGACAGCGCCGCGTTAATCTCGCGGATGATGTCCGTTGTTTTAAGCCCCGTGGCTTCTTTCACATTACTCGAAAAATCGCCCCAGAAATTGGTGAGGAGTTTTTTCCAGTCTTCCTTGCCGGCGGAAACCAAGTCGAGTTCTAATTCCAGATTCGCCGTGAAATCATATTCCACATAACGCTTGAAGAAGTGCTTCAGGAACGTGGTGACCACGCGGCCACGTGGCTCAGGCACGAAACGTTTTTTATCGAGCGCGACATAATCACGCTCCTGCAAAATGGAAATGATGCTGGCGTAAGTGGAGGGGCGGCCAATACCGAGTTCTTCCAAACGCTTCACCAAGCTTGCTTCCGAAAAACGCGGGGGCGGTTCGGTAAAATGCTGCGCAGGATTAATCGCACCGAGCGTGAGTGCATCACCCTGATTGAGAGCAGGAAGCCGCGCTTCGTCTTCTTCCTCTTCGTCGTCGTGCCCTTCGCTGTAGAGCGCGAAGAAGCCTTCAAAATTTACCGTGGTGCCTACTGCGCGGAACACGCCTTTGCCTGCCGCATCAATGTCTGCCGTCACTTGATCCATCACCGCACTTTGCATTTGGCTGGCGACCATGCGCTTCCAGATAAGGTCATAGAGCTTCAGCATGTCAGCATCTAAACTGCCGCGCACGGCTTCGGGCGTGCGGAATACATCGGTCGGGCGCACCGCTTCGTGTGCTTCCTGCGCATTGACGGTTTTGGATTGATACATGCGCGGCGACGAAGGCACGAAGCCCGCACCAAATTTTTTGCCAATCAGTTCGCGCGTGGCCATCACCGACTCGGGCGACACATCCACACCATCGGTACGCATGTAGGTGATTAAGCCCACGGTTTCACCACCCAAGTCGATACCTTCGTAAAGCTTCTGCGCCAGCTGCATGGTGCGCTTGGCACCAAAGCCGAGTTTGCGGAAGGCTTCCTGCTGCAGCGTGGAGGTGGTAAACGGTGCAGCCGGATTACGGCGCACTTGTTTTTTCTCGACCGATACCACACGGAACGGCCCGCCTTCGAGCAGGTTCTTCGCACGCATCGCGGTGGCTTCGTTATTCAGGTCGAACTTGTCGAGCTTCTTGCCTTCAAGGCTGAACAGGCGTGCAGTAAACGGTTTGGGCTCGCTGCCGGTGAACTGCGCTTTGATGTCCCAGTATTCCTGTGGGATGAATTTTTCGATGTCTTCTTCGCGGTCGCAGATAAGGCGCAGCGCAACGGATTGCACACGGCCTGCGGATTTGCTGCCCGGCAATTTACGCCACAAAACGGGAGAGATGGAAAAGCCCACGAGGTAGTCGAGCGCACGGCGCGCCTGCTGGGCATTCACCAAATCCATATCGATTTCGCGCGGCGCGGCCATCGCATCCAGCACCGCTTTTTTGGTGATGGAATTAAACACCACGCGCTGCACTTTAATATCTTTCGGCAGGGCTTTCTTTTCTTTGAGCGCCTCGAGTACGTGCCACGAAATGGCTTCCCCTTCGCGATCCGGATCCGTCGCGAGGATGAGTGTTTCAGCTTTTTTCACCGCATCGGTGATGGCTTTCACATGGCGCGCGGAATCGTCGGGAATTTCATAATGCATGGCAAAATTATTATCCGGCTCCACCGAACCATCTTTGGACGGCAGGTCGCGGATATGACCAAAGGAGGCCAGCACTTTATAGTCTGGGCCTAGGTACTTATTAATCGTTTTGCTCTTTGCTGGTGATTCGACAATAACCACGTGCATGGATAAACCGCGCCTTCACTTTGTAACTTTAAAGCGCAAGGTTCTACATCATCCATACGTGGTTTGGAAAGCCTAAAAATTTTACGGGGTTTCACAGGTACTTATAGTAAGTACCTGAAAAAATTTAACGCGGAGGGCTATTTTTTCTTCAGCACCTTGGCGCTAGCCGCGATGCGGTCCATGAGCGCGAGCAGTACACCCGACACCACAAACACGAGGTGGATGATGACCATCCAGCGGATTTGTGTTTCAGAGACCTTCTCGACATCCATAAATACTTTCAGCAGGTGAATCCCCGAAATGGCCACGATGGACGCAACGAGTTTTAATTTGAGAGTGGAAAAATCCACCGTGCCTTGCCACTCGGGTTTATCCTCATGGCTACCTGTATCCATTTTCGATACAAAATTTTCATAGCCGGAGAAAATCACAATCAGCAAAAGATTGCCCGCCAGCGAAAGGTCGATGAGCGACAGCACGCCCAGCACAGCATCGTTCGGCGTCATGGTAAAAATGCCCGCGAAGAAATGCACCAGCTCCATCATGAAGCCGATAATCAGCACCACCAATGCCCCCACCAGCCCAACATACATCGGCGCCATCAGCCAGCGACTGGCAAACAAGCCTTGTTCAAGCACGTATTCGGCATTCTTTTTCTTCGCCATAAAAACCTTTCTGATTTGACCGTACGGCACCATACAAATACGGACCGTTCTATGCAAGAAAACTTGTTAGTTTTTGCGTGACACGCGCCCACCCGCATGGCGCTCTAGGTGGCCGGCAAGTTCCATCTCGAGCAGCACCACCTGAATAGCCGAGGCCGGTGCGCCGCTGTG
Organism: uncultured Rickettsiales bacterium; assembly: GCA_964467255.1. GTDB lineage: Bacteria > Pseudomonadota > Alphaproteobacteria > Rickettsiales > RGZB01 > CAYXPR01. The sequence continues at coordinate 88,612 of CAYXPR010000003.1, read as the reverse complement.
CGCCACCAATTCATCCACCGCCACCGGATGGGCAGAAAGAAGTTGTGCGATTTCCGCGCGCAGATTTGAAAGCTCGGATGCAGCGGGAAAAGCGGCGGGCGATTCTTCCTCAAACAAAGTGGTTTGTGGCTGGCGCGTGCTGTAGGTGCGACTGGCGGCCAGAATATCTTCCGCGCGCTCAACCAAAAACGCACCGTCTTTGAGTAGTTTGTTCGGGCCTTCGGCGCGACCTTCCAAGGGAAAGCCTGGCACTGCGCCCACTTCGCGCCCTTGCTCTAAGGCCATGCGCGCCGTAATCAGCGAGCCGGATTTTAAATTCGCCTCCACAATCACCGTGGCTTTAGAAAGGCCGGAGATAATGCGGTTGCGGCGCGGGAAGTGCTGCGCGAGAGGTTTTGCACCCAGCGGCATTTCAGAAATCACCGCACCATGCTCGATAATCTGGTGGTACAGTTTTTCATTCTCGGGTGGGTAGATGTGATCCACGCCACCTGCGAGCACCGCAATGGTGGAAGAGGATGACGCCGCTAATGCACCGCGATGCGCCGCCGTATCCACCCCGCGCGCAAGCCCCGACACCACCATTATATTGTGCTTCACCAGCGTTTCAGCGAGCCCATATGCCATACGCATGCCACCTGCTGAGGCATTGCGCGCGCCCACCAAGGCCACGGCTTCATGCGGCAAAAGCGCCGTATCGCCGCGCACCGAAAGCACCGGTGGGGCATCATGTATTTCTGCGAGCAGCGTAGGGTATTCTGCTTCACCTAAAAATACCAACGCAGCATTCAGCGCCTCATGTGCCGCGATTTCTTTTTCCGCCGCTTCTTCGCTGTGTACACGCACGGGTTTTTTACCGCCACCGGCACGCGCTAATTCATCCACATGCCGCAATGCTTCATCGGCAGAACCATAGAGTTTGATGAGTGATGTGAAGCTGCGCGGGCCGATGTTTTCGCTGCGCGCAAGCCTAAGCCGCGCCAGTTTTTCTGACGGCTGAAAGGCGCAAAGCTGTTGTGCGTGTGCAGGCATACATGATGTTTACCCGCCAGAACACGTGAGGGCAAGCGCGAGGTTTACAGACGGTTTTCTTCGCCGTTAATCAGACGGCGTATATTCGTGCGGTGGCGCAAAATCACCAACGCAGCCAGAAACAACGTGGCGTACACAAGCGGCGTGGCGCCGTTTTCAGAAAACAAAAATGCCACGCTGGGCGCAGCCATCATCGCCAAAATTGCTGCAAGGGACGAAAGGCGGGTGGAAAAAAACACCGCCAGCCACACCGCACCTGTCAGCGCGCCCACCCACGGGCTTAAGGCCAGCAACACAGCAAGCGTGGTGGCCACACCCTTGCCACCTTTGAAACGTAAAAACACCGGAAACACATGCCCGAGCACCGCTGCCACACCGGCAAACAGCGCCATGGATTCACCCGAAAACCAGCTTGCGAGCAGCACCGCCAGCGCACCCTTGCCTGCATCTAAAAGCAATGTGATGGCGCCTTGTTTCTTACCGACCACGCGCACCACATTCGTGGCGCCGATATTGCCTGAGCCCAGCGTGCGGATATCACCTCTGCCCGCCAGATGCGCCACCAGCAAACCAAACGGCACCGAGCCCAGCAAATAACTGAATATGACTAGGCTAATTTCCACTGCACTCCATGCCGCCATTCTTTTTTCACTTTACGTATTTTTTAGTATTTCCGATTAAAAACCAACAAGATGCCGCCAATTTATGACAGAAGTTCCGGCAGGTAAAGAGCAAGGATTGCTTGACATCACCCCCGTTTTTAAAAAAGATAGCCCCCCGTTAATGTTTTTTCCAGAAATGGAGCCATTCCATGCCACTACATCGCGGCGATCCCGCCCCCTGGTTTAAGGGCCGTAGTCCTGCCAACGACCAGTATAATTTTTCCTCCGTGGCAGGCCGCTACGTGGTGGTGGCTTTTATTGGCTCGGGCGCCAGCGAAAAAGGTAAAGCCTTTTGGGAAACCTTACTGAAAAACCGCGAGATTTATAACGACAAAGATGCCTGCGTGTTTGTGGTGAGCAATGACCCCACAGATGAAAGTGAAGACCGCCTGCAGAACCATCCGCCCGGCATCCGTATTTTCTGGGATTTTAACAATGATATCGCAAAATCTTTCAAGGTGTTCGAGGGCGAAACTTTTGTGCCACAAACACTGGTGCTGGACTGGCGTTTGAGGGTGCTGGCCAACCAAGCCATCACCGACCCTGTGTTACTTGCTACAAAATTGCAGGAATATATTCAAGACCTGCCAAAACAGGAAAAGCCCGTGATGGCAGCCGTGCAGGCGCCCATTTTAGTGGTGCCCAATGTGTTTGAGCCTGAGTTTTGTCAGTTGCTCATTCAGCATTATCAAACAGAAGGCGGACTGGATTCCGGCTACATGAAGGAAATCGATGGCAAAACGGTGGGCGTATATGATTACTCCATCAAGCGCCGCGCGGACTGTATTATTAAAGACCAGAATATCATCGCCCATGCCCGCGCGCGCTTCGTGCGTCGCCTGCTGCCGGAAGTAAAAAAAGCCTTCCAGTTTGATACGGGCTTTATCGAGCGCTACATCGTGGCCTGCTACGAAAGCGAAACCAAAGGCTTCTTCAACCCGCACCGCGACAACACCTCAAAAGGTACGGCGCACCGCAAATTCGCCGTGACGCTGAACTTAAACGCCGAAGGTTATGAAGGTGGCAATTTACGCTTCCCCGAATTTGGCCAACAACTCTACCGAGCGCCCACCGGCGGGGCGGTGGTGTTTTCGTGCTCGCTGCTGCATGAGGCCACGGCAGTCACCCGCGGTACGCGCTATGTGTTCCTGCCTTTCATTTATGATGAAGCGGGTGAAAAAATCCGTCAGGAAAATTTGAAATACGTGGTGAATGGCCATGAGGCTGCAGGCGAAGAGCCCGCCGAAAAGCAGCAGGCCGAGGCTTAGGCTGATTCCACAACACGGTCCTTTGTTGTTATTTAACAGCGCCTTACTCAACCCCTTTTTTATTCGAAGGTTTTTGCCGTTTCATGGCGTATAACTTCCATAGAAAGAATAATTTCAAGGAGTTCCACCTTATGACCCGGATTTTTTCACCCTTACGCCATAGTCTAATGGCCGGTGTTTGCATCCTCGCCCTTAGTGCGCCGTTTGGCGTGTATGCGGCAAAAGATGGCGAAGACTTTGAAAAGCTCAGCCCCGAACAAAAGCATGAGCGCTTCGAAAAAATGTCGGACAAGGAACGCGAGGCTTTTCATGCCGAGAAAAAAGAGAAATGGAAGAAGATGACGCGTGAGGAAAAACTCGCCTTCGTGGAAAAGAAGCATGCCGAGCACGCCACGCGCTTTAAGGAAAAATGGGCCAAAATGAACGACAAAGAAAAGGTCGCCTTCGTGGAGGAAAAATTTAACAAAATGCAAAAGCGCCATGAAGAACGCTGGGCCAAAATGAGCGACGACGAAAAAATTGAATTCGTAGAAAGACGCATGGAAAAACGCAGCAGGCACGGTGAGGGCAAACACGGCATGGGTCCTGGAGAAGGTCCTCCGGATGGACCGCCCCCGTTTTAATGCTTAGGTGGCACGAATGCCGCAAATAAATACAATCTCCCCCAGTGACGAGGCCCTGCTGAGCGAAATTGCGTCCGGCAGTGCCTCGGCATTCAATACACTGGTGCTGCGGCATACAAAATTATTTTACCGCGCCGCATACCGTATCACGCTCAACCGCGAAGATGCGGAAGATGTGGTGCAGGATGCATTTTTGAAATTAGTGGATGGCCGCGCCGTGTGGAAAGAAAATCAGGGCGCGCAATTCACCACCTGGTTTTACCGCATCGTGTGCAACCTTGCGTTAAGCAAAACGCGGCGCTTGAAGTTCTTCTCAGAGCTGAGTGACGAGGTGCCAGATGCGGACGCACTGCCGGATGAATTACTGGCCCTACGGCAGCGCAAAGAAATGGCCGCGCGCGTGCTGGCAAAATTACCCGCGCGCCAACGCACCGCGCTGATGCTGCATTATTATTCTGAGCTACCGCAGAAAGATGCAGCCGCGGCGATGGGGCTTAAAATAAAGGCGTATGAGTCACTGCTTTCACGCGCCAAGGTACAATTGAAGAAGGAGGCTGATGTTTATGGCTGATACACATAAAAAATTACTGGATCTGCTGAATATACCCGCACCCAATGCAGGGCTAGAGCAGCGTATTATCCGCGCCGCCAATCACCAGCGCTATGCCACGAAATCTACCGTGCATTTTTTCACCCCGCTGCGTATGAGCCTGCTGACGGTGGCCGCGAGCCTTGCGCTGCTGTGGGTGATGCCCGTGGGTACTATCCTGCCGCAGAACGTGAAGGAAAACGGTGCGGGCGCATTGGTTGACACTGCGTTTGACGAAGAGATGGATAAAGAATGGGGCGAGCAGTGGCTGGAGGTTGCCTTTAACGGTAACTAAGAAACAGCACCCTCTTTGCGGCGGCGGTAGCGCGCGCGGACAAGCCGCACATTCGCATGACGGTTCATCGACTCCACGTTGCGAATCACCGACTGCCCTGCTTCGGCAATATTTTCCAGCAAATCTGCCATCATTTTATACTGTTTGTGGTGCGACTGGCGCGGGTCGTCGGAGTCACAATATGCATTGGCATCATCCACAAACGCTTTGGCGAAAATATAAAATTTGGTGATTTCATACGTTAAATGCGGCGGCAGCATACCGATGCGGTCGCAATTATTCTCATACACTTCAAAGTAGTTTTGCTTCGCTTCAATCGCGATGAATTTCTTTTGCTTTGCTGCTGCCAGCAACATGGGAATGTAGTCGCGTTTTTCTACTTTCGAGAGCAGTGCCTTTATTTCACCATAAAAAGCATTGGCAAGGCTCACGGTTTCCATGCGCCGCTTTCGGTATTCCACGACAAGGCTAATCATGCCGCCCGCCATCGCGCCCAGCACCGCACTCAACAATAATGCAATATTATCTGCCACTTCTTTGCCTTTGGTTTGGATTGCTGCTTAAAAGAAATAGCACGGTTTGCGTAAAGAAAAAAGTGGCGTGCTAATCCACCTGAATATTGCTGCGGAATGCGCCCGCCACTTCCGGCATATGCTCTGGTTTAGTTTTATAGGGGTAGCTTTTTGCAATCGCCGTGCAGATATCTCCCAGCAGCACAGGGCCAATGGTTTCAAGGAGCGGCTTGCTTTGCGCCATGGCGTGCAGGGCGGTAGTTTTTGTATCGTAGCGCAAATCATCCGTGCTGTATTTTCCATATTCAATATCCTGCCCTGTGCCATGGCTCACCACTGCACGAATTTCACGGCCATAGGTGAACTGCGATGTAACGGCATCAAGCGCACCTTGACGCGAGGCCGCATCTTCCGTGCGGAACAGCACCGTGGCAGGTGGCCATTCAATGGTGTTATCGGGGTTCACGCGTATTTTTCCGGCCCATGTACCCATATCAAGATCTTCGGTTTTACAGCCAAGTTCTTTGGCAAAATACCCTTGTGTGTTATACACGAACACGTCTTTCATTCTGGGGTTCAGGCGCCCGTCATCACCCACGGAGGCGCCATTTAAAACCTCACGCATGAAGAAAAACTGCTCCGGCCCGTCAAATTGTTTCTTGGTAACAAACTCTGCGCTATCGACGTTCTTGCGATAGTGGTCGGTCATGTTGTGGTAGAGACCGTATTCCATTCCCGCCAACGCAAGCAGCATGGTTAGTGCCATGTGGTCTCCTGCCATGGGGTTGTGGTTGAGGCGCAGCTCAAGCCTGCCGCCATCGGCGCGAATCGTATCGCTGCGCGAAGGACCGATGCTGAGTGGCGTGCCGAGAACCTTATCGATAGCGCTGTGTTTCACAAATACGGGCAAGGCGTCCTCCACCATAAAGCGTACACCTTCGGCGAAGCGAAGCGCACGCGGATCTTCATTTCCCGCACTCCAGTCAGTGATATTCTGGCCTGTACGGCGATCCACCACGCTGATGCTAATATCGCGCTTCCAATATTCTTCCGTTAACCCATACTCCGCCGTGAGGCTTTGCAGCGTGCGAAGCGCGACATGGTAATTATATACCGCATCTTCCGGGCTGGTCGGCAGTGTGTTAATTTCCATTACTTTATGCGGATCGTAATATGGCTTGCCGTTGGCGCCACCACCAAAGCGATGCTGGATGATAGGCGTTTTTGCCATCTGCCCTGCCGCAAGCTCTTCGTGCAAATCATATGCTACCATGTCGCGGGGCCCGAATCCCTCAAGTTCATCGCGTTTTTTGAGTTGGCCTTCTTCTTCTAAATGCTGCCGCGCTTGTGCTTTTTGCTCATCAAGGTGGGCTTGCTTGATTCCGGTCGGGCGCGGGTAAAGCATATATTCCTGCTCGGTACCGATAAAAACGTCGTAGCCGCGTTCATGAAACGTTGCCGTTTTTTCGCGCAGCATCTGCATGATGCGCTCATGCAACTCACCATTTTCACCCCATGTGAACGGAGTACTTCCTTCGCGTGGCGTGGCTGAACTATAATCAAACTGTGCAACAAATTTACCTGGCATGAAACACCCCTATCTCCAACCTACACGGTAACAGGGAATGATTAACAATCGGTTAATGCAGAGAGTTGTTTTTAAAGGAAAGATCGGTCTTTAAAACGTTGCCACCTCAATGAGTTCGCCTTTTTTATACTGCTTGCCGCTTTCAATCACGATGAGGCAGTCTGCCTTGGCAAGTTCGCTCAAAAGAAAACCATCCTGTGCCGAAACCGGATTGACGATATACGTGCCGGTACTATCCACGCTTAAAGACGCGTGCAGATAGGCCACGCGCTTATCGTGGTGGTCGAGGTTGCGGCCCAGCACCGCATAGCGCTTGCCCAACGGCGGCATGCCCACTAGCTTGCGGATGATGGGCTTTACAAACAACGCGGAGTAAATTTGTGCGGAAATTGGGTTGCCCGGAACCGCACAAATGGGCATGTCGCCATCCTTGCCAAAAATCATACAGTCGTTACGGTTCAGTTCCACTTTGTAAATTTCAATTTCACCGCATACGTCTTTGAGCACCTTTTGCATCAGGTTGCCTGCGGCCAGCGATGTCGCGCCCGTGGTGAACAAAAGATCACACCCTTTTGCCTCTTTGATTTTCTCTTTAATGGCCGCGTCGGAATCGGACACGATACCCAAAATAACCGGCTCGCCACCCGCAATGGTAACGTTAGCCGAAAATGCATAGAGAGATGACGCCGTGATGGGATTATCCTGATCGGCCTCACCGGGCAGCGCAAGCTCACTGCCCACCGCCAATATGGCAACGCGTGGACGGCGCACCACTGGCAGCCAGAATAAGTGTGCGGTGGAAGCGAGACCAACCAATCGCGCATTGATAATGTCGCCCATTTTTAGCACTTCTTTGTCTTTGGTCAAATCAAGTCCCGCGGGGCAGATATTCTCTCCCTCCACCGTTGGCTCATTCACAATAATGTGCCCCTTACCCTCGGTCACTTTGCTAAATGGCGCCACCGCCACCGCACCACGCGGAAGCCTGCCGCCTGCATACATTTTTATCGCATGGCCCTTTTCCAGCATGCCTTTATACGGCTTTGCCGAGCTGGACTCCGCCAGCACGTTTAAGGGGATGCCGCATTCAGAGGTGTCACAGATGGCATAGCCGTCTGCTGAAGCAATGTCGTGTTCAGGTAATGAAATAGGTGAAATTACCGACTCTGCAATCACACGGCCCAGTGCGTTGGCGGTACGAACATGTTCTTTATGCAAGGGTTGGATGGAATCGAGCAGCTTCTTAAATTTTGGCATCGGGCAGAACATCCCTTTTTGTTTCATTATGGAGCGGGGGCAATTCTATAAGAAGCCTTTGCTTTGTAAAGAAGGCTACCGGTATTTTTACTCATTTCCCCAATAGGTGTTGTAATATTCTATCAAACCTTTTTCTGCATCGTGATGTGGGGCGCTGTAAATTGCATCGTTATCCTGCGTGGCAGCGGGTGCGGAAGCGCGCGCGCCTTTGCCAGACCACGGCATGGTGTAGCACATATCGTTATCACAATAATGATACCATTCTTGCGGATTGACCTTCGTATCTGGTGATGCGGGAGCACGGTATTGCGGCGGAGCGTTTTGCACCGGTGGTACCGGACGAGAACCCTGAAGTATCTGATCGTAGACACTGGCTGGTTTCGGCGACTGGTTTGCTCCCGTGCCCGCATTGGCCACTGCAGCACCACCTTTCTGCCATTGGGTGCCGTAATCACAGATAATGGCGATGTCTTCGTGGGTGCGGATGGTGCCGGGGCAATAATACGCTCCTTCTTTTCCACCTTCGCGGTAATCCATCGAAAGCGCCATGAAGTTGCCTTGCTTATCCACCGGATAAAACCGCCCTGGCCCCCAGCGATACTCCGGCATGTAGCCACGGTAATAGGTGATGGATTCACGGCCCTTACAACTGCTGACGCACAGGAGGGCCATCACCACCACGCATACTTGCGCCAGAAGAATTTTGGATTTTTCCATGCCCTCGCCACCTACCCATAATGCGCCTTACAAATATGGCACACTAGATAGGATTAAAGCCATTCTGTCTTTGATGCTCGTCAATTGAGCACCGTGACGCGGTGGCTTTTTTAGGCAAAAACGAAATCGCTCGCCGTGAGCGTGTAGCTGCCGCTCAAATCGATCACGAAACCAGAATCGCTGCTGATGGTGGTAACGCCGAGCGAATTCAGGTAACCCAGAATCGTGCCCGCACCTGCGCCCGCAACAATGCCGGTAAACCCGAGGGCATACACATCAATGTGGTCCGCGCCCTGCTCGAAATCCACAATCAGGTCGGTATCGGCAAGGGTGGATTCTGCCGTGGTGAGGTACTGGAAGACATCCGCACCCGTGCCACCCGCCAGCACATCCGCACCCGTATCGCCAATCACCGTATCATCGCCTGCGCCTGCCGCAACGGTATCATCGCCCGTGCCGCCGCTCACGATGTCGGTCTGATTGCCAGTGTCGATGCTGTCATCGCCATCAAGCCCCAGCACATAATCGCTGCCGTTGCCGGTGGTGATGGTGTCGTTTCCTGCCCAGCCATAGACCACATCATCGCCTGCGCCAGACGTTATCTGGTCGTTGCCAGAGCCACCGAAAATATAGTCGTTGCCGCTACCAGCTGTGACAACGCTGCCAGTGCTGCCGCCCATATCGACGGCGTTATTGCCTTCGCCCACATGAATGGTGTTGGAGCCCTCGCCGCCGAACACCGTGTCGTCGCCTGCACCACCAACAATAGTGTCGTTGCCGTTGCCGCCATTGAGCCACTTACCCACCAACGTGACGCTCGCATCCATCGTGTCGGCGCTTGATGTACCCGTTACCACCGTGATGCCATAAAACACATCCGTGCCATCCGGCTTGACCACCTGACCGGTAGATTCGCCCGTGAAGGTCACGTTCAGGCCGCCAGCCGTGTAATAAAAACCGTTATATTCATTGCCCTCGACCGACGAGCCAGCATCCACCGTGTCGTTACCGGAACCGACAAAGATAAAGTCGAAGCCTGCGCCGGATTCGATGTAATCATTGCCTGCATCGGCGGCAATGTAATCGGTGCCTGAGCCGGCAGAGATAACGTCATTACCGGTGCCTGTGAGAATGTAATCGTTACCTTCGCCAGCATCCACCGTGTTATTGCCGTCACTGGCGAGCACGAAATCGTCGCCTGCGCCGCTGGCGATGAAATCGCTGCCCACGCCGCCGGTGATATAATCGTTACCGCTGCCGGAATAGACCGTGCTGGCACCATCGCCTGCTGAAATGGCGTTATTGCCTTCGCCTGCATTAATGAAGTTTTGACCTGCGCCACCAAAAATCGTGTCTGCGCCGCTACCGCCATATATCGTGTCGTTGCCATCCACGCCGTTGAACCATTTGCCGGTGGTGGTTGCCACGCCGTAAATTACGTCATTACCCACCGTGCCCGTTACCACATCAAAGCCCGTGAAGGACTGGTAGCCGTCTGGCTTGCCGATGATGCCTGAATTGTCGCCGCTGAAGGAAACCTCAATGGGCCCCGCATTGTAAAAGCCGCTGAGCTCATCGGTGCCGGTGCCGCCCGTGAGCGTATCAAAACCTGCAGAAAGAAATACGGCATCGTTACCGCTGCCTGCATCAATCACGTCATCGCCATCGCCACCACTAACGGAATCATCGCCATCGCCTGCATCTACTGTATCGTTACCAGAGAAGGTTGCGATAAAATCTGCGCCTGCGCCGCTGGAAACAGAGTCCACGCCTACGCCGCCCAGAACATAATCGGTGCCCGCACCGGACGTCACCGTGCTGCCACCGTCGCCTGCATCAACGTAGTTATTGCCTTCGCCCGCATGGATGGTATCTGTGCCCGCGCCGCCTAAAATGACATCATTTCCTGTAGACCCAACGACATAGTCGCGGCCTTCGCCTGCAGCGATGTATGAACCGCCCGTAACCGTAATGCGGTCATCGCCTGCACCAGAATCAATTTGATTGTAACCATTGCCTGCTACGATGGTGTCGTCACCCGCTGCCGCAAAAATCGTGTTGTCGCCATCACCGCCATCGATGCTGTTAAAGCCCGTGCCTGTGGCATAGACATAATCAGCGCCTGCGCCTGCTTTAATCGTGTTGTGGCCCGTGCCGCCATCAATTACATCATTGCCATCATCACCCAGAATCGAGTCATTCCCGCCGAGGCCGATAATCGTATCCTCAAGGCCGGTGCCCAGTAACGTGTCTGCAAGTTCAGTGCCGATGATATATGCCATGATGAAAGCCTGTCTTTTGAAGGGTTATGCTTGCAATATTGGTGGTACGGGGAGGGGCGCAAACTACTGCACCACTCCCCAATTGTCAATAAATTAACCATTTGGTTTGACGCCGCTGCCACATGACGTTGCATTACAGCGATTTAAGGCCTTGATTGCCTATTCTCTGATAGATGGTGTGGTTCTGCAGGGGCAGGCCATCTCTTGATAGTTTTGAGTGGCGCTCATCCGTGCTCGCTGGTGATTAAAAAAATGGAGAACCGCAAGCCTTCTGTATATCGGGTCCATTCATAAGCGCTGCAATCCGAACACCTGCAGCCACAGACCCATCCTGCGGCTCTGCCGAACCGGCGCCCTTCACAAATTCTGATAGTTGCGCCGCATTCAGGCCCGCCTTTAGCAATTCTTTCTCCTGACAGGCACAGACCTTTTCAACACGCTCTTTGATTGGGCCAAATTTATTCTTCTCTAGCATGTTGAACTCTATTGCCTTCATGCAGCCCTGCACGAAATCGCTCGCCTGCACCGGAAAGGGCCGTGCGATTAAAATCACTATTAACAACAATATGCCAAGGTGCCTTATCATTATCTATCTTTCCTATGCTGTGCCAACTTTTAGCTTAAGAATATATCCCCAACTTATTGCTAAGAAAGGTTTAATTCAAAGCCCGTATCTATGGCGTGTTGATACCATGCCATAACGTCGTTGCTGGTGGCGGCAGAGTCTTTATATTTCCCGCTTTTATATGCCTCTCTGAATTCGGCAGGGTTTTGCAAAACCGCTTTGGTGTAAAGCTCTTGGCCCTCGTGTAAAAAGTCGGTTTCAAACCCCGCACGGGCGGCTAGGTATTCCAGCCCCACCGTCATCACGATAGAGCCGCCGCGATAGGTTGGCATGGCGTGTGTTAAGAGCGATGCTGTTTCAAGCGCGGCATTTTTTCTTTCCTCCGCGTTCTTTGAGCCCGACGTTGCCCGCTGGAAACCAGCCTCCATCACTGCTTTGATTGCCTCCCATTCTTCCCCCACTGCCACAGGGTGCTTGATGATTGGCGTGTGCGGCGGCCATGGCGCAGCAGGAGAGCCACCCATTATTCGGATTTCTTCCGGGAACTGGTTGCTGACAAGACTAAGGTTCGCCGTGATACCAAGCGTGGCATCTTCATGCTGAAATTGCCATGTGAAGGGATGGCGCATATCATTTGTGCCCTCTTTTCTGAGCAGGGCTTCTTTAAAGCCTTCGTTGAATCTTCCGCCACCCAGCGTGGTAACGCTCAGTCTTCCGTTATGTTCTTCAGGATCGTCTTCGCGGATTTTGCCAAAAAACGTGCGGCCCTTGTTGTAGGTAAAGGGTTGCTTTTTGTTCTGCTCTTCAATGGCGCCGCCAATCACGCGGTAAAGCACCTCTGCATTGGGCACTTCTGCCGTCAGCATAAAATCCACCAAGTCGGCAGCAAAATGCGGATAACCCGGCGTTTGATTAAACGCGTTATGCCGCACCACAAATTTTGCCGGATCCGTTGCCATTCGCGGCTGATGCCCCGTACATTAAGTTACACTTAACCCTAGAGCCTATCACCCAAGCATTAAGAAATGATAAACAACAGTTTCTGTTATTAGGCCCTTATTGGCCATGCTATAATAGCGCTATCTGACATTTGAAGGAATTGCGGGATGGGTGTGGACAAAGTTGGGGGTTCGGGCGGCGGCTGGTGGGAAAACCTAGTCAACAAGGTAAGGCCCGTAACGCCTGCACCAAAAACCGCTCCGGTAAAGCCGGAAGCGCCCGTGTATGACTCGCGGCCTTTTGAAGATTATTCGCTGGAAAAAATCACGCCCGAGCAGGCCAAAAAACTGCTTGAAGACCATAGCGTTGCCTTCACCAAAGATTCCTTTGAAAAATATGGTCTAAAGGGCTTGCGGGAAGAGTTGCAAGAAGTGGCTGCTGGCGAAGGCGAGGGGCGACGCCATCCGATATTAGAACATGCGGGCATCACTATTGCGCGCGCCCTGGCAAGGGCGAATGAGACCACTGCGCTCGGCTCTTACCCCGACAGCTATGCCATACGCCTGTTTGGCGCGCTTAATGCAGACGCCAAAGCGTTGGCAGAAACGCTGCGCCTGAATGAGGGCGTCGGGGGCCCAGGAAGTTGATTTATAGATTTATTTTCCATTTTCGGCCTTAATACTCTCTTAACACTCTGCCCTTATAATGAAAGTGTATGGCAGATTTTATAAAAAGGCTTTTCGGCCAGGGCACCAGCGAAGCGCAGGAAAATGCGTGGCGTGAGCGCGATGGTTTTGCCGCGCTACAAAAGATGCTGGATAGCGAAAGCGTGTTTGGCCCAGAAGGCTCTGTCGAGCGGCGCGGCGAACACTATTTCGTTCCACACCATTATGACGACAAACATGAAGCCTTCGCTAAGGCGATAAAGCGGCGCCTTTCTTTAAAAGAGGTCCTCCACAACGACGAAGGTGTGCTTCTTTCCGCCGAAGAAATCCACAACAATGCCGGGCGGCTTCGCGCCCTTGCAGGGCGGCAAGATGTTGCCGGCACAGTGCCTTTGCTAAAGCAGATTGAAGATATTGTCAGTGCCGCAAAAAAAGATGACGCAAGCGACCGTTCAAGCCGGGGCTCTGGCATGGCTAGCACCGCCGATCTTTCGATGCCCAGCGATGCGGTGACCGCTTTTTTAAGCAAGATAACTGGAGAGAATTGGGTATGGCATCTGAGAGACCGCGATGACATGCCCACCATTGTCTACAGTACTGAAAATGCACTGTTGAACCCAGAAAAAGCGGTGGCAACACTCGGGGCAGCGTTTGCGGCGCGCGAACTGGATATTGCCACGCCACTGGTTGAAAACGGGCGCGCCGTGCTTACGCAGGATATGTTATTTGAAGAACAGCGCGACATCCCCGCGAATCCCTCACTGATTGGTACGCCAAAAGGAGAGGCGCTTGACCTTCTGCTGCACCAAACCGGTAAGGCGTCTGGTGCAGATGATAATGATAATGGTGTTTCTTCCAGCTTCGCGTTTAAGCTGGAAGCGCTCACCAAAACCGGCGCGAATCAGGACAGGCTGATTGCCGAGTTGAAAGCCGATGTTGGCGGAAGCTTTATTTCTGTTGAGACTGTTCAGGAGGTTTTGCACGACATTACCACCGCACGCCTCGGGGTGAGCGGGAAGTGGGATTATGATTCGTCTCGAAAAAGATTTAACGCCATGTATGAAGTGCAGCCCGATGGCCGCGTGAAAACAAGCGATGACGATGACGTGTATGATATGATCAGAACAGCCCGAAAAAAACCCAGCGCTGCCTACGCTGCACTCATTGATTCAGCGCGGCAAGAAGGGTTAAAGGCGCTGCTGGGTGACTTTACGCCAGACGTTGGAAAGATATACAAAACCTCTGGCAACATCACGGGCTTTTCCGTTGCCGTTACCAACCCAGAAGGTTTGCTGGCGCTACATGACAGGCTCCAAAAAATATCACCGCCGCGCGCCATTACAGAAGAAGACATGACGCTCCTTGCGGAAATGCGGTTCGGCCGAGAGACCTGCCGGAAAGAGCTCCGCTGCTGCCCCGAAGGATGGGTGCGCGTGCCCGAAGAAGGCTATGAGGGTCGGGGCAATGACCCGCATACGCCGCACACGGCAAAGCTGTACCTGAATGTGCCGGACTCCGCGCTCGCCAGCATCGACCAGTATGCGCGTGATATCGGCTTTGCATTAAATGACGACTATGCGTCGGAGCTAGGAAGGGACGAAAAAGGGTCCTACATCGAGGTACGACGGATTAAAAACCCACTTACCCTTGATGCAAAATTGGATGATCTTCATGATTTGTCGCGGGTCATGGTGCGAGAACACTCCGACCCCGTATCACGCTTCCTTTCAAAAATAACTGGTGTACCGTGGAAATCTGAAGAGCCGCGGGACGATTATCAAGAAGGCGACCCCGACTTAAAATTCCATTGTACGGAAAAGCGGCTCGCCAATGCGGCGGCGGCGGCACAGACTCTTAAAGAGGCGTTTGCCGAGCTTGGCGTTACCCTCAAGGCGTTGGTGAGTCACCACGGAAGCCCGCTTGTTTCCTCGCAGGAGGTTACGCCGGAACGCATTGACGAACTTGCTACCAAAGCCGGTTCTTTTGATGCGCTCGTTAGCGGCCTGAGGGAGAAATGCGAGGGTAAATTTTCCCCGCGGCAGGAGCCCGAACGCGGCGCGAGGGGCCACTAATCTTCTCCGATTTATATTAGATTTCTGCGGACTCGGGTGTAGAGTGACCATAGATAATTTATCGTGCTTGCCAGAAACCATGCTGCAAACCCTAAAATTACTTTTACCTGCACTGATTCCTTCGTGGCGATTTTTTGACACGATTACGCCATCTCCGCGCATTGAATTTGCTTTACTGAAAACAAGGCGCTCAAAGCCCCGCACCTGGCAAGAGTTTCGCCCCAGACCTGCGCGCCTCACATTTGGCGGCATGTTAAAACGCATGTTCTGGAACCCGCGCTGGAATGAATCGCTCTTTCTGGTGAGCTGTGCGGAGCGGCTTGTGACACATCCTACGGAGCACAGCCGCAAGGAAATAGTGAAACGCATCACGGCGGAGCTTCAGCGCCATAACGTAGATTCGCCGTATCTGCAATTCCGGCTGGTGTTTGTAAGCCGCGAGGGCACAAGGCTGCAAAAACACATCGCGTTTATTTCTCCGACATATCGCTCTGGCAAAGGTTCTGTTTCATGAGCCTCGATCTCGCCATACGTCTTACAGAAATATTCATGGCTTTGGCTTTTCTTCAGCAAAGTGCCGAGCATGTGTATAACGCAAAAGATGAGCGGATATTGTTTCTATCGCGCATTGGCCTTAGCCTTTTATTATTGATTGGTTTCGCACCCAAATGGGCGTGCCTTGCGCTGGTGATAAACGCGCTGTTTATGCTGCAACGCTTTCAGGGCCCTTACAATGGAGGCAGCGACCGCATGGGGCTGCTTATCCTGTGTTGCCTAAGTCTTGCGCATTTCATGCCCACCGTGCAATGGCAGGAATATGTTTTCGGATACCTTGCGCTGCAACTCGTGCTGTCATACTTCATTGCGGGCTGGGTTAAAATTATGAACCCAGAATGGCGCAGTGGCCGCGCCCTTCAGGATGTGTTTCAATTTTCCGCCTACCCCGTCAGCGAGGCGTTAAGAGAATGGGCCCATCGGCCGCGCCTGCTACGCGCGGCGTCATGGTGCGTGATGCTGTTTGAATTATTATTCCCGCTGGCATTACTCACCTACACCACACTTATTATCGGGCTTGTGGTAGCAGCCACGTTCCATTTGGCAAACGCATACCTGTTTGGCCTCAATCGATTTTTCTGGATGTGGCTGGCAGCCTATCCATCCATCTTCTGGTTACAGCACCGTATTGTTATGAGTTAATTGGAGTGGGGCCCCAAGGCCGGAATGATTCAGAAAAAACGAAGGTTTTTTTCCTCACCCTTTTAGGGCAGCTTCGCCGTCTAAAATGCTGCGCATTTTTTCGAACGCGGTATCTGCTTCCTTGGGCCAGAACAACCATAAAACACAGGCCTGATGGCCTTGTTTTATGGTGCTCGCGGCCGGAATCGAACCGGCACGAGGTTTAACCCTCGAGGGATTTTAAGTCCCTTGCGTCTACCAATTCCGCCACGCGAGCATGCCTTGGTGTAGTAGCGCTTATAATGGCCCTGATGTAGCAGGAATGGCAGGGCTTGTCACTAGGGAATGGCGGATGCGGGCCGCTTAGACAACGCCCGTGCCGCCCTCGCGCTGCTGGATGATTTTTTTGGCGGGCTCAAGCATGAAGCGCTCCACAAATGTGGCCATCTCGGGCCATGCTTGGCGCAGTTTCGCATCACCTTCTACGGCACGGAAGGCAAGAGCTTTTACGGGCATTTCCACGTGTAGCAGCGCCTTGTTCTCGAACCCATGGCCATATTGCAGCAAACCTTGTAACTCTGGGTTTTGCTGAAGCTGCGCACCCAATTTTTCAACCCCTGCACGCGCTGCGCGATCATTCTTGCTATAAGGAAGCCCTGCATTTTCAAATACCAGATGCATGGCGCCGTGACCCAGCTCTTCCGCCGCCGTGTGGCGAACATCGCCCGCACGCGGGTGGGGGATATATTCATACTGAAATTCTTTCACAAAGAAAGGCTCCGGGCGGCCAAAGCTGCGCACAAAGTTGCGCTTTTCTTGTGCCGGCGCTTCCGTTGCCAAATACATTATTTTCTCAGTTGGATTATGCGCGCCTTGGTGGGCATAGGCTGCATCTAAAAGCCGTGGCAACATGCTGGCAAGGTGCATTTCCGGCACCATGAATACTTTATAATTGGGGTCTTGTAGGGGCTGTGCGAGCAATTTTTTCGTATCGGGATCAAAGACCGCAAACGTGCCCAGCAACTTTTCCCGCGCACCATCGCTGGCCGGAAAATGCCATGGCGCATAGGTCTCGCTTGTGGAATGGGTGCCCGTGGTATCGACTGTAAAACCAAATGCGATGGGCATATGCAGACCCATCTCGCGGCCGACAGCATCCGACACTTTATCAAACAACGATGCTGCCACCTGTTGGGTGGTGAGCCCCTCTAAGCCGCTGACACACCTGCGTGAAAAAAATTCACGTGCGACATCGCTGCTATCTGAATCATTTTGTAACACCCGCTCAATATCAGGTTTACTAAAACCCAGCCAGTGCAGTTCTTTTGCCACATTGTTTAATGCATATCTTTCTATCGGCTGAAAAAATGCTTCGCGGTCTGCTTCCGGAATCGTTGCCACCAATTCAGCCACACGCGCCTGAACCTCATCAAACCCCGTGGTGCCCTTTAAAACGCCCAAAATCAATCTACCGTCGGTGGGCCCACCAAGGCGGCTCAGGATATTCGCTGCCGCAGCAATCTCCATTAGCCCTTCTAAATAATCAGCTAGGCGGGGGCCTTCATCTGCTGCACCCGGCAGCTTCTCGGCAGCAATCCGCATCAGCTTTTCTGTGGTTTCTTTCTTGCGTGATGGGTGGAATTCCTCTTTGCCTAAGTAGGCAATATCTACACTCGGAGAAATAACAAACTGATGCAAATTATCTTCTCGATAAACGCCACGGGGACTAAAACCAATGCGTCCGTCATTTCTTAGATAAACGACATCTTTGGGTGCGTAGACCGCAGCGCGTAGCTGTAGACTTGGTTCCATTTTCTCCTTTAACCCCTGCAGAAAATCAGTATGGCACAGAAAGATTAAAAGAGCGTTAAATCCAGCGTTTTTTTGTGCTATCCGACTGTTGGTACAGGAAAAAATGGTTTGGCGTTTCTAGCTCTCAATGCGGTAGTTCGGCGCTTCCTGCGTGATGACCACATCGTGCGCGTGCGACTCTTTCAAACCCGCACCCGTGATGCGTACAAACTCAGCATTTTTCTGCAGGTCTTTGATGGTGCGGTTGCCCGTATAACCCATCGCGGACTTCAACCCGCCCACCAGTTGGTGAATCACCCCCGCCACTTCGCCTTTGTAAGGCACGCGACCCTCCACGCCTTCGGGCACGAACTTCATCGACTCTTTCACTTCCTGTTGGAAATAACGGTCCGCACTGCCGCGCGCCATCGCACCCACGCTGCCCATGCCGCGGTAGGTTTTATACGAACGGCCCTGATAGAGCACCACATCACCCGGGCTTTCTTTCGTGCCCGCAAACAGTGAGCCAAGCATCGCCATATCAGCACCTGCAGCGAGTGCCTTTGCAAGGTCCCCGGAGAATTTAATGCCGCCATCCGCAATCAAGGTCACCTTCGCTTTTTTGGTGACTTCGGCCACATCCTGAATCGCGGTCAGCTGCGGCACACCCACACCCGCCACAATGCGAGTGGTGCAGATGGAGCCGGGGCCAATGCCGACTTTCACCGCATCCGCACCTGCATCAATCAGTGCTTTGGCGGCAGCGGCGGTGGCGATGTTGCCACCCACCACGGCGATATTCGGGTAGGCTCTTTTAATGCGGCGTACCGTATCAATCACGCCTTTGGAGTGACCATGCGCGGTATCCACCACCACCACATCCACCTCGGCATCGATTAATTTCTGCGCGCGGACAAAACCATTTTCACCCGTACCCACAGCGGCAGCCACACGCAGGCGGCCTTTGGCATCTTTCGTGGCCAGCGGGAATTTTTGGGATTTTTCGATATCCTTCACCGTGATAAGGCCGATGCAGCGCTGCTTGCTATCCACTACCAACAGTTTTTCAATGCGGTGATGGTGCAGTAGTTTTTTTGCGTCTGTAATCGAAACGCCTTCTTTGGCGGTGATAACTTTCGTCGTCATCAAATCACGCACGCGCTCTTTCGGGTTTGAGGCAAAGCGCACATCGCGGTTGGTGAGAATACCCACCAGCTTGCCGTTCTTTTCGGTTACCGGAATGCCGGAGATTTTATATTCCGCCATCAGGCGAAGTGCATCGGCGAGCGTGGCATCGGGGCGCATCGTGACGGGGTCTACCACCATGCCGGATTCAAACTTTTTTACTTTGCGGACTTCTAACGCCTGCTGATCTGCCGTGAGGTTCTTGTGGATGCAGCCAAGGCCACCATGCTGTGCCATGGCAATGGCCAGCTCGCTTTCGGTGACCGTATCCATCGCCGCAGACATGAGCGGGATGCCCAGTTTTATTTTGGACGCGAGCGTGGTTTCCGTGCTGACCTGCGCCGGTAAAATATCAGACGCGGCAGGAACCAGCAGAACATCGTCAAAAGTGAGGGCTTCGCGGAAGGACATATGCATACCTCGTAACTACTGTTTTTAAGGCTGATTGCCTCGGTATGCGCGCGGTTTATAGCCCAAAACTATAGGGAAAGCAAAGAAAATCGGCCTATTAATCATAAATTAACAATTTAGGGGTAAAATGGCGGCTATGGGTAACGCGCCAAAATTACTGATGTTTCAGGAAGCCGCAGGGGCTCCGCTCACGCCGCTATTGGTGACTGAGTGGTTGGAAGCCATGCACAGCCTGATTAAAGATCCGAGCCCTGAAGAGGTGGATCGCTTTATCCATTTGTGCGACATCAACGAAGCCAAATTACAGAAATATCCCGAAGTGCGTTCCAATTTGGATTACCGCATCAACGCAACACTAGAAAACCTACAACAAACCTGCGAAGTGCCAGACAAATTGATGGATTATTATTTCGATGTGTTTGAGCCCAAAAAACCGCCTGCCGCAACAGCGCGCGAGGCTGAGGAAGCGCCGCCACTTGCCAAGGATGGCTCTCAGCTGGGCATCATCAGCCGCGACGGTGAGCGCACCGTTCAGTCGCGTCAGGAATTAATGGAGCAGCAACGTGCCGCCCGCGAAGCCCTAAGGCAAAATAGCGAAGGCCATAGCGGAGGCAGTGGGTCGCACTTCGTGCGCTAGATTTAGGCGATACCGGATATAAAAAAGGCCACCCCTTTAAGAGGTGGCCTTTTTTGATTCTATGCCTAAACGCTTAGGCAGAAGCACGTTCCTGCTGCGTGCCGCCACCAATGGCTTTACGCAGTTTTTCGGTGGCTTCCACCATGTGTTTCAGCGCGTCGGTCACTTCCGGCCAGCCGCGGGTTTTAAGGCCGCAGTCCGGGTTCACCCATACTTGTTCCGGCTTTAAGACTTCGAGCGCTTTGTTCAGCAGCTTTTCCATCTCGGCCGTGGCAGGTACGCGCGGGCTGTGAATGTCGTACACGCCGGGTCCGATTTCGTTCGGGTATTTGAAGTCCACGAAGGCTTCTAAGAGCTCCATCGCGGAGCGGGAAGTTTCGATGGAAATCACGTCAGCATCCATCGCGGCAACCGCACCGATGATGTCGTTGAACTCGGAGTAGCACATGTGGGTGTGAATCTGCGTGTCGTCGCGCACGTTCGATGCAGAGATACGGAATGCATCCACCGCCCATTTCAGGTATGCATCCCAATCGGTTTTACGGAGCGGCAGGCCTTCGCGCAGCGCCGCTTCGTCGATCTGGATGATTTTGATACCCGCTTTTTCAAGATCCGTCACTTCGCCGCGAATCGCAAACGCGATTTGCAGGCACGTGTCGCGGCGCGGTTGGTCATCGCGCACGAAAGACCATTGCAGGATGGTCACGGGACCCGTGAGCATGCCCTTCATGATTTTTTTCGTTTTGCTCTGTGCAAAAATCGCCCAGTCTACCGTCATCGGCTTTTCACGCCAGACGTCACCAAAAATAATCGGCGGCTTCACGCAGCGCGAACCGTAGCTCTGCACCCAACCGTTTTCACTGAAGGCAAAGCCTTTTAGCTGTTCGCCGAAATATTCCACCATGTCGTTGCGTTCAAATTCGCCATGCACCAGCACGTCGATGCCGATTTGCTCCTGGAACTTCACGCATTTTTCGATTTCGTCTTTCAAGAACTGATCATACTGCGCGGCAGTGAGTTCGCCTTTTTTGAACTTCGCACGCGCGGCACGCACTTCTGCTGTTTGCGGGAAGGAGCCAATCGTCGTCGTCGGCAGAATCGGCAGATTCAGCGCCTTGTGCTGAATCTTTGCACGCTGACCAAAGCCACTTTTGCGGCTTAGCAAATCTTTGGAGATGTTCGCCACCAGTTGCTTCACGCTGTCATTGTGAATGCGCTTGGAATTTTTGCGGCCATCGATTGCTTTTTTGCTGGCGTCAAATGCTTCTTTCGCCGCGTCTTTACCCTTTTCGAGCGCCGTTGCAAGCGCCGCAATTTCAGACAGTTTCTGCGTCGCAAAGGAGAGCCAACCCTTGAGCTCGGCATCCATTTTCTTTTCGGCATTCAAATCCACCGGCGTGTGCAGCAGTGAGCATGAGCCTGCAATCTGCACATTTTCTTTACCGATTTTCGCCGCCGCTTTTTCCGCCAGCACGAGCGCCTTTTCAAGGTCCGCGCGCCAGATGTTACGGCCATCAATAAGGCCAAGCGAAAGAGCTTTGCCCTTTGGCAGCGCTGCCAGCACCTTATCGAGCTGCTCTGCACCGCGCACCAAGTCTACATGCAGGCCTGCTACTGGCAGGTTGGCTGCGAGCGTAACGTTATCGCGCAGGTCGCCAAAATAGGTCGCCAGTGTGATTTTAAGACCCGTGGCTTTCGCCAGCGTTTCATAGGCTTTTTTATAGGCCGCAGCGGCACCTTCCGGCAGATCCATCACCAAGTAAGGCTCGTCCATCTGCACGGCTTTTGCGCCAGCAGCTTCAAGGTTTTTCAGCAGCTCGGCATACACCGGCAGCAGTTTATCAAGCAGCGAAAGCGCATTGCCGCCATCACGTTCTTTACCGATGAGCAGCAACGTAACAGGCCCCACAATAACCGGGCGCGTTTCAATACCAAGGGCTTTGGCTTCTTTGAATTCGTCCACCGCTTTCGTGGAGGAAAGGCGGAAGTTCGTGTCTTTTTTGAATTCCGGCACGATATAGTGGTAGTTCGTGTCGAACCACTTGGTCATTTCCATTGCGACCACGTCGCGCCCCTTACCCTGCGAACCGCGGGCCATGGCGAAATACGTATCAAGGTCAATCTGGCCACCAGCAAAACCGTAACGGCTGGGGATTGCGCCTACGGCACAGATGGTGTCGAGCACTTGGTCGTAGAACGAAAAATCGTTCGATGGAATCACCGCGATACCTGCGTTTTTCTGTGTTTTCCAGTTTTCTGCGCGGATGCGGCGGGCCTCAGCCTGTAGGTCGCTTTCTTTCACCTGGCCTTTCCAGAAAGATTCGAGGGCCTTTTTCAGCTCCCTGTTTGCGCCGATGCGTGGAAAGCCAAGATTTGAAGCTTGTACCATGAAAAACTCCTTAAGCGTTGTCTGTCCGGGAATCCCGGTGGTGTTTAAAATTGATGTTCAAAACGGCCCGCGCCAAGCCCTTGCCAATTGATGTTCGCTCTTGCGGAAGCCACCCCGCCTGTGCTACCTAGGGCGCGGGGAATTCATCCTTATACGGGATTATGGCACTTTTGCAAGCCTTATCCGGCATAAAAACAGGCGCTTTTGATAACAGGCGGAGAAAAATAATGGCAGATAAAAAAGAGACTAAAAACAGCGGGAAGCCCACAGGCGCGGCAAAACAGAGCCCTCAGAGTGGCGCAAAACAACAGCCGCGTATCGTGGTAAATGCCCAGTATATCAAAGACTTATCTTTCGAAAACCCAAAGGCGCCCGGCAGCCTGTTCGTGCAGGCCAGCGGTGGCCAGCCCCCGAAGGTAGACATTAATGTAGACCTGAAAGCCGGCGCCTTGAATAAGGACAAGGGTCTGTTTGAAGTGGTGCTCAACATTTCTGCCAAAACACAGGTGGAAAACGAAACCAGCTTTTTGGCCGAGCTGAGCTATGGCGGCACTTTCACCGTGATTGGCGTGCCTGAAAATGAGCTGGAAGGTGTGCTGCTCGTCTATTGCCCGAGCCTGCTGTTCCCATTCGCGCGCCGCATTTTAGCGGACTGCACACAAAGCGGCGGCTTCGCCCCTTTGATGCTTGAGCCGATTGATTTTGCCACGCTGTATTTACAGAAAAAAGCGCAGAGCCAGAAAACCGCCTAAGACGACTGCTTCCAGAGCGGGTTTTTGATTTTTTCAAGAAAGGCGCTGTGCGCCTCTGCCTCTGCTTCAGATGCGGCATGCGTGCGCGGCACCAGCATTTCACGCATCTGTTGCGCAGCAACCTCCACATTCGCTGTATTGTTCGCCGCAAGCTCTAGCGTCCGCTGACTGCCGCCCGTAAGCTCCAGATACATTTCCGCCAGCAGTTCGGCATCCAGCAGCGCGCCGTGTTTGGTGCGCGAAGAAAGGTCGATGTTAAACCGGCGACAGAGCGCATCAAGACTTGCCGGGGCACCGGGGAATTTCGCACGCGCTAGCAGCATGGTGTCTGTTACCCGCGCCATAGAGAGGGCTTCTTTGCCCACCTTGGTTAGCTCGGCATTTAAGAATTTCATATCGAATGCAGCATTGTGAATCACCAGCGCATCTTCGCCAATGAAGGCCAGAAATTCTTCTGCCGACTCTGAAAATAGCGGCTTGTCCATGAGGAACTCGGTGGAAAGACCATGCACACGGAAAGCCTCGGGCGGCATGTCGCGCTCCGGATTTAAGTAGGCATGGAAGTGCTTGCCGGTGCGGATACGCCCCACCATTTCCACGCAGCCGATTTCAACAATGCGGTGACCGTCGCGCGGCTCTAGGCCTGTGGTTTCGGTATCGAGCGCAATCTCTCTCATGATTTTTTCCTTTCACGCAACTTCCCGTCAATCATCGCCGCGATGGTTTTTTTAAGTTGCGACACAACTTTGCCGCGCGTGACGCCTGTGTTAATCACATAGTCTGCACGCTTTTCTTTTTCCACCGATGGCATTTGGCTCGCGAGGATGGCATTAAATTTTTCTTCCGTCATGCCGGGGCGCGACAGCACGCGGCGGCGCTGAATGGCCGCAGGTGCGTGCGCGACCATCACTGCGCCACAGTATTTTTCCCAGCCCAGCTCATAGAGCAGCGGAATATCGAGTACCACGAGTGGCGATTTTGCCAGACGTTGGTGGGTTAAAAAGCGGCGCTTTTCTTTTAGCACCAGCGGATGAATCACCGCCTCAAGCTGTTTGCGTTTTTCTGTATTATGAAAGACTTCTGCGCCAAGCGCTTGGCGGTTTAGCACGCCATCTACTACACAATCCGGAAATAGTTTTTCAACACCGCTTAGGGCAGGAGAATCCGGATTCTCAAACAATTCATGCACGATATTATCGGCGTCGAACACAGGAATATTCATTTCACGCAGGCGTTCTGCCACGTAACTTTTCCCCATCCCGATAGAGCCTGTGAGGCCAACGACCAACATAATTATTTCATCCCCTCCAGCACATGCTGGCGCAGCGCGTGCGTTACTTTCGGGCGCACGCCAAACCATGCCTCAAACCCCGGCACCGCCTGATGCAGCAGCATGCCCAAACCATCCACCACACGGTTGCCGCGTTTTTTTGCCTGCGCAAGTAACTCTGTTTCCAGCGGATTATAGACGATGTCGTTTACCAGCGCCGCACTGGGCAAATTGGCGAGGTCGATTTCAAGCCTGTCTTTGCCCTTCATGCCAAGCGCGGTGGTGTTGACCAGCATGTTGGCGCCCACCAGCGCCTGTTCTTTTTCTTCCCACGGCAGGATGGTGATTTTATTCGCCAGCTGTGGCCAATCGATACGGCCGGTGATGTCATCTTCCGGCATACCGCCTGCGAAATGTTTTTTGATTTCTTCGGCGCGCTCGCGGGTGCGGTTCAACAATACAATTTCCGGTACACCATAAATAAGCAGCGCCGTGATAATCGCACGCGCGGCACCGCCCGCGCCCAGCACAACCGCCTTGCCTTTGTGGAATTCAAACCCCGGCGCACCCTGCGCTAAGTTTTCAAAAAACCCGCCCATGTCCGTATTCGTGGCCAATAGTTTTCCATTGCGCACCACCACCGTGTTCACCGCACCGATGAAGCGTGAAAGCGGCTCTACTTCATCCACATATTTCAGTGCATTTTCTTTGTGTGGCAACGTCACGTTTACGCCCGCATAATTATTTTCAGCCAGGCTTTTTAAAAAAGAACTGAGTTCCCCCGCATGCACTTCAATGGCCGTATAACTGCCTTCAATACCATGCTCCTTCAGCCAATAGCCATGAATTCGCGGTGAAAGCGAATGGCCGATGGGAAAACCAATAACGCCAGCTTTTTTAGGCATCGTGCTTGGCCTTGCGTTCATTATACAAATTGATAATGTTTGCCACGGTTTCTTCAATCGAGCGGCGCGTGACGTCAATCACCGGCCAGTTATATTTGGCATAAATTTTTCGTGCCTCGGCCACTTCTTCTTTGATTTTATCCATATCCACATACGATGTTTCGCGTGTTTCATTGAGCGAAATCAGGCGCGTTTTACGAATCTGGATTAGTCGCTCAGGGCTTATCACCAAACCCACCACCAGCGGCTTTTTAAGATTAAACAATGTTTCTGGCAGTGGACAATTCATTACGAAAGGTACGTTGGCAGAATTATATCCGCGATAAGAAAGATACACGCAGGTCGGTGTTTTGGAGGTGCGGGAAGGGCCCACGAGCACAATATCCGCCTCATCAAGATTATGCGCATTTTGACCATCGTCGTGCGCGAGCGCAAAGTTAATGGCTTCGACGCGGGTGAAATATTCTTCATCCAGTTCATATTGCCTGCCGGGGGCAGATTTCATTTTTTTAAGGCCTAAGAAATCCGATATTTCACGAATGATGTGATTGAGCACCGGGATACACACCACTTCCATACTGCGGCAACCTTCTTTCAGTTGCTGCTGAAGCTTTTCTTCCATGATGGTGTAAAGCACAAGGCCTGGATTTTCACGAATACCTTCTAGCACCTTATCCATTTGCCCTTTCGTGCGGACGAGAGACCATAAATGCTCTTCTGCCTCTGTTCCATCAAACATCGACAGCACCGAACGCGCCACACTGGAGACGGTTTCACCCGTGGAGTCTGACACAAGATGAAGATGAAAATGTTTAATAGGTGCTTCTTTTGCAGTCATATACTGATGTTATCCACAGCATGGTGTGAAAAGATGCTGTATAAAAAATGAATAAGTGGGGTGTTTATCCACACGCTGTTTTTTATCCCATATTTCACGGTGCTTGTCACACATGTTTTCCACATGTAGATACGCTTTTTTTATTTTTGTGAAAACCGTGGATAAGTAATAACCCACAGAGTTCACATTCCTTTTTTCTACTTTATTTCAAATAGGTTTTTTAGTTATCACCAATTATATTCCATTATTCGATATTAGATTTTTTCATGAACATACTGTTCATAGATTCGTAATTCATCTTATGCCTATACACTACTAGTCTTACTAAAGACTTATTTATAAAGAATATTATTTATTAAGTAGTAAGGTGATGCTTAAAAATGAATTGGTTTATTGCTTGAAGAGAGAGGACAGCTTGTCTATCGTACCCCCCTTATGAACACCACGCAGATTAAAAAACCACTTCTTGAAGTGCTGGCTGGAAAAAAGAGAACTGTGCCACCCATGTGGCTGATGCGGCAGGCTGGAAGATATTTGCCGGAATACCGAAAAATACGCGCCAAAGCAGGTGATTTTTTAAACCTGTGTTATACACCGGAATATGCGGCGGAAGTGACCCTACAACCTATCCGCCGGTTTGGTTTTGATGCCGCAATTATTTTTTCTGATATTTTGGTGGTACCGCACGCTTTGGGGCAAAAACTAAAATATGTGGAAGGTGAAGGCCCTGTTCTTTCAAAGATTGAAACGGCCAAACAGATACGGGCACTTGAAAAACAGATTCCGAAAATTACAAAACATCTTTCACCTGTGGCAGAAGCCCTTACGCGGGTGAAAAAAGAATTACCGCCGGAAGTGGTGCTGATTGGTTTTGCTGGTGCCCCGTGGACCGTGGCGACGTATATGGTGGAAGGGGGCGGCAGCAAGCATTTTGAACATGTAAAAGCGTTAAGTTATAAAGACCCAAAGGCATTTGACGCACTGATTGAAACATTGGTGGAAGCCACCGCGGATTACTTGATTATGCAGGTAGAAGCGGGTGCAGAAGTGCTGCAGATTTTTGATTCATGGGCGGGTGTGCTCGATGAAAAAAGCTTTCAGCGCTGGGTGAATGCACCGACGGCAGAGTTAGTCAGAAAAGTCAGAAAATCATGTCCTGATGTTCCGATTATCGGCTTCCCGAAAGGCGCAGGGCTTTATTATAAAAATTATGTTCGGCAGGTGAAACCTGATGCGATTGGGCTTGATTACACCGTTCCGGCAGAATGGGCTGCAGAAAAACTGCAAAAGAAACTTCCTGTGCAGGGAAACCTAGACCCAACGATTTTACTTTCCGACAAAACGACCATCGCCAATGCCGTGAAGCATCTGAAGCGCACCTTAGGTGACGCGCCCTATATTTTTAACCTCGGGCATGGTATTTTACCTCAAACGCCGATTCAAAATGTCGAGTGGTTGGTGAGGCAAGTGCGTGGACGCTAAAAATCCGATACAAGAAACAAGAACACAGAAAAAAATTGCTGTGGTGCTGTTTAATTTGGGTGGGCCGGATTCACTACAATCCGTAAAGCCATTCCTGTTTAATTTATTTTCTGACCCTGCGATTATCGCGTTACCGAACCCGCTGCGCTTCATGGTTGCTACGCTGATTTCGCGGAAACGCGAAGAAGAAGCGCAGGATATTTATGCACAAATAGGGGGAAAATCACCCCTACTGGAACTGACAAAAAAACAAGCCGCCGCACTGGAAACATCGCTGAAGAAGAAGGCGAATGCGACTGTCCGTGTGTTTGTGAGCATGCGCTACTGGCATCCGTTCAGTGATGCGGTGGCAAAAGAGGTTAAGGCCTTTGAGCCGGATGAGGTGCTGCTAGTGCCGCTCTACCCGCAATATTCAACCACAACGACGGATTCCTCGTTTAAAGACTGGGTGCAGCACGCCCGGAAAATTGGGCTGGTGGCGCCAACAAAAAAACTCTGCTGTTACCCAATACACCAAGAATTTATTACCGCGCACGCGGCGCTGGTACGCGCAGAATATGACAGGGCGCTTGAGGAAACGGGTGAAACACCACGCGTGCTGTTTAGTGCCCACGGACTGCCGAAAAACGTGATTGAAAAAGGCGACCCCTACCAATGGCAGGTGGAGCAAACCACTGCGGCGATTGTGGAGCGCATGGGCATTCCCGGCCTTGACCATGTGGTGTGTTACCAAAGCCGCGTGGGGCCGCTCGAATGGATTTCGCCGTATACCGACGAAGAAATTATACGCGGCGCAAAACGCAAACAGCCACTGGTGCTGGTGCCGGTGGCATTTGTGTCGGACCATTCGGAAACATTGGTGGAGCTGGATTTACAATATCGCCAACTGGCAGTGGATAATGGCCTTGAAGAGGCAAAATATTTCCGCGTACCAGCGCTGAACGACCACCCGTTTTTTATTACGGCACTGACCCAGATGTGCGAAAAAATGATGGCGCGGCAAACGCACCTCGATTCCTGTGCCGAAAAGCGCCTCTGTCCGCAGGGCTTTACGGCCTGCGCCTATCATAAACCGGCCTAAAGGAGAGAAAGATGAGCGCTGCATTAATGGAACATTACGCGCTTTTAAAAGCGCTGCATTTGATTGCAATGGTGGCGTGGATGGCGGGGATGCTGTATCTGCCGCGCCTGTTTGTGTATCACTGCGGTGTGAAGCCGAAGTCAGAAGCCAGCGAAATGCTGAAGGTGATGGAACGCCGACTGATGCGGGTGATCATCAACCCCGCGATGATTGCGACGTTTGTGTTTGGCATTCTTCTCATTATTGCAACGGGCCTTGGTGGCCCCGGCACCGCGAAATGGATTCACGCCAAAATAGTTTTGGTGTTGCTGATGGCGGGCGTGCACGGCATCCTTTCGCGCCGCCGGAAAGATTTTGAAAAAGATGCGAATACCAAGAGCGCAAAATATTTCCGCATTTTAAATGAAGTGCCAACGGCGCTGATGATTGTAATTATTCTGCTGGCAGTACTGAAGCCGTTTTAGACATTACAGCGTGCGGCCATTCGTTTGTTCCTGCGGCGGCGGAGTGGGCCTGCGGCGCTCTTCCACGAAGCGGTCGGCAAAAGAGTTGCGGCCCGTTTGTTGCGAGGGATCTTCAGGGGGCGGCGTGCCGCCCCCTGCGCGCGCTTCAATACGCAATGTGTTTGTAATGGAAGCAAGCTCTTTTGCCGCGTCATCGGACAGCCCGGCGATGATTTGGGGTATCTCTTTTGGTGCGCGGGCGGCCACAAGCGCAGGTGCGTGATTCACGGCAACACAAGCGGTATCTAGACATTGTAATGTATCAAAATAATCCGCAGGCCGCCGCCCCGACTGTACGGTAGCGGTGTAAAGGTGGCACATGGCATCTTGGAATCGGCATTCACCAACGGCTTCTATCGCGAATCCAAGAAATAGGCTAGCAGCTGCCTGATTGCCGTTAGGGGTGGCTCCGTTTTTTTCGATATCGGTGATAAAGGCCCGAAAGCTGGGGATAATTTTCTCCTCTTTATTTTTCCCCAATATTTTCTGAACGTCCGGCGGGAGGGCCCCGGTGTCGTAGACTCTTCCGGTCGGGCCATTCTGTATCTCTGTTCTTATAAAATTAAACGGAATGGGTGGTTCCAGACGATCGATTTCACGCGCCAAAAGAATTTCCGGAGAGAAGGATTTTGATAGGTTTGTGTTTATCCTCGCAACGGTGGCCACAAGGGCTGCAGACTCGTTCTCCATACCGCGCGCACCAGAGGGAAGGGGCAAAGAGGCATTCTTTTTAAGGGATTCCAAATATATTGAGGCACTATCAAGATCGCCCGAATATAAGGCATCGCGCAAGCCGGTCATATGTCTTGAGATTGATCCCTTGTGGTTTTGTAGATCGATGTGTTCTCTGTTCGAGATATTTTCTGCCGGCACAATTTTTTCTAACGCAGACTCAAGGGCGATGAGGTCTTTGAACGTATTTTGTATACCGGCAAGCGCCTCTTTGCGCTTCTCAGGCGCCATATCCCTGAACTCTGGTTGCGCGAGATAGCGGTTAAACACAGCGTCTGGTAGTTTTAACGAAAATTCTTGCGTGTCTGCGCCATGCCAAGTTAAGGGCCTTGAATTTTTAGTGATGCTGTATTTTTCAGGCGCGGCGCCATCGGGTATTCTGTCTTTTTCAGGTAGCACCGTGTCGAAGGTGACCACTGCTTTGCGCGGCCCTGCAGGAAGAATATCGGCCACCAACTCATCGAGATCCCGCTTAACCTGTGGCGAAGCGAAAGGGCCTTGTAAGAAAGACCGGATTCTATCGGTGGTGGTTTCTATTTTAGGTATTTCGGGGTTTATGAAATGATAGCTTCCGCAGACGAAGTAGACCGTGCAGTCAGTCGGATTGCCACGCGCAACCAGCGTGTCGCGCATAAAATTGGCCATAGTGTGGTTATCTGCAATGCGCTCAGAAAGAAAGTTTTTTTCTCCCCCTTGTAATTCAGGCGGGACGCTGGTTGGGAAAGAGTCTTCCGCACCTCGCCGCGGGCCCGCACCCATGTAATGCGGTGAGCTGTAATATTCTTGCGCACTGGGGTCTCGCATGGGGCCATCGCGGTCATAGCAAAGTATCTCCACGCCCTTTTCCCGACATTTTTCGAACAGCTTAATGTAAGTGTCGCGGACTTCTTTCGCGCCGAAATGGAAACTATCCAGATGCGCAACATTGCCATCCGCATAAAATTTCTTGATACCCTCATTGAGGCTCTGCCCGCGCTCGAGGAAAATGATGCCCTTGGTGGCGGCGATATCATCCACATGGTCGAGCAGGAATTTTGGTATTTCTTCGCGGTTGTGGTTGTTATCGAGGATACCGATACCTTGATTCTTTTCGGCAGCGGCGCGTAAAAGCGCCCCGCTTTCCATCTTTACTTCGCCGCTCCACCACCCAGCATCGATGTGGCTGACATTTGCGGGCTGTTTCAGGTCGGGGGATTTAAAATCCTCCACGGCAACCGCCCCGGTGACCAAAGCCGTTGCTGTAAGCAAGGCTTTTGCGGGGTTGCGGATTGCCCAGTCGATAGTTCTTATAATCATGCGGTCAGGCATGCCGGGGTTGCGCGGCCTAGGTATGGCGGGGTGAACACCCTCAAGGCTTGGCCAAGGCTCTTTTGCTGCCGGTGCCGCTGCTTCGGCAGGCGGTACGACGGGCTCAGTATTCGGCGGTGTTTGCGGTTGTTCTTCCATGCCTTACAGGATAGGCGAGAACCCTTAATTTTCGGTAAATTTAAGCGCTTCTAATGTGAAGCTTTCATGACAAAAACGGCCTAAAACCGCCCACACAGGCGAAAAACGCTTTGACAAGCCATCGTAATTCCGTTATCCACGAAGGTAACACGGGCAAAATGCCCTTGGGAACGCGGACCTCCGGATGTCTTTCCGGTTGCTCCCATCAGAAAATCATACACAACATCTGAGTTATAATACCAGCACGCGACGTGCTCGGTTTTCCCTTCAAAAACAACCCCTTAAATACAAAAAGAGACTTATGAACGCACCTGTAAACAAAGAAGATGCACCACAGATGGATAATCAATCCTCCTCGCAAGACCGCCCCTCCTCACAAGAACGCCGTCCCGGCGGATACCAGAACCGCCCACGTCGTGGCGGTGGTGGCAGGTCCAACTACCAGAACCGCGATAATTACCGCGGTGGACGCAATAACAACAACCAGAACCGCGAAGAAGGCAACGGCAACCGTGGGGAATATAACCCG
Organism: uncultured Rickettsiales bacterium; assembly: GCA_964467255.1. GTDB lineage: Bacteria > Pseudomonadota > Alphaproteobacteria > Rickettsiales > RGZB01 > CAYXPR01. The sequence goes on along the minus strand of CAYXPR010000003.1, from coordinate 56,419 downwards.
CGCCACCACCGCGATATGGGCCAATATGAAAGCGCCGACATGCAAGGCGGCGATGATAACTATGATGAAGTGCCGACCGGCCCGCGTCCCGAAGGCGAGCTGAAAATCCGCGACCTCAAAACAAAATCAGCCGAAGAGTTGCTGGCGATTGCAGAAGAAGCAGGCATCGAAGATTGCGGCGGCATGCTGAAGCAGGACCTCGTGTTCGTGATTCTGCAAAAGATGGCTGCGCTGAACGGCGTGATTATCGGCGATGGCGTGCTTGAAGTGCTGCAAGACGGCTTCGGCTTCCTGCGCTCAACCGAATCAAACTACATGGCGGGGCCGGACGATATTTATGTTTCGCCAAGCCAAGTGCGCCGCTTTGGCCTGCGCACCGGTGACACGGTGGAGGGTGAAATCCGCGCGCCGAAAAAAGGCGAACGTTATTTTGCATTGGTGCGCGTAACGTGCATCAACGGCAAAAAGCCGGAAGAAGTACGCCACCGTGTGAACTTCGACAACTTGACGCCGCTCTACCCGAACCAGCGCCTCAAGATGGAACATTTAGACCCCACCAGCAAAGACCCAAGCGCACGTATTATCGATTTGGTGAGCCCGCTCGGTAAAGGTCAGCGTGCATTGATTGTGGCGCCACCACGCACGGGTAAAACCATGCTGATGCAGAACATTGCAAAATCCATTACCGCGAACCATCCGGAAGTGGAACTGATGGTGCTGCTGATTGACGAACGCCCCGAAGAAGTGACCGACATGGCGCGCACAGTGAAAGGCGAAGTCGTCAGCTCGACGTTTGACGAGCCTGCAACCCGCCACGTGCAGCTGGCCGAAATGGTCATCAACAAAGCCAAGCGTTTGGTGGAAGTGGGTAAAGACGTGGTGATTCTGCTCGACTCGATCACCCGCCTCGCACGTGCTTACAACACCGTGGTACCATCCTCCGGTAAAGTGCTGACGGGCGGTGTGGATTCCAATGCCCTTCAAAAACCGAAACGCTTTTTCGGTGCAGCACGTAACATCGAAAATGGTGGCTCGCTCACCATTATCGCGACGGCGCTGATTGATACTGGCAGCCGTATGGATGAAGTGATTTTCGAAGAGTTCAAAGGTACGGGTAACAGCGAAATCATCCTCGACCGCAAGCTGGCCGATAAACGCACCTTCCCGGCGATTGATATCACCAAGTCGGGCACGCGTAAGGAAGAGCAACTCTATGAGCCGGGCGAAATGCAGAAGATGTGGGTGCTTCGCAAAATTCTTCAGCCGATGGGCGCGCAGGACGGCATGGAGTTCCTGCTTGAAAAGCTGAAGAACACGAAGGCTAACAGTGAATTCTTTGAAAGTATGAATTCGTAAGCAAGGTTTAAAAGGGCCTGTTGCCTTATGCTTGAGTGTCGGGTTATTCTGCACCCAGATGAGCCGTATCCCGCCGTTCTAGAGCTTTGCGCGGGCTTGGATGCATTCCGTCGCATGGGAAAGTTGAAGTTTGTAGAGTCAGCCGTTGCGCCACCTGCTGCCGCTATAGAAAAATTACCAGTAGACATGCCGGACTATCTTGTTAATACGGCAGAGCTGCATTTTTCGAACGGCAAAAAGGTATTTTGCGACTTTCATGACAGCGCATTTATTATTGAGGATAAGCTTGCAGAATTTGATTTCTATTTCAAGCGCTCCTACAATTCTTCTCTCCACGCAAAAAGCCCGAAAATTATTTCGTACGGCTTAATTCTTCCTGTGCGTCGCAGTATGTATGAACCGCTACACATGGCGTACGCAATGCGTCTTGCTCGGAGCCCAAAAATGCGGCTGAAAAGTTTTATAAGGAGCCTTCCCTTTTCTGCAATGGGAAAGAATGTTTCCCTTTTGCTTTCGCAGTTGGGGCAATTGCAAGAGATAGATGGAGAGCAGAAAATTCTTTTTCTAACTCGCGCATGGGACGGTAGTCACCTAGAAGCTCCGCAAACTTCGGAACAATTCAGGCGTGTGAACGAACTGCGTGCGGCAATAATTAGCCGCTTAAGGTCGGATTATTCAGAAAAAACGGTGACGGCGGGTTTTTACGGAAGTTATGCTGCGCAAGTGTACCCAGATTTGATGGCCGTTGGCAAAAAAGTCGGTTACCGGGACCAGTTTATTGAACAGATACCAAAACATTCCATTTGTGTTGCTACAGAAGGCCTACATCATTCGGTGGGTTTCAGGGTGGCGGAATATGTAGCTTTTTGTCGCCCAATTGTAATTGAGCGATTTGAGGCGACGCTTCCTGGAAATTTCACCAATGAAAGAAACTATCTTGAATTCACTACGGTGAACGAGGCGATGCAGCAGATAAAAAGACTAATGGAAGATGCTGGTCTCCGCCGCAGAATGATGAAAGAAAATCAGCGTTATTTTTGGGAGCACGTCCATTCGCAGTCTAAGGTGGCGTCTATCCTGCAGAAGATAGATCCGGACGGCTATTACCCTCGAGCGGATAGCGAGCTTAAAAAACAATGACACGGAAAGGGCTGTTTAAACAACAGCCCTTTCTTTTTTGTGCGGCTTGGCCTATTTTAGTTCCGGCGCTTTAAAAGTGGCGCAAGAAACATAGAAATAAAGGGCTTACACCATGGCAGGCAGGAAGAAAATTGCATTGATCGGCGCAGGGATGATTGGCGGCACGCTCGCCCACCTGATTGAACTCAAAAACCTCGGCGATGTCGTGCTGTTTGATATTTCTGAAGGCTTGCCGCAGGGCAAGGCACTGGACATTTCGCAAAGCTCGGCCGTGGATGGTTGCGACGTGCACCTGAAAGGCACGAATGATTATAAAGACATTGAAGGCGCGGATGTGATTATCGTGACCGCAGGCGTGCCCAGAAAGCCTGGCATGAGCCGTGATGATTTGCTGAACATCAACACCAGCATCATCAAAACGGTGGGTGAAAACATTAAAAAATATGCACCCAAAGCTTTCGTGATTGTAATCACCAACCCCTTAGATGCGATGGTGTGGGTGATGCAGAAAGTTTCCGGCCTGCCCGCAAATAAAGTGGTGGGTATGGCAGGCGTGCTGGATTCATCCCGCTTTTCATACTTCCTTGCTGAGGCGCTGAATGTCTCTATTTCCGATATCAATGCATTCGTGCTTGGCGGCCACGGCGATACGATGGTGCCGATTGTGAATTACACCACCATTTCCGGTATTCCACTGCCGGAATTCGTGAAGATGGGTTGGCTGAAGCAGGACGCGCTCGATAAAATCGTGCAGCGTACGCGCGATGGCGGTGCGGAAATCGTAGGTCTTTTGAAAACCGGTTCGGCGTTTTATGCGCCTGCAGCGAGCGCCATCCGTATGGCCGAAGCCTATCTGTACAACAAGCGCCGCATTCTGCCGTGCGCCGCACACCTGAATGGTGAATATGGCGTGAAGGACATGTATGTGGGTGTGCCCTGCGTGATTGGCAAAGACGGTGTAGAAAAAGTGGTGGAAATCGCTCTTTCTAAAGATGAAAAAGCCGCGTTTGATAAGTCTGTCGATGCTGTAAAAGGCCTGACGCAGGCGATTAAACTGTAATACGCCTAAGGGGTAAACAAGCGACAAGCGGGAAGGGCGTGCCATGGACGTGCAGCAGTTGCTCTATACCGAACAGGGCGGGTGGCAGGCCATTGTGGATGGTGCCCCCGCCGATGTGATTGAGCGCCCGCAGGATGCTCAGCTGGTGATCTATTTTGCAGCGCCCGAAATGCTGGAACGCCATGCGATTTATAAAGAGCTCGCCCATCGTTACCCTTACGCCCATGTAATTGGAGCATCCACGGCTGCGCAGTTGGCCGCGCGCCAGCACTATGAAGGCGCGGTAAGTGCGGTGGCGATTCGCTTTAAAGACACGCAGCTGCGACTGGTGCGCGCCGATATTGCCGAAGCCAAGCAATCGTATGACACCGGAAAATTCATGGGCCGCCAGCTGGCAGCAGAGGATTTAAACAGCGTGCTTTTAGTGGCCGATAGCCTGGTGCCCGATGCGGCGGCGCTGGCCGCCACGCTTTCACAGGAAGTGGGCCCTAAAGTGCACGTGTGGGGGCTGACCTCTTCGGCGGGCCTTGGTGTGCTGCACACGCAGGCGGGTGCAGATGAAAACCCAGGTCAGGGGAAAATTGCTGCGATCGGTTTTTATGGCAAGGCCCTTGCTATGCGCAGCGCCTCGGTGCATGGTTGCGCGCCCTATGGCGCAGAACATATGGTAACAAAGGCAGAGGGCCGCGAGTTGCAGGAGCTCGATGGCCGGCCCGCGCTGGAAACCTACCGGAAATATCTGAAAGGTGACGCCTATAATGACGAAGAGCAGCGTTTACGCTTCCCGCTGTTCGTGCGACAAAAAGAACACCAGAATTATGGGATGCTGCGCACTGTCGTGGCGGTAAATGAGGGTAAGCAAAGCCTGACACTGGGTGGCAGCGTGCAGGCAGGCAGGGTGGTGCAGCTGATGTATGCCGCGCCCAGCGAAGTGGCGCTGCCGAAAGAGAAGAAAGAATTAAACGCGAAACCGCTGCAATTGGCGCGCACCAAGGGTGACAGGCTGGCGATTGTTATTTCTACCGCCGCCCGCAAAATGGCGTATGGCGTACAAAGCGAAGAAGAGGCGCAGCTGTTTTTAAGTGCGTTGCTGCCTGAAACCGTGCTGGTGGGTGGCGCCGGCGGAGGGACGTTCATTCCCGAGGAAAAGAGTCAATATTCCCGCTTTGACGAGTTTTCCGCCTTGCTGGTGACGCTTCAGGAATAACCCACTGATAAAAAGCCATTTATTGCCTTAACGGTTTTTTAAGACAGTCCCATTATACTCAACTGTAGAGAGAAACGCTCACATGCGCGGGGAGATTTATGCCAGTGGATAGAGGAAATGAAACACCGGAGCGCCGCACGGCGCGCCACCTTTCCGAGATAAAGTTTGACGCGCCAATGGGCGGTAAGTTTGTCGCCGTTCCGGCTGAGGGCTATTTTATTACCACCACCCATGTAAGGCTCGACCCGAGGCGTGTGACCGATGACGATTTTATGGGCAGCATTGCCCTTGATGGCGGCAACCTTCCGCTGCGCATGGATTCACAGGCCACGCTGGATGCCTTCCGCGCCGAATTGGTGAGTAAGGGAATCGTTGATGAAAAAAACCGCGAGAATGTGCGTATTATTGTAGACCGAAAAGAAGAAGGCCAAAGCCAGTTTGCCACACTGGGTAAATTGGCAAAGGTTGGTCAACTTGGCGGTGCGCATGTGGAGTCTACGCTGGTGATCCCCATTGAAGATGTGGATGTAAACAAGGCGCAGGAGTGGGCGCTGAAGAGCCGTGCGATGCGGAAAAGCCAGCACGTGGGTAAGGCAGTGGACGAATTCCTCGGCAAGGTGAAGATGGATGATGCTGTGGCCGCACTTGCCGCGCGTGACCCTGAGGCGTTCCGTGAGGCCGTAATGGCGCTTGTGCTCGCAGACCCTAAGATACGCAAGGAAATCACCGAAGTGGTGGGCCAAGTGAATGAAGCCTCCGCTGCAGCAAAGCCGGACTCTGGAACCATAAAGGAGCGTGGCGGCTGGCGGACCAATTTTGGTGACCGCCCGCGCGGGCCAAACGAAGTAGAGTAGCAACACCAAAATGGTGTAAATAAGTAAGGCCCCAGCATTTCTGCCATTTTTAGCGGCCACCCTTGTGGCCTTCCCACACCCATCAAGGCAAAAAGGCATGTTTTTAAGCGCCTGCCGCTTGCGCGGGGGAATAAAGCGGCGCTATATAAGCAGCCCCTGCTGTTTTAAGTCGTAGGGCGCATTAAAGAATATCAAAGAAGGGTCAAGCCGATGAACATTCATGAATATCAAGCCAAACAGGTGCTGGCGAAATACAATGTACCCGTACCAAAAGGCTTTGTAGCGTTTACGGCGGATGAAGCCGAAGCGGCAGCGAAGAAGCTTCCTGGCCCGGTGTGGGTGGTGAAGGCGCAGATTCACGCAGGTGGCCGCGGTAAAGCGGGCGGCGTGAAAGTGGTAAAATCCATTGCTGATGTAAAAGAAAACGCGAAAAAACTGCTCGGCATGACGCTGGTGACGCACCAGACCGGTCCCGAAGGCAAAGAAGTAAAGCGCGTATATATTGAAGACGGTTCTAAAATTGCCAAAGAATATTACCTTTCGGTGGTGGTAGACCGCGCCACGTCGAAAGTGACCTTCATGGCGAGCGCCGAAGGTGGTGTGGAAATTGAAGAAGTAGCCGCAAAGCACCCAGAAAAAATTATCACCGCTGCGATTGACCCTGCTACGGGCATTCAGGGCTGCCACGCGCGCAAACTCGCCTATGGCATCGGCCTTTCCGGCGAAAAAGTAAAAGGCTTCACAAAATTTGTGTTCGCACTCTATCGTGCATTCACCGAAACGGATGCCAGCCAGCTCGAAATCAACCCGCTGGTGGAAACCGAAGCCGGTGACTTCATCGCGCTCGATGCGAAATTCAACTTCGACGACAATGCACTGTTCCGCCATCCTGACCTGATGGAACTGCGCGACAAAGACGAAGAAGAGCCCCTCGAGGCACGCGCCAGCGAACAGGGCCTGAACTACGTGAAAATGGACGGCACGATTGGCTGCATGGTGAACGGCGCCGGCCTTGCGATGGCCACGATGGACATCATTAAACTCTATGGTGCAGAGCCTGCAAACTTTTTGGACGTGGGCGGTGGTGCCACCCGTGAAAAAGTAACGGAAGCGTTTAAAATTATTCTATCCGACAAGAATGTGAAGGGCATTTTGGTTAATATTTTTGGCGGCATTATGCGCTGCGATATTATTGCTGAAGGTGTGATTGCCGCTGCGCGTGACGTGAAACTTTCCGTGCCACTGGTGGTGCGCTTAGAAGGTACGAACGTGGAAGCTGGTAAAGAGATTCTGAAAAAATCCGGTCTCACGATTATTTCAGCAGATGATTTAGGTGATGCAGCGAAAAAAGCGGTGGAAGCCGTGAAAAAAGCAGCAGCAGCCTAATGAAAACAAAGTCGCTTACGTTTTTGGTGGCAGCGCTTGCAGCGGCAACGGTGGCTGCATGGGGCGCGCTTGCAAATGAAAGCTGCAGCGAAAAAGCGGAGAAGATTTTCAGCAATGAAGATCTTCAGCGTACGGCCGATGTAGACGAAGAAACGGGCCGCCGCCTGCAGGAAGAATTAAACGTTGGCTATGTAGATTATTACAGCGCCGGATGTACGGAAGAAGAACTGAACAAATTTTTTGATTCAAAAAACAAGGGTTACGGCCCGAAAAGTAAAGAGGAGACCACGAATGGCAGTGCTCGTTAACAAAAATACCAAGGTGATTTGCCAAGGCTTCACCGGTGCGCAAGGCACGTTCCACAGCGAACAGGCTGCGGCCTATGGCACGAAAATGGTCGGCGGCGTAACGCCCGGCAAAGGTGGCACGAAGCACCTGAACCTGCCCGTATTTGACACGGTGGACGAAGCCGTGAAAAAAACCGGCGCAACGGCTAGCGTGATTTATGTTCCGCCCCCATTCGCGGCAGACGCCATCATCGAGGCGATTGATGCGCGCGTGGAGCTCGTGGTGTGCATCACCGAAGGCATCCCGGTGCTTGACATGGTGAAGGTGAAAAAGGCCTTAAGCGGCTCAAACACGCGCCTGATTGGGCCAAACTGCCCCGGCGTGATTACGCCCGGTGAATGCAAAATCGGCATCATGCCTGGCCACATCCATAAAAAAGGCAAAATCGGTATCGTGTCGCGCTCCGGCACGCTTACCTATGAAGCCGTGAAACAAACGAGCGACGTGGGCTTCGGCCAGAGCACGTGCATCGGCATCGGTGGCGATCCAGTGAATGGCACAAACTTTATCGACTGCCTCGACCTGTTTTTGAAAGACCCTGAAACCGAAGCCATCGTGATGATTGGTGAAATCGGTGGCAGCGCGGAAGAAGAAGCCGCCGCTTTCTTGAAATCTTCCAAAGTGAAGAAGCCAGTGGTTGGGTTTATTGCGGGCCGTACGGCTCCCCCAGGTCGCCGCATGGGTCATGCCGGTGCTATCGTCGCCGGTGGCAAAGGTGGTGCGGAAGACAAAATCGAAGCCATGAAATCGGCCGGCATCCGCGTGACAGACAGCCCATCGGAAATGGGCCGCACGATGGCTGCATTGCTGAAATCAGCGTAATTAAGGCATTCATTTTCGAGTTTAAATTTCACGGTCTAACAGCGAGTGACGTATGTCTGAGAATCTGAAAAACACCACCTATGCTTATGGCGCGAACAGCGTGTATATCGCAGAGGTGTATGAACGCTATCTGCGCGACCCGAATTCGGTCGATGCCAGCTGGCAGGCATTTTTCAGCAATATCGGTGACAACGTCGCCAATATTGAGCACGACTTTGAGGGCCCAACCTGGAACCGCCAGAAAAACCGCATCGTGGGTTACAAGGCGCCGATTACCGAAAAGCGTCACCCCAAACGCTCTGGTCGCCGCACCAGCGACATGACCGGCGAGCGCAAGGATGCATCGAGCGATGCCATCCGCGCACACATGCTGATTCGCGCCTACCGCGTGCGCGGCCACCTGCTCGCACAGCTTGACCCGCTGGGCATTGAGGTGCGCGAAAGTCACCCCGAATTGGCGCATGAGCATTATGGCTTTACCGATGCGGATATGGACCGCCAGATTTTCATCGGCGGATGGCTGGGGATGGAGTCTGCCAGCTTGCGCCAGATTATTGAAGCGCTGCGCCAGACCTATAGCCGCAATATCGGTATTGAATACATGCACATTCAAAGCCTCGAGCAAAAAGAATGGCTCGAAGCGCAGATGGAATCCACGCGCTCGATTCCCGTTTTGTCGCGCGATGAAAAAATCAAATTGCTGAAGAACATCATTCAGGTTGAGGGTTTTGAACAGTTCCTGCACATCAAATTCCCCGGTACCAAACGCTTTTCGATTGAAGGCGCGGAAACGCTGATTCCGGCACTCGAAACCGTGCTTGAGGTGGGCGCGAATCTGGGTGTGGAAGAAATCGTGCTCGGCATGCCGCATCGCGGCCGCCTGAACGTGCTGACCGCATTCATGGGCAAGCCTTACTACGCGATGCTGTCGGAATTCCAAGGTACAAAATCCACGCCGGATGACATTGAAGCATCGGGCGACGTGAAATATCACATGGGCACCAGTTCAGACCGCTCTGTGGGCAGCCGCAGCGTGCACCTGACGCTGAACCCAAACCCCTCGCACCTTGAGGCGGTGAACCCTGTGGTGATGGGCCGCGCCCGCGCGAAGCAAGAACAGCGCAAAGATGCGGAACGCAAAAAAGTCATGGCGATTCTGATTCACGGTGACGCGGCCTTTGCCGGCCAAGGTGTGGTGGCAGAAACGCTCGCACTTTCCGAACTGGTGGGTTACACCATCGGCGGTACGGTGCATATTATCGTGAACAACCAGATTGGTTTTACGACGAGCCCAAAAAACGCGCGCAAGTCACCATACCCGACCGACGTAGCGAAAATGGTGCAGTCCCCGATTCTGCACGTGAATGGTGACGACCCTGAGGCGGTGATTCATGCCAGCCGTATCATCACCGAATATCGTCAGAAGTTTAAAAAGGACGTGGTGCTGGATATTTTCTGCTACCGCCGCCACGGTCACAACGAAGGGGATGAACCGTTCTTCACCCAGCCGGTGATGTATACCAAAATTAACGAGCACCTGACCCCGCGCGATGTGTATGCCAAAAAGCTGGTGAGCGAAGGCACGCTGACGGAAGCGGAATTCGGTGCACTGAAAAAAGAATGGCACGATTATTTGGAAAAAGAATTCGATGCCGCGAAAAAATATAAACCGAATAAAGCAGACTGGCTGGAAGGCAAATGGAAGGGTTTTGAAAAGCCAAAACTGAGCTCCAAAGTGCAGGTGGATACGGGCGTGGATGTGAAGACGCTGAAAACCATCGGCAAAGCGCTTTCTACAAAACCAGAAGGCATTGAACTGAACAAAAAAATCGAACGCTTGCTCGAAGCCAAAGCCAAAATGTTTGAAACCGGCGAGGGTTTTGACTGGGCCACGGGCGAAGCGCTGGCATTTGGCTCGCTGCTGCATGCGGGCATTCCGGTGCGTTTCTCAGGCCAAGATGTGGTGCGCGGTACGTTCAGTCACCGCCATGCGGGGCTGACGGACCAGAATAACGACACGCGTTATTTCCCGCTGAATCATTTAAGCGACAAGCAGGCAAAACTGGAAGTGATTGATTCAAACCTTTCGGAATTTGCTGTGCTGGGTTTTGAATATGGCTACTCGATTGCCGAACCGAACAGCCTGACATTGTGGGAAGCGCAGTTCGGTGACTTCGTGAACGGTGCGCAGGTGATTATCGACCAGTTTATTACCTCGGGCGAAACCAAGTGGCTCCGTATGAGCGGCCTTGTGATGCTGCTGCCGCACGGCTTTGAAGGCCAAGGGCCAGAGCACAGTTCGGCGCGCATGGAACGCTTCCTGCAAGCCTGTGCGGAAGATAATATTCAGGTGATGAACTGCACAACGCCCGCGAACTATTTCCACGCGCTGCGCCGTCAAGTGGTGCGGAACTTCCGCAAGCCACTGGTGATCATGACGCCGAAATCGCTGTTGCGCCATAAACGTGCGCAGTCTGCGCTGAAAGACTTTGCGCCCGGCACAAGCTTCAAGCGCGTGATTCCTGAAACCGAAACGCTGGTGGCGGATGCAAAAGTGCGCCGCGTGGTGTTCTGCAGCGGCAAAGTGTACTACGACATTTTGGATGCACGCGAACAGGCTGGCATTAAAGATATCGCGATTGTGCGCCTTGAGCAGCTCTATCCGTTCCCCGAAGAGGACGTGATTGAGGTCATGAAGCGCTACAAAGGTGCCGATGTGGTGTGGTGCCAAGAAGAGCCAAAGAACATGGGCAGCTGGTTCTTTGTGAACCCACTGCTGGAAGAGGCATTGATCAATGGTGGCCATAAGGTAACGCGCCCTGTGTATGCGGGTCGTGTGTCTGCGGCATCACCTGCTACGGGCTACCTCAAAATCCACAACGAACAACAGCAGCGACTGATTGGTGAGGCGCTTGACCTTGTCAACGCAGCCAGCGGCGAAAAAAAGAAAAAAGCGTAAACCCCCCAATTGGTAAAATGAAAGGCAAGCTATATGTCTGTTTCAAAAATTGAAGTGCCCTCGTTAGGTGAATCGGTGAGCGAAGCCACCGTCGCCAAATGGTTTAAAAAACAGGGCGAGGCCGTGAATAAAGACGACCTGCTCGTGGAGCTTGAAACCGACAAAGTGACGCTGGAAGTGAACGCGCTTGCCAGCGGCGTGCTCAAAGAAATCAAAGCCAAAGAAGGCGACACGGTGACCGTGGGCGCGCTTTTAGGCATGATTGACGAAAGCGGCAAAGGCACTGTGTCTGCGCCCGCTCCGGCGGCTGCGGCCCCAAAGGCGGCTGCCCCTGCCCCGGTGGCAGCGAGCGCCAGCCCGCTTGACCGTTCCGGCCCCGCGGCCCGCAAGCTGGCCGATGAAAAAGGCGTGAACCCTGCTTCTATTTCCGGCACAGGCAAAGACGGCCGCATCACCAAAGGCGATGTGCTTTCTGCCGGTAGTGCGCCTGCGGCAAGCGATGCGGGTTCTGCCTACCCACGCGAAGAGCGCGTGAAAATGACCAAGCTGCGCCAGACGATTGCGCGCCGCTTGAAGGAATCGCAAAACACGGCGGCCATTCTGACCACGTTCAATGAAGTGGACATGACCAACGTGATGGCGCTCCGCAAAAATATTCAGGATGACTTCCTGAAAAAGCATGGCGTGAAACTGGGCTTCATGAGCTTCTTCACCAAAGCCGCTGTGGCTGCGCTGAAAGAAATTGCAGCGGTGAATGCAGCGATTGATGGCGATGAAATCGTGTATAAAAACCATTACGATATCGGTATGGCTGTGGGCACTGAACAGGGCCTTGTGGTGCCGATTGTGCGCAATGCTGACAGGCTTTCTTTCGCTGAAATCGAAAAAGAAATCATCAACATGGCGAAAAAGGCGCGTGACGGCAAATTGTCGATGAACGATTTGACGGGTGGCACGTTCTCCATCACCAATGGCGGTATTTATGGCTCGATGCTCTCGACGCCGATTATCAACCCACCACAGAGCGCGATTCTTGGTTTGCACAACATCGTGCAGCGCCCCGTGGTGCTGGCCGATGGTAAAATTGAAGCGCGCCCCGTGATGTATCTCGCACTCTCCTATGACCACCGTATCATCGACGGCAAGGAAGCCGTGACGTTCCTCGTGCGCATCAAGCAATACATGGAAGACCCGCAGCGCCTGCTGCTGGAAGTGTAAGCAAGCATGGATACGCCTGTTTCAAAGCAGCCCATTGCTGCTGAAAAACGTGAGGCGGTGAAGCTGGAGCTAATTGCCAAATACTTGAATCCGGATTTGAGTTACGCAGAATTGGATAGGGTTGCGGCTGCCGAAACACTCGAAGGGATGTTTCGCCAATACAGGGTTTCATCGCGCAGTATGCGGACGCTGGATTGTGTTGCACCGCTGACCTATATCGCATGGCTTGCCGAAGAATTGGGCGACAGGCAAATGGTAACGTCAGTGCATGTTGAATTTTCGGAACTGAGCAGCGTGCCAGTGCGTGGTTCAGGTCGAATAAGCGTGTTATCGCGCGATAAGGAAATACCGCCACACGGCACCGCAAAACCTTCGATAGAACTTTAAACAGATAGAACTTTAGTTAGGAGAAAAACATGGCAGAGCAATTTGATGTAGTGGTGATTGGTGGTGGCCCCGGTGGGTATGTGGCGGCGATTCGTGCCAGCCAGCTGGGCTTTAAAACCGCCTGCGTGGAAAAACGCGGCGCGCTTGGCGGCACCTGCCTCAATGTGGGCTGCATCCCCTCTAAAGCGCTGCTGCATTCTTCTGAAATATACGAAGAAGCCGCGCAACATGGTAAAGACCATGGCGTAGAATTCTCTGGCCTGAAGCTGAATTTAAAAACCATGCTCGCCCGCAAAGACGATGTTGTGAAAAACCTCACCACGGGCATTGAAGGCCTGTTCAAAAAAAATAAAGTGACCTACTACAAAGGCCACGGTGTGGTGCTTGGCAAAGGCGAAGTCGCTGTGAAACCAGTTGAAAAAGGCGGCACGCCGGAATCGATTAAAGCGAAACACATTATCATCGCCACCGGCTCAGAAGTGGTGAAGCTCCCCGGTATTGAAATTGATGAAAAACGCATTGTGTCCTCTACGGGCGCACTGAATCTGCCAGAAGTACCAAAGACAATGATTGTGATTGGCGGCGGCGTCATCGGCCTTGAGCTTGGTTCCGTGTGGCGCCGCTTGGGCGCAGACGTGACTGTGATTGAATTCATGGATCACATTACCCCAGGGCAGGACATGGAAGTGTCGCGCCAATTCCAGAAGCTGCTGGAAAAACAAGGCATCAAGTTCAAGCTTTCCACCAAAGTAACGGGCGCGAAGTCGGACGGCAAAACCGTGACGCTAACCTGTGAGCCGAAAGATGGCGGTAAAGCGGAAACGTTGAAAGCAGACGTGGTGCTGGTGGCGATTGGCCGCAAGCCATACACGGAAAATCTGGGTCTCAAAGAATCCGGCGTGAAGCTGGATGAGCGTGGCCGCATTCTGGTGGACAGCCACTTTAAAACGAACGTGGATGGCATCTACGCGATTGGGGATGTGATTCCCGGCCCGATGCTGGCACATAAAGCAGAAGAAGACGGTGTGGCCTGCGTGGAAGGCATTGCGGGGCAGAAGAGCCACGTGAACTACAACCTCGTTCCGGCGGTGATTTATACCTACCCCGAAGTGGCGACCATCGGCAAAACCGAAGAGACGCTGAAGAAAGAATCCCGTGCATACAAAGTGGGTAAATTCCCCTTCATGGCGAATAGCCGCGCGCGCGCGGTGGGCAAAACGGAAGGCTTTGTGAAAATCCTCGCCGATGAGAAAACCGATGAGGTGCTGGGCGTGCACATCATCGGCCCGCAGGCCGGCACCATTATTGCCGAAGTAGCGGTGGCGATGGAATTTAAGGCTTCGAGCGAAGATATCGCCCGCACCTGCCATTCGCACCCTGACCTGAATGAGGCGGTGAAGGAAGCCGCGCTCGCAGTCGATAAGCGCCCGATTCATATTTAGAGAAAATTGCCTCCAGCTCGGATTGGTATCCTCGCTATGAGGCGCAGCCGTGCGCGGCTGGCTCACGGCTGTTTTTCCGTTAGTGCGCTTTCAGGTTCAGCGCCGCATCAAGCAGCGCGCGGGTGTAGGGGCTTTTGGGTTTTTTGATGACCGAGGCGGTGCTGCCGGTCTCGACGATTTTGCCGTCTTTCATCACCAGAATATGATGGCTCATGGCATTAATCACGCGCAAGTCATGGCTGATGAACAGATACGAAAGCTTATAGTTTTTCTGCAACTTCTTTAGCAGCGCTAAAATTTCACCCTGCGTGGAAATATCAAGCGCACTGGTGGGCTCATCCAGCACCATGAGTTTGGGTTTTAACACCAGCGCGCGCGCAATGGCGATGCGCTGGCGCTGCCCACCGGAAAATTCATGTGGGTAGCGATATTTCACCGAAGGCTCTAAACCCACATCGCGCAGCACGGCATCAATGGCGGTCATTTGTTCTGCCGGTGTGCCGATATTGTGGGCCTTTAAGCCCTCGGCAATCGTTTCTGCGATGGTGAGGCGCGGGTTAAGGCTGGCGAAGGGGTCTTGGAACACCAGCTGCATCTGCCGCCGGAGCGCACGCGTGTCGCGATAACGGAGCTGCTGCAATTCTTGCCCTTCAAAACGGATAGAGCCTTCGGATTTAATCAAACGCAGCACGGCCATGGCGAGCGATGTTTTGCCGCTGCCAGATTCGCCCACCAGCCCAATCGTTTCACCCGCACGCAAACGGAAACCGGCATTCTGCACGGCATTTACATAGGACGAGGGGCGGCCAAAAAACCCCTTCTTCACCGGAAAGCGGACGGAGAGATTTTCTACCACCGTGAGGGGCTTGGCATTGCCGCTGAGCGCAGGTGGCTTGCCCGAGGGCGTGCTGTGAATAAGAGTTTTAGTATAGGCATGGCGCGGTTTGCCGAAGACCTGTGTGGTGGTGCCTTTTTCCACGATTTTTCCAGACTTCATGACCGCGACATGATCGGCCATTTTTTTGACCAGATTTAAATCGTGCGTAATCATCAGCACGCTCATGCCGAGTTCTTTTTGCAGTTTTTTTAACAGCGCTAAAATCTGCGCTTGAATGGTGACATCGAGCGCGGTGGTGGGTTCATCGGCAATCAGAATGTCGGGGTTGTTAGAAAGCGCCATTGCAATCATCACGCGCTGGCGCTGCCCGCCGGAAAGTTCATGCGGGTAGGCGCCGAGGCGATGTTTTAAACCATCCAGCCCCACCAGCCCCATCAGCTCGTGGATGCGCCATTCAATTTTACTCTCCGGCCAGTTCTGGTGCAGGCGAATGGCCTCCGCCAGCTGCTTGCCGATAGTGTGGAGTGGGTTTAGCGCCGTTTGCGGCTCCTGGAAAATCATGGCGATTTTGCGGCCGCGGATGCTACGCAGCTCGTGCTCACTTAAGGAGAGCAAATTTTTGCCCTCAAACAGAATGCGCCCCGAAGGGTGCGAGGCCTGCGGGTAAGGCAGTAGTTTTAAAATGGAAAGTGCGGTGACGGATTTTCCGCTGCCGGACTCGCCCACCAGCGCGGTAATTTTGCCCTTCGGAATACTTAAGGAAAGCTGCGAGACAACGGTGGCGGGGCTGCCGCCAGACCGTTGAAAAACAACAGAAAGATTATCAATGATGAGCGCGTTTTTTTCCATCAGCACCCTTTGTTTTAAGCAGGCTGATGCTAGCGCACCTTGGGGAATAAACCAAGCATTAGGCGGGCGTGATGGTAAAAAACAAGGGTCAGGTAAGTTAGGGCTTTGAAAACACCCGCGGATTAGTGCTTGCAAGCCAGAGGATGGTAGTTTATAAGCCGGAGTCTATTTTTCGTGAGCCCGTAGCTCAGCCGGTAGAGCATCTGACTTTTAATCAGGGGGTCGCAGGTTCGAATCCCGCCGGGCTCACCATTTCTTTCCCCCCATTCACGAAAACATTTTAGCACGGCCTGCGATGGTTTGAGGTGTGCTGAAGGATTTTTCGGTTTAATAAGACCCGCCATAAAAAAGGGCCAGCAAGTGCTGGCCCTTTTTCTTTCGAAAGAACTCAGAATATTACTGAGCGGCTTTCTTGGAAGCTTCTGGCTTCTTGCCTTCGGCTTTTTCGCCAGCAGCAGGTTCAGTTTTGCCTTCTTCCGTGCCTTCTTCAGCAGCGCCTTCAGCTTTTGCTTCTTCAGAAGCGGCTTCGCCTTTGGCTTTGCCTTCTTCTTTAGCGGCTTCTGCTTTTGCCTGGCCTTCAGCTTTGGCAGCTTCAGCCTGAGCTGGTTTTGCCATAGAGGCAACAGGAGCAACAACGATCATCAGAGCGAACAGAGCAATAAGGAATTTTTTCATTAAGTAGTCTCCATTTAGTAAGTTTAAAGATTAAGTAGGTTTTAAGGGTTTGGAACCACCGTGATTTTAGAAATGACGCTGCGTACCCCTTCCACGCTTTGCGCCAGTGTTACCGCCTTTTGTGCTTCAGCATACGAAGGTACGCTGCCATACAGGGTGACAACACCACGATAGGTATCTACGTTAAAATCAAGCGCCCGCACGGTACCGTCCGTGACCATTTTGGACTTAATGGCGCCGGTGATGGTGGCGTCATCCACAATCGTGCCGGCGGTGCGCTCATCTTTGCCCACATAATAGCCACCCGCACCCGCACCACCAAGCAATGCCAGCGCGCAAGCCGAAAGGTTTAAAACACTAAGTGCCACAAGAGCTAGGAAACAGATGCGCACGCGATTTAAGACCCCCCAGATGGTGAAAAAACGTCTCAAAAGATAAAATCTTTCGACGCTTTAGTACTTGCTTGCGTAAAGGGAAATAAGGTAAAAATCAACCGGAATCTATTTATGGCAGCGATATCAAACAAGGAAGGCCTAAAAGGCGCGCTCATCATTTCAGCGGTAGGCTTTGGTTGTTCGTTAGCGACCTATCTTATTTCCCTATATTTCAATGCACCATTCCACTGGTGGTACAAGGATACACTGCCCTTACTTTTTGTTGTTCTGATTAATACGATTTCTATCACCTATGTGTGGGACGTGGCGCTTCTTTTGACGGGGATTATCAGAAGCTTTTCAAAATCCAAGGAAGATGCCCGCGAGCTTTGGCGGCGGTACAGCGTGTTTAAGTTGGGTGCGTGGCCCCACATCTGGATGCTGTTCACAGCCTACTGGACGCTGCAAACGTCAAACGTAATGCTCATTAGTATTTATCTGATTAAACAGGGCATCATGCAGTGGAAGGATTCCTGGTTTTGGGAACGCGAAACCACTTTGATGGAGGCAATAAAGTTGTGGGATCCAAATCCATGGGTATGGGATGTTGTGTATAACACATGCTGGGGTCTTTCGATGTTGGCGGCCGTTTTCCTTATTGGGCTGACGCGACGCATGAGCACACTTCTGCCACTTCTTTGCTGCTACATTTTTGTTTTTTATGTTGGGAGGCTGTTTGGTCTTTTAAACCCCGTTATGGGCCCGGCTCTTTATAAGCCCGGATACTTTACGCATATTGACGGAACATTTTCAGCGGTGGCGATAAATCTGGTGCTTAGAGTGATGGACCAAGACCCCGCCGTGTCAGATCAGAGCGGCCTTCTTCTGGGTGGGGTTTCGGCCATGCCAAGCTTGCATGTGGGTATGGTGCTGGCCATTATGTATTGGTTGGCAATTCATGACCGAAGAACGCTCTTTTATACGTTGCCGTGGAACATAGTCGCCGTCTCATCAACGGTTATACTGGGCTGGCATTATGCACATGATGCAGTGGGTGGGTTAGTTTTAGCGGCATTCTGTTTGGCGGCGACCCACCTTGTTTTCCGGTACCCTTTTCCGTGGCAAGAGTCGTCTTATTTAAATACAGTAGGAAAAAAAGCAAAAAACAATGCGAAGAAAAAAAAGCACACGCGTTAAGAAAAAAGCCCCTGCTGTCTTGATTACCGGCGGTGCGGTGCGCCTTGGGCGCACGCTGGCGCTGCGGTTGGCGGCGGAGGGGTATGACGTTGCGCTGCACTACAATACGTCGGCCAAGGCGGCAGAGAAAACCAAACAAGATGTAGAAAAGCGTGGCGTGCGCTGTCGACTGTATAAGGCAGACCTCGCGCAGCCGAAACACTATATGCCGCTCGTGGCGCGTGTGAAGAAAGATTTTCCGGCGCTTGATTTTCTCATCAACAGCGCCTCAATATTTGAGCGCAGCAGCATGATGGAAACCAGCGAAGACCGATTCGACCGCCATATGGCGATTAACTTCAAGGCACCATTTTTTCTGACACAGGCTTTTGCAAAGCACGCCAAAAAAGGGCAGGTGATTAATATTCTCGATACGTATGTAACGAAAGATACGGAAAGCTATTTTGCGTACCTACTCTCTAAAAAAACATTGTTTCATTTTACCCGTATGGCTGCCCGCGAATTGGCGCCGCATATCCGCGTGAATGCGGTAGCGCCCGGGACAACAGGGCAAAGCAAAGAAGTAAGTGCAGCCTACCTTAAAGCGAAGCGGCAGCGCTTGCCGATGCAGCAGCTGGTGACGTTCGAAGAAATAGCCGATGCGGTGTTACTGCTTGCTGCAAGCACGCTGACGGGGCAATGTATTTTCGCCGATAGTGGCGAGCAATTAGTGTAGGGGTTAAGCGATGGCGCAAATTAGTATCCACGGCCTAAGGCTTGAAACAATTCTCGGCTTCTGGCCGGAGGAGCGCACGCAGAAGCAGCGTGTGATTATTCACATCACGTTTGAAATTGATGAAAAGGAAGCGGTGGCCAAAGACGTGGTGGATTTTGCGGTGGACTACCAGAAACTGGTGGAAGAAATTATCGAAAAAGTACCGGCGACGGAATTCAACCTGATTGAAAAACTCACGCAGTTTGTGGTGGACATTGTGATGAGCCGCCCGCGGGTGAAATACACAAAAGTGGTGGTAGAAAAACCCGACGCACCCGTGCGTTTTATCGACGGCATTTCCTGTATGCTGGAAGCACGCCGCTAACCTACTTCTTTTTGTTTGGATCACTCATGCGGCTGAAATAGCTCATATCCATTCCTTGCCCTGCGCCTTTTGCTGGTGGCGGTGGTGCTTCTGCGGCCATGCCCGCGCTTTCTGCTGCAAAGTTGCCGCGGATGCCGGCAAGTTCATCTTCCAAACCACCCGTGCCTTTTCCATCAGGGCTCTTGGCGGCCTCTGCCTCTTTATTCGTGGTCCCTTTTTTTATTTCAGCTTCTTCAATTTTGCGGCGAATCAGTGCTTCAATTTGCGGCGTGATGGTAACGCCGCGTGCCGCCAGCATGCTGGTGACTTGTGTGATATCGCCCGCATCGGCGCCGTTTTCGGCAAGCTGTGCCAAACTATCATCGACAATGGGAGCGATAATATTTTGTTCAGCGTAAGACGTTTCATCGCCGCGTAGACCCGCGAGATTATCATCACTGTTCCGTGGTGTTGGATTTTCAGTATCGCCCATAAAAACTCCCATCCCTTTATTGCCTAAAATTTTAGCAAAAATAGATTAAGGATTGGTTAATCAGCCTTTGCGGGGGCTGAAGGCATCGCGCACGGCTTCGCCTATAAAGATAAGTAAAGTCAGTATCATAGCCAGAACAATGAACCCAGAAATACCCAGCCACGGTGCACTTAAATTTGCCTTTCCCTGTGCCAAAAGCTCGCCAAGGGAGGGACTGTTTAAAGAAAGCCCAAGGCCAAGGAAGTCGAGCGAGGTGAGGGTGGTGATAGAGCTATTCAAAATGAAGGGCAGAAAGGTGAGTGCGGCGACGATGGCATTGGGCAAAATATGGCGCGTGATAATCACATGTTCTTTGACGCCGAGCGCGCGCGCGGCTTTCACATATTCAAAATTACGCACCTTTAAAAACTCGGCGCGCACTACGCCCACAAGGCTCATCCAGCTGAAGAGCAGCATGAGACCTAAAAGCCACCAGAAAGTAGGCTCGACAAGGCTGGCAAGAATGATGAGCAAATATAATATCGGCAGCCCGCCCCAAATTTCCATGAAGCGCTGGAACAGCAAATCCACCCAGCCGCCAAAATAACCCTGCACCGCGCCCGCCGCGATGCCGATAATGGAGCTGAAAAACGTGAGGGCGAGGCCGAATAAAACCGAAATACGAAAGCCATAAATCAGCCGCGCAACGACGTCACGCCCTTGGTCGTCGGTGCCGAGCCAATTATCGGCCGAGGGCGGTGCGGGTGCGGGCACAGGTAAATCGTAATTGATGGTGGAATAATCGTAGCGCACGAGTGGCCAGACCATCCAACCTTTGCCACGCTCTTCAATCAGCTTTACCACGTAAGGGTCGCGGTAATCGGCCTCGGTTTCAAAATCGCCCCCGAAGGCGGTTTCAGGATAAAATTTAAATGCGGGGAAATAGAAATCCCCCTGATGCATCACGAGAAGCGGGCGGCTGTTGGCGACCAGTTCCGCACCCAGCGAAATGCCAAATAAAACGAGGAAAATCAAAAGGCTATACCAGCCGCGCCGATTAGCACGGAATGCCGCAAGCCGCCGCTGGGCAAGGGGAGAAAATGGCATATATCAACCTTTTATTAAGGCATTCGGGTTTATACTTATGACCAGTAACGCAAGGATTGCTGCGATGCAAGACCAGAAGCAACATACCGTAGTGGTGATAAATGACGACGAGTCACTTGCCATGCTGACGGAAATGCACCTGCTCCGCAAGGGGCTTAATGTGCTGAAAGCATTTAGCGCGGAAGAGGCTGGGGACCTGATGAAAGCGCACGAAGCCGAAGGTGGCACCGTGAGCGTGGTGGTCACCGATGTGGACCTGCCTGGCGGCAAAAATGGCATACGCTTTGCCGAAAATATACGCGCCGGTTTGGTGGTGAAGGATCCAGAAAAAATTTACATCATCTTGGATTCGGGCGACCCGAACCTGAACATCGGCCCCGCGAAAAATTGCGCCTACGATTATGTGTTCCCGCATGCTGCGGTGGATAACCCCATGCAGGTGATGACAGACATGGTGATGGCGGCACTCGCCAAAGGCCAGCGCCCAACCTCAGACGACCCCAAAGTGATTTTCTACCAACCCGAAGAGGTGGAGGGTAACCAAAGGCTTGTGAGCCTGATGGCAAGGGACGCAGGTCTTGTGGTATTGCGCGTGGCAACCCCCGAGGCGCTGAGCAGCACGTTGCTGCGCGAAGGCGAGAATGTGAAGCTGATGATTGTGCGCCCCGAAGTGCCGACTCCGCTGGATGAGATACAAAAATCGGCGCTTTCTACATTGCCGCCCGTGCTGCATGTGCTGAGCAACACAGCATTTCTCACGCGGCAAGATGAGATGCGCCTGCCGTTGGTGCGTGAAGGAGCTTTAATTGAGATTGCGCCCACGGAAAAAGAGCTGATGCAAGAATTGATGAACGCGATGCTGAATGCAGCGGCAGGCAGACCGCTGAATGAGGACCCCTTTGCGCGCCAGGAAACAGAGGCGCGGAAGAGGCTGGCGAATGAGGGTGGTCAATTTGATGTCTTGCGCAAAGGTACAGAGATAGCCGCGCTCGGCTGGTTGAACAGGGAAGAAGAACGCCTGAATAAAATCGTGAAGCCAGACGGGCAGGAGCCGGGCTAAGTGGATTAGACCTCGCGTGAGGCAAAGTCGATGCGCGGGTCGACCAGCACATAGACCACATCGCCGATGATGCCGAAAATAAGCCCCAGCAGCGTGAAGAAAAACAACGTGCCGAACATGACCGGATAGTCGCGCGAAATGGCGGCTTCAAAACCCAAAAGCCCCAAGCCATCGAGCGAGAAAATCACTTCAATCAGCAATGAGCCGGTGAAGAGGATGGATAAAAACGCTGCCGGAAAACCAGCAATCACAATCAGCATCGCATTTCGGAAAATATGGCCATAGAGCACCTGCTGCTCGCTGCATCCTTTGGCACGCGCGGTGAGGGTGTATTGCTTCGAGATTTCTTCAAGGAATGAATTTTTGCACAGCAGCGTGAGGCTGGCAAACCCGCCAATCACCATTGCCAGCACAGGCAGGAACAGATGCCATGCGTAATCCATGATTTTTCCGGCAAGGCTGAGGCTTTCAAAATTGTCGGACACTAATCCGCGTAAGGGGAAAATCTGCCAGTAGCTGCCACCCGCGAAGAGCACAATTAAAAGCACCGCGAATAAAAAGCTGGGAATAGCATAACCGACGATGATGGCGGTGCTGCTCCAGAGGTCAAACGGCGTCCCGTCCTTCACCGCTTTTTTAATGCCGAGCGGAATGGAAATGAGATAAGTGAGGAGCGTGGTCCATAGGCCAAGCGAAATGGAAACGGGCATTTTATCGAGCACCAAATCCACCACGTTTTGGTTTTTGAAGAAACTCTCGCCGAAATCGAACATCATGTAATTTTTCATCATGATAAAGAACCGCTCATGCGCGGGTTTATCGAAGCCATAGAGTGTTTCGATTTCTTTAATCAGCTTGGGGTCGAGCCCTTGCGCACCACGATATTTGTTGTTGCCGCCTGTGCCGGGTGCGGCCTGAATGTTGCGTGCAGTGGTGAGCGTGTCGCTCGCGCCTGCACCGGTGAAGCGCTCGGTGACATCACCGCCTTTGCCGGTCATTTTTGCAATCATCTGCTCCACGGGGCCACCAGGGGCCGCCTGAACAATAAGAAAGTTCACCACCATGATGCCGAGCAAGGTGGGGATGATAAAAAGCAGACGCTTTAAGATGTATGCACCCATGTGTTAGGTGCTACAGGAAAATCAAAAAAATAGGAAGGGTTAAAAACCGAGATGGAATTAGCGGCCAGGACCAATCGGCGCACCAATTGGCTTACCATCGGCACCATACATCTGCTGCTTACCTTTGCTGCTGGAGAATACGAGTTCCAGCACGTTCTTGCCGCCACCCGGACCTTGAATGGCGAGTTTGCCATCGCGCAGCACATACGGCTGGTCGGCCCACAGGTCTTTCGGGTCGAGCGAGTTTTGCCCACCACCACCGCCATGTAAGCCATCATCGCCACCGCGTCCGCCACCACTGTGTAAATCATCACCACCGCGTCCGCCACCGGATGGGCCAGAAGCATTATGCATATCGTCATTTGCGGGGCCACTGCGTCCGCCGCCAGATGGGCCGGATGGATTGCTCATGCCATCATCGCTCGGCATAGCAGATTGACGACCGCCGCGAGGGCCTGCACCACCACCCATTGGTGCGCCACCTTCACCACCGCCCATTTGCGGGGAAGGAGCGCTGCGCGGAGAAGGAGCGCCGCCGCCGCCGCCACCTAAGTCGTTTTTACCCACACCGGCCGTGTTTACCCCGAAGCCAGCTTGCGTGACGCCAGCACCAGCCTGTGTGACCATACCGCCCGCTTTCATCTGCTTCGCGGCGCCAACACGCTCAAGGTTTGCGTCGTTATGTATGCGGTGCTCAGCGCCCGCACTTAACTGACCGACATCCACGACTGCCATGTAATGCTCCAAATAATTAACAAATTAATAATACCGCAATTTTAGCTAAAAAGCAAAACATGCTAAAGGGGGAAGATGGGGGCTAGTTTTTTCCTTGTTTTTCAGTAGCAAGGCGCTTTTCTTTGGCAGGGTCTGCCCACCAGTTCAGCAGGCCGAGGTCGTAATCGGGATTCACCGCCGGTCGGCCAAACTTATCCCACATTGCGACGCGGTAGTTGCGCACATGCCAGTTGGGAATGGTGTAGAAATTCCATAGCAGCACACGGTCGAGTGCACGGGTGGTGGCGACGAGTTCTTCCTTATTTTGTGCTTTGACGATGCGCTCTACCAGCGCATCCACCACCGGATTTTTAATGCCGGCAATATTCTGGCTGCCTTCGACCTCTGCCTTGGTGGAGTGCCAGTAATCGAGCTGCTCATTGCCGGGGGAATTGCTTTGGCCAAACACATGCACCACGATATCGAAATCAAACGTATCGGTGCGCTGCACATACTGCGACCCATCCACCGTGCGCATGCGCGCCACGATGCCGAGCTTGGCGAGATTTTTAATCATCGGCGCAATCACGCGCTCAAAACTGCTAGAGGAAAGCAGGAACTCTATCGTCATCACTTCACCCGTGGCAGCATTGGTCAGCGCGCCATTTTTTACGATCCAGCCTGATTTTTTGAGCAAATTGCGGGCGCGCAAAAGATTGGCGCGGTTGTTGCCGCTGCCATCAGTAATGGGTGGGGCATAGCTACGCGTGAAAAGGCGGGATGGCAATTGCGCGCGGTAAGGCTCAAGCAGCGCGAGCTCATCTTTAACCGGCATGCCCGTGGCAGCAAATTCGGAATTGGAAAAATAACTCCAGGTGCGGGTGTAGGCATTAAAGAATAAATTTTTATTGGCCCACTCAAAGTCAAAGGCGTAAGCGAGCGCCTCTCGCACCTGCGGGTCGGCAAATTTGCTGCGGCGGGTGTTCAGCACGAATCCCTGCATGCCGGTGGGGTTGTGGTGGCGAATTTCTTCTTTTTTAATCAGCCCTTTTTTGAGCGCCGGACCTTCGTAGCTTTGTGCCCAGAGCTTGGCGATGTTTTCTTCGCGCAGGTCAAACTCTCCCGCTTTGAACGCCTCAATGGCGACGGTGACATCGCGGTAATAATCGAACTGGATGGTGTCGAAATTAAAACGCCCTTTATTCACCGGCAAATCTTTCGCCCAGTAATCTTTCACGCGGGCGTAGCGAATCCATTTTCCGCCTTCAAGCGCATCAATGCGGTAAGCGCCATTCTCGAGTGGTATATCAAACGATGATTTTTCAAAATCGCGTTTCTCCCAGAAGGCTTTGGACAGAATGGGCAGCTGCCCCACGATAATGGGCAGTTCGCGGTTTTTAGGGTTGGTGAAAGTAAACTTCACGCGGCGCGGGGACAATGCCTCAGCGCTGCTGACCTCACGATAATACGCTTTATAAAACGGGTGCGCTTTGGTGGTGATGGTGTGGTAGGAAAACACAACATCCTCTGCCGTGATGGGGGAGCCATCGTGCCATTTTGCCTGTGGCCGCAGGTTGAAAATAACCGAACCACGGTCTGCGGCGAGCTCAAGGCTTTCGGCAATCAGCCCATAGGCGGTGAAAGCCTCGTCGCTGGATGAAACCATCAATGTGTCGCTGGTAAGCCCTAGCCCCGCTGCGGCGGCGCCCTTAAGTGTGTAAGGGTTGAGGCTGTCAAACGTGCCAATCGCCGCTTGGCGGAGCGTGCCGCCTTTGGGTGCGGTGGGGTTTACATAGTCAAAATGGGCGAAGCTGGCAGGGTATTTGGGCTTGCCCCACATGGCAATGGCATGCTGGGGGGCGGCGCTGGCAGCGCGGCCCAAGCAGAGGATAACCAGCATAACTATCAGAAAAATAGGCATTAACTGTTTTTTAATCATCTGGCGGTATAATCCTATTTATGGTCAGCGGCTTATATGAGCATAGCTGGTCATGGAAATAAACGAATTTATAAAGCGAGCACCCCCCGTGGCGATAGAAAAACCAAGCGGAATAGTTTTGGAACGCAATCAACGCACCGATGCGCTGATGATACGTGACTTGTATGCGGATGGGCTGGTGACCGCTGCCGCTGTTTCATCCGAATTGGCAGAAGGCATTATTCTTTACACGCGTAGCCGCGACAGCATGGGAGTGGTGCTAAAAAACGCACTCGAAGCGCGCGGCATCAATGCAGACAATATGAGTTTTAGCGGCGTGCCCGGTATGGAAAAAAGTGCCCTGACTATTCGTGGCTATTCCGCAGAAGATGTCGCACGAATCCTGACTGAAAATAACCCGGTCTATCCGGACGAACGCTGCCGCAGCAATTTATGCTCTATCGCGCTTGGCAGCAAACTGGCGCAGGGCTATGCCTCGCTTCGCGAGGAAATTGCCCAGCAGGAAGATAAACTGCGCGGGGTTCCGTTTAGCTAGGGCTTACTTTGCGCCCGATGATTTCTTAATCGTTTCAAACACAGCTAGCGCCTGACCCACCATACCGGCGGCATCATTCGCCGTGGCAGGTAGCACCAAGGTATTTGAGCTGCGGCTTAACTGGCGGAAGGCATCGATATACTGTTCCGCAAGGCGCATGGACACAGCGGCATCCCCGCCTTTTTGTTGAAGGGCGGTGGCGATGGCGCCAATCCCTTTGGCCGAGGCCTCTGCCACCGCGAAAATGGCCGAGGCTTCACCTTGTGCGCGGTTAATCTGATCAGTTTTTGCAGCTTCAGATGCCAGCACCACTTCCTGTTTTTGACCTTCGGCGATGTTGATTTGGCTCTGACGTTTACCTTCGGATTCCAAAATCAAAGCACGCTTCTGACGTTCTGCCGCCACCTGCAATTCCATCGCCTTTAACACGGTGGTAGGTGGGTTGATGTCGCGGATTTCATAGCGCATGCACTGAATGCCCCATGCTACGGCGGCTTCGTTAATGGAGCGCACGATGTTGGCGTTCAGCATGTCGCGTTCTTCAAACGTGGAGTCCATGGTGAGTTTACCGATTTCAGAGCGCATAGTGGTTTGTGCGAGCTGTGAAAGCGCAAAGTAAGGATCGGCCACGCCGTAAGACGATGCCACGGGGTCGACGATTTTGACATAGAGCACGCCGTCGATATTCAGCGTGACGTTGTCTTTGGTGATGGCGGTTTGCTCTTTAATATCGAGCGCATCTTCTTTTAAAGAATGTTTGTAGGCCACGCGCTCTACAAACGGTACTAAAATGCGTAAGCCGGGCTGCAAATTGCGGTCGAATTTGCCGAGACGTTCCACGATCCATGCTTCCTGCTGGGGCACGATTTTGATGCCTTTCCAGACAACCAGAACGGCGGCTAAAGCTAAAGCAAGCCAGAAGAAATTAATCTCTACCATGATAGTGCTCCCTTAAATGAATTTGTCTTTTTTGCGGTAATTTTCCAGTGTTTCTTCGTCCGGCATCGGTATGGAAACGGGGCTGACATACAGCGTATTGCCCTTTTTGCCGATGATGTAGACTTTTTCGCCAATCAGCACCTTATCCTTCGGGCAATCGCTCGGCAGCATGGCGTTCATTGCTGCGCCGGACCAACGCACTTTGCCCGCCGTGCCTTTCACGAGCGGGTTGCCGCCTTCCACTTCGGCGGTTTGGCCAATCATATCGGTGTAGCCCTCAGATTCGCGCTGCTTCATCCAGCGTTTTAGCGGTACCCACAGGCCAGCCGCCCACGCCATGGTAAGGCCGAAAAAATACGTAATTTGTAAAAGAATGGATGTTTCCGGCGCAATGAACTCATAGGCGATAAAGCCAGAAAGCGTGAGCGCACCAAGGCCCGCAAACAAAAAGCCCATAGTGGGGATGAGGAGTACTTCAATGAGCACGAAGCCTGCGCCAATCATCGCCCATGCCGTGGCGGGATTAGAGAAAAATGCAGCTAAAAGTTCAAGCATTAGCACCACCCATAGAATTTAAAATTCTTCGGCATGCTAGCAGGGTTTATAGCACTCTTAAAGCAGGAAAATTACGGTGCGACTTCAAAGTCAGCCGGTGGCAGCGGCGCAGCGCTTCCCAGCGTACGCAGGAAGGCCAGCAGGTCGGCGATTTCTTCCGGCTTGCGGATGCCGGCGAAGGCCATTTTTGTACCCTTTACGTAACCTTTCGGGCTGTAAATAAAGTGATACAGCGCCTCATAATCCCAGTTGCCGCCTTTTTCTTTCAGGGCCGGAGAGTAATCAAAACCGCTATGCGCGCCCTTTGCCGCGCCCACCACCGCCCACAAATTCGGGCCCACCATGTTGGCGCCGCCATTTTCAAAGCTATGGCAGGTGGCGCATTTTTTTGCGATGACTTTGCCGTTTTCAGCATTTGCTGCGGCAAGGAGCGCACCGAGCTTCACGGGTTCTTTTGCGGCAGCGCCTGCGCCGGCGGATTCTTCTAAGGCTGCGACTTCAAAACCACGCTTTTCAGCCGGCTTCGGGTGATAGAGGCCATCGGCCACTTTTCCTGCCACCATGGCAACAAGGCCGGCGATTAATACGCCCGCCGCGATTTTGTTGAATTCCAAACCATTATTGCTCATATGCGCACCTGTGACAAAGAAACATGGCCAAAGTAAAAAACAGGGTATGTATAGACGCGGGCGGGCGATTTATCAATAAGTGATTGCGGGGTAAGGGTAAATTTTCTACCTTGGGGCGTAGCGCCAGAGATCGGTTATTGTAAATAAAGAGCAGGGAATATGACAAAAAAAGAGTTCGATGTGGTGGGTATCGGCAATGCAATTGTAGATATTCTGGCCTATACGACCGATGATTTTTTGAACACGCACGGCCTGCACAAAGGCTCGATGACGTTGGTGGATGAGAAAAAAGCCGAACAGCTCTACAAAAAAATGGGTACCGCCACGGAATGCTCTGGCGGCTCGGCCGCCAACACTATCACCGGTCTTGCCTCGCTTGGCGCCAGCACGGCGTTTATCGGCCGCGTGAAGAAAGACCAGATGGGGGATATTTTCCGCCACGATATGAAAAGCCTCGGCGTGCATTACAGCACCCCGCCCGCTACTTCCGGCAAGCCGACGGCACAGTGTTTGGTGTTCGTGACGCATGAGGGCGAAAGCAAAATCAAAGGCAAAAATGCCGAGCGCACCATGGCGACCTACTTAGGTGCCAGCACGCAAATTACGAAAGAAGATATCGACCCCGAGATTATCAAAAACAGCAAAATCACCTATATCGAAGGGTATCTGTGGGACGAAGCCAAGGCCAAAGAAGCTGTGCGCGAAGCGATTAAAATTGCCCACGCGCATGACCGCAAAGTGGCTTTTTCGCTGTCGGACGCCTTCTGCGTGCAGCGCCATAAAGATGAATTCTTAGCACTGCTCGACGAAGGCCACATCGATATTCTGTTCGCAAACGAAAAAGAAGCGGCGGCGTTAAGCGGTGAGAAAGACACGCGCAAACAGCTTTTCTGGTTTACCGGCAAATGCGATGTGGTGGCGCTGACGCGCAGTGAAAAAGGTTCTTATATCATCACGCGCGGCGGCTATGTGCACTCGATTGAGGCCGAGCGGGTGGATGAAGTGTATGACGTGACTGGCGCGGGCGATTTATATGCTGCGGGCGTGCTCTACGGCATCGTGACCGGCATGGATCTCGACAAGGCCGGAAGACTGGGTGCGTTGAGTGCGGCTGAGGTGGTGAAATATCTTGGTGGCCGCACGCTGACCAAACTTTCCACCCTGCTGGAAAAACTATAACCATGCGCGCCGCTGCCGCGTTCAAGTTGTACCTTACCCGTAAAATTTTGGTGATTGCCTTGCTGGGTTTTGCCAGTGGTTTGCCGCTGGCGCTGACGGCCTCTACGCTTACCGTGTGGTTGGCGGAAAGTGGCGTGAGCAAAGCGGCGATAGGTTTATTTGCCGCGATTGGCGTGCCGTACACACTAAAATTTTTATGGTCCCCGCTGATGGATCACGTGCCGCTGCCGGTTTTGAGCAAGATGCTGGGGCGCCGCCGCGCGTGGATGATTGTAACCCAACTCACGCTGATGGTGAGTCTTATCGGCCTTGGATTTTCGAACCCCACGGAGCATGCGGGAATCACGGCAATTTGGGCGCTGATTGTGGCGATTTGCTCGGCCAGCCAAGACATTGTGGTGGATGCATACCGTGTGGAATATTTAGCGCCGGAGGAGCAGGGGCATGGAGCCGCTGCGGTACAATTCGGCTACCGTATCGGTATGCTGGTGGCGGGTGCGGGCGCACTAATCATGGCGGAATTGTACGGATGGCTGTTTGCCTATGCCGCGATGGCTGCGCTGATGCTGGTGGGTGTTTTCACGGTGCTGTGGGCCGGTGAGCCAAAGCGCGCGGTGAAGAAAACCACATATACTGGATTTGTGACATGGGCGAAAGAAGCGGTGATATCGCCGTTTGCCAATTTCATGCAGCACCAAGGCTGGCTGATGATTTTGCTATTCGTGGTGCTGTTCAAATTCGGTGACGCGCTGGCGGGCATGATGACGGGGCCATTCCTGATTGATATCGGATTTTCGAAAACCGAAATTGCCACCATCGTGAAAACCTATGGGCTTGCGGCGACGCTGCTGGGTGTGTTTTTAGGCGGCGTGCTGGTGGCGCGCATGGGCATGATGCGTGCGCTTTTTTTATGCGCGATGTTGCAAATGGCCTCGAACCTGATGTTCGTGCTGCAAGCGCAGGTGGGATATAACGCGCTACTGCTGGGCGTGACGATTAGCGTAGAGAATCTGGCGAGCGGCATGGGGAGCGCGGCGTTCGTGGCGTACTTAAGCAGCCTGTGCAATGTGCAGTACACCGCCACGCAATATGCGCTGCTTTCGTCGTTGGCGGCAACGGGGCGCACACTGCTTTCATCCACCTCAGGCTTTGTGGTGGAGGCGCTGGGTTGGTCGCTGTTCTTTGTCTTTAGCACTGTGGCCGCCGTGCCCGGCATTGTGCTTCTGGTATGGCTGGCTAAAACACTGGGCATGAGTGGTAAAAAACCGCGCGCCAAAAAACCTGCGGCAAAAAAGAAGCGCTAATTTTTTTCGAGCATATAACCGGCGGAGCGCACGGTTTTAATGAGTTCGGCAAGCGTGGGATCGCATTCCTCTAAGGCTTTGCGCAGGCGGCGGATATGCACATCCACCGTGCGGAGCTCCACGTAAATATCTTGCCCCCACACGGTGTTGAGCAAACTCTCACGCGAGAAGGTGCGCCCTGGGCTTTCCATGAAGTGGGCGAGCAGGCGGAATTCGGTGGGGCCCATGATGATGTCTTTGCCGCTGAAGCTGATTTTGTGGCTGCCCATGTCCATCACGATGCCAGCATATTCCAAGCGCTCACTGGAGAACACTGGGCGGATGCGCCGCAGCACCGCACGGATGCGCGCAGCAAGTTCTTTGGGCGAGAAGGGTTTGGTGATGTAGTCATCGGCGCCACTGTCTAACCCCTCGATGCGGTCAGATTCTTCCCCGCGCGCGGTGAGCAAAATAATGGGTACGCCGCGCAAATTATCGCTGGCGCGGATTTTGCGGCATAAGTCGACGCCGGTTAAACCGGGCAGCATCCAGTCCATCAAAATCAGGTCGGGGTGTTCTTCTTTTAAAAGGTCGGCGGCTTCCTGCCCATCGCCGCAGAGGGTGACTTTAAAGCCCTCTTTTTCGAGATTATAGCGCACCAGCGTGGCAATGGCGGGGTCATCTTCCACCACAAGAATATAGGGCACCGGGGCTTTACTCATTCACGCTCCATACAGGTCAACGAGCGCTGATTATAACAGGGCTTTGCGGCCTAAAAAAGCAAAAGCTGCCCGCGCGCCGGAAATCAACCAAAGCGGCCGGTGATATAGTCCTGCGTGGCTTTGAGTTTGGGGCGGGTGAAGATATCTTCCGTGCTGCCGACTTCCACCAGCTTACCAAGGTGGAAGAAGCCCGTGCGGTCAGACACGCGCGCGGCCTGCTGCATGGAGTGGGTGACGATGATGATGGTGAAGTTGCGCTTCAGCTCGCCCATCAATTCTTCGATAATGGCGGTGGCGATGGGGTCGAGCGCGCTGCAGGGCTCATCCATCAGCAGCACTTCTGGCTCTACCGCAATGGCGCGCGCAATGCACAGGCGCTGCTGCTGGCCGCCAGAGAGGGACGTGCCCGGTTCATTCAGGCGGTCCTTCACTTCTTTCCACAGGCCAGCGCGGCTAAGGCTTTTTTCTACCACCTCATCCATGTCGCTTTTTTTCTTCACGAGGCCGTGGATTTTTGGGCCATAGAGTACGTTTTCAGCAATGGATTTGGGGAATGGGTTCGGCTTTTGAAACACCATGCCTATTTTTTGCCGGAGATAAACGACATCGACGCTTTTTTCATAAATATCCTGTCCATCGAGCAGGATTTTACCGTCTACGCGACAGCCGGGAATGGTGTCGTTCATGCGGTTTAGGCAGCGCAGGAAGGTGGATTTGCCGCAGCCCGAAGGGCCAATCAGCGCGGTAACGCTGTTGGCATGGATATCGAGGTTTATATCAAATAACGCCTGTTTATCACTATAAAACACATTCACGTGCTGGGCGGAAAGGCGCAGGTGATTTTCTTTGGGCTGTTTTTTTTCTTTTGTCATTGTTCCTACCATTTACGCTCATATTTTTTACGCAGCCATGCCGCACCGGCATTGGCAACAATCAGAATCGCCAGCAGCACCACGATGGCCGCCGCGGTTTTTTCCTGGAAGCCCGCTTCGGGGCTGTCAGACCAGAGGAAAATCTGCACTGGCATCACCGTGGCAGGCGATGAGGTGTTTGACGGAATATCGGCCACGAAGGCCACCATACCAATCATCAGCAGCGGCGCGGTTTCACCCAACGCACGAGCGATGCCCAAAATCGTGCCCGTCATGATGCCCGGCATCGCGAGCGGTAACACATGGTGCAAAATGACCTGAATGGGTGATGCGCCGACACCCATCGCGGCCTGACGGATGGAAGGCGGCACGCTTTTAAGGCTACTGCGCGTGGCGATAATCAATGTAGGCAGAATCATCAGCGCCAGCGTTAGCCCACCCACCAAGCTGCTGGAACGCGGCAGGCCGAAAAAATGCAAGTATACGGCAAGCCCGAGCAGACCAAACACAATTGAAGGCACGGCCGCAAGGTTATTGATGTTGACCTCGATGATGTCAGTAAATTTATTTTGTGGGGCGAATTCTTCTAAGTAAACGGCAGTAATCACGCCCACCGGCAAGGCCAGCGCCATGCACACGGCGATGGTGAAGATGGAGCCTAAGAATGCACCCAGAATCCCCGCTTGTTCGGGTTCGCGTGAATCACCCTCTGAAAAGAAAGTTGTATTGAAGCGCTTCTTGGTGCGGCCTTCGGTTTTGAGCTGGCTGTACCAACCGAGCTGCGTGTCAGACACGCGGCGCATTTCAGGCGGCAGGTTCGTATCAACCGTGCCCTTGGCGAGCAAGTCGATATCGGTAGAGGCAGGTAGCCATAACTCTGCGGTGGTGCCGAGCAGTTCTGGCCTTTCTTTCAAAGCCTGACCTGCCACAAACCCAGCATTTTTACTGACGAGGCCGTAAAGCTGGTTGCGCAGCAGGCGGTCATCCCCCGCTTCGGGGAAGCGGAGCTTTAAGGCCTCCTTCACCGCGCCGTCAAAATCTGCCGCCATGATTGCCTCTGGCGTAATGGGCGCAGTGATGCCGAGCGTCTGTTCGGAAAAAGTAATCGGCAAACGAATACTGGTTTCGACAAAGGCACCGCTACCGCGCGCCACGATGGCGGTGAGCAGGACGCTGAGGAACATAAAGGCAATCGCGATGGCGGAAACGCCAAAGGCACGGAACCGGCGTTCTTTGCGGTAACGCTTTACGAGGCGTTTGCGTTCCTGCCCTGTGGGCGTGAGCGAGATGGTGTGATGTTTACTCATAACGCTCCCGATATTTGCGCACGATAAGCAGCGCGGCCACGTTTAACACCAGCGTGATGAGAAACAGCGTGAAGCCGAGCGCGAAGGCGGCGAGGGTTTTGGCGCTGTCAAACTCTTGGTCGCCCACCAGTAGCGTTACGATTTGTGCGGTGACGGTGGTGACTGAATCGAAAGGATTGATGGTAAGGTTGGCAACAAGGCCAGCGGCCATCACCACAATCATGGTTTCGCCGATACCGCGTGAAATGGCGAGCAGCAGCGCGCCGATAATGCCCGGAAGCGCGGCAGGAACCACGACCTTTACCACGGTTTCAGAACGTGTGGCACCAAGGCCAAGCGAAGCATCTTTGAGCGCTGTGGGTACGGCATTCATTACGTCATCAGACAACGAAAGAATGAAGGGGATAATCATTATGCCCATCACCACGCCCGCCGCAAGGGCGCTCTCTGAAGCAATGGTAAGGCCGATGGAAGCGCCAAAATCGCGCAGTGCAGGCGCGAACACAATGGCGGCAAAATAGCCATAGACCACAGTGGGAATGCCCGCCAGAATTTCAAGGAAGGGTTTAATAACGGTGCGGGCGCGCTGGCTGGCATATTCCGATAGGTAAATGGCTGACATAAGGCCTACAGGCGCGGCCACGAGCATGGCGATGAAGGTAATCATGATAGTGCCAAGGAACACAGGCACGGCGCCAAAAGAGCCGGAAGAACCGGCCTGATCCGCGCGAAGCGCCATTTGCGGACTCCACTCTAAGCCGAACAGGAAGCTGAAGACGGAGACCTTCTCAAAGAAGCGGACAGACTCAAACACCACGGAAAGCACAATGAATAAGGTAATGGAAACGGCAAAGAACGTAGCAGTGCGCATGAGCAGCATCACCCATTTTTCCACGTGGTCGCGGGCGCGGAAAGCAAGATGAAGGCGCTGGAATGAAACCCCAAGGCCGATCAGTGCCAAGCAGGCAGCCAGCGCATAGGCGATGGCTTTGGGCGCCTCAGGATGCGCCACGGTAAAATAAAGCTGCATGAGCAAAAGGGCGGGAACAGTTGTCCATAAAAGGGCGCACCAGCCGTAATAGGATGGAAGCGCGGCCGGACGGGGCGCATTCTTCTCGGCAAGCAGCGCAAGGATGCGCCGTTTTCCAAAAATAAAGCCGCCTGCACCGATGAGCAAGACCAGCAACAAAAGAAGAAGTGAATGCATAAAAAGACTTCTATAATTCTACGGCCATTGCAGAGAGAATCGAGAATAGGCAAATTTCGGCAAAAAGCAAGCGCTGGCGGTGGTTTATTGCGGCAATGGCAGAACGGCGGTAAAAGTGCTGCCCTTGCCGACATGGCTTTCAATGTGCAGCACGCCACGATGGCGCTCAAGTACCTGCTTTACGATGGAAAGCCCAAGGCCGGTGCCAGCAATATCTTTTGTGCGGGCGGAATCGACGCGGTAAAAGCGCTCGGTCAGGCGGGGCAGATGCTCGCGGGGGATGCCCGCACCTGTATCGGTGACCGAAATCGCCAGACAAGGCCTTTTGGCGCGAATAAGCGTATCGTGCGGCAAAATGAACTCGCCTTCGCGTGCGCTAACCGTAATGGAAGAACCCTCGGGGCTATACTTAATGGCGTTACTAAGTAAATTATTAAAAACAAGGGTTAGCTCTTCGGAGTCCCCCAGAATGGAAGGAAGATTTTTGGGAAGATTGAGTACGAGTCCGATTTTTCTTTTTTTAGCAACCGCTTCCGCATCCTGCACGCAGCCTTGAAGAATGGGGCCGATTTTTACAGGCGTAGCGGGAATGGTCCGCAATCGCCGCTCAATTTTGGAAAGACTCAAAAGGTCGGTAACGAGCGTAGACATTTTTTGCGCCTGCAGCGCCATGAGTGCCAGAAATTCTTCCTGCGCCTTTGCATCACTTTTTGCGCTGGTTTGCAGCGTTTCTACAAAGCCGATAATGCTGGTGAGTGGCGTGCGGATTTCGTGGCTGGCATTGGCCACGAAATCGGCAAAGGTTTGTTCAGTGCGCTTGAGTTCGGTGATGTCGTGCAGCGCTACAATCAGCGCAATGCCGGTGGGAGCATAGACAGGCAGGGGCTCAATGCGGACCATGTAGTCCTTCATTTCCGGATCAGGAATGGCATACTCCGTGCTACGACCTTTCCGCTCAGCGATAACGCCCTCAAGATGCTTGCGGAACTCAGGGGCATGCAACAGCTGGCTGATGTTTTCTTTCATGTATCCGCCAAAGGCCATCTGAGCGGTGCTGTTCGTGCGGATAACGTTCAAGTCGCGGTCTAGCATGATGAGGATGTCTGGCAGGCTGTCGATGAGGATTTTGCTTTCGGCGAGCATGTTTTCCAGCTGCACACGGCGCTGGTTCCAACTTTTATGCAATTGCTCTACGGCACGCGAAAGATCTTCCACGTTGTTAAGGAATGTCAGGTCAGGCGCATCGGCCTTTTTGTCATTGGCCAGCTGTTCTACGTAATAGGTAAGGGCGGAAAGATTCGCGATATAGGGCCAGACAAAAATGATGGAGATAACAAAAATGCCCATCGCGCCATAGAGCGCATAGAGCAAGGGCACTACGCCATACAGCACATAAATAGCCAGCAGCATGAGCGGCGCCACCATGATGATGGAGGTGCCTTTTAAAAGGGTTTTCAGAGAGACGCGACGCGGCGAGCGCTCAAAAACTTTGGGTTTTAAGGGTATTTTCCGTAAGGAGAAGGACTTTTCCATGCGGCGCGCGCGAAGCCCCTTCTTTAAATTAGTGTAGCAGAGAAAAATGCATCCGAGACGTTCGAGAACTGAATCAGGTAATCGGCGCCGGACTGATAACCATCTACGTTATTAGCCTCAATAACGGCGAATTTCTGGCCTGACAACGAGCCGCTGGTGATGTTGAGAATCTGCAAGTCACCAAGGTCGTCCAGCGCGGCGGTAATAAGGGCCTCTACCTCGGCAAACGAATTGGCTGCGCCACCTACCGGTGCGGAATTTAAGCCCGCGCTGGGGTCAAAGGGCACATCAATACTGTCTTCGGTGCGGCTGAAGTCGGTGATGATGTCGATGCCGTTACTGGTGTTGGAGTCCGTGGTGCCGATGATGAAGGTATCTGCGCCCGCCCCGCCCGTGAGGGAATCGCGTCCTGCACCAGAAGTAATAGTGTCGGCATTCTCGTCACCAACGATTGTATCATTGCCGCTATTGCCAGTAACCGTAACGCCGCCATCGAGTGCGACCTTGTTGTTGCCTGCCGCGAGCGTGATGGTTTCGGTGGCCGTACTCACTGCAACCGTAACCGCATACGTACTGCTAACAGCTGCGGTATTGAGCGTGATATTTCCCGTGGTGGAGTCAGAACTAACGCGTACGGTGACCGCGCCAAAATCAGTGCCTTGCATAAATGTATCGGTCAGAGTGATGAACCCGTCCGGCATTTCCAGCACATCCACGCCCGTAATGTTGGCAAGGTTCAGGATGGTTGTGCCTACGAGCGATGTGTTGAGGTCGAGCGTGTCGATGCCTGAACCACCGGTTACAGAATTAATTTCTGTATCATTTTCCACGTAATCAACAATGAACACGTCGTTTCCGGTGCCGCCAAAAAGCTGGTCGTTTCCGGTATTGCCGATGACGGTATCATCACCTGAGCCGCCACGCAGCACGTCATCGCCCTCTGCGCCGCGCAGCGTATCGCTGTCAAAATCGCCGAGCAGGGAGTCATTGCCGAGCCCGCCCGCCAAGATATCCGCGCCCTGCCCGCCGCGCAGCGAATCGCCGGAGACGCTGCCGATAACACTATCATCACCGCCATTGCCGTTCAGCAACACGGTGGCACCAGCCACAGCAGAGGCCGCGGTGATGGTGTCATTACCATCATTGCCTTCAGCAACAGCGCTCTGGCCGGTGCCGGGGCTTAAGGAAAGGCTGTCATCACCCAAGTTACCGCGCAGCGTATCCGCGCCACCGCCACCGGTGATGGTGTCGTTATCCTGCCCGCCGCGCAGTATATCGGCGCCATTGCCGCCCGTGATAACATCGTTACCGCGATTGCCGTTGGCGTCGTTGCTGCCGCTGCCCAGAGAGATGGTGTCGTTATCCTGCCCGCCGCGCACGGTGTCGTCGCCATCGCCGCCCGCCAGCAGGTCGCCGCCTGCATTGCCGTTGATGAAGTCATCCCCTGAGCTGCCGTCAATTTCATCTTCGCCGCCAAGGCCTAAAATCAGGTCATCTGCCGTGGTGCCGGTAACGGTTTGCGCTGCATCGTCAAATGTGCCGATGGTTTCGCCCAAGGTGGGGGCATTGTGCGTGTTATCGCCGATAATGGCGTTTGAGGCGAAGAACAATACATTTTCAGACGTGAGCTGCGCCAAGCGTACGCCGGTGAGTGTGGCGATAAGGTTCAGCGCACCTGCGCTGATGGCGGGCTCATCGATTATCCGCGTGACCTGCACGATGGTGACGCCGTCATCGTTAACGGTTTCCACCAGATTAAAGGCCGACGTTGAGCCATCGGCAGAACTGAAAATGATACTGTCGGTGGAAAAATCGAAAGCGGTGCTGTTACCCTGAAGATTGCTAAAAACGAAACTGGTCATGGGCGCCTGTGCATAAGAAAGGTTTTATGTGTGTGCACAGTGTAGCGCGAAAGCGCGGCGGGGTAAAGAAAAAGGGCGCCCCGTAAGGAGCGCCCCAATTCTTTTAGCGTTGGAATTATCGATTAGATAATGTCCGTAGCAACTGCGAAGCCGGTGAGGCTCAGGCCAGTGACTTCAGCAATGAAGTCAGCAGCGGTGAAGCTACCGTCATCGTTCACGTCAACAACAAGGAACGTCTTGCTGTCCGTCGTGTTGAAGAACAGAACGTCAGCGTTGTTCGCACCAGCATCGAAGCGATGAGCAGTCACCGTACCAGCGGCGCTGTCAAACAGGCCGTCAACCACCGCAACCGTCAGAGCCGTGGAGGCTACGCCGCCCGTTGCAACCGTTGCGCCACCACCCGTCAGTTCTGCAACACCGAGCAGACCAACTACCTGAATCACGTCGCCTTGTGCGGCGTTGAAGTCCGTGATTACAGACAGTTCCGTGAAGGTCGGAGCACCCGTCAGCAAGGACAGAGCTGCGAAGTCGAACGTGTCAGCACCTGCACCACCCGTGAGCGTGTCAAGACCGCCAGCAGCCACCAGGCTGTCAGCACCCGAACCACCCTGCAACAGGTTGTCGCCCGTGCCACCCGTGATGGTGTCAGCACCCGTGCCACCTTCAACCGTGTCGGAACCGTTGCCAGCCGTGATCGCATGGTTCACGCCATCAGCCAGGCGGATACGATCCGCGTTGGCAGACAGGGTTACTGCACCCGTCGTGCTTACAACTACCGTGTTACCAGCTGCTACACCTGAGGTGTCGATGGAAAGGGTCTGAGTACCACCCGAGAGCAGCAGTGAGCTACCAGAACCATCGCTATCGGCCGTGTCAGAAGCTGCAACGAAGTCAGCAGAGATCACGCCAGCAGCAAAGGCTGCAGCAGTGAAGTCAAGCACTTCGATGCTTACCTTGCTGACATAATCACCAGCAACCAGAGTCACTGCGTCGGTGAAGGTCAGCGTGTCGGTACCTGCACCACCTGCCAGCGTGTCGTTGGCATCGATGTTGGCTTCAGCGATGTTGATTTCATCATCACCTGCACCAGCATCAACGTTGTCGTTGCCAGCAGCAAGGTTGATGGTGTCGTTGCCAGCATCGCCCGTGATGGTGTCAGCGTTCGCACCAGACGTGATGCTGTCCGCACCATCGCCAGCCGTGATGACGTCGCCACCAGCCAGACCGCTAAGCGTATCGTCGCCTGCGCCACCGACCAGCGTGTCAGCTGCTGCACCGCCCGTGAGCGTGTCAGAACCTGCACCGCCGTCGACGTTTGCTGCGCCAGCACCGGTCTGCGTAGCGGAGTCATCGCCATCGCCACCAGAAATCGTGCTCGTGCCAGCCGTAGAAGCGTTCGTGATAACGTCGTTACCAGCGCCACCCACGATGCTGTTATCGCCCGTTGCAGCCGTGGATGCACCACCGGCCAGCGTGTCGTTACCTTCACCACCGTCGATCGTTGCACCAGCCGTGCCAGTACCGCTCGTGACAGAGTCGTCACCTGCGTTACCGTTCAGCGTGTCAGCACCGTTGGAACCCGTGATCGTGTCTGCATCAGCACCGCCGCGCAGGATGTCGTCACCAGCACCGCCGGTGATAACGTCGAGGCCTTCATTGCCGTTTGCATCGAGTTCTTCCGTTGCATCGAGAGCTACGCCAGAAATCGTGTCAGCACCTTCGCCACCGGTTACGGTTGCGCCGATATCCGTACCACCGTCCTGAACCGTGATGTTGTCATCACCCAGGTCGCCGTTTACGCTATCGCCACCAGCCGTAGAACCGCCGGTAGAAATGGTGTCGTTGCCTGCGCCGCCACGAATCGTTTCAGCAGCATCAGCACCACCGGTGATTACGTCAGCACCGAGGTTACCGTTGATGTCGTTCGCGCCCGTGCCACCCGTAATGGTGTCAGCATCAGCACCGCCTTTCAGCGTGTCAGCACCAGCCGTACCCGTGATGGTGTCCGTACCGGCATTGCCGTTTACGTTGGAACCGTCAATCGTGTCGTTCAGAGCGGAAAGGTCAATCACGTCGTTGCCTGCACCGCCTTGTGCATTTACAGAGTCAGCTACGGCATTATCCGTACCATCGCTGGAAACGAGGCTGTCGTTACCGAGGTCACCGAGGATGGTGTCAATACCACCGCCAGCATCGATCGTGTCAGCATCCTGACCGCCGCGGATGGAATCGTTACCCGTGTCGCCGTCGATGTTGTCATTGCCTTTATTGCCGTTGACTACGTCATTACCAGCATTTGCGTCGATGGTGTCGCCACCTTCGCCGCCGGAGATTTTGTCAGCACCACCAGAACCGGCGATGTTGTCAGCGCCACCGAGACCATAGATACGCGCACCGGCAGCTGCCGTGATCGTGTTACCAATAGCATCGAGGGAGGTGTTGTTCGTTTCATCACCAATCAGGATCTGACCGTTCGTGTCAACCTGACCGTTGAAGGTGAAGTTATCGCTGAAGAGTTCAGCAAGCGTTACGCCCGTGAGGGTTACGTTACCCAGATTCGTTGCGACCAGAACGCCACCCGTCACATCGGACAGGTCAACCTGCGTTGGCAGCACCAGCGTGTTATTTGCAATGTTAAAGTTCAGAACATCGCCCGTTACGAAGGCAACGGAAGTGCCAACCACAGATGAAAAATTAAAAGTAGCCATCTAAAACCTCTTATTTGAGAGTTACAAAACTTAAGTTAAAAACCAAACCAACCGATTACAGGAAACTACGCAGAAATACTTTCAAACGCAATACCTGAATACAACCACACAGCGTGATTAGTATAAAAAACGTCCAATATCAAGCATTTTTCAAACAGGCGCGCAACCAGTGCCAAACCATGTTTTCAAATAAAGCCTGTAAATTTCTGCCCTTGTTGTAAAAATGCTACAGGCGGATGGTGGTAGGAGCGAGGCCTATGCCCCGCAGCCAGCGGCACGGTACAGCACTCTGTCCAGTGCGGTCAAGGCTTCAATTTTTTTCCGTGTGGCGGGTGCGAGGCTGTCGAGGCTCTCTGCGGGGGCAGTGTTGTGCCTGAGTGTTGTTGCAGGCGCGGCCCAGCCGCGCTGTTTGCAAAGCGTGGTGACGAATGTGTCGAATGTTTCTGTGGTGCCCACAAGGTCCATAGCTGCAAGGCGCTCTGTGGCCACGTTTAAGAGATTATCTTCTGAAAGTGCGGGGCGCACAAACGATAAAAGCCTGCCAAGATTAGGCTGAAGTGCTTTTCCGGTTGCTTCGGCGATGGGCTTGGTGAAGTCAAAATCCTGCGCGAGGTTGCGCGTTTGGAAATTGGTGACCAGCCTTTGTGCGGGCGGGTAATCGAGGAATTCTTCCAGCGAAAGGCTTTTTTTCGGCAAATCGGCAAATAGCCAGTGGTCTTTGTGGCGCAAAATATGGCGATAATGCGAGAGGGTGCGGGCCACCGGTTCGCGCAGCAGGGTGATAATCTGCGGCTTCTGCTTCATCATCGTCACGGGGGAATAACCTAAATGCCCGTGCAGGAGGGCGTATTTTTCAAGGCATTGTGGGTCTTTTTTAAGCGCGGCGGCCAGTTCATGGGTGAGCGAAAAGGGCGCAATCTGGTCTTTAGGGAATTGCCCATCCAGAAAATGAATCAGCGATGTGCCCGCCGTTTTGGCGATATGCAGGAAATAAAGCGGTGTCATAGGGAAGAAGCCCAGGCGGGGTCTTCCTCATCAAACCACGCAGAGCCGAGGAAGCGATTGATTTCTTCAATCTGTGGCGCATAAAGCTTATGCAGCGCGCGCTTTAAAGAAGGGCGGATGATTTCTTCGGGGTTGGCAAACACCTTGCCCGTAATGATTTCGCTGCGCTCAGCCGCGTAAAAACCTGCATCAATGCCAACATGCTTGGCGAGTTGTTGCATGAGGGTGTGCGGATTGTTGCGGATGTCGGTGAATTTCAGCAGCAGCAATTGGCCTTTGGGGAATACGCTCTGCCAGTTCATCAGGCAGGTACGGTAATCACCGCGTTTTAGCGAGGCGTCGGAATAAAACTGGTCGATAAACCATTCGTCGCTGGTTTCGGCATACGTTTTTCCGGCGCGGCCCATTTCCATTTTCGCGGCGCTCCACGCGCGCTCGCGCGGGTCACGCAAAATATAAAACAGCCGTAGCGCAGGATTAATATCGTGAATCAGGCGGATTTTCGCCTCTTCCAAAATGGCGTAAGCAGGCGTGATTTCGCCGTTGATTTTATCGGTATTATCGGGGAATTGCGAGAGATACCAATCGAGCCCGCGCGTGAAGAACATGTCAAAGAAATGCACCTCTTTGCCGCCAGGGAAGTAAACCTGCGGGTGCTTGGCTAAATTTTCATAGAGCCACGTGGTGCCGCTTTTTTGTGCGCCGATTCCTAAAAACTGAAGCATGGGAAGTGGTTTACACGCCTTTCACGGTTGAGGTAATGCCAAAATCCACCTTACCGGTGGCGGTTTCTTCTGCCTCGGGCAGCAC
This sequence comes from uncultured Rickettsiales bacterium, assembly GCA_964467255.1. GTDB lineage: Bacteria > Pseudomonadota > Alphaproteobacteria > Rickettsiales > RGZB01 > CAYXPR01. The sequence goes on along the minus strand of CAYXPR010000003.1, from coordinate 13,690 downwards.
ACGGAACAGGCAGGCATCCAGCACGCGGTGCAGATTCACGCGCTCAGACTGCTTTACTGCGGTGCAGCCTGCGTTGGTAAAGTATACGCCGGGGAGCAAGCGGCAGGTGAAGCTGAAATCCACGCTGATTTTTTTGCCCTTTTTAATTGCCGCAATCGGCTTTTTTTCGGTATGGGTGGAGGCGCCGCCCAGCACCATGCCCGTATTCGTTTTGATATTCATGCCGAAGCGCACGGATTTTGCGGCTTCTAGAAAACGCACATCGTAGCGGTAATGATAAGTTTTGCCGCGCTTCAGCAGATTGACGGGGTTGCCCTTGGCATCGGTGACGCGGATGTTGCTGATTTCCGCACCATTCGGCTCATAAAACACGGTGCTTTCCGGTGCAAGGTATGGGTCGAAATGCGCGGCGAGCGATTTTTTCGAGGGCGATGCAGAGTTTTGCGCAATACCCGCGCGGATTTCCGCCCGCACGGCAGGCAGCGCTTTTTCAGGTGCGAACATCAGGCGGTGGTATTGCGCCATAACGGCTGCAGGCGCGCCCTCCATCAGCTTTTCGCCGTGGTCGAGCAGTACTGCGCGGTCGCACAGTTCTAAAATTGTGTTCACCGAGTGCGACACGAACACTACGGTGGCGCCCTTGGCCTGCAATTCACGGATGCGCGAAAAGCATTTGCGCTGAAACGCAATGTCACCCACGGAAAGCGCTTCATCGACAATCAGGATATCCGGCTCGCTGGCAATCGCGATGGCGAAAGCAAGGCGCACATACATGCCGCTGGAATAGGTTTTTACCGGCTGCTGCAGATGTGCGCCAATGCCGGAAAAAGCCACAATCGCGTCATATTTCTCGCGTGTTTCGGCATCCGTAAGCCCTAAAATCGCGGCGTTTAGAAAAATATTTTCATGGCCGGTGAATTCAGGGTTAAAGCCTGCGCCGAGTTCCAGTAGTGCAGAAATGCGGCCTTGTGTTTCAATCTGCCCGCTGGTGGCGGTAAGCGTGCCACAAATGAGCTGTAACAGTGTGGATTTGCCCGAGCCATTATGCCCCACGAGCCCCAGCGTTTCGCCTTTTTTGATGTCGAGTGACACGTTGTTCAGCGCCGCAAAGGGCACAAAATACTGGCGGCCGGTGAGAAGCTCAATCAGCCGGTCACGCGGGCGGGCATACAGCCGGTAGGTTTTGGAAAGGTTTTTGATGCGAATCGCGGTATCAGAGGACATCGGCAAATCCTTTCCGCGCGCGCTGGAATACAGCAAACCCAAACACCAGCGCAAAAAACGCCGCCGCGTAGTACAGCGCTAAACCATTCCAGTCCGGCCACGCACCCTGCAGTGTGACGAGGCGCAATTGGTCCGCCGCAAACGAAATCGGGTTTAAATAAATCAGCGGTTGCAGCGCTGCGGGTAGGTGTTCGGCGGGATAAAATACCGTACTGAAAAACAGCAGTAGCGTGGCGGCCACACCCATGACCTGAGCGATGTCGCGGAAATAAACACCAACGGCGGCCAAAAACCAACACCCGCCCAGCACAATACAGGCAAACGGCCATACGATAAGCGGCGCTAAAAGCAGCGTGAGCGGCAATGTGCCATAAACCAAAAATGTGCCGACCAGCAGCACGGTAAAGCCCACGCAGAACTGGAACAGGCCGGAAAGCAGCGCCACCACGGGCAAAATTTCAAGCGGAAACACTACTTTTTTCACGAAATTCGCGTTATGCACCATGAGGAGCGGGCTGCGGGTGATTAAGTCTGCCAGTAGTGCATGGAGGAGTAGGCCGGTGAATAAAATAATGGCAAATTCGCCTTTTGCACCGGTTTCAACGCCCCAGCGTGCTTTAAAAATAACGCCGAATACGAGGCTGTAAATCGCCAGCATGGTGAGCGGTAGCAGCAGCGCCCAGAATACGCCCAAAACAGAGCCGCGGAAACGCGCGGAAACCTCACGCTTTGCCAGCGTGAAAATCAGGCGGCGATGCTGCCAGACATGGCTGGCGGCAAATTGCGGCGTGCGTATGGTTTTTACGTTTTTCATAAGGCGCGAAGCCTAGCACGCCGCGCCGTGCCCGAAAAGAGCTAAAAAAGCCTACTTGCCAGAGCCCGCGCGGGGCGCTAAAGATGTGGCGCTGATTTTAACCCGCATCAAGGATAATAAATATGAGCATACTCAAGGAATTCAGGGAATTTGCAGTCAAAGGCAACGCGATTGACCTCGCCGTGGGTGTGGTGATTGGCGCCGCGTTTGGCAAAATCGTTTCCTCGCTGGTGGCAGACATCATTATGCCGCCGCTGGGCTTACTCATCGGCGGGGTGGATTTCACCCAATTTGTCATCACGCTGAAAGAGGCCGAAGGCGCAAGCCCCGCTGTGGTGCTGGCGTATGGCAAGTTTGTTCAGGTGATGTTTGATTTCACCATCATCGCTTTTGCCATTTTTATGATGGTAAAAGGCATCAATAAATTAAAGCGCGCGGAAGCCCCAAAACCCGCCACTCCGGCTGAAAAACCCGAAGATATCAAATTGTTGACGGAAATTAGGGATTTGTTAAGGAAAAAAGCGTAGAATAAGCGCTTCAAACCAGCTTTGGGAGCAAACACGATGATGACCCGTATTTTTTCAATTTTTGCCGTAATGATGCTGCTGAGCACACCAGTGATGGCGTGCGATGAAACGGATGGTGGCATTGTAGCGCCTTCCACGGAAACGCCCGCACCGAGCACCGGTTCCGGCGAATAATTTAGATTTCTTGAGCTTAAGCGCGGGCGGCCTTTGCGCCGCCCGTTTGCGTTCTAAAGCCCAGCGTGATTTTTTCGCCTTCAATTTCACCGCTCGCGCTGTGCGGCTGGCCGCTGGCTGCGCCAAAACGGATGCTTGAGAGCGTCTGCTCTTCCACATAATTTTTATTGGCCTCGAGCGCGGATTTTAATTTCTCACCTGTTTCGATGGTAAGCTCAATACGGTCTGAGATATTCAGCTTTGCGTTCTTGCGCGATTCTTGAATCATGCGCACCACGTCCCTCGCGAAACCTTCGTTAATCAGTTCCGGCGTGAGGTTTAAATCGAGCACCACCACCGCATCGTTGGTGGAGAGCGCCTTGGCATTTTTTGCAAATTCCGGCTTCGGCTCTAAGTTTAGCGAGGCCTCTTCCGGCAGCAACTCTTCACCGCAAATTTCAATGCGACCTGCTGCATTTTGTTTCCACTCACCTTTTTTAGAAGCAGGAATAATCTGCTTCATTTTTTCCGGCAAACGCTTGCCGAGAACGGGGAAGTTGATTTGGAGTTTGAATGTGGTGTAACTAGCCAAGAACAATGGCGCGACGCCTTCGTAATGTTTAACGTTTGCTTCATCTAAAAGGAGCATTGAGAGTTCTGGATTTAGAGTGAAGCCGACAATTTTGATGCTTTGCAGGGGCTGCCGCACTCGAATATTTTTCTCATTACGTATTGCCAAGGCGACATTACAAGCATCGCGCACGCGATCCATATCAGCAGCAAGCTCTTTCTCATTCGGGAATTTTGCGACGCTTGGAAAATCGACGAGGTGGATGGATTTTTCACCCGTCAGCTTCGTGTAGATTTCTTCCGTCAGCAGCGGCAGCAGAGAAGCACTGGCGCGCATCATGGTGGTGATGACGGTGTAGAGTGTGTTGTAAGCCGCTTGTTTGTCAGCATTTTTTTCCTCGCTCCAGAAGCGGTCACGCGAACGGCGGATGTACCAGTTGTTGAGCGCCTCGAAGAAATCTTCCACCGCCGTGCAGGCTTCCGGCAGCAGATATTTACCCATGGCGGTATCAATTTTTTCCACCGCATCGCGGCACTTGGCGAGAATATAACGGTCGAGCAATTGCGTGGAGGAGGTATCAAACTCCGCCTTTACGCCGTCCGCATTCGCATACATGGTGAAGAAGCGATACGCGTTCCAGATGGGCTGGAGGCTAAGGCGCACGACTTCTTTAATGTCGCTGCCGTCTTTGGAAATGAGCAGATTGCCGCCATGCATGACGGGCTCTTTGAGCATGCGCCAGCGCATCGCGTCTGCGCCATACACATTGAACATGTCGTTCGGGTCGGGATAGTTGCGGAGGCGCTTTGAAAGCTTCTTGCCTTCGGCGTCTAAAATAATGCCGTGGCAGATGCAGTTTTTGAACGGCTCTTTGTCAAACAGCGCCGTGGCGAGCACCATCAGCGTGTAGAACCAGCCGCGCGTTTGCCCGACATATTCCACGATGAAATCGGCGGGGAAATGCGTTTCAAACCACTGCTTGTTTTCAAACGGATAATGCACCTGCGCAAACGGCATGGAGCCGGATTCAAACCAGCAATCAAACACGTCCGAAACGCGCGTCCATTTCTCGCCATCTTTTTCAATCGTCAGTGCGTCAATGAACGGGCGGTGCAGATCCGTCACTTTCGTTTCAAAGAAAGTTTCGAGCTCGGCAATGGAGCCGAAAACCTTGATGCCGCCTTTGCTGCCGCGCCACACCGGAATGGGGCAGCCCCAGAAGCGATTGCGGGAAATGCTCCAGTCGCGCGCGCCTTCCAGCCAGTTGCCGAACTGCCCGTTTTTGATGTGCTCGGGAATCCAGTTAATGTTCTGGTTTAAGCTAACCATGCGGTCTTTAAACTTCGTCACTTCCACATACCAGCTGGGGAGGGCCTTGTAGATAAGCGGCTTGTCGGTGCGCCAGCAATGCGGGTAAGAGTGTTTGTAATCTTCCTGCTTAATCAGGCGGCCATTTTCCTTCAGCCACGTGATGATGCGCAAATTGGCCAAACCATATTTCGCGAGCTGCGAATCGGTGTAGGGTTCATCTGCCGATTTTTGATTTGCCTCGAGAACATTGAGGCCCTTGAGCGACAGCTTCGGCAGGTCAGAAATTTCATTCGTGAAGCAGCCTTTTTCATCCACCGGGCAGATGACAGGAATGCCCGCTTTTTCGCACACGCGCTGGTCGTCTTCACCAAAGCCCGGCGCCAGATGCACCACGCCCGTGCCGCTGCCTTCTTCAATGAAGTCAGAGCCGTCTAAAATTTTGAACGCGTTTTCCGTTTTGGCGAAATAGGGGAAGAGTGGTTCGTAAGATAGGCCGAGGAGTTCAGAGCCATTTATAGGGTGTCTTGGGTATTTTGCAGCAAGCTCAACGCGTTCTTCTGGTGAATTTGCTTTTCCACCCTGAGCCTTTGTGCTTTCTGGGAAATATTTTTCACCCGCGCTTTCGAGTAGGTAATAACAATTTTCACCATCAACATAACCAGAATAAAGAAGTTTATTACTGACCGCCAAACCAAGGTTGCTTGGAAGTGTCCACGGCGTGGTGGTCCATGCGAGGAGGTAATAATTTTTTGCGTCCGGCGCGCCTTTCGGTTTTTCTTTTAAGCGAAACGCCACCGTAATCGCTTTGTCTTCGCGGTCTTTATAGGCGCCGTCCATGCGCGTTTCGAAGTTCGAAAGCGGGGTTTCCGCCGCCCAGCTATACGGCATCACGCGGTGCGATTCATAGACGAGGCCTTTTTTATAGAGCTCGGAAAACGCCCAGATGACGGATTCCATGTAATCCGTATCCATGGTTTTATAATCATTTTCAAAATCTACCCAGCGGGCAGCGCGGGTGATGACATCCTGCCAGATGCCGGTGTATTTCATCACGCTTTCGCGGCAATGGTTGTTGAAATTCGCGATGCCGAATTGTTCAATCGCGGCGCGGCCGGAAATTTTGAGTTCCTTTTCCGATTCCATTTCGGCGGGCAGCCCGTGGCAGTCCCACCCGAAGCGGCGCTCGGTGCGGCGGCCCTTCATGGTTTGGTAACGCGCCACCGTATCCTTCACGAAACTGGTGAGCAGATGCCCATAATGCGGCAGGCCGTTGGCAAAAGGCGGGCCGTCGTAAAAAATGAATTCGTTGTTGGATGCCCCCGCTGTGCTGCCGCTCGCATGGGGCGCCGCTCCGCGGGCTGATGGCTCCGTGTTCTTAGAGCGACCCTCTACAGAGGCTTTGAATGTTTCGCCGCTTTTCCACGCGGCCAGCACCGCCTGCTCGATTTTCGGCAAGTCGGGAGAGGAAGAAACTTCCTGATACAAAGCTGTTTTGGCGCTCGTCATAGGCGCGGGAGCATAGCGACAAGCCTAAAAGGATGCAATTTTTTTTGAGTTATGCCGCCAGTGTTTGCATGGGGCGGGCTTCAGCCTGCGGTTTTGGGCGCAGAACTGTCCACCCCAGCGTGAATAACAACACCAGCGGACTAACCCAGATTGCTAACAATAATAACGGCCATTTCATGAACCAAGAAATACTGCACGCGTGACAATTAGTCAACCTAAACGTGTATTACTTGGGGCGGGGCCTCCGCGCCATGCGGTGGCTGGTGGCGGCAATTTCTTCAGATAAAATTGCAATATTACGCAGGGTTTCATCGAGGTTTTCGTCCGGCCAGCCGGCCTTACCTTTGCGCCAGTGTTCAAGCGTAGATTTCACAACCTTAAGTAGTTGAAGGGCGGTGGCTAAATCCACCACATTTGGAGGAATGCTAACCATGCGCGCCCTTTGTGGTGGTGGGTTTTAGGGGCGGAAGGTCATAAAAATCATTCGGACACACTGCACCTTGCGTGACGCGATAAATCCTAACCATGAGGGTTTTTCCGGGGATGCGGTTTCCCGCGCGGTAACGGCTTATCAGGCTGCGGCTTGCGCCGATGAGGGCGGCAAACTCTGCGTCCGTCAAATCATGCTGATATAAAAATTGTGCGAGCTTCATACAACCATAGATTGCTACAACAATGCTATATTGTCAACACTCGTTGCCAAATTGGCAATTTATTTGCTATTGATGTGGTGCTATGACCTAAGGATGCAGAACAACATCCGCAGGATACGCGAGGCCAGAGGCCTTTCGCTGGAAAGCTTGGCGCAACTGTGCGGCACGGACCGCTCGCAGGTGTGGCGGCTTGAGGCGGGGCAACGCGCGCTCACTCAAAGCTGGATGGAGCGCCTTGCCAAAGCGCTGGCTTGCGCACCTGCTGATTTGATTGATACCAGCTTTTCATTGGCGGAAACAAGTTCTGGTTACCGTGCGCCGAATGCAATAAAACGTACGACTTCCAGCAACCAGATTTTACTAGTAGCGGCGACCAAAATCACCATCCAGATGGTGAAAGAAGGGGCCATTCGTGAAGACGAAGCCGATGGGTTGGCGATCCGCGCGGCAGATGCCGCCGCACTGCTCGGCACGAACGTGACCCGTCACCTGATTGAACATCTCCGCGCTGCTGAAAAAGCAACGGATGTTGACGATTAGGCATCAATCTGTTTTCAAAATAAGCGCTTGCTGCAAAGAAGCCCCTGTGGTTTCCTCTAGGCCTCGTTTTAAACCTCTTTTGGGAGTATTTCATGAATACGACGTCTAAGTTTCTGGCCGCTGCGGGCCTGATTGCTATTTCCGCCGCCACGCTTTCTGTGCCAGCACATGCCGAAGAGCAGGAAAAATGCTACGGCATCGTGAAAGCTGGCAAGAATGACTGCGCCAATAAATCCGGCACGCACTCTTGCGCCGGCCTTGCGAAAAAAGATGCTGATCCAGAAGAATGGGTGCTGGTGCCAAAGGGCCTGTGCGATAAACTGGTGGGCGGCCAGAAAGCCTAGTGTTTTAGCCCATGGCCACATATTCACCATCGCCGCTTTCCGGCGTAGGGATTGGCCTTCGGCATGCACATTTGCGGCAGGTTTTGGAAACAAAGCCTGCCGTTTCCTTTTTTGAGGTGCATGCGGAAAACTTTTTCCTGCCCGGTGACCCAGCCACCAAAATGCTGGAGAAGATCCGTACCGATTACCCCTTAAGCGGTCATGCGGTGGGGCTTTCGCTGGGTTCTGCCAGCGGAATAGATGCGGCGCATCTGGCTTCGCTGAAGGCGTTTGTGGCGCGGTTTGAGCCTGCACTCATATCCGATCATCTTTCCTGGAGTGCGGCAGGAAATATGCGCGTGCCTGATTTATTGCCTGTGCCTTACACCGAAGAATCCCTCGGCGTGTTTTGCCAAAACATCCTGCAGGTGCAAGAAGCGCTCGGGCGTGAAATGCTCATCGAAAACCCTTCCAGCTATGCAAGTTTTAAAGAGTCACACATTCCCGAATGGGAGTTTATGACGGCCATTGCGGAAAACACAGGCTGCGGCATTTTGCTGGATGTGAATAACGTATATGTCAGCTGCCATAATCACGGCTGGGATGCAGAAAAATATTTGGGCGCGATTCCCATCCGCCATGTGCAGCAAATGCATCTGGCAGGTTTTTCTGAGCAGGCCTATGAAGGCAAATTGGTGCTGATCGACAGCCACGGGAGCCGCGTGGGGGATGAGGTGTGGCCGCTCTATGAAGCAGCGGTGCGCCGCTTCGGGCAAATGCCCACTACCATCGAGTGGGATACGGATATTCCGGCCTTCATGGTGTTGCTGGATGAAGCGGCCACGGCGCGCGGTATTCAAGATAAAATTAGGCAGGCTGCGTGATGACACCACTCGCGAAACTGCAGCAGCAATTTATCAGCGGCATTTATGAAAAAGATGCGGAAGGCGCCGCACAATTTTTAGCGCAGGGAGGTATTTCACCCACCGCGCAGATGGAGATTTATTGGCGCCACACTTATAACGCGCTGACCGATGTTCTGTGCCAGCATTATCCCGCAACCGAAGTAATTGTGGGCAAGAAATTCATGCGTGCGGCGGCGCGGGAATTTATCAGCCACCACCCGCAGCAACATGGGAACTTAGAATTTTACGGCACGGGTTTCCCCGAATTTTTAAATGGTTATGCGCCGGCGCGGAAGCTGGAATATCTGCCGGATGTGGCGCGGCTGGAACGCGCACTGCATGAAAGCATGATTGCCGAAGAAGCAGGCAGCGTTGAGCCCTCTACCTTTGCCGTGAGGCCGGAAGCATTTGCCGCGCTGCGGCTGAAACTGCACCCATCGGTGCGGCTGGTGGAATCGCATTTTCCGGTTCACAATATTTGGCAGGTGGCGATATTCGGCACGGGCGATGAAACGCTGGATGTGAGCAAGGGTGGCGGCTTCTGGCGTGTGGCAAAACAGGCAGGCGAGGTGAAGGTTTTACCCATGAATGAGGCGGAGTTTGAAATGCTTGCGGCCATCCATGAAGGGCATACACTGCTCGAAGCCTATGAAGCAGCGGCGGCGGTGCAAGCTGATTTTGACCTTGAAAACGCGCTGAAAAACCATATTGTGCAAGGGCTTTTTACCTCATTGAGGACTGTATGACCGAATGCAAAAAAATGGCGTGCCTGTGCGCGCTGGCAAAAAAAGTGATTTCCGCACTAAACTGTGCAAGCCCTGTGGTGCCGCTGTTGGCGCGGCTCGTGGTGGGGTATGTGTTTTTCAATTCCGGTTTGCTGAAACTGGGCAATTGGAGCGGCACATTGTTTTTGTTCGAGCATGAGCATCCGGTGCCGTTTCTGCCGGTGAAGCTGGCGGCTATTTTAGGCACCGGAACAGAATTAATTGCGCCTGTGCTGCTGGTGGCGGGGCTTGGTGCGCGCGCAGCGGCTGCGGCGCTGCTGGTGATGACGGCAGTGATTGAATTTACCTATCAGCACAGCATGGAACATGCCTATTGGGGCTTGCTGCTGGCGTTCATTTTATTTCAGGGTGCAGGGAAATTTTCTGCTGATTATTTCATCCACAAAAAATGTGAAGGCGTGTGTAAGGCATGAAGAACCTGCCGCAAAATTATAACGCGAAAGAAACCGAAACACGCTGGCAACAGCAGTGGGATGCCGCGCACACTTATGGCTGGCGCGCCGATAAAAGCCGCGACCAAACCTTCGTGATTGATACGCCGCCGCCGACCGTTTCGGGCCTGCTGCATATGGGGCATATTTTTAGCTACACGCAGGCGGATTTTGTGGCACGCTTTCAGCGCATGATTGGCAAAGACGTGTTCTACCCCATGGGGTTTGACGATAATGGTTTGCCCACCGAGCGTTTGGTGGAAAAAGTGAAAAAAGTGCGCGCGACCGACATGCCACGCGAAGAATTTATCACCGTGTGCGAAGGTGTGGTGAAAGAAGCAGAAGATGAATTCCGCGCGCTGTTTAAATCGGTTGCGCTGTCGGTGGATTGGAAGCAGGAATACCAAACCATTTCTGCTGAAAGCCGCAAGCTGTCGCAGATGAGCTTTTTGGATTTGTTCCAGAAAAACCGTGCGTATCGCCAGCTGCAGCCGATGTTCTGGGACCCTGTGGACCAGACCGCCATCGCGCAGGCTGAGATTGAAGACAAAGAACTGCCGAGCGCCGAAAATTATATTCTGTTTGGCCTCGTGAAAAAAGGCACGTGGGAGAGCGCAGGCGAAGTGAAAATCATGACTACACGCCCCGAGTTGATTCCGGCGTGTGTGGCGGTGATGTGCGACCCGAGTGACGCAAAAAAATATGAAGGCCTTGAGGCGGTGACGCCGCTCTTTGGTGTGCGCGTGCCGATTATCGCCGATGAAAAAGTGGATAAAGAAAAAGGCACCGGTGTGGTGATGTGCTGCACCTTTGGTGACGAGACGGACATCCACTGGTGGCGCAAGCATAGACTGCCCATTCGAGTACTTTTAAATAAATTTGGAAAAATAGATTTTCTGAAAATGTATATCGGAAATGGCCCCGAATCAGGAGAACCGAACCTTATTGATTTTGTTGGTTCATCTGGTTTTCAGTATGAAGCTAAAAAAGAAAAATCACAACTTTCTCCAAAAAATACGAAGGATGTTCGCGAGGCGATCAGGTTGCTTGAAGAGCTAAAAAATAAAAAGTGCACCAACAAAGACCCAAAACATTTGGGCGCGCGCGAACGCGTGCTGGAACTGCTGGCAGAAAAGAATCTGCTGACGGAAACCAAACCGATTACCCATGCGGTGAAGTGCGCGGAACGCAGCGGCGCACCGCTTGAAATTCTGCCCACGCAGCAATGGTTCGTAAAAATTCTCGACCAGAAAGAGCAGCTGAAAAAGAAAGCAGACGAGTGCAACTGGAATCCGGAATACATGAAAATCCGCATCCACCAATGGATTGACGGGCTGAACTGGGATTGGTGCATTTCACGCCAGCGTTATTTCGGCGTGCCGTTTCCGGTGTGGTATGCGCAGGAAGTGGAGCTTGAGGAAGTGGCAGGTGAATTTGATGGCCGTGCTTACAAAGAGCTGACGGTTGGCAAACGCATCGGTGAGCGTGCGATTATTGTGGCGCCGGTGGAACAGCTTCCGGTGAACCCTTTAAGCACCACGCCGAAGGGTTTTGAGAAATTTAAAACCAGCGACGAAATGGCCGAGCTGAAAGCATGGCCGAATAGTTACTTGGCAAAAAAAGACGGAAAGATTTTCCTGATTGAGCCTGATATGGATGTGATGGATACGTGGGCAACGAGTTCGGTTTCCCCACAACTTTCGAGCAAGGCGATTACGAAGGAATTGGCGATTGATGGTGCTCGCCATGCCAAACTGTTCCCCGCCGATTTGCGCCCGCAAGCGCATGAAATTATCCGCACCTGGGCGTTTTACACCATCGTGAAAGCGCACCTACACGAGAACACGATTCCGTGGAAAAACCTGATGATTTCCGGTTGGTGCCTTGCGAGCGATAAAACCAAAATGAGCAAATCCAAGGGCAATGTGGTGACGCCGGTGGAGCTTATTCAGAACAAGGGTGCCGATGCGGTGCGTTACTGGGCTTCGACGAGCCGCCTTGGTGCCGACACGGCCTTTAGCGAAGATGTGCTTAAAATCGGCAACAAGTTGGTGAACAAATTGTGGAACGCGACGAAATTCGTGACCGCGCACTTAGCAAAAATTGAGAAAGAACCCGTCAGCGCAGCAGAAGATGTGAAGAACGGCATCATCACCGAAACGCTGGATTTGTGGATTCTAACACGACTTTCCCGCGCGGTGGAAAAAGCGACGAAGGAATTTGAAGCGTTTGAATATTGCGACGCGCGCGTGGCGATTGAAGACTTCTTCTGGAATGATTTTTGCGACAACTACCTTGAGCTGGTGAAGGTGCGTATTTACGGCAAGGAAGGCGAGCCGCTTTCCAAGCAGCAGCTTTCCGCCATCCATGCCGTGTATCACTGCCTTGAGGGCGTGCTGCGTTTGTTTGCACCGTTCGTGCCGCATATCACCGAAGAGCTCTACAGCCATGTCTTTGATAGCCGCCATGCTAAAACAGGCAGCATTCATGCACGCGGCATGTGGCCGCAAGCAGCCTCATTCCCGCGCGATGAAAAAGCGGAAGGCTCAGGCGTGCTGGCGGTGGAGCTGCTGAATCTGGTGCGTAAGGCAAAAGCGGAACGGAATGTGTCCATCAAATGGCCACTCGATGTGCTGAAAGTAAGCGGCGATACAACAAAGCTTGGTGCTGCCGCGCAGGATTTAGCCGATGTAACCAACGCCAGAGCGCTGGAATTTACCCCAAATCTGGATGGCGAAGGCGTGCTTACCACCGCTGATGGTCAGTTTAGACTACAGCCCCTCTTTTCTGAAAAGAGCGATGCTGCTTAAGGCCCCCAGCGGTAGAAACTCTCAACAATTTAGTTAAAATTTTAACTAAAGAGACTTGACCGATTGGCGCAAGGGGCGTATAGCTGGCCTTAGAAGCTGGAGGCTGGTAGGGGGCCGGTTCTTAAAAAACCTGTAAGGAGCGCTTTATCATGACGGCAATCAAAGACATCTTAAAAAACCTTCCGTCCAAGGCCGCAAACACCGCCGCCGAGCCAATGGCCGATCCGGAATATTTGCGTAAATCCCTGCGCCTGATTAACGAAGCGCTGCAAAAAGGCATGGATGTGCTGCAGCTGGAAAATGGCGATATCGTGACCACGGGCACCAAAATTGTGCACACGAAATATACGTGGGACGCTGCCAGCAACCAGATGGTAAAAGTGGCCAGCCGCGCAGGCCGCCGCCGCAAGCTTTCTAAATTCTCGAAAGAGTAACCGCGCAATTTATTGCTTGCTACCGCACGGCTTTTGGCATAGAAAACCGCTGCTATGGCTACGAACAGTAAAAAGAAAATCAAGAAAGTCGTTCTCGCTTATTCTGGCGGGCTGGATACGTCCATCATTCTGCATTGGCTCAAAGAGCATTACCAATGCGAGGTGGTAACGTTCACGGCTGACCTTGGTCAAGGCGGCGAATTAGAACCTGCGCGCCGCAAAGCCGAGCGCATGGGCATTAAAGAAATTTATGTAGAAGATCTGCGCGAAGACTTCGTGAAGAACTATGTGTTCCCGATGTTCCGCGCCAACACGCTGTATGAAGGCAAATATTTGCTGGGTACATCCATCGCTCGCCCGCTGATTGCAAAACGTCAGGTGGAAATTGCGATTGAAACGGGTGCGGATGCCGTGTCGCACGGCGCCACTGGCAAAGGCAATGACCAAGTACGTTTTGAAGTGGGCTATTACGCATTAAAGCCCGACATTAAAGTGATTGCGCCGTGGCGCGAGTGGGATTTAACCAGCCGCACCAAGCTGCTGGAATATGCCCGCGAACGCCAGATTGAAATTCCACGCGATAAGGAAAATGAACCACCTTATTCCACCGACGCCAACCTGCTGCATATTTCCTATGAAGGCAAGGTGCTGGAAGACCCGTGGGTAGCGCCGGATGAAAGCATGTTTACCCGTTCCGTTTCAC
>CAYXPR010000002.1:154152-171873 GCA_964467255.1 uncultured Rickettsiales bacterium | reverse complement strand
TTTTTTTCTTGATACCAAAAATCAGCTTATAGCAGATGAATTGCAGCAAGAAGGAACAATTGACCATACACCTGTATATCCTAGGGAGGTTGTGAAGAGGGCTCTAGAACTTGGTGCCGCGTCGATTATCCTAGCCCATAACCATCCAAGTGGTGATCCATCTCCATCAAAATCGGATGTTGATATGACAAAAAAAATTATACAAGCTGCCACTCCTTTAGGTATTCAGGTGCATGACCATATTATAATTGCCGCTGCAAAACATTATTCTTTTAAGGCTAATGGCCTATTATAATATTTTTAAGTGGATTTTTTTACCCTCTCCGCATAGACTAAAGGCCTTAAATTTCAAAGAGGTTATAGGTGTTTAAGAAAAAATTTCTGATATTTATTGGAGTACTGGTTGTTCTTGGTGTTGCAGGCAGGTTCTATCTTAATATGCAGATGGCTAAATTTATGTCACATGGGCCTGGAGGGCCGGTTCCTGTTTTGCTCCACCCCGCCCAAGCATCTCTACTGGAAGTTAAGATAAAATCTGTAGGAACTATCCTATCAAATGAATCTGCTTCTATTAGGCCAGAAATAACAGGCGTTGTAACTTCCATACTTTTTGAAGAAGGGCAGGAGGTAAAAGCCGGAGATCCACTGCTTGAAATTGATGATAGTATATATAAAGCGGAAATGGATGCTGCGAAGGCAGCTTTTGATATAGCTAAAATTACTTATAACCGCAGAAACCAACTGCAGCAGCAGGGTGCCTATTCCATACAGGAAAAAGATGAGGCAAAAGCAAAATTCGAAGGTGCCAGAGCGTTATTAGATGCCGCTAAAGAAAAGCTGGAAAAGACAAGAATTAATGCGCCCTTTGATGGTATTATTGGATTGCGTTCGGTAAGTAAGGGTGATTACCTTGATATGGGGCAGGTAATTACAAATTTAGAGGATATAAATCCTGTAAAAGTAGAATTCACAGCACCAGAAAAGTATATTTCAAAAATTTCTCTTGGACAAAACATTAATTTAATTGTGGATGCATATTCAGATAAGGTGTTTGTTGGGAAAGTCTATGCAATAGACCCAAAAGTTGATGTCGATAATAGAAATATTGTGATTAAGGCAGAGCTTGATAATTCAGAAAAACTCTTGCGCCCAGGCATGTTCGCCAACATAGAGTTAATTATAGAGCGCAAAGAAAATGCAATTTTAATTCCTGAGCAGGCAGTGTTTGCAAAGGGTAACCAGATGTATGTTTATAAAGTTGAAAATAACAAGGCTGTTTTAACTGCTGTAAAGGTTGGAAGCTGGGAAAATGCTAAATCTGAAATTATAGATGGGGTAAAGGTGGGGGATGTAATTGTTTCGGAAGGACATATGAAGCTTCATGATGGCGGTGAAGTTGTTGATGCAAATCAAATGAAGAAGTAAAGGTAACTTTTTGTGGTAATTTCTGATTTTTGTATAAAACGCCCTGTTTTTGCAACGGTAATCAATCTTGTATTGGTTCTTATAGGTATTATTTCCTATAACAGGCTGACTGTACGGGAATATCCAAAAATTGATGAACCGACAGTTACTGTAGAAACCAGATATCCAGGAGCTAGCGCAGAAATTATTGAGACCCAAGTTACTAAGCCAATAGAGGATTCTGTGGCTGGTATTGAGGGGATTGAGGTGCTTAGTTCTATAAGTAGGGCAGAACTTAGCCAGATTACTATTCGCTTTAAGATAAGCAGGGACCCGGATAATGCCGCAAATGATGTGCGTGACAGGGTTGGCAGGATAAGGGATAAACTTCCTGAGGAAGTTGAAGAATCCATAGTTTCAAAAGTTGAAGCTGATGCACAGCCAATAATATGGCTGGCTTTCTATAGTGACAGGCACTCAACTATGGAGATTAGCGATTATACAGACAGGTTCGTTAAAGACCGCTTGCAGAATGTTGATGGTGTTGCGGATGTAAGAATATTTGGTGAGCGAAGAATGTCCATGCGTATATGGCTGGACCCTATGAAACTCTCTGCCTATAAGGTTACTCCACAGGATGTGGAAGCGGCTCTCCGCAGACAGAATGTTGAAATTCCTTCGGGGAGAATTGAAAGCCAATTAAGGGAATTCACAGTGCTTTCAGAGACAGATCTAAAAACACCTGAAGAATTTGGGCAGATTATTATAAGAAATGATAAAGATAGTTTTGTCAGGATAAAAGATGTTGGGCGCACAGAAATTGCTCCGGAGGATGTAAGAAGAACCACCAGATTTAATGGCAATGTTGCAGTTGCACTTGGTGTTATTAAACAAGCTACGGCCAACCCACTTGATGTTTCTGAAGGGGTTCAGAAAATACTGCCTGTTATTGAAGAAAGCCTACCTCGGGGGATGACGCTTAACATAGCTTATGACAGTTCTGTATTTATTAAGAGATCTATAAAAGGGGTATATAAAGCAATATTTGAGGCAGTTGCACTGGTTCTTGTTGTTATCTTTATTTTCCTCCGCAGCGCCAGGGCAACCCTAATTCCAATGATAACTGTACCTGTATCGCTTATAGGTACATTTTTTATAATGTATTACCTGGATTTCAGCATAAACGTGCTGACCCTTCTGGCATTAGTCCTGGCTATAGGGATGGTAGTGGATGACGCTATTGTAATGTTGGAAAACATATACCGCTATATTGAAAAGGGCCTTTCTCCTTATGAAGCTGCGTTAAAGGGAAGCAAGGAGATAGGCTTTGCTGTTGTTGCAATGACAATTACCCTGGCAGCTGTTTATGCACCGGTTGCATTTGCAGAGGGAACAACAACGGGCAGGCTTTTTAAGGAGTTTGCTGTAACCCTTGCAGGAGCCGTGATTATTTCGGGGTTTATCGCCCTTACCCTATCACCGATGATGTGTTCTAAACTTCTAAAAAATGAACATAACGAGAAGCATGGCAGGTTTTATAACATAATAGAGAGTTTTTTTAATAGATTGATACAAGGCTATAGCAACACTTTGGTAAGAAATCTGGAGAAAAAGTGGAGAACTATTCTTATAGGTTTATTGGTTGCGTCAGTAAGTATCTTTATGTTGAAGCTCCTAAAATCCGAGCTGGCTCCAACAGAAGATAGAGGAACAATTATAGGTATTGCGATTGCTCCAGAAGGATCAACAGTTGACTATACCGGAAAGTGGATGCAGGAACTTGAAAAAATATACAGGACTGTTCCTGAGGTAGAAAAGTTCTTTGTGGTTGCCGGATTTCCTGTTGTATCGCAAGGGATTTCATTCATACGCTTAAAAGATTGGGAAAAAAGAAGCAGGCCACAGGGAAGGATTATTGGGGATATTGCCCCGGGAATGATTGGTTTGCCTGGTGTTTTTGCATTTCCTATAAGTCCGCCATCGTTAGGCAGGAGTGTCAGGAGTACGGCTTTGGAATATGTTATACAGACAAGCGGCACGTATCAGCAACTAGCTGATGTGGCAACAAGGATGATGGAAGAGATTGCAAAATACCCTGGGATTGCAAACCCTGATTCAGATCTAAAGTTAAATTTACCGCAAATATCAATAAATATGGATAGAAATAAGGCGGCGAGTATAGGTGTCAATATTGATGATGTTGGCAGAACCCTTGAAACCATGTTGGGTGGAAGAAAAGTAACCAGGTTTAAGAAGGAAGGGGAACAGTATGATGTTATTGTTCAGATAGAAGATGAAAAAAGAAGAAATCCATCAGACTTGAGTGATATATATGTACGAACAAACAGTAACAAGATGGTAAAGGTATCAAACCTGATTCAGTATAATGAAACTGTTGCCCCGCGGGAGCTTAACCATTTCAACCAACTTAGGGCTGTAAAAATTTCAGCAAGTGTTTCTCCGGGATATTCACTGGGAGATGTTATAAAGTTTCTGGAAAATAAATCAAAAGAAGTATTGCCAGCTAATGCTCAGATTGATTTTGATGGAGAATCTAGGGAATTCAAGACTTCCAGCACCAGTTTATATTATATGTTCATCCTTTCCTTATGTTTCATATATCTGGTTCTTGCTGCTCAGTTTGAAAGTTTCAGAGGCCCACTGGTTATAATGCTTAGCGTTCCTTTATCTATTACCGGAGCCCTGATAGCGCTATATATCTCAGGAGGAACACTTAATATATACAGCCAGGTTGGTATAATTACCCTTGTTGGGCTTATTACTAAGCACGGCATTCTTATTGTTGAGTTTGCCAACCAGAAAAGGGAAGAGGGGTTTTCATCTGTTGAAGCGGTGAGAGAAGCGGCAATATTGCGCTTAAGGCCAATTCTAATGACTACAGCTTCTATGGTTCTAGGTGCATTTCCTTTGGCATTTGCAACAGGGGCAGGGGCAGAAAGCCGTCATCAGATAGGTTGGGTTATTGTTGGTGGTATGACGATAGGAACATTTTTTACCCTATTTGTAATACCTTCCGCTTACGTGATTGTTATGTCTGCAAAAGAAAAATTTGCACCAAAACCCGTATCATGAAAAAAACTGATAAAGAATATAAAGACAAACTTTCGCCTGAGCAGTATCACGTTTGCAGGGAAAAGGGCACAGAAAGAGCATTTACTGGCAAGTACCATGATAATAAAGAAAAAGGTGAATATACTTGTGTTTGCTGTGGCGCAGTTCTTTTTGACTCAGAAACTAAATTTGATTCTGGTACTGGTTGGCCAAGTTTTTATAAGCCTGCTTCAGCAAATATAGTAAAAGAGGAGCAGGATAACTCGCATGGTATGAGAAGGGTGGAGGTTATGTGCAGTAATTGCGAAAGCCATCTTGGCCATGTGTTTGAAGATGGCCCTAACCCAACCGGGCTTCGTTACTGTATAAACTCTGCCTCTCTTGATTTTAAGAAAAAAGACTAATTACGGTTAACCGCAAAGGGCGAAAAAGCCTGATCAACTGACATAAGTTCAATTGTATTGATATTTACATGTGCCGGTCGTGTAATACACCATAGAACAGTCTCTGCTATATCTCTTTCTGTTAAAGGCTTAGTTCCGGTATAAACGGAATCAGCCCGCTTTTTGTTGCCCTTATACCTTACAACAGAAAATTCTGTTTCTGCCATTCCAGGCTCAATATTCGTAACCCTTACCTTTGTGCCAAGCAAATCGGCCTTCAGATTCAAAGTGAATTGCCTTAAAAATGCTTTGGTTGAACCATAAACATTTCCACCTGGGTACGGGTATGTTCCAGCTATAGAGCCAATATTTACTATAAAACCTCGGTTTCTTTTTACCATTCCAGGAAGCACCGCCATAGTACAGAAAGTGACTCCCTTTATATTTGTATCAATCATGGTTTCCCAATCATCAAGGCTGCATTTATATGCAGGCTCAAGGCCCAAGGCTAAACCAGCATTATTAATCAGCGTTGTAATATTCTTAAAATCCTTTGGAAGGGATTTTATAGCATTGAATACAGATTTTTTATTCCTTACATCAAGAACAAAATAATAGCATTGTTTTCCAAGTTTCTTTTGAAGAGCGGAAAGTCTTTCTTTTCTTCTTCCGCAAATGATTATTTTTGCTCCTTCGCGTATAAATAACTCTGCACAGGCCTTGCCAAATCCTGATGTTGCGCCGGTTATTAATATTGTTTCGTTTTTAAGTTTCATTAAGTGCTCTTGCATCAACTAAGAATTTCTCATTCTCAACCCTTATTTTTTCTCCTTCATCATCATAAAGGAATGGCAGGAAAGCATAGCGTTTCCCTTTTGTAACTGGTAAGGCAGTATGAAGCAGAGAGCATGAAAAGACAACAGCCCCGCCAGTCGGTGCACGGTAAGTTTTTGTTCCAAATTCTGGGAACCGCAAATCACCCCCCTCATATTCCTCTGTATTAAGATTTATGGTAACAGCAAATTTGCGATGAGAGGTGGCAGTAGTAGTATCATCGCGGTGTGGGAAGAAGAATCCTCCGACATCTCCATCATAACATGCCACAATATAACGCTCTATCCTTTCCACCTTAAACTGAAAGGCTTTTTTTATTTCAGGGATTACACGATATACTAGTTTTTTCTTAATCTCACTTCTTAGACTTGCATCTTTAATCATATAATCAGTACGGCGCTTACTTCTATAATCAATGGTTGCAACAGTTTTTTCTCCCTTTTGTTCCATAAAACCAGAATCAGTGCCACCATTCTGATTATATAAATCAATTAAATGTCTACAAAAATCAGGTTCAAAAACACGAGGCAAGATAAGCGCTGGGGCAGAAATCTCTGTGCTGGCAAAATTATTAATTTCAGGAAGATTTTTTATAGTTTCAGAAAATTCTTTATTATGGGATTCAGGGTTTTTTGCTTCGATAACTTTAATTATACGAAGCATAGGATCTAAAATGAACGTGCATGGTATGAATAAATCAATAGATTCTTTGCCTTGAATTGATTTCTCAAAAACATGGTATTTCCGGCTTATGTTGCTATCAAAATCCCAAAAATAACGTATTCCTGGCAACTGGTGTTTTACCTTCTCTTTTTCCTTATCATTTTTATCTATGCTAACACCATAGAATGCTAATTTTTTGTCATCAAAGAGTTCTCTATGTGAAAGAATATGGTTATGGATATTTTTTCCAACTACGCTATCAATGGAGCCGTAAAAGCATAAAACATTATAGTATCCAGCACATGTATCAAAATGGAATCTGGAGTTGTTATTAGAGTTTTCTGCTATAAACCAAGGGGCAGGCTCACCCACTTCAAGTTTTCTCATACCTGTCCTTTTTCTTTAAGTTATTTAATCTATTGCTTTATGAAGCTGTAGGCAAGGATTTTATAAGCAAGCTTGGCTACTAAAAAATCGCAGTAATGCAGCTTATCTACAGGTGCCAGCTCAACGATATCAGCGCCTATTATCTTATGCTTCTTGCAGGCTGCTTTTATAATCTTCATGGCATCATTCCAGAAAATACCGCCTGGCTCTGGAGTTCCTGTTGCCGGCATAAGGCTTGCATCAAATCCATCTACATCAAAAGTGATGTAGACAGGGTTGTTCTTAAGGCAAGATATTATCTTATTTACATTCCAGCTTTCCCTGTCTTTACCCCAGAAAATGTTTATACGGTGCTTATTCTTCTCTAAGAATGGTATTTCACTTTGGGAAATATTACGAATGCCACATGAAACAAGGTTTACATTGGGGTAATCAAGGCACCTTCTAAGGGCAGAGGCATGAGAAAAATATTCGCCGGCATAACCATCCCTCAAATCAGCATGAGCATCAAAATGCAGCAGCGAAATTTCCTTATATTTTTCAACAAAAGGGCGTATGGCACCTGGGGAAAGAGAATGTTCTCCGCCAAGAATAAGCGGGAACTTGCCTGCATTTACTACTTGTGACGTTACATCTTCAAGCTGATCAAGTGCATCTTTTATCTTCTTTCTTATAGGGAAGGGCTTCATGGTTGCAACGCCGATTTTTCTATGCGGTTCACACCACAAATCTTCATCGAACAGCTCTACCTGATGTGAAGCTTCAATAATGGCTTCCGGGCCCTTGGAAGTACCGCCACCATAGCTCACAGAAGCTTCTATGCCGAAAGGAATAATTACAGCTTTTGCATCCTTCAACGATGCTGCATCTTTCTTTTCAATGCCAAGAAAGCCATCCTTACTGGAGTAAAACTGTGTAGGTTTCATGATTAATCAAAAAGCGTGGAGTATTTTTTGGCTTTACGCTTTTTCCAGTGGCCGCGATGATAAGCATCGCTTGCAAGGAGTGGAAGAACGCTGGTTGCCTCAGCAAATACCATTTGCTCGTATGCGGTATCAACCTTGCCCCATGAGCATGCTTCTTTAAGTGTTGAGCTGCTGCATGCACCATCACGTGTATCTGCAACTGTGATCTGAACAGCGTATTTATGCATATCAACGTCTTTGCCAAGAATCTCAGCGCATACAACGGTATCCTGAACGAAATTTTTTGGAACACCGCCGCCAACCATCAGAAGGCCAGAAGTGCCACCCTTTATCTTTATATCAGTGAGTTCGCGGAAATCAGCAATTGAATCAATAGTCATATGTTTCTTAGGGTTCTTCACCTGGTGAAGAACAAGGCCAAAACCTGCGCTTGAATCAGTAAATGCCGGGCAGAAGATTGGAACGTCTTTATCGTAACAGGTTTCAATTAGAGAACCTTTCTTCTTGGCATTCTTTTTTAAGTAGCGGCCCATTTCTTTGATAAATTCACGCGAAGAATAGGCGCGTGGTTCAAGATCATTGGCGATTTTATAAATTGTATTATCACAGGCCTGAAGCTCTTCTTCATCGATATATGTATCATAGATACGGTCTATATAATGGTCGCGGAGAACCTTATCATCTATAAATTGGGTTCCTTGATAGTGTTTGAAACCTAATGCCTCAAAGAAATCCATATCAACTATGCTTGCGCCTGTTGATACTATTGCATCCACCATGTTATTTTTTACTAGTTCTGCGTAAAGATCCATGCAGCCGCCGGCAGAGGTAGAACCAGCAAGTGTAAGGAAAATCGTGCAGTTTGGATCCTGCAACATCATGTTGTATATCTGCGTCGCACGCGCAAGGTCACGCGATGTGAACGACATCTTATCCATTGAATTTATTATCGGGCGGGCATCAAATGATTTTATATCAATATGCTCAACCGGCGTGCTGAGAAGCTCAGCCTTCTTGTTCGTCCTTTTCATTTTTTACCTCAATTAATCAAGCTTGGGTGAAATATGTTCAAGCTCTTTTACAGGAGTTTTATCAGAAAATCCATACATAGACATCATAGGGTCATCCCATATCTCTACAGTGGTATCTGAATAAAAGCCGTTAAACTTGGTTTGCAGGGTAGAACCATAAGCGCCAACCTGGCCAATTTCAATCCAATCACCTTCCATAACATTAACAGGCAGATAGAATGGGCCTTTCATTGTATCAAGGCTATCGCAGGTTGGACCAAAGAAGGTAAAAGGAAGCTGACGCTTAAAACTCCTGCCAGATGCAGTTATAAGACGTGTTGGATAAACAAGGTTTGGGAACCCAGCATCAAACAGACTACCATAAATACCATCATTTATGTATAGAGCTTGATCTTTGCGGAGCTCAACCCGAACAACTACAGAACCAGCTTCTGCAACAAGGGCGCGGCCAGGTTCGCAGAATAATTGAACGTTTTTGTCAAAACCTGATTGTTTGAAGGCTTCATAAATTGAAGCCATATAACTGGAAAGCGAAGGTGGTATAAGCCCAGGATAAATTGAAGGGAACCCGCCGCCTATATCCAATGAATCAAGTTTTACTTTTGCTTTATCTGTAAGCTCTTTTGCAAGGAATATAGCATTTTTATATGCTTCTGGGTTCATACACTGAGAACCAACGTGGAAGCAAATGCCAAGCTTATAACTTACTTTGCGTGCAAGCTTTAATAACTTAACAGCTTCGTCGCCAGCGCAGCCGAATTTACCGGAAAGGTCATGATTAGCGTGAGGATTCTTAACATCTAAGCGAATATGCAGGCTTAAATCTCTAGCACTCTGGGTGACTTCCAGTATTTTTTGTAACTCTTCAGAAGAATCAAGCGAGAAATCACGTATATGGAAATCAAAATAGGCACGACGGATTGCTTCCCGGCTTTTTACAGGATGCATGAAGTACATCTTTGCGTTAGGGAACAATTCATTTACCTGTTGTATCTCTGGTATAGAGGCCACATCAAAATGACGGATGCCCGCATTGTATAAATGCTTCATCACAACCGAATCCGGATTACTTTTAACAGAATACATAACATTGCCAGGGAAAGTAGATATGAACCACTTTGCAGCCGTAGCTATTACGTGAGGTCTGATACAGTGAACCGGTGCGTCAGGCTTAAGCCTTTTTATCATTTTTGTAACAGTGGAGAAACTTAGTAACCCACTTTGGTTTGGAATTCTTACAGGTTGTTGTTTCTTAATCTGTAAGTTTTCTTGGCCTAATAATCCTCCTCCAGGAGGTTCGTCAAGCGCTTTATCTTTCATCTCTTATGTGCACCTATAAAAAATTGTTAATAAACAATTTGAATTAATCATAACAAAAATTTAACCATACTGGAATATATTTTTTATATTACCTCACAGAAGTTAACTTTTTATTAAGAAAGGGGCGTTAATAATGTAAAACATATAGAATGTAAAGGTTTTTTTTATGATATTAGTTGTTGAAGATCAGGATAAAGTTAGAGAGCAGGTCTTAGAAAGGCTAAAGCAGGAAGGGTATGAGACAATCTGGGCTGCACATGGCGGTGCTGCGATGAGTATCATGAGAGTGCCAGCGCTTTTAAAGAAAATAAAAGCTATAGTGCTTGACCAAGAGATGACAGAATACGTGGAAATAGGGGATTATACGACTAAGCCAAAAAAGAAAGATGAATCTGCAATGGATGGAGATGAATTTGTAAGACAATGCCTTATTGAGGGTATAAAAGTTCCACCAATAGTTCTTCATAGCGGCTCATTTGAAAGTTTTTTTCAATGGATGCATGACGAACTAAAAATTAAAAGAAGTGATTATATGAAAATGGTTAAGGGGTTTGAAACAATAAAAACTGAGCTAGAATTTAAGAATGAAGAAAATGACCTTCATGTTGTAACGGCAGATAAGACTTCACCCAAAGGTTTAAATAGAGTTATAAAAATGCTAAAGCACCTTGGGATTGAGCCAGATGTAGCGCCTTCACATCCCGGAGATAAGTTGGAGGAACTGGCGCCAGGCACTCATAAAAAGCATGTAAAGCCTAGAAATGCCAGAAAAAGGGAAAAATAGGATGGTGCCGAAGAGAGGATTTGAACCTCCGACCTACTGATTACGAATCAGTTGCACTACCCCTGTGCTACTTCGGCACTTACTAAAAAATAGAAGTAAAGACTGATAGTGTAAACCAACAATAAAATCCAGCTAATTAGAATTTGTTGTTGACTTTATTATTACTTATCTCTATTTCTTCTATAGAAATAATAGTATATATATTTTATATAATTAATTGACATATTATTCAAATACATATATCTATTGCTTCCATAATACCAATATTCTAAAATTATCGTTATCAATCAAGGAGGTAACATGAGAAAGTTTCTTTTAACCACTACAATAGCTGCTGGTTTTCTGGCTTTATCCAGCGTTTCTAACGCACATGCTGAAGCTCAAAATCTGCAACAAAAAGTTGATGCTTTAGAAGCAAAAATTGCAAAGCTGGAAAAACTCCTTGAAGAAAGAACCTCTGTTCCTTTAAAAGCTAAAAAACTGGCTGGAAAAGCATCAAATATCATTGTTGATGAAGCTCATGCTGAACCTGTTCAATCGGCTTCTACACCAACAAAAAAATCGTCTAGTGGTAGCAAAGGAAGTGAAGCCAGGGTTTACTTAAATCCAGCACCTAAATTTGAAACAACTGATGGCAAATTTAAATTTGCTTTAGGTGGTTATGTACAAGAAGATGTTGCTTTTTTCAGTGATGATAAGAATGATCATCCGGATGGCACCACACTTCGCCGTGCACGTATAAACGTTGAAGGTACAATACTTGATGATTGGGGCTATAAATTTGAAAATGACTTTGCTAATAATTCGAGCAAAGTTACAGATGCGTTTGTTTCGTATTCAGGGCTCAAGCCTGTAAAGTTAACTGCAGGGCAATTTAAAGAGCCATTCAGCCTTGAAACACTTACCAGCGGACGTTATACAACGTTTATAGAGAGAGCCTCTCTTGCTGCATTTGCTCCGAGCAGAAATATAGGTTTTGCTGCATCTACCAATGGAGACAACTGGTCAGCTACTTTAGGCACATTCCGTGGAAATTCAAGTAACGCTGCTACAGACGATGAAGGCACAGCAATAACAGCACGGGCACATTTTGCACCAATTGCAGAAAAAGATATGAGCATACACTTAGGTGCTGCAGCCAGCCACCGTACTCCTGATGCGCCAGCCGATTCTGCAAAATTTGAATCACGTGCAGAAACAAATCTGGCTAGCATTAAATCAGTAAGCACTGGAACAATTAAGAATGTAGATAGCACAAACCTATTTGGTCTTGAAGCTGCCGGGGTCTGGAATTCACTTTCAGTACAAGGTGAATATGTGATGGCTGATGTAAATCGCCAGAACGGGCTTGCAGATTTAAGCTATAACGGCTGGTATACTCAAGCTTCATATTTCCTGACCGGAGAAACACGTAATTATGATGCTGCAAAAGGTATATTTGGTAAAACCAAGCCAAAAAGCAACTTCAGTCTAAAAGATGGCGGTCTTGGTGCCTGGGAAGTAGCTGCACGTCATAGCAATCTTGATCTTAATGACAGCACTCTCTCTGGTGGCAGGATGAAGAACAATACCATTGGCCTAAATTGGTATCCTAATGAATATTTCCGCTTTATTGCTGATTACATAATGGTTGATACTGATAACAGTGCGACGGTAAGTAACGATGACCCGGATGTATTTACTATGAGAGCGCAGGTGGATTTCTAGTTAAGTAACTTAATCTAGAAATTAAGAGGGGTGTGGGCGCAACACACACCCCTCTTTTATTTTTAATTTTTTATATTTTCTTGCCTAGAAAGAATTGTTTATATATATCTTTCTGCCCATGAAAAAAAACAAGAAAAAACAAAAAAAGAGAAAGCCTGAAAGATATCTGAAAGTTGCATCTCTAACGCTTGAGTATTTAGCTGGGCTTGCGGGTGTTTGGTTTATAGCGGCTTTCTATTATGTTGCATTAAAATCAATAACAGCGCCGCACCTAATTGAATGGATTGAGG
Source organism: uncultured Rickettsiales bacterium (assembly GCA_964467255.1). Taxonomy (GTDB): domain Bacteria; phylum Pseudomonadota; class Alphaproteobacteria; order Rickettsiales; family RGZB01; genus CAYXPR01. Next base: position 159,072 of record CAYXPR010000002.1, on the reverse strand, counting down.
GCGGTATGCTTGATGTTGCAAGCAGGGTTAACGAAGGCTTGCCCATATATACGAAGCCTACTGCAAAGTATATTCCTTACATATATGCCCCATTATATTTTTATGTAGTCGGCTTTCTTTCCAAAATATTTGGTCTTAGCTTTTTTCTTGCAAGACTTGTTTCCGTTCTATCCATTTCTGGAGTGGGCATAATAATTTTTTTATGGCTGAAGAAAGAAAATTTCAAATATCCAATTATTATAGCTGGTACGGGGTTATTTTTTGCGACATATCAGATTTCAGCCAGATGGTTTGATCTTGCAAGAGTTGATAGCCTTTTTCTTTTTCTTCTTATAGCAGGGCTATATATAATCCGTTTTTATCAGAATCATTTTTTAATGATATTTTCCGGTATAATTTTTTTCCTGGCGTTTTTAACAAAACAAATGGCTATAATACCGGTTGTTATCACTGTAAGCACTTTAACCTTTATTAAGATTAGAAGGGTTGAACCCCTTACAATATCACTTAGCTTAATAACATTCTTGTTTTTGCTGGGAGTATTTATTTTAGTACTGGCATCACCAAAAAACTTATGGGCATTCTTTTTTATATTTGAGCTGGCCTTTAGACACCCCATACTTAAAGATGCTATATTGGATTTTTGGTATAAGGATATTTTCCTAAAAATGCCAATTGTATTTCTGGCTATTTCCAGTTGTTTGTTTTTCTTCGCGAAAAAACACAAAGCCAGATATTTTTATGCTTCTTTTCTGGCTTCAATGATTATTCTAGGATATTTTTCAAGATTACATGATGGTGGCTACATAAACACTTTAATACCACCATATTTGGCAATCTCATTAGCCGTATTTCTAGGATATAAATTCATCGATAACAATAAATTGAAAATAACTTTTTTATTAGCTGTAATAATTCAATTTTATTTGCTTTTGTATGACCCAAGGCTACTAATTCCAAATGAAAGAAATGAAATTGCAATGCAGAATTATTTAAAGAAAATCAGTAAACAGAAAGGAAACGTATTGGTTCCAGAAATAAGGTTTGCTCTAAATAAATATACAAAAAAAACCTATGGACTGGAAATGGCATTGGCAGATTTAATGAGGGCAGATCTAAAAGGCAGAGAATATGTTCTTAACGAAATTAATTATGAACTTTTCTCAAAGATAAGAAAGAAAAAGTTCAGTAAAATAATAATATCCAATGAGGAATTCTTTCCTTTTATGACTCCATACTATAAAAAGGCAGGATATTTTCATGATGAAGAGTATTATTTTGTAGAAAAAAGAGGAGCTTTATTTCCTAACATTTTATTTGTACCAGACAAAGGCAAGTAAGAATTTGATTGAAATATAAAAAATGAAGAAAGTTATTATTTCAGGAATGGTCGGTAATGCTCTAGAATGGTACGATTATGCCCTATATGGTCATTTTGCGGTAATTATAAGCAAGCTATTTTTTCCAACTGAAAATCAGTATACATCACTTTTGGCGACTTTTGGGGTTTTTGCCGCCGGCTTTCTTATGCGGCCAGTGGGAGCCGTTATTTTTGGTTATATAGGTGATAGTTTTGGCAGAAAATCAGCCCTTACATCGTCCATAATATTGATGGCCATATCAACAGCGCTGGTTTGTATTCTCCCAACATATGAAAAAATTGGCATTGCAGCCCCCATACTTCTTACATTTATAAGGCTTCTCCAAGGACTTTCACTTGGTGGAGAATTCAGCGGTTCTATGGTTTTTGTTACTGAGCATGCAAAAGGGCGTTATCGCTCTATAGCTGCAAGTTCAAGTTTTTTCAGTGCATGCATAGGAATACTTATGGGCTCATTTGTTGGCACACTTTTTTCACAAATTATGCCAGTACAGGATTTTGAAAGCTGGGGATGGAGACTTCCTTTTGTCCTTGGTGTTTTTATTGGTGTTGTGGGGCTATATATAAGGTTCAATCTTCCTGAAAGCCCTGAATATAAGCAAGCAAAAGAAAGTGGGGCGTTAACATCTGACCCTTTGGCAAAATCATTCAGGAAACATATTCCCCACCTTATTATGGCAACAGGAATATACCTTACTGTTACAGTTCCTTTTTATACCCTCTCGGTTTTTATAAATACATTTATGACGAAAATTATCGGTTATGAAATCAGCAAGGCCTTGTTTATAAATACAGTGAGCATGGTGGTGCTGACGTTTCTTATTCCAGTATCTGCGATACTTTCTGATAAGATAGGCAGAAAGAAAATTCTTGTTTTATCATCTATAGGAATCCTGCTTACCGTGTATCCATGCTTTGTTCTGCTTTCATACCCTGGATTTATATATCCACTGATCGGTCAGCTTATGTTTGCGATTTTCATAGGTCTATTTTTTGGCCCGGTTCCAACAGTTTTGGTGGATTTATTTCCTACAAGAGTACGTTATACAGGGATGGCCCTTTCTTATAATTTTGCTGCTGCATTCTTTGGCGGGACAACGCCAATAGTTGCAATATGGCTTATTGAAGAGACCGCAATAAATGACGCGCCAGCGTTTTATGTAATGGTCTGCGCTTTAATAACTCTGGTAGCGCTATATTTTTTCAAAGATACAAAAAAATAAGAGGAAATATGGAAATAACATATAAAACTGCCAGTACCCCGATTGGTGAAATGATGCTTGCAGCTACAGAAGATGGTGTATGTTTTATAAGTTTTGCTGAAACTAAAGATCAGCTTATCAAACAGTTAAAATCTGAATATAAGAATGAACAGATAAGCCCGGTGCAAAAATCTGATAAACAGTTTGATATATGGATAAAATCTATACTGGATTATCTTAGTGGCAATAAGAGTAAATTTAATATTCCGGTTGATGTAAAGGGTACAGAATTTCAGGCTAAGGTATGGAAATATCTGCAATCAATTCCTGCTGGTAGTACAAGATCATATACTGAGGTTGCTGATAGTATTGGCAAGCCAAAAGCGGTGAGGGCAGTGGCAACAGCATGCGCCAGCAATAATGTTTCAATTCTCATTCCCTGCCACCGGGTTATACGCCAGACTGGTGAACTTGCCGGATATCGATGGGGAATAGATAGAAAAAAAGTTTTGCTGGAAATTGAGAAAAAGACCTCTGTTAAGTAATATTAACGTCAATTAAGATATTGATATTGCAGCAAATAAAAATAGATAAAATTTTAGTAAAATTAACTAATTGTTAATAAGTTGTGTAATACAATCGTGTAAGGTTAGAACAGAGGTAAAATTATGAAATTTTCAAACAAAAACTTTAAAATTCTAATGTGTGCTACAGCTTTATGCGCTGCTTCAGTACTTACTTTTGCAGAAGAAAGTGCGGCACAGGTAAATAATAGAAACGCACAGAAAAATAATAGAAATGTGGTTAATGACTCTAGAATTAATGTAAATGCGCCTAGAGTTAATGTGGCTGTGCCAACTACTCAAAGAGTTCCGGCTTCGGTAGCCCCGACATCAACGGTAAGAGTTCCGCAAACTATTACTGTTCCTAGTGTTTCTATTATGGCACCTAATCCCGGACCTGTTCCTAATATGATAACAGTTGCTCCGCCAGTTATGTCACCAAAACCAGGGACAATATCAACAATGGATATTTATGGAAGTAGCACCAATGTACCAAGTAAATTCCCTACTACAACACAAAGGCCAGGTTCTCCAGGCCCAACAACAGGCCCAGGTGGTGGTAGCGGAGGTGAATGCCAGCTTGCTGTGCTTCCTGGTTCTGTTCCACCAGGTGCTATAAAACTTAGTGAGTTCTCATTCGCAACTCCGGGGGGCACAACGATTGATGTGAAACAGAAAATTTCAGGTTTTGCTCCTTATGCAGGTTGTAGTTTTGCGGCGATGCCAATGAAGGAAAAAACTATGTTCGCATCAGCAAAAGATTTTATGAGGTCACTGGAGTCTTTCTTTTTGAGTGAGGCTAATGCTCAGGTAGCACTTGGCCCAGTAAATTTAGTGTTCTCTGAAAATCTTGGTGCTGGCAACCCTGGTTATACCAGATATATGATTTCTGGTTTAAGAGGCATTAATCTTGCGAACTATGAAGGAATAATTTACATGGTTGGTTTTGAAACTATTCAGCCTAAGGAAGTGCAGGAACAGAACGGTGCTCAGCTAGAGAATCTGATTCCTTCAAGGGTTAATATATGTATAGCAGCAAGCTGCCCTAATAACACAATTTATGAACAGCTATAAATAATTTTTAGAAAGAAAAAAGCCGGGGTAACTCCCGGCTTTTTTTATGCTGATTATATCTAAGTAGTTATTTTTTATTTTTAATGGCTGTGTAAGAGCGAATTATATCAATTCAGTCTGAGTATACCAGTGCAATTCTGCGTTCGAATACTGCCTTGGGGTGCAAGATGAAGTCGAACAACCCTGTCTCAGTATCCTGAATTCGCTGATAATGGCATTTTTTAGCGTATTTTTTAAAAATAACAGCGAATTTGGACCTATTTGATAGATTTTGGCAATTTCTAACTGCAGTCTTCAGCTACTTCTAACCAAAATTCCCTAAAACTCATATCAGGGAATTATACGGAAATAAGCAATATTATATTCACGATTGTAAGGAAATTTTAGTAAGATAAGATCTTAATATATTCAAATAAACTATTAGAAGAGAGAATTGACATTAAATGCCCATAATTTTTTATTCATGGCAGAGTGATCGCCCAAATAATATAAACCGTGGCCTTATAAAACTGGCATTGGAAGATGCGGTAGAATCTTTGAATGCTGGGGCTGATATTGAAGATGCGGTAAGGCTTGATCACGATACTCAGAATGTTCCTGGCTCACCGGATATTGTAGATACAATTTTACAAAAAATTGAGAATTGTGATGTTTTTATTCCGGATGTTACTTTTGTTACTGACTCAGAACAACGACCATG
>CAYXPR010000002.1:0-154142 GCA_964467255.1 uncultured Rickettsiales bacterium | reverse complement strand
CTAACCCCAATGTGATGATTGAGTATGGCTATGCGCTTAAAGCTTCTGGAGCAGAAAAAATTATTGCTGTAATGAACAAGCATTATGGAGAACCCGATGTTTTACCTTTTGATATGAGGCATAGAAGATTTCCTTTAAGTTATAATCTACCACCTGACGCAGACAGTTCAGCGAAGAGAGCTGCTCGAGATGAGCTATCATCGGCATTTAAAGTTGCAATAACAGCTATATTAGAGAATAGAGCGGTTCCTGAACCAGTCCAGACCCCACCTTTTGAACGCAAACCTTCTTTTGATCACGGGGCTACTTTTATTGAGGTTAACCAACAATTTCCTATGGTGAGAGGTAATGAAACTGTTCAACAGAGATTTCCTGAAACTCCAAAAATGTTTCTTCGCCTTATGCCTAAAAATGCGGTTGAAGCCATTAGTAAAAGTCAGGCATTAGAAAAAATCACTGGTGAAGGTATTTCTCCATTAGGTTCTTCAAGATATGAAAGCTGGAATATTGCCACAAATAGGCTTGGTGTGTGTAAGTTAGCACGACATCCGACAGATGAGGCGTTAATAGGAGCAATTTCACAACTTCACCTTAATAAAGAAATTTGGGGTGTTGAGACTTCTATATTATCTCAAGCTGCGGCAAACGCTCAACAGAGAGTGGGCTCTAACTACATGGTGATTCCCACGAGATTAGTAAAGGATATATTTATAAAAGCGTTAAAGGAATACATTGCCTTTTCTTCAGATAAACTTCAATTAAATCCTCCACTAATTATTATAGCAGGAATTGTAAATATTGAGGGGTATTGCCTTGCCCTTCTAAATAATGAATATAGTTCTCCTATCCTGGATTCAGCTATCACCAAGGAAATTTTAATTGATAACCTGGAAACTCCAGTAGAAGAAATACTAAAACCATTTTTTGATTCAATATATGATGCAGTTGGTTTGACACAGCCTTTGACATAATAAGCACAGCCTAATTATGGAACAAAACTATATCAAAATAACCCGAGAAGAGCTTTACGAACAGGTCTGGCAGGAGCCAATGACTAAATTGGCTAAGAAATATAATATTTCAGATGTTGGGTTGGCTAAAATCTGTAAGAAAATGGAAATTGAGAAGCCTTGGCTTGGATATTGGGCAAAGGTACAGCATGGAATTAAAGTTAAGCGTCCTAACCTTAAGAAAGCAAGCGAGAAATGCCAGCAAGTAGTGCTGCTAAGTAAATTAAGAAAGGAAATAAAACCCATTTCCACTGTCATCATAAAAGCAGAAGCAAATGAGTTTTTGCCTGAAAATCAAATTAAGGTTTCCAACGATTTAACTGATTGCCACAAGCTTACAGCTATTACAGAAAAGCGATTTAAGAATAGTAAGCCCCATTCTTTTGGAGTTCTACTTCCTAATTCCAATAGACATCTTGATATTAGGGTTTGTAAAAACAGCCTAAACAGAGCTTTGCGTATTTTTGATGCCATTATTAGAGCTGCAGAGAATAGAGGCTTTTCGATCGTTTTAAAAGAAGTTCAAAATAAATTTATTACTGTTTTTCAGGTGCATGGAGAAAAAATTCATGTACATATAGAAGAAAAGCCAGCACGTGAACCGCATCAATTATCAGATATAGAAAAAGATAAACTTCGTAGAAAGCAGAAATATGAGAAGAATGGCTCCTCAGGTATGAGCTGGAGTGAGTATAGCGATGTAATGTTTTGGCGCCCGCCACAGTATGACTATTTTCCATCAGGAAACCTTTTCTTCAAAATTGATAACCTTCTATGGTCAGGCACTCAGCAAACTTGGTCAGATGGCAAAACTCAGAGGTTAGAGGATTTACTCAATAAAATAATGGTTGGCTTAGTTGCTGCTGCAGAGCACTTTAAAATTGAAAGAGCAGAAAAAGAACGCCGAGAGAAGGAGTGGGAAGAAAGACGTAAAATACTGGAAAGAGAAAAAGAAGAGCGTATTGAAGAACAAAGAAAAATACAAAAACTTAAAGACCAAGCTAATGCTTGGGATGAATATAAAAAAATGAAGGCTTATATAGAAGTCTTAAAGAAAACAGCTAGTGATCAGAAAACAAAGGAATGGATTGATTGGGCAGAAGGGTATTTAACTAAAAATAGTCCTATTAAGGTAAGTGATTATGAAGAAGGTCGCGATTATTGATGTATTAGAAGCCGCTATAGGGAGGGTTCCTAATCATAAAAGGTCTAGAGCAGCTGTTCAATTTAGTGCCTCTAAGGAAGTACTCAGTCAGAATATCGAGGCCATTTATCAGCAGTCGACTCAAAGAATAATAGAGTTAGAATATTATTTAGAATGGGCGCTAACACTAAAAGATAATTCTAAATTAAAGCCTTATAACAATAGATATTCAGATGCAGAGAGAATCTATGCATTGCATCATAATATTGAAGAGTTAAAAGAATCAGAGGTTCAACAGCTAAATAGTAGACTTTCCAGTTGGATAAATAACTCTGCGCTTAGGGAGTTAAATGAATATTTGCTCTACTATTTGTTGCACATATATGAGTTCTGTAGTGTAGTTAAGCATTCTGAGAAAGACCTAACTGAAAGTAATATAAAAGATATAGGAGAAAAATCGCGGGATTTTGAAAAACAAAATTTATCGAAGAGGCTAATTACATTAAAAAAAGATTTTAATATTAATATTACTCATAGAAACGAACTACTGAGCCTATATAAAATAAGGAATATACTCTCCCATTTTGATGGCATTGTACCAAGAACATTTTGTAAAGATAATGGCTTTCTATATGTTAGTTGGCCAGTTAATCAATATGAGTTGGAAAGGCGAAGAGATGGTAAGAAAATTCCTTATCATAAAGTAAGAAAACCTTTTCGAGATGAAGATTATAGCCAAATTCGCATAGTATGGCTTAATAAGGCTCGTAAAGTAAAATATAAGCCGGAAGATAAAATTGAATTAAGCGCTAATAATCTTAGGGAGTTATTATTCTTTTATCGATTTGTCTTTAATGAATTGCAGGAAACATTAATTAAATTCTTCACGGCAAATAATATCAAAGTAAGAGATTTTGAAGAATATAAGGTGCAGATAGCTTTGTATTCTATCACAGAAGATTAAAGAGAGATGACATTATTTTCACCGAACCATTTTTTGCTTTGGTGCAGAGTAACGCGATTATTAGTGTAGCCGTCGTTGAATCCCAGCGTGTGTATCTTCCTGGTCTGCTTCAGACTCGTAGGTTTTGGCCATCTCCATCAGCAATTGAGATGATACATAAGGGAATGTAAAATGTAAGGCCTGAGCCCATTGGCGATATTGGTTAGCAAGTTCACGCTCCTGATCTCCGCCTTCACCTCTCCAATGTACGCCGCGCAAATTATACCGACCCGTACATACTCCACGCATTATATGTTCTGAGTGTAATTCTTCTAATACTTCACGTACAGGTTCGCAAGGCCATACGCCGTCTGTGCCAAGGGGGGCGGATGCGAGTATGTTACCGATTCTGATCTCCGCAATATCAGCGCGCCCTAGCTTCTTACATGCATCACGAACTGTTTTAATCCATTTCGCTAGCCTTGGGGCTTCAAGCTCTCCACGTGGATTGTGCCCCGGAATACGTTCTATGCCGTCCATTAGCTTATAACTATTTCTGGCGCGCGCTTCGATCTGATCAGCCTCCACACGATACTCCGGCGGATCAATTCCATCATCGCCGCGTTTATATGCCCAAACTACTGCCTGTACAAAAAGCTCTGGCTGCATTTCAACGTAGCGTTCCAAATTGGGAATGCCTGGAGCATTATCATCCCATTTCTTAGCTAAAACATCGAGATAGGCAAACTCAAGACCAGCTTTCTGCTCAAGCGTAAGATCATTGCTTGCATTAATATGCTCGAAAGCCTTTTGAATATGATATTCTTCAAGCTGATAATGCCCAGGCTGATCTTTCCCGCCTTTAGCAATTGTGGAAAGAAGATCGAACAACAGCTTTGGCTGAAGTTTCTCCGGATGGAAGGCAATACATGCGAAAGCGGCTCGTGGCCGATTCACTTTAAGTAGCTTGTTTACAGCTTCTATTGCTTCGCTATCTGAATTCGAACTTATAATCCAATCGGGTGCAACGTCATTCCAGTACTTTTCTTGTGCTGGCGCTGATAGTCTTGATACCAATTGCCATGTTTTGCTGTTAAATTGGCACAAGAGTAAAAGTTGTACTTTTTCTTCATCGGTTAGTGTTTCAGAAATTGCGGATACAAGGCTCTCTCTCTTATCCTCGGCAGTAAAACGAAAGGCGCCGCCAACCAACTGCTTCAGAAAATATACGTCATCTTGCTGAACTAAGATTGCCGAAAGCGCTTCGCGAAGAAGTGTTACGAGCGGTTCTTTGTCTAAAACATGGGTGGCAACAATTGCACCGATTTGGAAGGCAGCTTTTCCCTGATTTGCGAGGGCAATGATACCTTTAATGCCTAGTTTTTTGTATACTTCACGCAATGCTTCGGCGCGTTGTTGCGTAATGCGTTCATCCCGTTTCTGATAATCAAGCTCATCGTCATCGTGTATTTCATCGTATGATTCATCTACCCAACCATTTTGAAATAGCCACGCGTGCTTGTTAAGTAAATCAGAAGGTTCGAGGGCCAGATAAACATCTCGAGCCTTCTGAGAAAGAGCTGTTGTACTATTGTTTTTTTTAGCTCTTTTTGCTGCCCGGCGTGAAAGGCATGTGGTCCGTAATTTCTCGCGTAGCAGCGCTTTGTCTGCATCTGAGGCACTTTTTGCCCATGTCGTAATCAACTCCCATACCTGCATTTGGTGAGTGTCACTCAATGCATCAAGGCGAGATACGAGATCACTAATCATTCCGAGATCATAGGATTCACGACTTAGCGCCATCTCAACCATTTCTCGTATAAATTGGTGCGCTGGTCCCACAGTAGAAAAAGGCTCACCAAAACCATAAGCATCAGTTCTCCATTGTGGCTTATGGTTATAGTCGCCTACTTCTCCACCTCTGCCAAATTGAGAGACGCACAGCCTCCAAGCAACATGCGGGTATCTATTAAAGAGAATTTTTATTACACTAATTCTCTGGTCATGATTGGCTGCTGTCTGAGGCATCCAAGATCTGAAAATTGACTTAAGTGAATTGATGGGCTTGTTGACCCAATTGTCATTAATTTCAATCTCTGAGAGCCGTGCGAGTATCAGTGCCACGCGCGTCAGTGTTTCTGGATTCCATGCCAGGCTTTCTAGTGCCCACAAAAGTCCGGTACGGCTTGGACTGCTGCCAAAGATCCCGCTATCTACGGGACGCAATAGATTTAGAGCCGCTGGCTCGTTAGACTGAAGGTCTTTTTCAATAATAGACAGAAATGTCTCGGGCGCAGCTTCGGCATATACTGGCAAATCACTATTGTTCATTTCCAGATCACGCGTTTTTAGCGGCGCTGGTAGCAAATGTCGGACCATTTTGGAAGCCTCTACCTCCGTATCGATATCCTTGCGATGCTTAAATAGTTTGTTGCCATGCACGGCCAGTAAAACAAGTGTTTCTGAAATCCCTTTTCTAAAAGCTGTTGAGAACTTGCGGACTTTGCCGTGAATGGCGGCGGCCCATCGCTGATCTTCCGACAAATCCAGTGTAGGGTCATCTTCTCCCAGAACCATCTGTGCAAAGGAATAGTAGCGATCTAAATCATCCTTAGTGATTGAGGCCTCAATCGCGAACAACAAATCCATTTTAGAAACAACACCACGAAACGCGCCCACTGACCACACTGGTGCATCGTTAAGCTGTGTGAGTTGCTGACAAATTCTTTCCAGCTCTTCGTATGGCTTGTTAGCTAATAATGACATTGCCTCTCTATCGGTTTCGTTGGCACTATTCCATGCACCGATAAATAAGAAGGGAACCAGGCTCTCTGCGATCTTCTTATCTGCGGCCCATTCCGGGGTTTTCACAGAGGGCGTATTAGATAGCCGTCGACGTAGAACCGTAAGGGACCGCCCCGTTGCATTATCTAATTGAGAAATTTCGTCTCTGTTTTTTCCCATTTCTTCAAGCCCTTGCTTGAAGGTTTCATAAGGGGTTGGCTCGATAACGATGTCAGGATCAGCATTGGATGAATTACGTGGGCAAATTACAATCGAGTGGATTTTGCTTGAGTATGGCGCAAGCTCACGTTCGACATCCCGCGTGTAAACAACAGGAATAAATGTCTGCGCCCCTTGCATGAGGCGCGGTAATATTCCTTTCTTATCAAATACGATAACGCGGTCACGTTCTGCCGCTAACTTCTCATCGCTTTCACTACTAAAAAGATATGAAACAAACGCAACTGCCTCTTCAGCAGAGTCCGCGGTGATAATAAAGGGCTGGGTTGCAGGTTTGGATAACCAAGCCGTCGCCTTGCTTTTGGCGGTTTCCAACGCGGCGTTAAACAACGTGCCTACCAAGGGCGGTGACGTGATTTCTGCCCAGTCATCCCAAGATTTGTCGAGTGAGCGTACATGATTGGCAGGAATGTTTGTCTCATTGGCAAACCATGCTTGGCCCGGGAGAGATTGTTCTAACCATTGTTCAAGTGTATCGGAGTCATAGGCACGAACTTCTTTCCAGAGCTTTAGATCGTTCTTTTCTTTTTCCCAAACCTTTTTTCCTGGCCAGCGTCTAGGGGTTACGAAAATAAATGTTGTATTGAGGCGCTCGCTTTGCCGAGCATCTTTATCATATGCTTTTACACTTTTTGCAAAATCACCATCTGCCTTGGTCTTTATTTGATTATTCGTGCCGAATTCCCATCCGGTTATCCCAACAGGAACCCATGGCGTGCCTTCGGTCGCTTCTGTATAACCATCCCATCCAGGAAGTTCAGCGGAATCGTTTCCAGGAAAATCAACCTTGGTGAGGCCATGTCCGGTTGAATTAACCAACTTCCGCAAGAATACAGACAAGCGAATCCGAGCCTCAATATTACCATCCACCCACTGTTCTATGGCATTTGCTTTAATTGCGAGGAAGGGTGGAACATACATCCTTGCGTTAGAAGGGGTACCTTTCTCCTTGGCCTGCGAAGCGTCATAAGCTGCCTGCATATCCAGTAACGTTTGAGCAGGAATGTTAAAAGCACGCTCAATGCGAGATGCCATTTCAGCGGTGAGGCTACTTTTTCCGTTTAAAAAGTTCGACACATTGGGACGGCTAACACCGATATTCTCAGCCGCCTTGGTTACCGACATTTTTGCTGGGACCAGAACCTTTTCACGAACATAATGCCCTGGGTGTGTAGCACCCGCAGGGTTGGTGTTGCTTAATTTTTGTTGTCTCGATTTACGGGTCATTGGTAGCTCCTAATATGACCTGACCATACAACGCCGTATTGTGTAATGCAACACATTACATGCCAGCAAGGGAAGAACTTCTCATGAATCAAAAGCGCCTTTACCAGAATTCCGGATGTAGAAGACTTTTTTGGAGTAAATTAGAATTATTTTCTTTCTAATATTTTTCCTGATTTAGGATCATAATAAAAATTTATAATAGATCCGTTCTTAATTTTTTCTACGACTTGATCAATTATAAATAAAGGTACTAAAAACCATTCGCGTGGCACAGTTGGGTTTCCAAAACGATCCTTAATTTCAATATTCAACTTTGCTGGCTCAAAGAATTTATGAATAAGCTTCTCCAGCTTTATACGATTAATATTTGAAAGTTCGTATGTGGCAATCACCTCAACATCAGCCATCAGAAAGGTTGGGTCTAACTTAGCATTAGTAAAGCGTTTTTTGATCTTTCCACCAGTAACCCCGATTTTATGAATTACGCTTCGATTTTCATTAATAATAGGATTGTCAGATTTGCTACGAAGGACATAAATAGTACCACTTTCAATATCCCCTTCTGTATGCACATCAGAAAAAAGTGGTCCTGCTGTTGGATCGGTAATGCGTCGTCCAGCTTCATCCTTATATAGTGCTCTTTGTAATGAACGCATGAGCAAGTCACTTTCTGTGCCATTATCGTAAATAACTCGAAGACGCGCATCGGTTGCTCCATTAGGTGCTTTGATTTCTTCTCCTATTTCAGCGACATAGGCAATCTGACCACCTAAGATAAAGAATTCACCTTGTTTTATTTGAGCATCTTGTTTGAAACGACGGCTTTGCCTTATCCCAGCTTTTAAGTCTTCTTGTATAGAAATAAACAGCGGCTTAAATTTAGCAAAATCAGTGCATGGTGTACGGCTGGCAATTTCTTCAGCTGCTCGTACTTCGGACCGTGTTCTTACATGAGTTAATTTTGTTATGTCGCGCTCAGGAGGTATTTCTACTCCTAGCTCAGCGAGTAATTTATTATCGTCTATAATATCTGTTTCTTTCTCTATAATAATAGGCTGGTCTTTAAGAAGGCTATGTCTATCAGTGGTTGTTAATATTGTTCGGCACTCAGATGAAGCACGAATCCTGTCAAGTCTTACTGCATATAGGCGCTCAAAAATATCCTTATCTTCACCATGTTCTGGGAGTCTGTTATTTTTTTCAAAGAAACGTTCTATTTCATCAAAGCCGGTTATAATTCTTTCCTCACGTGCAGTATGTGTAGAAGCTTTTTTGGAGTCTATTTCAACACCAAGCTCAGATAATAATTCATCATCTTCATGTGTAAATTTTGATTTAACCATTCGCTGCCTCAGCTTTCATCCTAGCAAGGAACGCTACACCTTCTGCCATCTTTTTCTCCCAAGGGTCTTGCGCAGTAAGAGATGGTAACCTACCCCGTTCTTTTTTAAATTGTAAAGCACGTTTTGCAAGCTCTCGAGCCTCTTCAATTGTAAGGTTTACTCTTCTTCCAGTAATTACTGCCTGAACTTGCTTTAAGTTTTCTTCATTCATTGCTTTTGCAAGAATAGCATAAGCTTCCCCAAAGGGGTTAATTTGATCAATAAGGTCTATATCCAGTTCGCGGACATCCATAGCATATCTGCGCACTCCATCTATAAGTGCTGTATTTCCGCTTTTTTGCAATTCGGGGTTAGAGTTAAGAATTTCTTTTGCCTTTTGCGTAAGATTTAGAGCGGCTATTGCATGTTGACGCACAGCCTCTTGATCTACCTCATCTAGTTCCGGGTACTTATCACGGATGATTTTTCCCATACGAATTTGTGTCAGTTCCTCTGGCACTAACTCTGAATCGAATATACCACGCTCTAAAGAGGTTTTGTCTTGGACAAATGCGGCTATAACTTCATTCAAGTCTTCTTGGCATATACGGTTGGCCTCTTTACTTTTTGGTTCTGTTAGCCCTTTAATCTCAATCTGAAATTGTCCAGTTTCTGGGTTAAAACCAACATTTTCCTTCTTAGGATCATAACCACTTTCTCCGTAATCAAATCCTTCAACAGGTCCGCTATTAGGGTTCTTTGGGGTAAAATTGAATTTCGGCGCCAGCACCTGTTCCATTAAAAGACTTGCAGCTATAGCTTTTAATGTATCGTTTACAGCATCAGTCACTTTTTCTTCTGAAGCATCTGGCTCTGCAATCAGGTTAGTAAATCGTGCGTGGGTTTTTCCTTTTGCATCTCGTGTTGCGCGCCCAATAATTTGAATAATCTCTGTTAGGCTAGATCGATAACCAATAGTTAATGCATGTTCACACCAAATCCAGTCAAAGCCTTCTTTTGCCATTCCTAGTGCTATTATTATATCTACATAATCACGATTATTTTTTTGTGATGAATCTTTAAGCGCGGATACAACTTTATCACGCTTAGTGGCGTCATCATCCACCAGATCAGCGATACGCAATACTTTTCCATTCTTAGTTTTTACTAGATGAAAACCTGTTTTTGGGTCCGTTCCTTGCCAATCTCCCAATTCATGAATGATATGGTCTACTTCTTTAATTTTATCCTTTGTACTTTCTCGGGAATTAACGTTTGGGATGTGGATAATCGTTTTTTCATTTGGATCTAGTACACTTATAATTTCATCGGAATATGAACCAGTATAAAAGTAATAACCAATGTCTAGCCTCTTCAGATACTGATAGCCGTTTAACTGCTCATAATAAGTGTAGGTCACGGTTTCAAATTTTGCCTCGTCCTGTGGGGCAAGCACTGCTACAGCGTCACCTCTAAAGTAAGAGCCAGTCATAGCAACAACATGTGTTTTATCTCGTGCAATAAATTGTCCTAAATGGGTTCCAAGCTTGTTATCTGGATTGGCACTAACATGATGGAATTCGTCTACGGCAATCAAGCAATTATCAAATAGTTCTACACCAAACCTATCTACGGCAAAGCGGAAAGTAGCATGTGTGCAGATCAGTACCCGTTCAGCACTCTCCATGAAAGCTTTAACGGAGTTGACTTTCCCACCATTGTCATCTCCAGGGGCATTACAGAGGTTCCATTGTGGAGCTACATCCCAATCTGCCCAGAAACCGTATTTAGAGAGAGGCTCGTTATGGAAGCTCGCACCAATGGATTTTTCTGGCACGACAATAATTGCTTTCTTTAGACCTTGGTTTTTTAGTTTATCCAATGCAATAAACATTAACGCACGGCTTTTGCCTGATGCAGGCGGTGATTTAATCAGCAAATACTGCTCGCCACGCTTTTCATATGCTCGTTCCTGCATAACGCGCATACCCATTTCATTTGCCTTAGTAGAATTACCATTACAGGCATAATTAACAGATACAGAAGGAATAGATTTTATATCGGTCATTTTTTCTTACCTTTGCTGTTCGTTATATTGACGAGAGGGGCGAAAGTTTTTTCAAAATCATCTGCCCGTTTTTCTTTTCTATCTTCAATATCTCGCTTCCTCTGATCAAGATATTGCTTAGGATCCCAATCAGTGTTCCGGGTTTCTTTAGGAAGTTTATATTTTACTCTTAACAATTTAGCTATCTCTATCGCTTCAAGCCCAAGATTAATATATCCCTCCCAACGTGCTTCGAATAGTTCATAATAATCAGGTGGAGAAGCAATATCATTAGCCACAAAATTAATAGAATCGTTAATTGATCGTGCCATGTTAGGAAAAGATAAAATGCGGTACATCAGCTTGGTATCAATAGATTTCCAGTTCACGTCGTCAGGGAAAGTAGGGCCAGGAGGTATAGGAACTTGAGGTATATATAAACCAACACCATTATTATCCTGTTCCACGGCTTGTCCCAAAATGGTTCCATCATCTTGGACAACATGTATGCATGCATCGGCATATTCTTCGAGAATGCAAATCACGCGAACTGCTAAATATGTTCCTTCTTCGGTGCGGGATTGTTTTTGAGTGATTGACTCTTTGATCCACGGGATAAATGAACCAACAATTACACCTAAAAAACCGAAAGCTGCTTCCATCATCAGACTACTTCCTTTTTCTTTGTCATCTTAGTATACATATCGAAGAGCTTTTCTAATCGCTCGGTGTCATTCTTAAAGCGTCGGCCAATATAGATGCGCTCTAATACTTCATCATTACGCTCATGTGCATGGCGAAGGTTTTCTGGCATGTTTTCTGGATCATAAAGATCAGCTATGCTAGCTGGGAAATGTGCCTCACGCGCTAGCAGAATATCTTCAGCGCAGCGGGTTAGATCAGTTTTGTTTTTCTCAGTAAGAACTGGAATAGGGAAAGTATTCCAGCCTAACGTATTAGTGTAAGAAAATCGCATCTCTAGTCGGGCACACACTGTTCCAATCCAAACCCAGTGAATTCTAGAAGCAATTATTCCTAAATTCCAAAGATCTCCGTTCATAATTCCATACATTCGACCTGTAATTATAGTTCCTTTTGGGAATAACCCTACGGGTAGATATTCTCTATTTTCTGAGCTGATAGATGGAACTCCTATTATTTCTTCATCTCCTGATTGACGACATTCAAAAAAGTTTTGCGGAGTATTTGCTGCTGCTCTAGTGGCTGCCTTTTCACTTTTATTTCTAGCTTCACTTACTTTTTTTAATCTCTCCTTAATAAACGCACTTGTATTATAAATCTGTGGTTCACAAGTTTTTAACCATAAGCAATATTTTAATTTTCCTGATATAAATTCATCTGAGCCAAAACAAGGCCTAATCAAGTTTTTATCAATTAATTCATCTAAAGAATTTTTTTCTTCTGAACTAATAAATAGATGTCCTCCATCTACTGGAATATTTCCTCTAACCATATCTGGAAGATCATTTGAAATAGGCTTTATACTTCTGTCTACCACAATATTTTTTCCAGGTACTAAATAGGCGTTTATGTATTCAACTTCCTTCATTAAATTCTTTCCGTCATCTGATATGGAAAAAATTTGCCTTGTCTTGTTATAATTATTTGAGATCCCTACAATAACCACTGTAACACCAGCATTATGACTAGCTAAATTTGCCCATTTGAAACTAGTATGGGCAAAGATAATTTCATGTCCGGTTTGAAAAATAAGTGGCCATAAAATTGGTACTTGCTGACCTTGACAGATGGAATTAGTTGATACAAAGGCAGCAGAAGCATTGGTTTTTGTCCCATAGTCTGCAGCTTTCATAAACCACCCAGAGACATAATCCAATGATTTCCATGTTTTTGTACGATATCCAAATATAGATTTTAGATCTGCCTTTTGTTCTTCTGATTGCCATGTTGAACCTAGATATGGGGGGTTGCCGCAGATATAAGTTTCACCTCCTTCGTTCTCAAAATCGATCTGTGCTTGATCCAGAGGAGTCTTAAACAAGTCATTCGCATGTATTTTTACCGCGCTTCCTGTAGGAGGACAAATATCAAGCCAATCTAGTTCTAATGCATTACCACATGTAATCCAGTTTTGTGCATCTAAAGGCAAGAATTCTGCCAATGCTTCCATTTGACCACGATACTCAACATCACATTGGTATTCAGCTATTATAAGCGCTAATCTTGCTACCTCAGCAGGAAAATCACGCAGTTCAATTCCCCTGAAGTTTGTTAATGGAATATCAGACCTACGACCTTCCTCTTTACGTCTCTTATTAATTTCTGCTTCAATTTCACGCATTTGCTTATAAGCAATCACAAGAAAATTACCTGAACCGCAAGCTGGGTCGAACACTCGGATTTTAGCAATACGCTTACGAAGGTTTAAAAGTTTTTGGGAGCTTTCTCCCGCAGTTTCAAGCTGAGTGCGTAAATCATCAAGAAATAATGGATTAAGAACCTTTAATATGTTTGGAACGCTTGTGTAATGCATTCCTAGTGCACCGCGCTCTTCATCTTCAGTTACAGCCTGAATCATTGAGCCAAAAATATCTGGGTTAATTTTTTGCCATTCTAGTTTGCCAATGTTAAGCAGATAGACTCGAGCAATTTTACTAAAGCGTGGCGTTTCAGTGCTGCCAGAGAAAAGATTGCCGTTTACATATGGAAACACGTCTGCCCAGCTTTTTATGCCTTCTTTTTTACGATATCTATTATCAAGTTTACCATCGTGCGAGGTTGGTGTATTCATCGCACGGAATATTTCACTGATAACTTCATGTGTGTTTGAAGAATCCCTAGCGCTCATTTGTTCTACAGTGGCAGTGAACAAACCTTTACTTCTAAAAATGTCTGTATCTTCAGCAAAAAAGCAGAAAATAAGGCGGGCCATGAAGTGATTCATATCATGACGACGCTCAGCTTTACCCCATTCAGGGTTATCTTTTAATAGCTCTAAATATAAACGATTAAGACGACCGGTCGCTTTTATATCAAAAGAGCTTTCACGGATTTGTTTAACTGTGGTTATTCCTGCCAGTGGCAAAAAGAAACCGAAATGGTTTGGAAAATCTTTATAATCACAAGCAATCGGTGGATCATCAGTAGTAAGGTCTTCTGCTTCTAATGTAATGCCATCAGTTGCTAATACAAATTTAGCTTTTTGTTTAATTGTAGCCGGGCTTGTGCGTAGTTTTTCTATAGTTTTATGAACTTCTCCGGATTCACATATCGCCATGTGGATGTTGTTGCGTTGTAGGATACCTCCGTTAACATCGGACTGATTAGTATCGCCTGCTTTTAAGCGCTTAATAGTAGAAGGTTTGTTTCCAAATGCCTCTAAAAACGCATAGGGAAAGGTTGCGGGATCAAATGGTTGTTCCGCTAATCTTGATATTGCCTCTTCTATCTCTACTGCGTTCACTTATTATCCCCTTATTCTTCCTAAAATATAGAAAATCATTTTAAGAACAAGAGATTAGTAGAAGAAAAAGTAGGATAAATGTCGAGGATTGCTAATTATGAATAATTATATCTTCTCAGCCTTTTCTACAAGTTTTGCTAATGAAATTTCCAAGGCATTTGCTAACCTCTTGCATATTAGCATTGTAGGATTTTGCTTTTCTCGCTCAATAAGACTAATGGTTGTTCTGTGAATGCCAGAGATTTTAGAGAGTTGTTGGTAACTTAACCCTTTCTTTTGCCTTTCTGCCTGTAATAGGCGGATTAGCACCGATACCATTTTCTCTGCATTTTTGTCTCTCATGAACAATTAAAATACAGAGTTGACTTCTTCTCCGGTATGAGAGCATACTCTCATGCGTAATTCTAGCAAAGAGCTGATTTATTAGGGTATTATGTTTACCTCGGAAGTATCGGAACATCTTAAGTTTTACGTGTATCGACTGATTGACCCTCGTAATGGGCAAACCTTTTATATTGGAAAGGGAACTGAAAATCGGGTTTTCCAACATGTGAATGGTGAGCTGAAAATTAAAGAAAATGAAGATAGCATCAGTGAGAAGCTGCAGCGTATACGGGAAATCCGAGTTGCTGGGTTTGAGGTGGGGCATGTGATTCACCGACATGGCTTGGATGAGAAGACTGCTTTTGAAGTAGAGGCGGCGCTGATTGATGCTTATCCGGAAGTAACAAATATCTCTGGTGGCAGATATTCAGATGAGCGCGGGGTAATGCATGCTCAGCAGATAATGGAAGCGTATCAGGCTAGAGAAATTAATTTCCAGCATAAGGTGCTGATGATCACTATTAACAATTCCGCTTTGGAAAAAGAAAGCACTTACGAAGCGGTGAGATATGCATGGAAGATTAGTCCTAAGAAAGTAAAGCAAGCAGAGTTTGTGCTGGCAATGCAAAGGGGACTGGTTATTGGTGTGTTTGTTCCAGAAAAATGGATGGAAGCAACGCCTGAGAATTTCCCGGGGAGAGAGTTAAGGCCTGGCAGATGGGGCTTTAATGGGCATAAAGCACCAGAAGATATTGCTAAGTTATATCTCCGCACAAGATTGCCGGACAGCATGCGTAAGCGCGGCGCGGCGAACCCGGTAAAATATAGTTATTCTTGAATAAAAAATTTAATCTGATATATTAAAGATTAGATTTTCTAAGAAAATCTAATCAAATGATCAGCCCTAGGGGCGGCATCACTCGGCCAGGCCGAAAAGATTAAGAAGCTAGGCCTATTAATCTCAATCCAAAAAACAATTTTATTTTTAACTGAAGCATTGCTTTAGCCATGTTCGCTGTTTTGCGTTCAGGCAAAGCTATGGCTTCTCATATAAAGGATGAGAATAATGAAAAATATTCCAAGTAAACCACAAATTACTTTTGTTCCAACAGAGGAACTTAAGCCTAATAAAAACAACGCACGAAAACATTCCCCTAAGCAAATCCAGCAAACTGCAAACAGTATAAAAGAATTCGGGTTTATGAACCCGGTTCTGATTGATGCTGAAAACCGTATCATGGCTGGTCATTGCCGTGTGGAAGCTGCGAAGAAGCTGGGAATGAAAGAGGTGCCGGTGATAAGAACCACGCATCTTTCTGAGAACCAGATTCGCGCTTACATTATTGCGGATAATAAAATTGCCCAAAATGCTACTTGGGATAAAGAGCTTCTTACTGTTGAAATTAAACACCTGACAACAGTAGTTGACCTTGATGTCGAAGTTACGGGCTTCGAGATGGCGGAGATTGATCAGATGATTGAGATCGATCCGCCAAAGAACGAGCCTGATGATGAGTTGCCTGAATTGGAAGAAGACAAGCCAGCTATTACGACACCAGGCACCATCTGGGAATTAGGCAAGCATAGATTAATGTGCGGAGATGCTACCCACGCCTTCATGTTCAAAGAACTTATGGATGAAGAATGTGCTGATATGATTTTCGCTGACCCACCATATAACGTGCCGATTGATGGGCATGTATGTGGAAACGGCAAAATCAAACATAAAGAGTTTGCTATGGCATCAGGTGAGATGTCAGATGAAGACTTTCAGAAGTTCCTACATAAAACCTGTAAGAACATGGTTGAATTCAGCAAAGATGGCTCAATCCATTTTATATGCATGGATTGGCGCCATATTCTGGATCTTCTGTGGATTGGTAAGGGGTTATATACCGATCTCAAAAACATCTGTGTTTGGAACAAGGACAATGGCGGCATGGGAACTCTATACCGTTCTAAGCATGAATTTGTTGCGGTATTCAAGCATGGGTTAAAGACACATGTTAACAATATCGAGCTTGGCAAGCATGGGCGCTATCGCACCAATGTTTGGGATTATGCTGGCGTTAATAGCTTCGGTAAACAAAAAGCAGATCTGGAAATGCATCCCACTGTGAAGCCAATCGCTATGGTAATGGATGCCATTAAAGACTGCAGCAAGCGTGGAGATATAATCCTCGATCCTTTTGCCGGCTCAGGCACAACTTTAATAGCCTGTGAAAAAACTGGTCGCGCAGCTCGCTGCATGGAGTTTGACGGCCATTACTGCGATCTGATTGTCAGGCGCTGGCAAAAACTCACTGGCAAAGAAGCATACAATTCCAACACTTTTAAATCATTTAACGAACTATCAGAGGAGATATAATCATGACTAAAGATAAATCTAACGATCGCCCACCATACGAAATAGGATACGGCAAACCTCCGAAAAAGCACCGCTTTAAGAAAGGTGAATCCGGAAACTATAGTGGTAGAAAGCCAGATCCAAATAAAAATATGTATGAAATGGTTGAAGATGTCTTTTACCAAAAAAGAAAGGCTAAAATTGCTGGTAAAGAGATGAAAATAGCTAATATAGAGTTAGTTTTATATAAGTTATTAGAAGTAGCTTTAAGCGGGGAAATAAAGGCTATCAGTCTTTTATATAAATTTGCTGACAAGTTTAACATTACCCCTCCCAAAATGGAAGTTTTTGGGCCTTTCATGCCAACCAGGGCACAAATAAAGGCTCAGGACCCTGATTTTAATGGTGAGAATGAGAATGGGGAGGAGGATGATTTATAAATAGCACAATAGTTCTCGACTTCCTCCGGAAAGCAAGCATTGCTTGGGTAACAAGGAGTTACTTAAGCAATGTCCAAGAAACCTAATAATGAAGAAGTTAAACAAAAACTGGAAGAGCTGGAGCGCCTGGACCTAAATGGGTTAAAGGCGCTCTGGCATAAATATTTTGATTATAGACCGGCACAATACCAGCGAGACTTTATGTTCCGCCGAATCGCGTATCAAATTCAGGTGCAGGCATATGGTGGACTATCTAAGAACGCAAAAAATAAACTGCACAGGCTAGCATTCGATGGCCAATCTGAAATGCAGGATAAATATCATCCTTCACCCGGCACACGCCTCATGCGTGAATATAAAGGTAAGCGCATTTATGTAACCGTCCATGACAATGGTTATGAATATGAAGGCAGGCTTTATAAAAGTCTAACTGCGATAAGCAGGGAAATAACCGGCTCTATTATGTCTGGCCCAGCCTTCTTTGGTTTGAGAGGTGCAGAATGACTCACAAAACTCTACGATGTGCCATATATACTAGGAAATCAACGGAAGAGGGGTTGGAGAAAGAGTTCAACTCACTTGAAGCTCAGAGAGAAGCGGGAGAGGCTTACATTAAAAGCCAGCAGCATGAAGGCTGGCGGTTAATAACAAAAAGCTATGATGATGGTGGATATAGTGGTGGCACAATTGAGCGTCCTGCCTTACAGGAATTGCTTAATGACATAAGGTCAGGAAAGATTGATGTGGTAGTAGTTTACAAAGTAGACAGGCTTTCCAGATCGCTTAGAGATTTTGCTCAGATAGTGGAATTATTTGAGAAGCAGAATGTATCATTTGTATCTGTAACTCAGCAGTTTAACACAACAACTTCAATGGGAAGGTTGACTCTGAATATCCTGCTCAGCTTTGCCCAGTTTGAGAGGGAAGTGATAGGTGAGAGGGTGAGGGATAAGTTCGCCGCCTCAAAGCAGAAGGGCATGTGGATGGGTGGTTTTCCGCCACTTGGATATGATATCAAGGAGCGGAAGTTATACATAAATCCTGAAGAGGCAAGTTTAGTAAGAAAAATATTTGAAAATTATCTAAACATTAAATCTTGCCTGAAGTTAGCCGAATCACTTAATAATACTGGCTATAGAAATAAGAAGTGGGTGAATCAAAAAGAAATTGAAAGAGGCGGTGAGATATTTACCAATCAGGCGCTATCAAAGATCCTAAATAACCCCATCTATATTGGTAAAATAAAACACAAAAAGAAAATATACGATGGCCAGCATGACGCCATAATTACAGAGCAATTGTGGCAGCAGGTGCAGGAATTATTAGCCAGTCAGAGAAAGTATAAGACTAATAAGAGAATCAAACACGGCACATTGCTGGCTGGCAAATGTTTCAATCAAGCAGGTGAAGTTTATACACCGACATATTCAACAAAGGCTGGAGTAAGGCAATACCGTTATTATATGCATAAAGCCAGCAAGCACCGCATCAATGCCATTGAGTTAGAAACCTTGGTATTTGATATGATCAGATATTCCGCCTCTAAAGAAAATTTATGGAAGAATTGTTGGTCTAACTGCAAGGTATCACCAGATGAAGCATATACACGCTGGAAACAATTATGTAATTCCTGGGAGAATATTGAGCCTGTTGATCGCAAAGAGATTATCCAGGAGGTAGTCAGTGTAATAACAATAGGCGCAGAAAAGCTTATGATATGTCTTTCAAATACGGGTATTGGAAAGATAGTTGAAAAGAATGATCTGAAATTAACGGAAGTAAAAGAAAATAATGAATTAAGAGAAATAGATATCGAGCCGGAAATTATATCAATTGAAGATCATCTTGAAATCTCCCTGCCAGTAGTTTTTGCTAACAAAGGAAGAAATAAAGTAGCCTTGGATGGCAATAACAAACCTGTCAGAGTTTTCCGAAAGACAAAATATGATCAGGTCCTAATAAATGCCCTGGCCAAGTCATATCGCTGGAACCATATGCTAAATAATGGAGAAATCACTATCACAGAGCTCGCAAATCAACATAAGGTTTCCCGAACCTACATATCCCGGTTCGTTAATCTGATGTTTCTAGCACCAGAGATTGTTGAATCAATACTGAATGGCAAGCAATCAATAAAATTAAAAAATCTTATGAACTCTTTTCCAGTGGATTGGAAAGATCAATATCGTCTATTAAATTTATAATTTAATTCCTGTAACATTCTATCATCTTCAATAAGAAGTATTGTTATGATTTCCTGGTCCCCTGTACGAATAGTTTGTTCAAAAATTTCATAACGCTGTGCCTCTTGAAGATTAAACCAGCCATCAGCTCCGATTTTACGAGGCATGGTATCTTCAGATGTATTTTTAAATAAAATATCATATGCAAAACTCTCGGGATCTAGATTATCTTGAGGAAACCATCGAGAAGGTACATCAGGTGAGCGGAAAAACCATTTTCTTCCAGCAGGGCCGTGACATACTACTAATGCTGTAAAATGCCCTCCTTCCACAAGGCGTATGGCAATCGCGGTTTTGCTGACATTGAATAATTCAGCTAGTTCATTGATAATCTTAAATGATAGTTTTGGATAATTACGAGCTAAAGGTCTAAATATGTGATCAGGCATTAATAAATCTGCAGCATATTTATCTGCTACCCGTTCTGGATTTAAAACGTCATCATTTGTGACTTTTCCTATATCATTAGAACTACAAATAAGAAGTTTTCCTCTATGGCACCCCCAATGGCCCAATTCATGACCAATGGAAAAACGCTGTCTGCGGGGAGAGCTTTTTGAATTAACAGTTATGATCGCCTGAGTAGCATTTCCTAAGATGCGTGCTTCACATCCATCAAGAGGACGATATCTAACCTTAGCACCAACGTGCCAAGCAATTGCTTCTAAATCAATTTCATCAGGTTGTGTAATTCCTAGTTCTCGTAGAATTATTTCTGCGCGCTTTATTTGATTCATCTTTACCCTATGAATCGTCAGAAAGATCTATACCTAGATTCTCTAAATCTTCTAACATTCCTTTTATATCTTGATCTGATAAGTTTTGCCCTTTTCTTGCTGCTAAAGTCATATCTTTAGCATTAGGATTGGTTGCCAAAAATTTCTCAAGTTTCTTACGTGCACTAATAGGATCGAGTTGCGTTATATTATTAGAACATTTATCAGCTTTTACAGCAGCTTTAGCGGTCGCTAGGCGAGCTTTAGATATATTAAGATATACTGATTCAAATAATTTTTTTGTGGTTTCGGCAATTAAATCTGGGTTTTCACCTTCTTCCCTAACTTCTTTTAAAATATCTTCCTCTGATGTGGAAATAATCTCTTCCGCCAGCATGTCGGTAAGCCTATTTAGCCCTTCATCATATATTTTTTTCTTTGTCATAAAGTCCACCCCTCTGGATATGCCTTATTAAGGCGTCGACTAATAAGTCTGCGCTTTGAATTAAAAGCAGTTTTATCTAAATCTGTAAGATTCCTAAGTTCTTCACCTTCCATACCTTCCATTATTCCCTCCACCATAATTTGGGCTATCTCATCATCCTTAAAAATCACTAAGATTGATTCTTTAATCTTTTTTACATCTTGCTCAGAAGATAGATGCTGTTCTGCTGTTGGCTTGGTTTCAGGGGGATCATACTCAAGTTCTTCTCCCTCATCATTTCCTCCGTTCAAATCAGCAAACTTTAATTCCGGTTTTCGCCTTAATGATTTTGCTCTGTCTGATGCTATACTACGCATAGTTTCAGCAAGAAAATGCAAAATATTAATATCTCGAGGGCAATTCCTACTTCCTGATAAAGCCCTTGTAAAAGCCTCTTGAAGTAAATCTTCGGCTTCATAAGACCTTCTATATAGTCGTGCAATTTTTTGCAGTTTATTCCATTGGGCCACGGATAACGCACAGATAGCTTCTGCAATTTCTTCAGTGGTTAGATTGGATGTAACAGTTTGAACCTGCATTAAGTTTCCTTATTTACACATACTCCCTTATACGCCGAAAAATAATTGGTTCGGACATTTATTTTTGTCCGAATGCAACTTTCCTTGGCGCATAAGGTAGTAATGCTGCAATGAAGCAGCAGAAATTTAAAGGATTTTTTTATGATTTATGCAATAAATTACGATTTAAAGAAACCAGGCCAGAACTATAATGCTCTTTATGATGCAATAAAGGGGTGTGGGGTTTGGTGGCACTACCTTGATTCTACCTGGTTAGTAGATACAACCCTTACTGCTGCAGCAATATGGCAAAGAATAAAACCACATGCTGATGCAAACGATATAATCTTAATTATCGGGGTCACTAATGATTCGTCCGGATGCTTACCCAAGGATGCCTGGGAATGGATAAATGTACGCCAAAAAGCCATTGCTTAATCTATGAAATAAAGGGGGTATTTACCCCCTTTATTCAAAGGTGTCACTTCCAAAAATTGGCAAAAGAGAGTTTTTGGGTATTCTGGCTTGAAAATGACCTATTTTAAGTCTCTGTTTCTTGCCTGAAACGTGTCAGCAATAGGCTGGAAGTGGCCATATTTAGCTATTTAAAAATATCTGCGTAGGTGAGATGCCAAGTTCGAACTTGAATGTTGGCTGTAACTATCCGATTCCAAACTGTGAATCTCGAGATTCACAAGTTCGAATTTTGAATCTTGGCTTACCAAGAAAAAAAGTTCGAAATAATTTTATCTTTCTCAATGCTGTCACTTCGAAAACTTTCGATTCGAGAGAATTTAGAGGATAGGCCTTAATTTCTGCCCTTTAGCTAGCAGACAGAGTTTCTGGAAGTGACGGTGTTGCCGGTAACCCCCGGAATGTTGGCGGTTATTTTGCCAGAGAGTTAAGTTATTGAAATATAAGGGAAATGTTGGCTGGGGCGCTAGGGATCGAACCTAGGAATGCCGGTACCAAAAACCGGTGCCTTACCGCTTGGCTACGCCCCATCAACAGGTAAGAATGTGCGGGGATTATAGAAACTTGCGAGCAGGATGCAATGGTTTCGTGCGGGGTTACTTCAAACTATTTTCCAGCCACTCAAAATAAGGCGCAGAGCCTTGTGTGATGGGTAGTGCCACCACGCAGGGGCAGTCATAAGAATGGGTGCTGAGCACAAAGTCTTTCAGTGCTTCGAATCTCTTTTCTTTGGTTTTGAGTAGCAGCACACACTCTTTGCTTTCTTCTATTTTTCCGGCCCAGTGATAGATGGATTCCATCTGCGGTAGGATATTCGCGCAGGCGGCAAGCTTTGCCTCCACCGCGGCTTTTCCGATGTGCCGTGCTTCTTCAATCGTTGGGGTGGTGATATAGGCCATTACATAGGTCATGGTATACTCCGTTAGCTATAACGTGCCAATTGCGCTTCATCAGTGATGCGGATGCCAAGCGTAAACGCCAGCACCATCCAAATAATGGCGGAAACAAAGGCCGCAAACAGGGAAATAGCGACAAGACCAATCAATTGGTCGAGGAATGTGGCAGCCGGGTTTGTGAAGCTAACAGCCAGCGTTCCCCAAATGCCGCAGCCTAAATGGACGGGCAGGCCACCGGTTACGTCATCAATGCGCAGCACGCGGAGCAGCTCAGAAAACAGAATCACCACACCGCCGCCCACCGCACCGATGAGGAGTGCCATATAAGGTGGCGGCACCAACGGTTCTGCCGCGATGCTGACAAGCCCGCCAATCGCACCGCTTAATACCAGCGCTGAATTTTTATGGCGGTAAAACACATGATGCAGCAGCCATGCGGTGAGCAACCCGCCGCACGCAGCAAGGTTGGTGTTCACGATAATGTTGGACACATCCGCAGCATCTGCCGCGCTGCCGAACACCAGTTGCGAACCGCCCGTGTAGCCTAAAAACCCGATCCATAGCAGCATGGTGCCGAGTGCCAGAAAGCCCAAATTGCGGTGTGGGCGGGGCTTGTTGGCGGCTTCGAAGCGGCCTTTGCGCGGCCCGATGATGAGCGTGGCGGTGAGGGCGCACCAGCCCGCTAAGGTATGAATCACGCTGGCACCCGCGAAATCAAAATAGTTCAGTGCGGCAAGCCATCCGCCGCCCCACACCCATGAGTTAGCGACGGGGTAAATGACCCCTGCCAGCAATGCACAGAAAATCAGGTAGGCCTCAAGCCGCACGCGCACGGCCAGCACACCCGAAACAATCAGAACGGTGAAGGATGCCAGCACCATCTGGAAAAACCATTCGGAAGAAGCGGCATAGCGGAATACAAAATTTTCTGAAGCCACGGTAGAAGCGTCCTCTGGTTTCCACGGCATAAATGTGCCGTGCCACCCGCCCTCGACTCCCGTGAATAACAGGTGATAACCCACGGCATAGAACGCGATGCCGCACAGCGCATAACCCAGCAGGTTTTTCATCAGGGCGGCGCTCAAATGCTGCTGCTTCACGCTGCCGGCTTCTAGCAGGGTAAAGCCTACCACCACCATAAGGGCGGTTATACCGGAGAAAAGAAACAGTAACGTATTGAAAATAAATTGAATTTCAGTGCTTTTGCCATCTGCTGCAAGGGGAAGCTCAGGGGGCAGGGCGGCCGCATCTGCAAACAGGGGCAGAGGGCACAAAATTCCGGCCACAAGGGCAATCAGAGCGATACAGATCGAAGTAGCAGGGGCTTTATATGCCATCGGGGGGTCCTCTACGTTACGCGCCACTGTAAATCAGCCCAAAGGGAATGTAAACGGTTCACATCGCAACAAAAAAGGGCATTTTCATCCTAAAAACGTTTACAGCGCAGGTTTTTTTTGCTACAAGCCATCACCTTCAAAGGGGTGGGGACATGAAAATTCTAACGTGCAATAGTAACGCGCCGCTGGCGGCGCAGATTTCCAAGAATCTGGGCGTTGAGCTGACCGACTGCGAAGTGAAGCGTTTCGCGGATCAGGAAGTGTTCGTTGAAATCCGCGATAACGTGCGCGGTGAAGACGTATTCGTCATCCAGTCCACGTCTTTCCCTGCAAACGACCATATTATGGAGCTGCTGGTATCCATTGACGCGCTTCGCCGCGCCTCGGCACGCCGCATTACCGCGGTTATTCCTTACTTCGGCTATGCCCGCCAAGACCGTAAACCGGGGCCGCGCACGCCTATTTCCGCCAAACTCGTGGCAAACCTTATCACCATCGCCGGTGCCAACCGTGTGCTGACACTGGACCTACATGCAGGTCAGATTCAGGGCTTTTTTGACATTCCGCTGGATAACCTCTATGCCGCGCCAGTCTTCACCCGTGACATCCGCGAACACTATAAAAACGCTGATATTACAATCATTTCGCCTGACGTTGGCGGTGTGGTACGTGCCCGCGCGATTGCCAAACGCCTGAATGCGGACCTTGCCATCGTGGATAAGCGCCGCGAAAAAGCAGGGATTTCCGAGGTGATGAACATCATCGGCGACGTGAAAGAAAAAGATTGTATTATCGTAGACGATATAGTAGATACTGCCGGCACTTTGTGTAATGCCGCTGAAGCCCTGATGAAAGAAGGGGCCCGCAGCGTTTCAGCATACATCACCCACGGCGTGCTTTCGGGCAAAGCGCTGGAAAGGGTGAAAAAATCCGCGCTGAAAGAATTGGTTGTGACGGACAGCATCTGCGTTACAGATGCCGTGAAGGCAACGCCCAATATCCGCATTGTGAATATAGCGCCACTCATGGCAGAAGCGATGAAACGTATTTCGGAAGAAACGTCCGTTTCTAGCCTGTTTGAAGATGACGCAGCGTAAAGAAACTTTAAGGAACAGAACGGGATCATAAAGGGAGTACGGTACCATGGCAGCAGTTGCAAATCTCGCAGTGGAAAAAAGGGAAAATTCCGGTAAGGGCGCCGCTCGTGCAGTGCGCCGCGAAGGCAAAGTTCCGGGCGTCATTTATGGCGGCAAAGAAAAAGAACTCAACATCTCCATCGAGCAGCGCCTCTTGGTGCGTGAAGTGCTGAAAGGCAGCTTTACCTCCCGCGTGTTCGACCTTGAAGTAGGCGGCAGCAAAATCCGCGCGCTTCCGCGTGAAGTGCAGTTCCACCCAGTAACGGATGTGCCTGAGCACGTGGATTTCATGCGCATTACGGCAGATTCTAAAGTCCACGTATTCGTACACGTGAACTTCCTGAATGCCGATAAAGCCCCAGGTATCAAACGCGGTGGTGTGCTCAACATCGTACGTCACGAAATTGAACTGATTTGCGCTCCTGATAAGATTCCTGCGCAGCTGACAGCTGACCTCGCCGGTCTTGAAATCGGTGGCAGCATTCACGCCAGCCATGTCGCGCTGCCGGAAGGCACGCAGTATGCCATTAAAGGCCGTGACTTCACGGTGGCAACGATTGCTGGTCGTCAGAAAGAAGAAGAAATTGCAACGACCGCTCCTGTGGCAGCGGAAGTTCCGGCAACGGCTCAGAAAGCTCCTGAAGCAGCAGCAGCCGGTGCACCAGCAGCCGGTGGCAAGCCAGCAGCCGGTGCGAAAGCGCCAGCAGCCGGTGCAAAAGCACCAGCAGCGCCAGCAGGCGGTAAGAAGTAAGGGACATGTCCCTGCCGCTTCTTGTTGTTGGCCTCGGAAATCCGGGTCAGAAATACGCGGCAACGCGGCACAATATTGGTTTTATAGCGGCGGACGCCATCGTTCGCCGCTATAATTTTTCTGGGCCTCAGCTCAAATTTAAAGCCGAGGTGTTTGAAGGAAAAATCGGTGGCCAGAAAGTGCTGGTGGCCAAGCCGCAAACCTTCATGAATCTTTCCGGTGAAACTGTGCAGGCCATGGTGCAGTTTTATAAATTGCCGCTCTCGCAAGTAGTGGTGATGCATGACGAGCTCGATTTACTGCCCGGCAAGGTGCGAATGAAATTGGGCGGTGGTGCAGCGGGGCATAATGGCCTACGTAGCATCGACCAGATGGCGGGAAATGAATTCCACCGCATGCGGATTGGTATCGGTCATCCGGGTGATAAAGATTTGGTGCACAGCTACGTGCTTGGCCCGATGGCGGGTGAAGAATGGAAGCAGCAGGAAGTCGTTATCGGTGCGATTGTTGAGGCGTTTCCATTGCTTGCGGAAGGGCAGGAAAAGAAGTTTTTGAGCAAGGTGGCGCTGATTGTCCACCCGCCAAAACCAAAAGAAATAAAGAAGAAGGAGTTGGAAGAAAATGGGCTTTAAGTGCGGTATTGTTGGGCTTCCCAACGTTGGTAAATCCACGTTATTTAACGCGCTCACCAGCACGCAGGCTGCGGAAGCTGCCAACTATCCGTTCTGTACCATTGAACCGAACGTGGGCCGCGTGAGCGTGCCAGATGAGCGTTTGGCTCAGCTTGCAGCGATTGCGAATTCCGCAAAAATTATCCCGACTCAGATTGAGTTTGTCGACATTGCAGGTCTTGTTAAAGGCGCTAGCAAAGGCGAAGGCCTTGGCAATAAATTCCTTGCGCACATCCGCGAGGTGGATGCGATTGTAAACGTGGTTCGCTGCTTCGAAAATGGCGACATCACGCACGTGGAAGGCAATGTGGACCCGCTGCGCGACATTGAAATTATCGAAACGGAATTGGTGCTGGCAGATTTGGAAAGCGTTGAAAAGCGCATCATCAGCCTCGAGAAAAAAGCCAAAGGAAACGACAAAGAAGCCAAAGAACAGCTGGAGCTTTTGCAAGCCGTGTTACCGCTTTTGGCAGAAGGCAAGCCAGCGCGTATTTTTAAATATGACGCAAGCCAGGCTAAAAACTTCCGCATGCTGCAACTCATCACGGCAAAGCCGGTCATGTATGTGTGCAACGTGATGGATCACGAATTGCCAGATGGCAACCAGTATACCGCCATTGTAAAAAAGCGCGCGGAAACTGAAGGCGCCAGCATGGTGATTATCTGTGCCAAAATCGAAGAAGAAATTGCAGGCCTCTCGAGCGACGAAGAAAAGAAAGAATTCCTCGAATCATTGGGACTTGCAGAAACCGGTCTGAACCAAATTATCAAAGCAGGTTACAGTCTGCTAAACCTCACCACCTTCTTCACCATCGGCCCAAAAGAAGCCCATGCGTGGACGGTACGCAAGAATGCCGTAGCACCGGAAGCCGCTGGTGCGATTCATACGGATTTTGAAAAAGGCTTCATTCGCGCGGAAACCGTTTCATATAGCGATTACATTGCGAATAAGGGTGAGGCGGGTGCACGCGATGCAGGTAAGCTGCGCTTAGAAGGCAAAGAATACACCGTGCAGGATGGCGACATCTTCCACTTCCGCTTTAACGTGTAAGTATAAAAATCTCTCTTCCGGCATTTTCTATCCCGCGCTACTTTTTAGTTGAGGAGGGTAGCGATGCAGGAATCCTATCAGAACCTAAAAGAAGCAATTACGTGGCTGGAAAAAGATACTGCCGCGTTCTTCAGCGCATACGAAGCGCGGCTTGCCGCCATAGAATTACGTTATGGTATCAAGGCAGGTTACAAACCCAGCCAGCCACGTATTCCTGCCGGTCAGCCTGATGGCGGCCAGTGGACGGACGACCCCGCGCATGGCGGCAATGGCAGGCATGCCATCACCGTAGAAGAAGTAAACCCGTATCCTGATGCGATTGAGGAGGTTTATCCCTTAGAAGCGGTGCTGGGAGTGCTTTCAGGCCGTTCGGCAATTTCTGCGATTGGGCGTGCGCTAAACTACTGGCGCAATGGCCGCCGTGGTAGTGAACTGACATCTGATGCCGAAACCCAAACCATCATGAAATCCATCGAGGAATTCTTTGGCGGGCCACCTGACAGGACGTTTCGAAATAAAGATGGCGATTTGATTATGATAAAGGATAATAAAATTATCCGATTTGATATTGAAGATCCGCATGGCTATAAGCCCCACTTTCATGTTCAAGAGGAAATCAATGGTGAGTGGCTGGATATTGGGAAACATCATAATTATTTTAAGGATAAGTAGAGATGCACTGGGAAGCAGAAACCAAAATTCCTAAACATATTCGCTGTGTTATAAAAGATAAGGGAACAAAAGAAAATTCCGGCTTGTACTATTTGTATATATACGAGGGAAACAATACCCGCTGCACGTGGGATTATCTTTATATGGATATAGAGGGCGCGCAAAGATATGCGCTAAAGCATTTTAGTGTGCCTCTAAGTGCATGGACTAAGGTAAAATAAATGAAATGGATGGCTGAGATAAAACTTCCTAACCATATAGAGATTTATCTAGCTCCAACAGAGTTGGGCATAGCTTACAATGCGTTGCTGCAGCCGTTATTGGGATTTGGATGGGAATTTTCTCATACAGGATGGAGCTTACAAGAAGCTGAGAATTTTTTTCAGAAAATAAAAGAAAAATATGACCACGCAGAGGTGGGAAATACCAAGCTTCGGCTTTCCCCAAGGGAACTTCATTTCCTTATTTTAGCGCAAGAAGAAACGCTAAAGGAGCTGGGGAAAGAGGAATACTCTACTTTAACAGGACATATTTATGCAGAGGCCAAGCATTTTTTACGCGAACTCAAGAATTCAGCATAAAAAAACCCGCTAAAAAGCGGGCTTTTTTATTGTTCATTCTTAAGAACCTTACGCGGCTTTTTCAGCTTTCGCGAGGGCCTTTTTGATTTTCTTTTTCACCTTCAGTGCTTCATCGCCCAGCTTCGTGTTGGACGTTTTCAGCAGGAAGTTATCCAGACCGCCGTTTTTATCAATCGAGCGGATGGTGTTCGTGGCAATGTTCAGGCGTACGAAACGACCGAGTGCATCGCTCAGCAAGGAAATGCTTTTGATGTTCGGTTCAAAACGCTTTTTCGTTTTGTGATTGGAGTGGGAGACTTTATTGCCTACCAGCACACCTTTTTTCGTGATATCGCAACGCTTTGCCATGGTACTACCTATAATTCCTAAAATTCCTTACAAAGGAGGCGCTCTTTTACCCCACCACCGCTGCCTTGGCAAGCAAAAAAAGCCATTGGCGGCGCAGTTACTTACCTGCGTCTACCCCCACCGCATCGGCAAGGCGCGAAAGCCCGTCTTTTTTCAGCAATGCCAGCAGGCCAGTATTAATGGTGGGGATAAGTGAAAATCCCTTATATATCAACATGCTATAAACCTGCACAAGGCTTGCGCCAGCACGGATTTTGGCATAGGCCTCCTCGGCGCTGCCAATGCCGCCTGCACCAATCAGCGGTACGCGGCCTTTGGTGAGCTGGTGCATGTTTTTTAGCACCGATGTTGAAAACGCGAAAATGGGTGCGCCGCTTAAACCGCCTTGTTCATTGGCCAACGATGTGTTTTTCAGCGTGTTGCGAAGGCCCACCGACGTATTGCCGATGATAAGGCCATCGAGCGCATTGGCGACCACGGCTTGCGCAATGGATTCCTGCTCGGTGGCATCAATGTCCGGCGCAATTTTTACGAAGACAGGAATGGTTTTCCCGTGAGCTTTCGCAAGTTGCTTGCGCTTTTCCATCACACTTTTCAAAAAGCCGTTCAGGATATCAAACTTCTGCATATCGCGCAGGCCAGGCGTGTTGGGCGATGAAATATTCACCGTGATATAATCACTCAGGCCATACACACCCTCTAGCATGGTGGTGTAATCGCTCGCGTCATTCGGGCTTTCTTTATTGCGACCGATATTTGCGCCGAGCACTCCCGCAAATTGTTTCGGCTTGTTCTGCTGCCATTTTTCCAGCTGCGTTTTGTAATGCGGCAATCCCTTGTTGTTAAAGCCCATGCGGTTGATGATGGCGCTGTCTTCAGAAAGCCTGAAGAGGCGAGGTTTGGCGTTACCCCCTTGTGGTTTTGGCGTCACCGTGCCGGTCTCCACAAAGCCAAAGCCTTGCGAAAAAAGGCCCTTAATGGCATCGGCGTTCTTGTCAAAACCAGCGGCCATACCCACCGGATTTTTGAAAGCGAGGCCGCCCACAGTCATGTGCAAAGCGGGGTCATCGATGTATTTTTGTTTTGGTAAAAGATTGAGGCGCAGCGCAAGGATGGCAGCGTGGTGAGCATCTTCGGCCTTCAGGCAGAAAAGCAAGGGCCGGATGAGGGGGTAGTAGTTCATGTTACGCAAACAACACAAGTTATTGTAGGTACAGGCATTTTAACACCAGACATATAGTTAATTTAGTGGAAAAAGCCTAAAAAAAACGTATTATTTACATAGCATGGCGGCATATTCCGCAAGGAAATTCGCTATGACGATGAAAAACAATAGCAAAACAGGCTGATGGGAATTCACACGCGCCGCGGCAGCTGGAAAAAAACAAAACGCTTCTTGCAGGCGGTGGCGGGTGTTCCGCTTGTGGGTTTTTTTGTAGCCGCTTCGCCCTCTGTTTTTGCTCAACAGCCTCCTGCGGTGAATCTTCCGCCGCCACCGGACTTTCTTACCGCTCCTGGTATGCCGAATGCAGCTCCTGCTGCACCGCTTGCGGTAGCGCCGGCGGGTGCAGTTCCGGCATCGCCGTTTGCATCACCACCACCCTCATCACCCCCACCCTCATCACCGTTTGCGGCATCTCCGCCCGGTGCTGCCCCATCCGCGATTCCGTTCCCGAATTCCGTTCCATCCGTAACTTCAACTCCACCCATAGCACCTGTTGGCAATGCCTCTCCCGTCATGACACCTCCTCCCGGTGCAGCGCCCTATATTCCGCCCATACCACAGATTAATGAAAAATTATTGGTGCCGCCAGTCGAGCCGGGCGCCGCGCCGCGTCAATCAGGTCATGCGGGCGGTGTGGACGTTCCTTCATCAGGCAAAGGCATTACAGGCCCTACAAGTCCGCTACAAACAGAAAGTGGCACCGAGGTAACCTATGAAACACCGGAAACGGATAACAAGCGCCGGAAGGCCCTCGAAGATCAGATGCGCCGCAAGCCGAATTCCCGTAGTGTGCGCTATCGCCCGCTGGATAACGACCCCACTTTTGACCCACTCGATAAAGGCTATGAAAACTGGCTAAAAGGTGTGCGCACGTCACAAAATAAACCGGCAGACGTAGACCCTGAATATGAAAAATTCGTGAAAGACATCAGCGTGCTGCTTTTTTCGTTGGGTGAAAAACAGCTGCCGGTAGATACGAAAGAAATGCTCGATAAAATTCCGGCGGATACGTTGAAAGATCCGGCGAAGTCATTGCAGGTTATAAATCCTGTGGCCATTACGCATGGTGCAACAGCGGATCCATTCCCTGCGCCGGATGAAAAAGTAGATGAGACCATCGGCGCCGATGTTGGCCTGAACATCAACGTCACCAACCGTAAAGACCATGTGCCGACAAAACTAGAAATGGCGTATGACGCCTTAATGTCGGGCCAAATAGAGGGTGCTGTTGCGCTTTATAAGCAAGTGGTGGAAGCCGACCCGCAGAACAAACAAGGCTTGTTTGGCCTTGCCACCAGTTACCATCGCAGCGGCCAGCTTTCCGATGCGCGCGCCACGTACATTGATTTGCTAAAAATTTATCCTGACTACTGGCCTGCCATGAATAACTTCCTTGTGCTTGCGGGCGAAGAAGCGCCAGAAAATGCGCTGAAAGAGCTGCGTGAGCTTGAGCAGATTAACCCTGAATTCAGCCCTATTGCGGCACAGATTGGCATGGTGTATGTGCAGCTGGGCCGCATGCAAGATGCGGTGAAATACCTCAGCCGCGCAGTGATTCTGGCGCCGGATAATTTAGGATATCGCTATAACCTTGCCGTCATCCTCGACCATGCGGGTTACAAATCGCAGGCCGTGCGCCTATATCAGCAGTTGCTGGCAGAAGAGGAACAGGGTAAAGATTTGCCTGAATCGCGTGAGCGCATTATGGAGCGTATGGCGTTTATTATAACCAAAGATAAATATCAGTGATAGGCGCAGGCGATGGAAATCTCTGAACTGCTAATTCACACCAAAAAGAACAATGCATCGGATTTGCATATCTCATCCATGCACCCGCCAGTCATGCGTATCCATGGCGACATGATGCCGCTCAAAACCGAAAAACTGACGCCGGAAGATGTAAAGAATCTGCTGTTCGCAGTGATGACAGAAGGCCAGCGCGCCGATTACGAGCGCGATATGGAAATCGACTTTGCCATCCAGTTTGGCGATGATTTGCGCTTCCGCGTCAATGCATTTAACACGATTTCCGGCCCTGCCGCGGTGTTCCGTAGTATCCCGACAAAAATCTCGACGCTCGATGAACTCGGCATGCCAGAGATTTTGAAAAAAGTATCGATGCTCACCAAAGGGCTGGTGCTGGCCACGGGGCCAACGGGTAGTGGTAAGTCCACCACCTTGGCGGCCATGCTGGACTACATCAACGAGCACACGGCAAAGCACATCCTCACCATTGAAGACCCTGTGGAATTTATTCACCAATCCAAACGCAGCCTTATCAATCAGCGCGAATTGGGTTCCAGCACCATTTCATTTGCCCGCGCACTGAAAAGCGCGCTGCGTGAAGACCCTGACGTAATTCTGGTGGGCGAGTTGCGTGACCTTGAAACCATTCAGCTGGCGCTAACGGCGGCCGAAACGGGTCACCTTGTACTCGGCACGCTCCACACCAGCTCGGCAGCAAAAACCATCGACCGTATTATCGACGTGTTTCCCGGGCAGGATAAAGCGCTCATTCGTTCCATGCTCAGCGGCTCTCTTGAGGCTGTGGTGGCGCAGCGCCTGCTGCGCACAGCCGATGGCAACGGGCGTGTGGCGGGTCTTGAGATATTGCTTGGCACGCCTGCTGTGCGCAACCTGATTCGCGAAGGCCGCGTGCCGCAGATTTATTCCTTGTTACAGATTGGCACCAAGCTTGGTATGCGCACCATGAAAGACAGTGTCTACGCACTGCTGGAAAAAGGCGTGATTACCGCCGAGGCAGCAAAAGGCGCACTGAACCTGCAAGACGAACTACAAGGCGCGCCAGTGCCGGGTGCAGAAGGTGCGCAGCAAGGCCCGCAAACGCCGATTCCACAAACAGGAAGCTCACCACAAAAACCGAGTGGAGATTTTTAGTCCATGCAGACGATAGAACCGTATTTGCAAGAAATGGTGAAGCGCGAAGCTTCCGATTTATTCCTTACCGTCGGTTGCCCGCCAAGTCTGCGTGTGGATGGCCGCATTGTGGAATTCGATATTCCGGACTTCAGCGAAGAAGATATCACCAAAATACTGGCGGATCTGCTTTCTGAAGATCAGCGCTATGAGTTTGAATCAAATTACGAGCTCAATATCGCGCTCAAAACAGACGATGGCGAGCGGTTTCGTGTAAACTTCTTCCGCCAGCAACACCATAGCGGGTTGGTGATTCGCCGCATTAAAGCCAAAATCCCTGACCATGCCGAACTTAAGCTGCCGCCTATTTTTACGCAGGTGGCGATGGAAAAGCGTGGGCTCGTGCTGCTTGTGGGTTCGGTGGGTTCCGGTAAGTCAACCTCTATGGCAGCGATGCTGGAATACCGTAATCAAAAAGGTGGTGGTCACATCATCACCGTGGAAGATCCGATTGAATATGTGTTTCATCATAAGAATTGCATCTTCACCCAGCGTGAGGTGGGAATTGATACTTTCTCCTATAGCATCGCACTGAAAAACGCGATGCGCCAAAGCCCTGATGTGATTGTGATTGGTGAAATTCGTGACCGCGAAACGATGGAAAATGCTCTGTTATTCTGTGAAACGGGTCACCTGTGTATGGCAACGTTGCATGCAACAAACTCCAGTCAGGCGGTGGAACGCATCATCAACTTCTTCCCCGAGGAAATGCACCGCCAAATGCAGGTGACGCTGGCGCAGAACCTGCGCGGGTTGTTCTCCCAGCGCTTGGTGGAAGATGTGCGCGGGGGCCGTGCGCTCGCGACCGAGATATTGCTGAACGAAGGTTTGGTGAAACAATTGATTATTGAGGGCAAGTTCAAGGAAATTAAAGACGCGATGGATAAAGCACACGATCACGGTATGCAAACCTTTGACCAATGCCTGCTAGAATTGCTGCGCAAAAAACAAATCACGCCAGAAGTGGCGCTGCGTGAGGCGGATAACGTGAACAACCTGAAGCTCAAAATTAATCAGGAAGTAACCACGCAGAAAACCAAACTTTCCGGCACCATGAGCACTAGCCTCGATAACGTGGGTTTTGATGTTCACAACACATCCGGCACTGGCAATAAGCAGGATTTCTAGCCTTCAATCGCTTTCAGGAACGCGCGCTCTAGCGTTTGGCCTTTGCGGGCGAACTTCTTTTTGAAAGAGTCAGGCGAACCATCAAATGCAATTTTCTGGTTATGAATAATTGCAATATGGCTGCAGATTTCATCAATGTCAGAAAGAATATGCGAGCTAAAAAATACCGTGCGCCCCTGCTTGGTATAATCCGTTAGCGCATCTTTCAGTTTAATGCGCGCCAGCGGATCGAGGCCACTCATGGGTTCGTCCAATATCAGTAGTGGCGCCTCAATCATGAGTGCAGCCATGAGGCCTAGTTTTTGTGCCATGCCTTTTGAATAACTGGTAATTTTCTTATCCAGTGCTGCACGGTCTAGCCCCAGAGCATCGGCCATTTTTTGCGCTTTTTCACGGCTGGCTTTTTTGTGGTAATAGGCAAGAGTAAGGTTTAAAAACTCATAGCCTTTTAAATAAATCGAAGGCAGGAATTTTTCTGGCAAGTATGAAAAATGCGCTTTAGCGGCATTGCTGCCTGGTGCAGTGCCAAAAATAGTGGCATTGCCGGAATCTTTCTCAAGCAGGCCGAGAATGATTTTGATTAGAGTGGTTTTTCCCGCGCCATTGAGGCCGATAAGACCGAACACGCTGCCGGCCTCAATCGTGAGCGAAACACCATCCAGCACTTTTTTTGTGTCAAAAGACTTACTGATGTTTTCTACAGTCAGCGGAAGCAGTGGGTTATTTTTAATTTTCAAACGTGCTGCCATAATGAATCATCCCTACTGTGTTTAGTGTAACGGTTTATGGTGCGCCGCCCGGTATGAGCGGCTTGGGCGTACGTGGCGCTGCGGCTGGGGCGTTAGGCGTTGCGGGTACGCCGCCCGGAGCAAGGCCAACAGGTGAACCGCTAGGCGCTGGAGAAGGTGTGCCCTGAGGGGCACGCGTTACAGTGTTTGCCGGCAGGTTGCTGTAATCAAAGAGCTGCTGCTCAAGGTTACCCGTCGGCACGCCAGTTAAGGGCTGCCCATCCGCTTCGGTCGGCGGAGTGAGCGCCGTACTTTGTACATAACCTTCTTTTACCTCAAAGCTACGAGACACAAAGGTTTGGTTCAGACCGACGCGGAATTTGACCATTTTATTAATGGGGTCAACGAGAATCAGGCCATCGGGGGATTTGTACTCCCACTTATACTTGCCTTCATCGACTTCCTGATTGGCGTACATCGCCTTATGTTTTTTCTCAAGCTCTTCACGCTTTTTCTGCAACTTCTCTTCTTCCAGCTTTTGTTTTTCAGCGAGCAACTCTTCTTGCTTCCTCTTTTCTTCTTCCTCTTTGGCTTTTTTGGCAGCTTCCTCTTGTGCCTTAATTTGGTTCAACAGCAGGTTGGTATTCAAGTTTACAGCACCTGTGTTGGGGTCAATGTCGAGCGCAAGGTCGGGTAGCTTAATGGAGGCCTTAGGTGTGGCATCCGCCTGCTTAGGTTTTGGTAATGTAGATGGCTTCTTTGCGGTCTCGTTAGCACTGCCAGGAGTGGTTACCTTGCTCTTAATGGTTAGCCCCGGTGCGGCAGCGGCGGGTGCAGCCTGTAGTGGTGCAGGCGCAGAAGGGGTGGGGGCTGGCTTGGTCACCTCTGTTGCCGCTTTTAGTGCGTTTGCCTGTGCGATTTCTGCATCTTGCTTTGCTTTAGCAGCAGCGGCTTTTGCATCATTTAATTCTTTTTCAATTGAACCCAATTGGTTCTTGGAATAGGGCACACCAAGGTCTTTGGAAATGCCTTCGCCTAAAGGCAGCACGTTCTTCTTCCAGTCTGGTGCGATGAAGTCAAGGTCTGCGGGTTTCCACAACATGTCGACAAAATCCTTATGGATATTGACCACGGTTAGGCCGTTCATTTCTGTCCCCACGCGAATACGGCGATGATTCAGCCACAGTGTCCAGTTCTTGGGTATGTAGAACATCACTGAATTCAGATAAAAGGCTGGTGCCACAGAAGGATATACCTTGGTGATAATGCGCGTATCGCGGCCCATGTAGTTGCCATCGTTGTCAACGATGCGTTTATCGTCTTCTACGCGACCAATCATTTTGCCTTCTAAATCGATCAGTATGTTATTTTCGTTGATGGTAGCAATCAGGTTTCCGGCTGTGTCAAACACCTGCCCGTTGGCATCGACCGTGACGCGGTCCTGCGACTGTGCAGAGCCAGCGCTAATAGGTTTACCTTCTGAATCTTTTGAAGGGGCAAAGCCGACCATGGCATTATAAAGTTGATCAAGCTGGGTCTCATCAAACATGAGTGAGTTTTGCCAGGGTAGGTCGCTGAAATTTTGTCCGGAAAAATTACCCCCACTGCCAGTGCCTCCGGTTTGCAAGGCGCTGATACCAGGCGCTCCGGCAACCAGTTTATTAAGCGATTCTAGCGCGCTACCAGGCAGCAACGGAGCGGCAGCCTGTGTGGTGAGGGGCAATACTACCACCATCAGCCACACCAGCGCTGTCACATAAAAAGGCCTGTGATAATACGGTGCGTGTATCATCAGCTGCCTTCCTTTTTAGTCTCTGGTGGCTTTGGCTTTGCTTCACTAACACTCCACCAGTTCAAGGTTATCTTTCCGCTAACAAGGAAGGGAATATTGGGTTGGCGGGTGAGCAGCGCCTTGATAACGGCGGGTGTGATATCGCTCACACGATCCATCTCGATAGAAGAAATAGTGATGTAGCCCGGCATGCGCTGAATCATGGTGTCGACAAAGGCAAACACAAGTTCATCGGTCAGCGCTTTGAAATCAATGGTGATTACATTTTTATACACACTGGCATTTTTCAGTTTAAACTCGGCGGTAACATCCTCCACCTTTGAGAAGTTCACGTTAATGCTTGAGAATTTGTAGCGGATGCGGAATTCAT
Source organism: uncultured Rickettsiales bacterium (assembly GCA_964467255.1). Classification (GTDB taxonomy): domain Bacteria; phylum Pseudomonadota; class Alphaproteobacteria; order Rickettsiales; family RGZB01; genus CAYXPR01. The sequence continues at coordinate 116,811 of CAYXPR010000002.1, read as the reverse complement.
CAATCAGCGGTCGTGCTGTGCGGATGCGTGATGCGGTGTCTTCAAGTTCGGGAGTACTCCTCTTTGGGGGCGGCAAGTCGTTATAGATGCGCACTGAACGCGCGATAGATTCATTTTGATTGCGCGTGTCGCCAGATTTTTTCTGCAGCAAGAGCGTTTCATTTTCTACTTGGCTGGCGTAGCGTTTTGCATCATCCAGTGTAAAGCTCAGATAAAAATACAAAACACATAAAGCAAGCACGCCACCACCCGCTATTAGGGAGATTTTTATAAGCCTATTTTTGAGTTTGGTAAATTTTTCCATAACAAGCTCTAACGCCTTTCTCTTGCGTTAGGTGTTCTGCTGTCGGGGCCTGTTTTTTTATCAAGCGCATCAGTAATTGGGCCGCGAATAGTAATTTCAAACGGGCTCTTTTCACTGGGTGGTGCGCCAGGTGCTGCACCTGGCGGCGGGGTTTGCCCATCAAGATTCAGGTTGAACGTACCAGTGCGTTCACCCGGAAGGCCAGAAAAGCTAACCTCATAGCTCCGGAACTTTGTGCGCACGGCTTCCGTAAAACGGTCTATATCCTCTAGCAGTCGGTCAATGCCACCGTCGGGATTGCTGATAAGCGCAGAGTAAGTTGCCACCATGCGGTTTGGGCTAGTGTAGCGCTCATCTACCTTGAAGGAAACTTTTTGAATTTGAATTTCCTTGGTGCGCAACTTGGCGAAGTCATCCATCATGATGAGCGGCATGGATGTTTCCTTTGTTATGGCCTGATTTACGGTCACAACGTCAACGGCGAGCATACTAAATACAGGTAGGGATTTTTGTATTTCCTGAATGTCGCTCAGCTCTTTCTGTGCGGTCGTTTTTTTCTGCAGTGCTTGCTCGACTTTCTCTTTTGCATCCACGATATCCACGATATGCATCACACTGAGTACGAGGAACGTGGGAACCAAGGCGGCTGCCGTGGCAAGGACAGATTTTATTCCGAGGCTAAGGCTGTCGAGTTTTTTAGAGTAAGGAGTCGTAAATTTTAAAACAGGTTTGCGATTGTTAATGAAGAAAGATGAAAAAATTACGTCGCCGAAGCGGTCGGTTTTTTCTGCTGCGGCAGGCAGCTTCAATCCGGTCGCAACATCAAATGGCGTTAAGATATTGGTGGTACGGCCCTGTATTTTTGACGCATCAATAGCAGCCTTAACATCCTGCGAGCAGATAATATAAATATCGAGCTCTTCGGTATTATCAAATCCAAGGCGGCGGATATATTCAATGGTGTTGAGTGTTTCCTGCTCAATGTTACCTGCAATTACATCCGGCGCCAGTCCGCCAATGGGTTGTGCGATGCGGGTGAACACCACTTTGTTGTCGCGGTAGACAATCTGGCGGAAGCCGCCAACGCGGTTATGGCTCACCATGATGTGCCAGCGGATGGGTTTTGCCGATTTTTTCGGGTTCAGCGTTTCCAGTTTTTTGAGGTATGGCTCAGACTCAATGGGCAGCAGGTAAATCCCCCCGAAAGGATTTGGCAGATTGATAATGGCGTCTACCCAATCAGAGAACGGTGGCGCGTAGTTAAGAGAAAGGAACATATAGTGCCAGTCTTTACGGCCCTTCTTGTCACGATAAAGCTTGCGCGCGGCTTTAATGTCCTGCTCGCTAAAATCTTTATCTAAGCGCTTTTTAACAAGGTTGCCGATAGCAAGCGGACTAACGGGCGGCAGTGCGTGCTGCACGAAGGCCTGATCCAGCACATCCACTAGCACATACACGGGTGCTTTGGGGTGCTCTGCGATGCTTTTAGTTAAATCTTGTGCCGCAGGAGAGCTGATGAATAGTCGCTTCTCTAGCTTTCCCGCATTGAACAAAACCAGAATAGCGCCTTCATCCCCCACGCTGAGAACATATTTAAACCGCTCGGGTGCGCGCAGCTTTTTAGGCTGTGCCGCCTTTGGTGGCGCCTTGGTATTCTTTTGCTTTTTACCCTTCTTAGCGGCCAAAGCTAGAACTCCATTTTGCTAAAGCTATCATACAGCGGACCGAACACTGCGGCGGTAATCCACAGGAGCAGCAAACCCATCAACAAGGTTAGCGCAGGCTGAATCACGCCCACGATGGCCTCTACCGAGTCATTCACTTCACGGTCATAAAAATAGTTCACGTTTTTAAGTGCCTGCTCCATGTTACCGCTTTCCTCCCCCACCTTGAACATACGCAGCACAAGATTCGGGAAGCGGCCAGTGGCAGTGAGCGCCAGCGTGAGCGAGTTACCGTCAGCTACATTTTGCCTCACGTCATTGATGGCTTCTTTCAGCACGCGGTTGCCTACCACGTCTTTTGCGGTCTCTAAGCAGTCGAGAATATCAATGCCACTGACGAACGTAACGGTGAAGAAATGCGTGAAGCGCGCAAGGTTGGCTTTAACGATAATCTTTCCGATTAACGGGAACCTGAGCATCATTTTATCGATGGCGTAGGCAAAACTTTCGGAAGTACGATAAGCCACCACCCCCAGCATGAATAAGAAAACCGGCAGCCCAAAAATCAGATACCAGTAATTCACAAAGGCCTCTGAGGTGGCAATCAGTGCACGCGTGTGTATCGGCAGGTCGAAACCCTGCGATAGTAGGAATTCAGAAATTTGCGGCACTACGAATAGCATCATCACCGTCATCACACCGGCCATCAGGAACAACAGGCCGATGGGGTAACGGATGGCCTTTTTCACCTTGCGCCGCAACTCTTCATTCCACTTGATGTGGTTGGCAAGATGCATGAAAGAATCAGCCAGCTGGCCGGTTTCTTCACCAGCTTTTACAAGGCCGATAAACACGTTATCAAACACTTTTGGGTATTTTCCGAGTGCTTTTGAAAGCACGTTACCGGACTTCACCAACTCGTATACGTCAGACAGTAGGTCACGCAGGCGAGGTGCGTCCGTTGTGTCGCGTAGGTCGGCAATGGCATCTAGCAGCGGCACACCCGCGCGCTCGAGCTGCTCAAGGTGAATGCACAGAATAATCAAGTCGCGCGCCTTAATTCTGCCGAAGAAAGAAACGCGGGCGCTTTTCACCATGCGGTAGCGAATTAGGTCAAGCCCAAGCCCTTTTAACCTCTCTTCAAGGTCGAGTTCGTTGACGGCAACCATCTTCCCCTTAACGGTATCACCAGCAGTGTTGATGGCAACGTAGGTATATGCGGCCACGGCTTACAACCTTTCCGTCATGTCGAGCGAATCCACAAGCTCTTCAATGTCTGTGAGTCCATCTAGCACCTTACGGCTGCCATCATCCTGCAAGCTGCGGAACCCATTCTTCACAATGTGGTCCATCATTTCTTTGCGTGTGGCCTCACGGGCAATCAATTCATCCAGCTCGCGGTCCACCGCCACAATTTCTACCATGGCCACACGGCCTTTATAGCCAGAGCCCGTGCAGGCATCGCAGCCTTTGTGTTTATAAATCAGCGGTGGCGCGGCAGGGTCTACGCCCAGAATTTTACACTCATCGGGTGTGGCGTTATAGGGCTCGCGGCACTGCACGCACAGGCGGCGGGCAAGGCGCTGCGCCACGGCGCAGATAATCGAACCTGCGAGCAGCGAAGGCTTAATGCCAATATCAATCAAGCGCGGTAGCACGCCGAGCGCATCGTTCGTGTGTAGGGTGGAAAACACTTGGTGACCAGTCATCGAGGCGCGTAGCGCCATGCTGGCAGTTTCGGCATCACGAATTTCACCGACAAAGATGATGTCAGGATCTTGGCGCATGATGGCTTTCAAACCTTCACCGAAGGTGAGGCCACCACCACTGCGGATGTTGGATTGGCGAATCATTGGTAGCTGATATTCCACCGGGTCTTCCAGCGTCATGATGTTCACGTCAATCGAGTTGATGAAGCTCAGCACCGAATAAAGCGTGGTGGTTTTACCGCTACCGGTTGGGCCGGTCACGATGATGATGCCCTCTGGGCGCTTGAGTAGTTTTTTGAGCAGCTTCACGTTATGCTCGCTCATGCCGAGCGCTTCCATCGGCAACAGTGCTTTTTTCTTATCCAGAATACGCATGACGATATTTTCGCCGTGAATGGTCGGCTGGGTGGATACACGGAAGTCCACCTCGCGCCCTAGCACCGTATAGGTAATACGGCCGTCTTGCGGGTGGCGCGTTTCGGCGATGTTCATGCCAGAAATAATTTTGATACGCACAGAAATGGCGGACCAGTAGTCTTTATGGAAGCTGCGTACTTGCCGCATCTTCCCGTCGATACGGTAACGCAAACGTAAGAAAGCGCCTTCCGGCTCGAAGTGAATATCGGATGCGCCGCGTTTGATGGCATCCGCCAGCAGCGAGTCCACCAGTCGCACGGTAGGGTTGGTGTAACCTTCCACTTCACCGCTGATTTTGGCAACGTTTTCCGCAATGCCTTCTTCGATTTCCTTGAGGATACCTTCAATCGACATGTCGTAGTCGTAGTAATTATCGATCATCTCAAGGATGTCGCCTTCGCTGCAATAGAGCGGCACGATTTTATAATTGCGCGGGAAGTGGCGTTGCACTTGGTCAATCGCAAGCACGTTGTAAATATCCGCCATCGCGAGATACACCGAGTTATCTTCCAGCATCACCGGAATCACCTTGTGGCGGAGCGCGATGTTTTTCGGAATCTGCTTGATAAGGTTTGAATCGAGCAGCGTGGCCTTGGGGTTAAACTGCTCAATACCGGTAGATTCCGACAACACTTCAGCGAGCGCACTTTCGGTGATGAAGCCGAGCTCCACGAGCAACGCGCCAAGCATAGAACGGGCGGGGTCTTTATTTTCGCGCTGCATCTTGAGCGCAATTTCAAGCTGGTCGCGTGAAATAAGCCCTTCAGCTACCAGCCGTTCGCCAATCGAAAGCGAAAAGGAAGTCGGTTTTTTTACCAGCGCGGTTTCTTCCGCTTTTTCGACCTGCGTCGTGCTGGAAGAAGATTTTTCTCTTGGCTTTTCGGTTGTGTTTTTAGCAGAAGCTTCTGGTTTGGCTTCCGCAGCGGCTGCCCTTTTTTGCTCCGGCGTGGTCTCAAACATGGCGGCTTCTTGCTGGCCGGCATTGGGGGTGGCATATTTTGAGGGCGGTGCGTCCGGCGCGGGAATGGCTCTCTGAGCGCCCTTCTTTAGCTGCTCAATCTCATGCGGATACATCTGGGTGAGGTCGACATCTTGCGGCAAGGACTGCGTATTATCCAACGTGGCGGGAACGCCTGCACTGGCGTCGCCTTGTCCGGGCTGCTGTTTTTCCTCATCCGCCAAGGATTTTTCTCCTGATTAAACCCCTGTTACTGCCACACGAAACAGTGTACGGGTTTTCAGGGCAAGCTGCAAGAAAAACAGCGTAAGCACAATACGTTAGTTGCATGAAAGGCACAGTGCTGATGGGGGCTTTTTAAGGCCTATTCCCACTCAATCGTGCCGGGGGGCTTGCTGGTGATGTCGTACACCACGCGGTTTACACCCTTTACTTGGTTCACGATGCGCGCGGAAACCTGCGACAGAAACGTGTATTTAAAGGGATAATAATCCGCCGTCATGCCGTCGGACGATGTTACGGCGCGCAGGGCGCACACATACTCATAGGTGCGGCCATCGCCCATCACGCCAACGGTTTTCACCGGCAGTAGCACAGCAAAAGCCTGCCAGATTTTGTCATAGAGCTTTGCTTTTTTGATTTCCTCGATAAAAATCGCATCGGCTTTTTGCAGGATGGCGATTTTCTCTTTCGTGATTTCACCGGGGATGCGAATCGCAAGGCCGGGGCCGGGGAAGGGGTGGCGGCGAATCATCTCGTGTTTGATGCCGAGCTCTAAACCTAGCGCGCGCACTTCGTCTTTGAACAATTCGCGCACGGGCTCCACCAGTTTCATTTTCATGCGTGCGGGCAGTCCCCCCACATTGTGGTGCGACTTAATTGTCACCGCAGCATCGCCATGCACGGAAATAGATTCAATCACGTCGGGGTACAGCGTCCCTTGGGCTAAAAACTCAGCGCCGCCCACTTTTTTCGCTTCTTTTTCGAACACGTCGATAAAGGTTTTGCCGATGATTTTGCGCTTCTGTTCGGGGTCGGAAACACCTTTAAGTTTACCAAGGAAAAGGGCGCTGGCATCCACGGCCACCAGCGGAATGTGGAAGTCGCGGAACAGCTCTTTCACTTGCTTCACTTCATTCTGGCGCAGCAGGCCTGTATCGACAAAAATGCAGGTGAGTTGTGTGCCAATCGCCTTGTAAAGTAGGGCTGCCACCACAGAAGAATCCACGCCGCCGCTCACACCGCAAATCACCCGTTTTTTGCCGACTTGTGCGCGGATTTTCTTGATTTCCATTTCAAGGAAATTATGCATGTTCCAGTCGCTTTTGCAGCCGACCACGCCATGCGTAAAATTCTTTAGTAGGGTGGCACCATCGGGCGTGTGCACCACTTCGGGGTGGAACTGTACGCCGTAAAATTTGCGCTTTTCATCGGCAATAAACGCAAAGGGTGCGCTTTCGGTGGCGGCAACAGCACTGAAGCCAGCGGGTAGCTTCGTCACCTTGTCGCCGTGGCTCATCCACACTTGGTGCTTGGTGCCGTTTTTCCAAATGTTTTTAAACAGTGCGCAAGGCTTCAGCGCCTTGATATGCGCACGGCCAAATTCGCGTTCGTCAGACGGCTCTACCTTGCCGCCGAGTAATTTACACATCAGCTGCTGGCCATAGCAGATGCCAAGAATCGGGAGTTTTAAATTAAAAATATCTTTGCTGACGGTCGGTGAACCTTTATCGCCAACCGAAGAGGGGCCGCCGGAAAGGATGATGCCTTTGGGGCCAAAGTCTTTGATTTTTTGCAGCGTGGTCACATAGGGCCAGATTTCGCAATAGACACCGCTTTCGCGCACACGCCGTGCAATCAACTGGGTGAATTGTGAGCCGAAATCGAGAATCAGAATTTTATCCATATATATCCACGGCGCTGGCGGTTGGTATCGGTGCTGCCAACATACGCAAAAATCAGCGAAAGGAAAGGAATTTTATGCGGGTTTCGTGCCCTGAAACATTATGCGGCGATGTCGATACGGCCGCTGCGTTGCGCTTCGGCGAATTGTTGCACTTCGTTATATTTTCTTAAATATGCGGCGGTGTCGTAGACTTTTTTTGAGGGCACTGGCTGGCTCCAGTCAATCATCGCTCTTTCAAGCGGTGTATTGTTGTTTGCAGCTTCGACTTCCGTGGTTTCGCCGCTGATGAAGTTCATCGCCTGCACCACCGGAGTACTGCCGCTTACCTGCTCAACGGTGCTTGAAAAAAAGCCCGCAATCAGCCCGCCCACGCCGCCGAATAATGCGCCGCCCGCCACTTTGCTGCCGGGTGATGTCGCATCGCCCGTTACCTTGCGGTAGATGTCGGAAACCACCGGCAGGTTCTGTAGCGGGTTTACAATATCCAGAATGTCACTGAATCCGAAGCCATCACTGCCCCAGAAATGCTGGTTTTGTGATGCGGCTGCCGTTCTTTCCACCCGTGGGGTTTCGAACGTGCCATAGCGGCCATATGTAACTGCGGTGCTTCCTAACATGCCCTTGTAGTTGCAAGCGCCGTGCCAACGGTAATAATACCTATTTATCAACTGGATAGGGTGTTGGTGTGATAATGGGCGCGCCTGGGGTGCGGCAAAATTTTCCCTATCAGGGGGAAAAGATTGCATTATTGGCCTCTGGCGGCTAAAAAATGCGCCATGCAGGAAGAGTCATTACCCATCGTTATTGCGGCTTTTTACCATTTCGTGTCGCTGCCGGACTATGAGCAGCGACAGCCGGTGCTGCTCAAATTTTGCCAGAAGCATGGGCTGAAGGGCACGGTTTTGTTGGCGCGTGAAGGTATCAATAGCACCATCTCGGGCACACGTGAGGGCATTGATGCACTCATAAACCACCTGCGCTCGGACCCAAAATTTGCCACGCTGGAGTGGAAGGAAAGTTTTGCCGCCACCCTGCCATTTGAGCGGCTTAAAGTACGTCTTAAGAAAGAAATCGTCCGCATGGGTGTGGAAGATTTGGATATCGATGTGCGTGGGCAATACCTGCCGTCGGAAGCGTGGGATAAAGTGATTCAGCAGCCAGACGTGGTGGTAGTAGATACGCGGAATGACTACGAAGTGAAAATTGGTAAGTTCAAAAACGCAGTGGACCCCAAAACCAGAACCTTCCGCGAATTCCCCGAATGGGTGAAGCAGAACCTCGACCCTAAAAAAACGCCGAAGGTGGCAATGTATTGCACGGGCGGCATACGCTGTGAAAAATCCACGGCGCTTTTGAAGCAAATGGGTTTTTCCGATGTGTATCACCTACAAGGCGGCATCCTGAAGTATTTTGAGGAAACACAGAATAAGAGCGGCCTGTGGGAAGGCGATTGCTTTGTGTTTGATGACCGCGTGGCGGTGACGCCTGAACTTAAAATGTCGGGTGCTGTGCGTTGCACCGAATGTGGTGACCCCGTTTCCACTGATGCACTTCGCGATTCAAAAGTAAATGAGCTTTTATGTGAGGCTTGCATCAAGGCTGGCAGCCAATCCTAGCGTTTTTGTGTATCCTTAACCCTTTATTAACCTTTTACCTGATAGGATGATTCTTGCTGACGGGTAAACGAGGAGAAAAACAATGCCTTCGCCAATCGACTTGCTGACTTCAAATGTGCAGTTGTCACAAATTAATAAAGCTGGTGGTGTGCAATCCGGTACTGCGGCGCCGCAGGTGCAGGCACAGCCTGAAGTTGATGTATCTCCTGAACCCAAGGTAAAAGCATCTACTCAGCCGGCAGAAACGCTGGCATCATTCCGTAGTTCCGTGGGTGTTGACCCCGTAGCCCTGCAATCGGTGCAGAAGCAGGATGATAAAAAAGTAGAAGCAAATCTGCAGGCGCTCAAAGCCTTTGCAGCCACAGGCTCGCTGGCCGATGCTGGCGGCAGCACGCTCGGTATTTCTGTCTAATTACTAACCACGCCCACGATAGGTCGGCACGCCCTGCTCAGGCGCCCACACGCCTTTGGGCAATGTTCCCGTTTCATAGAACACATCAATCGGTATGCCGCCACGCGGATACCAATAGCCGCCGATACGCAGCCATTTTGGTTTAATTTCCTCCACCAGCCGCTTGGCGATATCCACCGTGCAGGCTTCGTGGAATGCCGCATGGTTGCGGAATGCGCCGAGGTACAGTTTCAGCGACTTGCTTTCCACCAGTTTTGCGCCTGGCACATAATCAATCACGATATGTGCAAAATCCGGCTGGCCAGTTACCGGGCAGAGTGACGTAAATTCAGGGCAGGTGAAACGCACCACATAGTGCGTACCCGCATGCGGGTTTGGCACGGCCTCAAGCTGCGCTGTTTCAGGCGAGGAAGGCAGCGCGGTTTTGCCGCCCAGTTGCTTCAGGCCTGCATAAGTTTTTTTCGCCATGTTAATACTCCACCTGTAAAAAATAGAGGCCGTCTGCGGGTGCGGTCTGGCCTGCGCGTGTGCGGTCTTTTGCTTCTAAGATGCGTTCTACATCTTTCGGGGACCATTTGCCAAGCCCCACATTATGCAGCGTGCCAGTGATGTTCCGCACCATGTGATGCAAAAACGATTGCGCCTTCACGTAAATTTCTACCACATCGCCTTGGCGCGTTACGCGCACTTCGTCCAATGTTTTGATGGGTGATTTGCTTTGGCACTCGCTGGCGCGCAGGCTGGTGAAGTCATGCTTGCCAACAAGATGCTGTGCGGCGGCGTGCATGGCTTTTTCGTTGAGGGGCTGCGGCACGTGCCATGCGCGGTATTCATCCAGCACCAGCGGTGCGCGGCGGTTAATGATGCGATACACATAGCTGCGTTTTTTAGCCGAAAATCGTGCATGGAAATCGTCCGGCACTTCTTCTGCGCTCACCACTATAATCGGGTGCGGACGCATATGGAAATTGATGGCGCCCATTACTTCATCGGCGGGAAAGGCGCGGTTGATATCTGCATGTGCCACTTGCCCGCGCGCATGTACCCCCGCGTCGGTGCGGCCTGCGGCAGCAGTGTTCACTGTTTCGCCGCTGAATTTAAAAATGGCTTCTTCCAAGGCTTGCTGCACGCTCATGCCGTTATCCTGCCGCTGCCAGCCCACGAAAGGCGTGCCGTCATATTCGAGTGTGAGTTTGTAGCGCGGCATACTTAATCCAACATCGTTTTGGCAGGAATAGAAAAGCCGCGCAGCACTTCTTCTGCTTGCATCGGTTTTTTGCCGGGGCGCTGCACGGTCATCAATTTCAGCACGCCTTCGCCACACGATATGCTGAGCGCATCATCCAGCACCGTGCCAGCTGGCGCGCGGCTTTGGTCTGACACAATGCGCGCTTCAAACACTTTAATATTTTCGTCTTTATACACAAAAAATGCACCAGGGGCGGGATTCAATCCACGAATAAGGCAGTGGATTTCTTTTGCTGTTTTTGTCCAGTCGATGCGCGCTTCTTCCTTGGTGATTTTTTTGGCGTAGGTCACGCCGCTCATGGTTTGCGGAATGGGGCTTAGGCGTTCTTTCAGTGTGTGCAAAATCATATCCGCGCCCATTTCTGCCAGCATGTCGTGCAGTTCGGCCGCGCCCATATCTTCCGGAATCGGCACGTTGGCCTGATGCAAAATCGCGCCCGTGTCGAGCCCTTCATCCATCTGCATGATGCACACGCCGGTTTCGGCATCGCCCGCCATAATGGCGCGCTGAATGGGTGCCGCGCCGCGCCAGCGCGGCAACAGTGAAGGATGAATATTAATGCAGCCGCGCGGGCAGGCTTTCAAAATCGTTTCCGGTAGCAGCAAGCCATATGCCGCAACCACGGCGATATCTGCGCCGTAATCCTTAAACTTTTTTTGTGCTTCTGTCGTTTTGAGCGAGGTGGGCACTTCTACCGGAATGCCATGTTTTTCGGCGAGTTCATGCACGGGGCCTTTGCGTTCTTTCTGGCCACGGCCTGCAGGGCGCGGTGGCTGCGAATACACGGCGACCACGGTATGTTCTGAATTAATCAATGCCTGCAAAGTGGGAGCGGCGAAGGCGGGCGTTCCCATGAAGATGATTTTCATCGCATGCTCCGCTATTCGCTTTTTTTGGATTTTTTCAGCTTGCGCATAATCATGTCGCGCTTCAGGCGTGAAACATGATCCACAAACACGATGCCGTTCAGGTGATCCATCTCATGCTGCACGCAGGTGGCGAGCAGTTCGTCGGCTTCTAGCGTTTGCGCTGCGCCGTTGTAATCAAGGTATTTGATGGTCACGCGCTTGGGGCGCGTCACTTCGGCATATTGCCCGGGGAAGGAAAGGCAGCCTTCATCATAACTGTTTAGCTCTTCTGAGCTTTCCACAATTTCGGGGTTTACTAAAAACAGCGGATGGCTTTTGCCGCTGCCTGCGTCGGGGTAGCGCGCCGAGCCATGCTCAATATCCATCACCAGCACGCGCTTATGTACACCCACCTGCACGGCCGCAAGCCCAATGCCGCCGGAAGCATACATGGTTTCCAGCATGTCATCCATCAGGCGGCGCAGTGCGTCATCCACCCTCTCCACGGGTTTGGAAGGTGTTTTAAGCCGTGGGTCCGGCGCGGTAACAATGGGAAGAACAGCCATGGGTTCTTGTATTCCAATAATGGTTAAAAGCCGCCAAAAACTGCGGCAGATATTAGTTGATGTTCTTCAGGCGTTCAACAGTTTCCTGCTGCCCTAAAATCGCCATCACCTCAAAAATTCCTGGTGAAATATTCGAGCCGGTGATGGCAGCACGCAGCGGCTGTGCCACCTGACCAAGCTTCAAGCTTTTTGACTCGGCAAACACACGAATCGCGGCTTCGATTGTTTCTTGTGTCCATGGTGTAGCGGCCTGTAAAGCAGGCACCACCTGCGCCAGAATTTCTACGTTCGCGGGGGTCAGTAGTTCGGTGGCTTTGGCATTAAAGGGCGGGCGCTCCACATAAAAGGCGGCCTGTTCAGCCAGCTCATTCAGGTTTTTCACGCGTTCTTTGAGGCCATTCATGCCTTGCTCAATACGCTTTAAACCTTCCGGCGTTGTTTTCGGCAGCTTCGGCGTGATGATGCCCACGAGGCGTTTATTATCCGCCTCACGCAGGTAATGCCCGTTCAGGTTATTCAGTTTTTCAAAGTCGAAGCGCGCGGGTGATTTGCCGATGGATTCAAGGTTGAACCATTCAATCGCCTGCTCGGTGGAAATGGTTTCGTCGTTCCCGTGGCTCCAGCCGAGACGCAGCAGGTAATTACGCATCGCTTCGGGCAGGTAACCCATGTCGCGGTAGGCTTCCACACCCAGCGCGCCGTGGCGCTTGGAGAGTTTGGCGCCATCGGGCCCATGAATCAGCGGCACGTGCGCAAACTGCGGCAAATCCCATCCCATAGAGGTATAAATACCCGCTTGGCGGTGCGAATTGGTCAAATGGTCATCGCCGCGAATCACATGCGTCACTCCCATGTCGTGGTCGTCCACTACTACAGCTAACATATAGGTCGGCGTGCCGTCCGAGCGCAGCAAAATCATGTCGTCGAGTTCAGTGTTCGGCACCACCACGCGGCCCATTACATGGTCGGTGATAACGGTTTCGCCTTCAGTAGGTGTTTTCAGGCGAATGGCGGGCTTTACATCTTTTGGCGCGTCGCTGGCGGGGCGGTCGCGCCACCTGCCGTCATAGCGGAAAGGTTTGCCAGTTTTTTGCGCTTCTTCACGCATCTGCGCCAGTTCTTCCTGCGAGCAATAACAGTTATAGGCTTTGCCCTCTTTTAAAAGCTGGTTTGCCACTTCCGCATGTCGGGCGGCGCGGGCATATTGAAAGATAGGCTCGCCGTCGCAATCAAGGCCCATCCATTTCATACCGTCGATAATCGCATTAATGGCGGCTTGGGTGGAGCGGGCACGGTCAGTATCTTCAATACGCAGTAAGAACGTGCCGTCATGATGGCGCGCGAACAGCCAGTTGAACAACGCCGTGCGTGCCCCGCCAATATGGAGGAAGCCAGTGGGTGAAGGGGCAAAGCGGGTAACAACTTTCATGAATCTTTGAACTGCCATTTTGTGAAGTAAAAACGTGGGGCGATTTATAACGGCATCGGGCGCGTAAAACAAGGCATCTTTTCGGGCCGCCTTACCGGATAAAACAGGGAAGGGGAAGATAAAAAATTATGATTAATCATAAAAATAATAATTGCCCAAAAAAAACTTAAAGAATAGTCTACACAACCTTAAATATACATTCGGAGGTGGGAATGAAGCAGAAAAAAAGTGCCACAACGCGTGACAGATTGGCAGCAAAGTCAGAGGCTGCATTTAAGGAAGATATTCATTCCTTTGTTCATGATGGAGTGGTGGGGTCGGAGGTATGTGATGGCGGAGCTGCTTTAGGCGAAAGGGCTTTGTGGCGCGCGGTGATTACGCAGGCGCTGATGGATGCGGGGAGTGAGTCAAAAAAACCAGAAATGAAGTTTGAGCGGGCGCAGGCCATCAGTTGGCTTTCGGGGCTGAGCCCGGATTTTTCGGCGACCTGCCTTATGGCGGGGTTTGACCCGCTCTATATAAGGCAGAAAGCAAAAGAAGCCATTGCCCGTGGCTGTGCGTGGCGCAAGGATGAGCTCAGGCAAATCAAGCGTCAGCGGCGTATGGCGAGTGCGGAGCGCCGCGACCTAAGGTCTTCAGCCGCCACTAAAAATAAAAAATCAATTACAGGTTGATTATTGAGTTTTTGACCAGAGTGGGCATAGTATAAATATTATGATTTATCGTAAATAAAGCGAGGCGTATTTTATGGGGATGTTTACAAAAAGAAGGGGGCGTCCGGCAATCAAACGCCCCACATACGATAAAGGCACGCCGGAACTGGCACAAAAGCATCGATTGGGTATGACGTCAGAGCCGCTTGATATCCTGCTGTCGCGAAATTATATCACGGCGGACGAACATTCAGCGGGTCTCCATGCGCGCTGGCTCTATACCGTGAAGTTTGGCATTCCTGACCTGCGCGCGGCAAATCCCGATGGGCGCGAAGCCTATGCTCGTAAGTCATATCGCGACGATGCATGGCAGCAGCGTAACGAGGCTGAATACGGGTGCTTGGTTGAAAGTTTACGGCAAATAAACGCCAAGCGTGAAGTGTTCAACATCTGCATTTATAAACAATGGCCGTTTTGGTTGATAGATGTGCAGATGCTGGGCAAAAAAGAATTATCCCCTTTGGCCAAGGGGGAGTTAACCCGTTTAAAGGCAGGATTGGCGTTGATAAAACCGGTTGGAAATCTTAGGGTTTCAGCCTCTTTTAGCGAGGGAGGCACAGAAGCGCCCTGAATAATAGTCAAAACGCAATAAAAGCCATTGTCAGCATGTGATATTTCCGCTATATCCCCGAACTCAGAATCAAGCTCCCGAAGCACAGCGAAACAAAGTCAGGCGGAACGTGGAATCACACAGCACCAAAACGGCAGCGCAGGCTGTTTCTTACCGTGAGATGGCAAACGCCATTCGCGCCCTTTCCATGGATGCCGTGGAAAAAGCAAATTCCGGCCACCCGGGTATGCCAATGGGCATGGCAGATGTCGCGACGGTTCTGTTCTCTGAATTCCTGAAATTTGACCCCAAAAACCCGAACTGGGCAGACCGCGACCGTTTTGTGCTTTCCGCAGGCCACGGCTCCATGCTGCTCTATTCGCTGCTGTACCTCACGGGCTATGAAGACATCACACTCGATGAAATCAAAAAATTCCGCCAGCTGCATGCGCGCACGGCAGGTCACCCCGAGCATGGTTATGCCGCGGGTATTGAAACCACGACCGGCCCCTTGGGGCAGGGGATTGCCAATGCCGTAGGCATGGCGCTGGCTGAAAAATTGCTCGCCGCGCGTTATGGCGAAGAAGTCGTAAACCATAAAACCTATGTGATTGCAGGCGATGGCTGCCTTATGGAAGGCATCAGCCACGAAGCAATTTCCATGGCAGGTCACCTTGGCCTTTCCAAGCTGGTTGTGCTGTTTGACGACAACCAAATTTCCATCGATGGCCCTACGAGCCTTTCGGTTTCCGACGACCAGCTCAAGCGTTTTGAAGCATGCGGTTGGCAGGTGCAGGCCATTAACGGCCACAAGGTAGAAGAAATCCGCGCTGCCATCTGGAAGGCGCAGAAGTCTGAAAAACCGTCCATGATTGCATGCCGCACCACCATCGGCTATGGCGCGCCGAAAAAGGCGGGCACGGCGGGTTGCCACGGTTCACCGCTCGGTAAGGAAGAAATTGAAGGCGCACGTGCCAAGCTCGAATGGAATCATGCGCCGTTTGAAATTCCGCAGGACATTCTCTCCAGCTGGCGCGCAGTGGGCAGCAAAGGTGCGAAGGAATTTAAAGCGTGGGAAGAGCGTCACCAGAAAATGGATGCAAAGAAAAAATCGGAATTTGACCGCACGCAGGCAGGCAAACTTCCGCCTGAAGCAAAGCAGGTTATCAGCCAGATGAAAGCAAAAATCTCTGAAACCAAGCCGAAGGAAGCTACGCGTAAATGCTCCGGTAATGCGCTGGATGCACTGGTGCCTGTAGTACCGGAACTGATTGGTGGTTCGGCGGATTTAACGGGCTCGAACAACACCAAGGCAGGCGGCACGAAGCCGGTTACCAAAACCGATTTCTCCGGCAATTACATTTACTATGGCGTGCGCGAGCACGGCATGTGCGCCGCCATGAATGGCATGGCGCTGCATGGTGGCATCATTCCTTTCGGCGGCACCTTCTTTGTGTTCACCGATTATTGCCGTCCTTCCATTCGCCTTGCTGCGCTCATGAAGCAGCGTGTGGTGTTTGTGATGACGCACGATTCAATCGGCCTCGGTGAAGACGGCCCCACGCACCAGCCAGTGGAACATCTTTCTGCCTGCCGTGCGATTCCGAATTTGTTGGTTCTGCGTCCGGCAGATGGTGTGGAAACGGCGGAAAGCTGGGAAGTGGCGCTTGAGCACGCTTCTGGCCCATCCATGCTGGTGCTGACCCGCCAGAACCTGCCGACCGTACGCGTGAAGCATACGGATGAAAATGTGACCGCCAAGGGTGCTTATGTGCTCTCTCCGGCGAAAGCAAAAGAACAGGCTGTTATTTTCTCCACCGGCTCTGAAATCAGCCTCGCGCTTGCTGCGCAGGAAAAGCTGGAAGCCGATGGCATCGGCGCCCGCGTGGTATCCATGCCAAGCTGGGAACTGTTTGAAAAACAGTCCGAAGCCTATAAAAAAGAAGTGATTGGTGCCGCGCCTGTGCGTTGTGCCGTAGAAGCTGCTGCAAAATTCGGCTGGGAGCGCTATATTGGCGCTGACGGGATTTTCGTGGGCATGAACAGCTTTGGCGAATCAGCACCTGCGGAAGAACTCTACAAACATTTCGGCATCACGGCAGAAAATGTCGTGGCGCAGATTAAAAAGAAACTCGGTAAGTAATTAAGGGAGCGTGGCAGCCGTGGCGGTGAAAGTCGGTATCAGTGGTTTGGGTCGCATCGGTTTGTGCGTGCTGCGCCATTATATTGAAGCAAACCGTAAGGATGTTGAAATCGTTGCCGTGAACGGCCCTGCGGAAACCAGCCGCCACGTTCACTTGCTGAAATACGATTCCGTGCATGGTGTATTTAATGCCGAAGTGTCCGGCACGGACGACAGCCTCACCATCAACGGCAAAAAAATCAAACTCTTCAAACAGCGCGAGCCGGAAAAGATTGACTGGAAATCCGCTGGCGTAGACGTAGTGTTGGAATGCACGGGCAAATTCACCGCACGCGCCGATGCGGCCAAACACCTCGTTGGCGGCGCAAAGAAAGTCATTATTTCTGCCCCATCAAAAGATGCTGATAGCATGATTGTATGCGGTGTGAATGAAGACGCGCTTAAAAAAGAACATCAGGTGGTATCCATCGGCTCCTGCACCACAAATTGCTTAGCACCGGTTGCCAAAGTGTTGCTTGAAAGCTGCGGCATTACCTCAGGCTTCATGACCACGATTCACGCCTACACCAACGACCAGAATATTCTGGATGGTTCGCATAAAGATCTGCGCCGTGCCCGTGCGGCCGCGCTTTCCATGATTCCAACCACCACGGGTGCAGCAAGTGCGCTCGGTATGGTGATTCCGGCGCTCAAAGGCAAGCTCGACGGTGTTGCCGTGCGCGTGCCGACCCCGAACGTGTCGATGGTGGATTTAACTTTCACGGCGGAAAAGCCAGTGAAGAAAGATGCCATCAACGCCGCCATGAAAAAAGCCGCTGAAGGTAGCTTGAAAGGCATTTTGCGCTATGTGGATGAGCCGCTGGTGTCGGTAGATTTCAACCACGATTCGCACAGTTCTATTTTCGATGCCACGCAGACCTATGTGGTGGGCGATAACTTTGTGCGCGTGGCAGCGTGGTATGATAATGAATGGGGCTTCTCCGTGCGCATGCTCGACTTGGCTGCCCGCATGAGCCAGAAATTGTAAGGCATCATGAGTAAGCTCCGCACCCTCGATATTCTGATTAAAAAGCAGCCTCTCAAAGGCAAGCGTGTGCTGGTGCGTGTGGATTTAAACGTGCCGATGCAGCATGGCAAAGTGTCGGACGATACGCGCATTACCGCGCTGAAACCCACGCTGGAAGCTCTGTGCAGCAAAGGTGCCCGCGTGATTCTTTTATCGCATTTTGGCCGCCCCAAGGGTGAGTTCGTGCGCGATATGTCCCTTGCACCACTCACCAATGCCTTAAGTCAGGCGCTCGGCGGTAAGGAAATTAAATTCGCGCTTGATTGCATCGGGGCAGAAGCCGAAGGCGCGGTTGATAAACTCAAAGACGGTGAAATTCTGCTACTCGAAAATTTACGCTTCCACAAAGGTGAAGAAAAGAACGAAGCCAAGTTCACCAAGCAGCTTGCGAAGCTCGGCGAGTTTTATGTAAACGACACGCTTTCCTGCTCGCACCGCATTCATGCGTCGGTGGTAGGCATCACGTCTTACCTGCCATCTTATGCCGGCCTGCTGCTGCAGGAAGAAATCGAAAGTCTCGAGAATATCATTGGCACGCCGCGCCGCCCGTTTGGTGCGGTGGTCGGCGGCTCGAAAGTTTCCACCAAGCTCGACCTGCTCGAGAACCTCGTTGGCAAGGTAGACATGCTCGCCATCGGCGGCGGCATGGCGAACACGTTTTTGCATGCACAAGGCTATGAAGTGGGCGATTCGCTGTGCGAGAAGGAACTTAAATCCACTGCCATCAAAATCATGAACACGGCAAAGCGCAACGGCTGCAACATTATCCTGCCGAAGGATGTGGTGGTGGCGCGCGAGCTGAAAGAATATGCCGAGTGTGAAGTGTATGACATCGACGATATGCCAAAAACCGGCATGATTCTCGACTTAGGGCCGGAAACAATTGCCGAGATTGCGCGCGAATTGCGCCGCTGCAAAACCATGGTGTGGAACGGCCCGCTGGGCGCGTTTGAATTCCCGCCATTTAACACGGGTTCTGTGTCGCTCGCTCGCACGGTGGCAAGCCTCACGCGTCAGGAAAAGCTCATCAGCGTGGCGGGTGGCGGCGATGTGATTTCTGCACTTGCGGGCGCGGGATTCAAGCACCGCCTTTCCTATGTATCCACGGCAGGCGGCGCGTTTTTGGAATGGCTGGAAGGCAAAGATTTGCCCGGTGTAAAAGTATTAAAACAAGATCAGACGACTCAACTCAAAGCGATGGGGGTGTAACATGAAAATTACGCGTAAAGTGCAGGAAATTCTTTCCTACTACGAAAGCGATAATCCCGGTACGAAGGCGAATCTCGCCCGCATCCTTATGGAAGGCAAGCTCGGCGGCACCGGCAAGCTGGTGATTCTGCCGGTCGACCAAGGCTTCGAACACGGCCCTGCGCGCAGCTTCGGCCCGAACCCTGATGCGTATGACCCACAATATCATTTCAAGCTGGCGATTGATGCAGGGCTTTCTGCCTATGCCGCGCCGCTCGGTATGCTGGAATGCGGCGCCGACACGTTCGCCGGTTCCATTCCGCTCATTTTAAAAGTAAACAGCTCGAATTCGCTCGATGAAGCGACGCCACCAAACCAAGCCATCACCGGCAGTGTGGATGATGCGCTGCGCCTCGGCTGCTCCGCCATCGGCTTCACCATTTACCCTGGCTCCGGCGCTGCGTTTGACATGATGGAAGAAATCCGCGAAATGGGCAAAGAAGCCAAATCACGCGGCCTGGCCGTGGTCATCTGGTCCTACCCGCGCGGGAACAAAATCAGCAAGCAGGGCGAAACGGCGATGGATATTTGCGCCTATGCCGCCCACATGGCTGCATTGCTCGGCGCGAACATCATTAAGGTGAAGCCGCCGACCGCGCACCTTGAACAGGATGCCGCAAAGAAAGTGTATGAAGGCAAAAAAATCCCGATTTCCACGATGAAAGACCGCATCGCGCATGTGATGCAGTCCAGCTTTGCGGGTCGCCGCATTGTGGTGTTCTCGGGCGGTGAAAGCAAAGAAGAAAGCGCGCTCTTTGACGACGTGCGTGGCATCCGCGATGGCGGTGGTAACGGCTCCATTATTGGCCGCAACACCTTCCAGCGCCCACGCGAAGAAGCGCTCGAACTGCTGGCGAAAATCATCGCCATCTATCAGGGCAAGGCGTAAGCGGCCGTGACAGAAGCACCAGAAGGCTGCCGTCTGTACCTCATCAGCCCACCTTCTTTTGTGCTGCCGGAATTTACCGCTCAATTGAAAGATGCCTTCGCGGGTGGCGACATTGGCTGCTTCCAGCTCCGTATGAAAGATGCGTCTGAAAAAGACATCCGCGCCGCTGCCGATGCACTTTTACCTATCTGCCATGAACATGAGGCCGCCTTCATTATGAATGACAGCGCTCGGCTTGCCAAAATATGCGGGGCCGATGGCGTGCATTTAGGTGAGGGGGATGGCGACATTATTCAAGTGCGCGAAGAAGTGGGCGAAGAATTTATCATCGGCGCGAGTTGCTATAATTCCCACGAGGCGGCGATGGATGCAGGCGATTTCGGTGCGGATTACGTCGCCTTCGGTGCGTTTTATCCCACCACCACCAAAGTTGCAAAATCCAAAGCTGAGCTGGAAATATTGGAATGGTGGAGCACTTACACGGTGCTTCCGTGTGTGGCCATCGGCGGCATCAATGCCAACAATTGTGCACCATTAGTGCAGGCAGGTGCTGATTTTATCGCTGCAATTTCAGCGGTTTGGCAGCACCCTAAAGGCCCATCGGCAGGCGTTGCAGCACTGAACGCAGCTATCAATAAAGCGTAAGGCAGTTGACCCTAGGGCGTGCTAATGCTACATTCCGCCCTCATTTTTGGGCATCTTGCCCGCCAGACTATTTTAAGTCTAAACATCGTGAATAAAGAGACTAGGTATGAGAATTGACGGTTCTGCGGTCCGCATGGGCATGGTGATTGAATATCAGGGTAAGCTGTGGCACGTGCTGAAGCACGAAATCCGCACACCGGGTAACCTGCGCGCCTTTAATCAGGTGGAAATGCGCGACGTGATTGCGGGCAATAAAACCAACGTCCGCTTCAATTCCGGTGAATCGATTGACCGCGTTCAGCTTGATGAAAAAAACTACCAGTTTCTTTATGCCGATGAAGAAGGCGCTCACATCATGGATCAGGAAAGCTACGAGCAGACCGTGCTTTCGCGCGACATTCTGGGCGATGGCCTTGCCTTCCTGCAGGATGGCATGATTCTTTCCATCCAGACCTATGAAGGCAAGCCGATTGGCGTCACGCTGCCGGAAACCGTAGCACTCAAAATCGTAGAGACCGAGCCGGTGGTAAAAGGCCAGACCTCTGCTTCATCTTACAAACCCGCCAAAATGGAAAATGGCCTCCGCGTGATGGTGCCGCCGTTCATTGGCACGGGCGATAAAATCGTCGTGCGCACGGCCGATAGCAGCTACGTGGAAAGGGTAAAAGCTTAAATGGTACAGTCAGCCACGATTAAAGTGATGACGGATGCCGTCCTCAAAGCAGGGCGTGCGCTTGCGCGCGACTTCGGCGAAGTGGAAAACCTTCAGGTTTCGGTCAAAGGCCCGGGCGATTTCGTGTCCGCTGCCGATCATCGCTCCGAGCAAACGCTGGTGCGCGAGCTTTCCAAAGCCCGCCCTGGGTATGGATTTTTGCTGGAAGAAGGCGGCGAGCTGAAAGGCGAAAACAAAGAATACCGCTTCATCATCGACCCACTGGACGGCACCACGAACTTTCTGCATGGCTTTCCGTTTTTCTGCGTGAACGTGGCGCTTGAAAAAACCTCAGGGCCGGATAAGACCGATATCGTTGCGGCGGTAACCTACAACCCCATTTCGAACGAGCTTTTCTGGGCTGAACGCGGGCAGGGCGCTTACTTAAACGACCGCCGCATCATGGTCTCTTCTCGTAATAACGTGGGCGAAGCACTGGTGGCGACGGGCTCTTTTGGCCGCAAGCGCAATGGCGTGCCCAGCCCCAAAGCAGAAATCATCCGTGAAATATCCAACAAGGTTGCCAGTGTACGCGTGGGCGGCTCTGCGGCGATGGAACTGGCGTATGTGGCCTCCGGCCGGTTGGACGGTTTTTGGCATCAGCCCCTAAAGCCATGGGACATGGCGGCGGGCATCCTGTTGGTGCGCGAAGCCAAAGGTATGGTCACGGAAATCGACGGCGGCAGCAACATGCTTAAAACCGGCAGCATTATTGCTGGCAACGGCTATGTGCATGAACGCCTGCGCGAGCTGATTCGTGAAACCCACAAAGCCGTAGCCGCACAGGCCTAGTTTTATCCGGCTTTTTTTGCCCGCTCAAGGGTGTGTCATTCCTGCACCGCAGGCGATGCAAGTAACCCCTTGTGCTAATGCGTTAATTCTCCTATAACCAATCCATCTGGTGTAGCGAAAAAGGCATCTGGCTTGCTTATGAAAAATTCTTCCCTGCTTAAGGCTTCCTTTGTATGTGCGTCCGTCATGCTCGCGACCTCGGCGCTCAGTTCCTCTTTTGCCGCTGAGCCGGTGATTGAAGTTCGCAGTCTGTCTGAGAAAAAACCACAGCCCTCCATCGAAATTAATTTTGACGTGCTCGATAATCTGCAAGGTGGTGCCAAACCTGCACCGCGCAGCAATGCCGTTGCTGATGTCGAAGTGCAGGATGATGCAGCGCAAGCAGAAAAAGTAACCAAAGCAGCCGAAAAAGCCCGCAAGTTTGAAGAATATGTACAGCAGCGTGTGGCGCAGGAACGCGCCGCCAAAGCTGCGGACGAAGGCACGTCGCTGCCTGATGCACTGCCAGGTTCCGTTGTTGCGGGTGAGCCGGATGCGCTGAAATATGAAGATCTACCAGAGTTTCCGTCTGAGCAGGTGAAGCCTTCCATGAAGTCGTCCTACTGGGATGCTGATATGTCCCAATTCAACGAGCAGTGGGAAAAAGAAAGAGCCATGGGCGCCGTAGATTTGCGCGATGTGCTCCGCAAGGAAGAAGAAAAAGCCACATCGGGTGAAGTGCAAAAATCAAAGGCAAAAAAATCTTCCCGCAAAAAACCAGCTTCAAAAGATCCGTCACTTTCCAAAGTGAAAAAGAAAAAGAAGAAATCTGCACCTAAACCGAAAGTGGTTGAAACCCCTGCGGTGGTGGAAGAACCAAAACAGGCAGACATGTTCCCAGCAGAAACCGCACCGGTAGAGCCAGCAGCGCCTGTAGCGCCAGCTGAGAATGTGGCACCAGAGCCAGCACCGGTTGCGATTGAGCCGCCGAAAGAATCTGTCACGGTCATCGAGCAGCCTGCAGCAGCAGATGCTACTAAAAATCCAGAAGGCACCAACCCACTTGCTGCACCGGAAGAAATCCGTACGCCAGATGCTTCTGCTACGGATGCTGCGCCTGTGGCACCAGTTGCTCCTGTAACAACGGATGCAGTTGCGCCAGTGGATGCAGCTGCACCTGCGGCTCCTGCTGCACAGCCTGTACCGGAAAATACAGCGATGCCGGAAAGCACGTTTAAAACCGAACCGCGTGAAGAAGTACCCGCTGCCGAGCCAAAGAAAAAAGGCTGGATGCAGAAAATCAAAAAGATAATGGGCAAAGAAGAAGCCGCTGCGCCAGCAGCTGTTGCTCCTGCACAGCCTGCTCCGGTGATTGCACAGGATTCAGGCAACGTGGTGGTGGTGTTGCCGCCGGAGGGCGAAATCGAAGTGGTTGACACTGCTCCGGTTGCTGCCTCGGGCGATGCAAAGCCAGCAACAACGATTGAAACAACCTCCGAATCATTGGGTGACCGTTTTGCGGCAATGGAAAAATCCAGCGCCGATGCAGCGAAAGAAGGTGTCGCTGTTTCGCGGGATGTAAGCAGTAAGTTTGGTGAAATGCCGAAGGAAGCTGTTCCGGCCGCCCAAACTCCAAAGTTGGAAGTGCCCGTGGCACAGCCAGCGGCCCCGCAGCAAATGGAGCTTGATCTGAAAGCACCTGCTACGCCTGCCGCTCCGGCTCCGAGTTCTATGGTGGAAGACATGAAAGCACAGGCCGCTACGGGCGCGCCGCAGCCGCTGGTGCCTCAGGCGCTGGCAACGGCTCCAGCAGCAGAACCAGCTGTTGCTGCGCCAGTACAGGATGTAGCCGCACTGCCAACACAGCCTGCACCGGTAACGGCAGAAGCAGGTGGTGCACCGAATGTGCTCGCCAGCATTTTGTTCACGGCAGAACAGGCTGACATTCCATCCGGCGAAGAAACGAAACTGAAAGCCATTGCCGATAAAATGGCACAGGATGGCTTGCTGCGCATCAACATCATCAGCTACGCCAGCAGCGCCGACGGTCAGACCAGCACGGCTCGCCGTGTGTCGCTGAAGCGTGCACTGTCCGTGCGTAAGTACTTTATCGCCGCAGGGCTGGATGGTACGCGCATCAACGTGCAGGCTATGGGCAGCAGCGGTGAAGGCCCGAAAGACAGGGTGGATATCCTGTTGCTTGGCAATTCCTAGAGTTTAGCGTTTTATTCCCAAACGAAGAATATGGGCATCAATGGCGCTGCCATCCGCGCGGCGGTAGTACGCCTTGCGCTTTCCTTCCTCTGTGAATCCATGCGCGTGATACAGGTGCAGCGCCGCCTGATTATCTTCCGCCACTTCCAGCCACACATAGGCGCAGTTTGTTCTCGTACACTCGGCGATAGCTGCTTTCAGTAATGCGGCACCAACGCCACTTTTCCGCGCATCAGCAGTCACGCCCATGTTGAGTATTTCGCCTTCTCCCGCAATGCAGCGCAGTAGAATAAACCCGATTGCCGTATCATTGTCATTCGCAAGCAGGGCTACCGTTCCGTGGTTGCTTAAGATATTGATAACCTCATGCTCTTTCCATTCTTGTCCAAGGCAAGCGTGGTGTAGTTCCGCCAGTATTACAGCATCGGCTTCTTTTGCGGCGGTGACGGAAATATTTTTCATGTGCGCGCTTTGGGCAATTTCGCATCCGGCTCGCGGATATAAAACGGCACGGCAGGTGCGGTACGTTCTTGCGTAATGGCGCGTGCGGCAAGCGCCGCGATTTCCTCGGCACCGTACCCTACAGTGTGCGTAATGCTTTGTCCGGCAAGTGGCGTGAACAGGCCTTCGCATGTGCCGGTGATGATGGATGCATTATTTAATTTTGCGTGAGATGTAACCTCTTCCAGTGCCACTAGGGCGGCATCACCTGCTGCTTCTGGCCACTCGTTGCTTACATCAAAAGCCTGCACGAAAGCTTGCCC
This sequence comes from uncultured Rickettsiales bacterium, assembly GCA_964467255.1. Lineage (GTDB taxonomy): Bacteria > Pseudomonadota > Alphaproteobacteria > Rickettsiales > RGZB01 > CAYXPR01. The sequence goes on along the minus strand of CAYXPR010000002.1, from coordinate 92,018 downwards.
GCGCTGAGCGTTGAGTGACACCAAAAAGCGCTGGCTGGGTTTCTGCCCGCACACAAATCGCAATGCTGTCGCTTCCAGCGTGGTGATGCCGCATAAGGGAATATTGCGTGCCAACGCGATGCCTTGCGCCGCGGCAAGGCCGATACGTACACCGGTAAAACTTCCGGGGCCGATACTCACGGCTACGTGGTTTAGCGCTGCGTAAGAGAGCCTGTGCTCGGTAAGCAGACTATCCGTTAGCGGCATCAGCTCTTCTGCCTGTTTTGAAATCTGTGTGGAATGCTTCGCGCCAAGCAGTGCGTCATTTTGCACTAATGCAACCGAGGCAAGCCCACAGGCAGTATCAATCGCAAGGAGATTCATAAGCAATGACGTGTAGGGTTAACGCCCGCCACACAGTGCTTTCATGCGCTGGTAGGCTTGTGTGAAGCCGGCGAGTGAATAGCGGTCTTCTGAATACGTGCCGGACTGCGAGTTGCCGCGAATGGTCACAGTGTTGCCGTCTTTCATGGCGGTCACGATTTTTTCATCCTGCGTGGTGTCGCGGGCCCATGCCACGTCTGGCACTTCGGTGCTGGTGAACATTTCAAACGTGTTTTTGGTGTCCACGCGCGCGGTCACTTTGCTTTCTGTTTTGTATGGGTAGCCGGAGGAGGTGCTCACTTCATCCACATTTTTGCTGCGGTGGGTGATGATAAGGTAAGGCTCGCCACGCTTTTTATAATTGCCGGATTTTTTGGCAGGAGCGCTGGCGATGTAGCAGATTTTTTCACCCTTTTGCTTCAGCGTGAAAACGCTCCAGTCCTTGTAAATATTATCAAGCTGCTGCGCACTGGCGCTGCTGCACATAAGCGCCACACCAAGCGAGAGTAAAACAAATACATGCTTCAGGTTCATGCGCCGTGCCTTAAAATGAATCAGGTTTTAACCTTGTTTTCTTAAGGGAAATTATCCGCCAAAAACAAGGAAATACAATGGGTAGAATAATCGGTTTTATGGCTTAAAAGTCAAGCCTCATTATCCGTGAAAGGTCTGTTTCTTGGGATTTGATTGCCCTTGCCGCCTGCTTGATGCTATAACCCTTTTCCATAAAACCTTCAGGAAATATATGCCAAAATCCGGCCTTCAGAGTTCAGTTCTGCATGTGGAGCGTGCCGCGTCCGACATTCGCCGTGGCGTGCCGGTGTTGCTGACCAAAGGCAAAGAAAAGCAGCTTGTCTGGTCGGCTGAAACGGCAGATGTAAGCACCATACGTTCTGGCGCAAGTTTGGTGCTCACGGCGCAGCGCGCCAAAGCACTGGGCGTTAGTGCGGCATCCAAGCAAGGCACGGTGTTGCTGCTTGATAAAAAGTCGATTGCGCTGCTGCCGAAACTGATTGCCACGCAGCAGGAAATGCCGCCCGTGCCGGAGGCTAAAAAATTAAAAGCACAAAAGCCGGATGCCTTTGCGCTTGCCGCACTCGAGCTCATGAAAATCGCTGAGATTGCCCCTGCCGCGCTGATGCAAAAAGCTTCTTCTGCTGTCGATGCGCTGAGCGTGGCTGTATCCGAACTGGTAGCATATGAAAAATTGCAGGCGCAGCATTTGAAGCCGGTGGTGGAAGCGCCGCTCACGCTTAAAAATGCGCATGTGGCAAAAATTGTTGGCTTCCGCGCCGCAGGCAGTGGGCGCGAACACTACGCGATTCTTGTGGGCAGTCCCAAAAAATCTGGCGCGCCACTCGCGCGCATTCATTCCTCGTGCTACACGGGTGATTTGCTCGCCAGTTTAAAATGCGATTGCCGCGACCAGTTGCAGGAGGCCATTCACTTTATGGCGGAAAATGGCGGCGGCGTGGTGCTGTATTTAATGCAAGAGGGGCGGGGCATCGGCCTCATCAACAAACTGCGCGCCTATCACTTGCAGGCCAAAGGTATGGACACGGTAGAAGCCAACGAGGCGCTCGGCTTTGAAGATGATGAGCGCCCGTTCTTCGCGGCTTCGCAAATGCTGAAAAGCCTTGGCTTTAAATCGGTGAGGCTGATGACGAATAATCCACGCAAGGTAAAAGGGCTTGAAGCCTGCGGCATTAAAGTGGCTGAGCGTGTGGATCATGTTATCACTCCACACGAGCATAATCATGAATACCTCAAAACCAAGTTCTCGCGGCTTGGCCACGTGAAGAAGAAATAATATGGCAAAGCAGCGTCTCATCATCGGCATCAGCGGGGCATCGGGCGCGATTTACGGCATCCGCTTGCTGGAAGTTTTAAAAAAATCGAAAATTGAAACACATCTGATTGTTTCAAAGGCGGCACAGCTGACCATCGCTGAAGAAACAGATTACAGCCTGAAGCAAGTGCAGGCGCTGGCCGACGTCGTCTATCCGGCGGCGGATATCGCGGCAAAAATTTCCAGCGGTTCGTTTGCCACCATGGGCATGGTGATTGCGCCTTGTTCCATCCGCACCATGTCGGAGATTGCTACGGGCGTGACCTCCACACTCATGTCACGTGCTGCGGACGTAGTGCTCAAAGAGCGCCGCAGGCTAGTGCTGATGGTGCGTGAAACACCGCTGCATGCGGGGCATCTTTCTACCATGACGCGACTGGCTGAAATCGGCGCCATCATTGCGCCGCCTGTTCCCGCGTTTTACAGTCGCCCTGAGTCAGTGGACGATATCGTGAATCATTCTGCGGGTCGCGTACTCGATTTGTTCGGCATCGACCACGCGCTGGTCAAGCGCTGGAAAGGCATGAAGTCTTAGGCTAAGGGGCTGTTATCCCCTGATATTTTTAAGGTGCATTTGCCCAAATTTGTGTTATAATCCCCGCTTCTCTTACAGAGACACCTTTACCATATGGTTGAAGAGGGATTGCCCGATGGGTGATGACGAAAGAATTTTGGAAGAAATCAAACGCCTGGATGAAGAGCACCGCTCGCTGGATGCACTCATACTTGGCCTAGGTGATGCCGCAGGTGGTTTCGACCAACTGCGACTGCAGCGCATGAAGAAGCGTAAGCTCTGGCTCAAAGACAGGCTCGCGCAGCTCGATGCCGAACTCCATCCTGACATCATTGCCTAACGCGCTGCAAAAGCACTTCCCTTATTTAAAGGTATTTTAAATGGCAAAAGCCCCCGCAAAATCGAAAAAGAAAAAAACACCGCTCGTGGGTGTGATTATGGGCAGCAAGTCTGATTGGCCGACCATGGAGCATGCCTCTGAAGTGTTAAAAGAACTGGGCGTGCCGCATGAAGTGCGCGTGGTATCTGCGCACCGCACGCCGCAGCGTTTGTATGATTACGCACATTCGGCAGAAGCGCGCGGCCTGAAAGTGATTATCGCTGGCGCCGGTGGCGCAGCGCATTTGCCGGGCATGACAGCGTCGATGACCACGCTGCCCGTATTCGGCGTTCCGGTAAAAAGCCGCGAGCTGGATGGCATGGATAGCTTGCTCTCCATCGTGCAGATGCCAGCCGGTGTGCCAGTGGGCACGCTCGCCATTGGCAAAGCCGGTGCAATAAATGCGGCGTTGCTTGCAGCATCCGTGATTGCGCATCTTGATCGCGCCGTAGCGACCAAACTGAAAAAATGGCGCAAGGACCGCACCGATGCGGTTCCTGAAACGCCGCATTAAACACTGAAAGTTTCTATGGCAATTATTACTCCCGGCTCAACGATTGGTATTATCGGCGGTGGTCAGCTTGGCCGCATGTCGGCCTTAGCTGCGGCGGAGCTCGGCTATAAAGTGCACATCTTCTGCCCTGAAAAACATGCGCCCGCATTGCAGTTTTGCACGGCCTCCACGCAAGGTGGCTATGAAGATGAAAAAGCGCTCGAAACTTTTGCCAAGTCGGTGGATGTTGTGTCTTTCGAGTTTGAAAATATCCCCTATAAAACCGTAGAATTTTTAAGCCGCCATGTGGAAGTGCGCCCTGCTGCGCGCGTGCTATATATTGCGCAGCACCGTGTGCGCGAAAAAGATTTTGTGCGCGAACTGGGTGTTGGCACCGCGCCCTATCGTGCCGTGAAAAGCGCTGAAGAATTAGTGCAGGCCTTTGCGGATTTAGGCGGCGACAAAGCCCTGCTAAAAACCACGCAAATGGGCTACGACGGCAAAGGCCAATTCGTTATCCGCAAGGGTGAAGACGTTGCTGCCATCTGGAAAAAAAGTGGCATGAGTGAAGGCATTCTTGAAGGCTTCGTGGATTTTGATCGCGAAATTTCCGTGATTATCGCACGCGGGCTCGACACAGAAACAGCAGCGTTTTCGCCCGCCGAAAACACGCATAAGAATGGCATTTTAGACACCAGCATTGTGCCTGCGAATGTGGATGAAGAGATCCGCATCGAAGCCAAAGCCATCGCGCATAAAATTGCCGATGCGCTGAATCTGGTTGGCTTGCTCGCTGTTGAATTTTTTGTCACGAAAGAAGGCGTGTTGTTGGTGAATGAACTTGCGCCGCGCCCGCATAACTCCGGTCACTGGACGCAGGATGGCTGCGTCACCAGTCAGTTTGAGCAGTTCATCCGCGCCATTTGCGGCTTGCCGCTCGGCTCCGTGCGCCGTCATTCTGATGTGCGCATGAAAAACCTGATTGGTGCCGATGTGAATGACTGGAAAAAATACATCACTGAAAATGCCGAAGCCAAGGTGCATATCTATGGCAAAACCGAAGCCAAAGAAGGCCGTAAAATGGGGCATGTGAATTTGGTGGTGCCGCTGCTGCCCGCGCAGATGACCGACCCGAAGGTGATTAAACTGCGTAAGTAATTACTTACCTGCGCGCAATTTTGGCAGAATGCTTTCGACCACGCCGCCTGCTTTTTCCGCATAGCCGCTAAGCGCGCTTTTCGCTTTTTGAATTTCCATCACGTTACTGATGCGCCGTTGCACGAACTCGCGCGTGGGTGCCATGTCGGCGCTTTCATCGGAAAGCCAATAAAGCAGGCTGGCGGAATACACGCCCGAAAGCAGCAGGCGCTTGGTGTAGTAATTAAAATCCGTGCTCGTATCGCCCGCAATCCGCCACATCGCATCGGCCGTTAGCGCCAAATTTTTTGCGGCCTGCAAGCTGTGCTGTGGCAGTGCATAATATGCCATCAGTGCCCGCACGGCGGGTTTATGTTCGGCATAAATCGCAAGCCGCGCCATCACCGCATCTTCAATTTTTTCGCGGATTTTGCGTTTTTCGAGTTTTCCTTCGAGCTGCTTCGTCATTTTTGTGTTGCAGTGAAGTGTGTAATAATCGGCGAGGGCACACACGCCATTGGGGAAGGCAATCAACCCAAACGGTTCATTCATGCCAGCCGCCTTGGCAGCCGCCGGAAGCAGCGTTTCCTGCCAGCCGGTTTTTCCGGCTATCTCAAGGGCGCTTGCCAGTATTTTTTCTTTAATATCAGTATTTTGCTTCATATTTTGCGCTCAAAAAGTCTGAAAGTGCTTGCCTGCGGCGGTAAACTTGGTTATACAGCTAGCCTACTCAGGCCTTTTCGGCTATAATGGCAGTCCCTTCACAGGGATTCAATAGACGAAAAGAGATTACGGTAAAGGAGGTAATTCGATTGGTACAGATCGTAGTAAAAGACAATAATGTCGATCAAGCGCTCCGCGTTCTGAAGAAGAAAATGCAGCGTGAGGGTATTTTCCGTGAAATGAAAATGCGCCGCTCCTATGAAAAACCATCGGAGAAGCGCGTTCGCGAAGAAGCGGAAGCCGTGCGTCGTGCACGTAAACTTGCCCGTAAGCGTGAGGAAATGCAATAAACCGCATTTCTAAGCCTTCGACAAAACTAGCGCCTTACGGCGCTTTTTTTGTGCCTAAAATCTGACAAAAAAATCAGGATTTATTTATAAGCGTGGATTTTTAGGAGGTTTTGCGCACAGAACCGGAACGTAGCAGCGCTACTTGAGGATTCGAGCGCAAAACCGACGAAGAAAGGCGGCTTAGAAATAAATCCTTAAGCGTTCGGCAGAGCTTTAACAACTTCTTCGGTGATGTGCTTGGCATCGCCAAACAGCATCATGGTGTTGTCCTGGAAGAAGAGGGGGTTTTCAACACCCGCATAACCTGCCGCCATGCTGCGCTTAATGAACAGCACGGTTTTGGCTGCGCCCACATCGAGCACCGGCATGCCGTAAATCGGGCTGCTTGGGTCGGTTTTAGCGGAAGGGTTGGTCACGTCATTCGCACCAATCACATACACCACATCGGTCTGCGCGAAGTCGCGGTTGATTTCATCCAGCTCGAACACCTCATCATACGGAATGTTGGCTTCAGCGAGCAGCACGTTCATGTGGCCCGGCATACGGCCTGCCACAGGGTGAATTGCGTAACGCACTTTCACACCAGCCGCTTTCAGTATGTCGGCCATTTCACGTAGCGTGTGCTGGGCTTGTGCAACGGCCATGCCGTAACCCGGCACGATGATAACAGAGCTGGCGTTCTTCATTAAGAACGCTGCATCATCGGCGTTGCCTGCTTTCACATTTTTCTGTTCACCGCTTGCTGCGCCTGCTGCTTCGGCTGTGGCACCGAAGCCGCCGAAAATCACGTTGATGATGGAGCGGTTCATGGCCTTGCACATGATATAGCTGAGGATAGCACCGCTTGCGCCCACCAGCGCGCCGGTGATGATAAGCAAGCTGTTACCCAGCGTGAAGCCGATGCCAGCAGCGGCCCAGCCGGAGTAAGAGTTCAGCATCGACACCACCACAGGCATATCCGCGCCGCCAATCGGCACAATCAGCAGCAGGCCAAGCGCGAAGCCTGCGCCAAGAATTAGCCAGAAATAAAAGGTGGATTCGGTCTGACAAAACAGCACCAGCAGCACCAGCGTACTAATGCCGAGCAATGCATTCAGCACATGCTGGCCTGTGAAGCGGATGGGTTTGCCGCTCATGAGGCCTTGCAGTTTGGCAAAGGCCACCACCGAGCCGGTGAAAGTGATTGCGCCGATGAATGCGCCGAGGCTCATTTCAATCAGGCTTGCCGTGGCGATATTGCCCGCCACGCCAATGCCATATGTTTCTGGTGAGTAAAGCGCGGCCAGTGCCACGAAGCAGGCGGCTAAGCCCACCAGCGAGTGGAAGGCGGCCACGAGCTGCGGCATCGCCGTCATTTTAATTTTAAGTGCCGTAACGGTGCCGAGGAAGCCGCCGACGATGATACCGGCAATGGCTAGCATGTGCGTGGTCACCACGGGTTGTACGAAGGTTGTCACAATCGCAATCAGCATACCGCCGATGCCGAGCAGATTGCCCTGCCGCGCAGATTTCGGCGAAGAAAGGCCTTTGAGTGCCAGAATAAAGCACACCGAGGCAATAAGGTAAGCAATCGCGGATAAAGTGGACATATCGGGCGTGTTCCTTCTGCCGTTATTTCTTTTTAAACATGGAAAGCATGCGGTGCGTTACGATGAAGCCACCGAAGATATTCACCGAAGCCAGCACCACTGCGCCAAAACCCACCCATTGTGAAAAACCTACACCCGCCGGACCCACCGCGATTATCGCGCCCACAATGATGATGCCGGAAATGGCATTCGTCACCGCCATCAGCGGCGTGTGCAGGGCAGGGGTTACTTTCCACACCACGTAATAACCCACAAAGCAGGCCAGCACAAAAATCGTCAGGCCAAAAATGAACGGGTCCACGCCAGCGGCGGCATGGCTGCTTGCGCTAATTTGCGCATCGAGTGCAGCCACTTTTTCGGCAAGAACTTTCATGTTTTCTTCTGTGCTTCCGGCGCTGGTCATAAAGCAGTCTCCTTATTTCTTTTTGGTGGCGGCTTTTTCTTCCGCCAGTAATGGGTGCACCACGTTGCCGGCATGGGTTACCATGCAGCCTTTAATGATTTCGTCTTCAAGGTTGATGTTCACCTTCTTGCTTTCCTTACTATAGAGCAGGGCGATGAAGTTAAACAGGTTGCGGGCATAAAGCAGGCTTGCGTCAGCGGCGAGGCGGCTTGGCATATTGTCATGCCCCACTAGTTTCACGCCGTGCTTCACCACAATTTTACCGCGCTCAGAAAGGCGGCAATTGCCGCCAGAGGCTACCGCTAAATCTACAATCACGGAGCCAGACTTCATGTCTTTCACCATGGCTTCGGTCACCAGTTCCGGCGCTTGCTTACCGGGAATCAGCGCGGTGCAGATTACAATGTCCTGCGTTTTGAGTGTTTCATGAATCAACTCGCGCTGTTTGCGCTGATAGTCTGCGCTCATTTCTTTGGCGTAGCCGCCTTTGGTTTCTGCATCGGCGCTTTCCGCAGGCACTTCCACGAACGTAGCGCCAAGGCTCTGCACCTGTTCTTTCACGGCGGGGCGCACATCAAACGCACTCACCACGGCGCCGAGGCGCTTGGCAGTCGCAATCGCCTGAAGCCCTGCCACGCCCGCACCCAGCACCAGCACTTTTGCGGGCTTCACGGTGCCTGCGGCGGTCATCATCATCGGCACGGCACGGCCATATTCCGCCACGGCATCAATCACGGCACGGTAACCTGCAAGGTTGCTCTGCGAGGAAAGCACATCCATGCTCTGCGCGCGGGAAATGCGCGGCATCAGCTCCATCGCAAATGCGGAAACGCCTAAGCCTGCGAGTTGTTTAATGCTGTCTTTGTTTTCGAGCGGGTTCATCAGGCTGATGAAACTTGCGCCTTCTTTCATGTGCCCTAGTTCGGATTTTACCTTCTCAGGTAATTGTACTTTCAGCACAATATCAGACTTCTTCACCACGTCACCGGCGCTTTTGACCACGGTTGCGCCCGCATCAGTATATTCCTTGTCGCTAATGTGTGAACCAGCGCCCGCGCCCGCTTCCACGCACACTTCCAGCCCAAGGCCGATATATTTCTTCACGGTTTCGGGGGAGGCCGCCACGCGAAATTCGCCTGCCAAGGTCTCTTTTAATACGCCGATCATCATGGTGCTGCCCCGCTGAAAATAAAAGCTGCACAGTTGTATCGCAAATGCCACAAGATGACAACGAGAAGAATAACCCCATAAATCAGTAGGTAAAGGACTGTGAATAAAATACAATTAAAATTTGTGGTAAATTAAACACAAAATCGAATAAATAGAGGTTGCCTGAAATTTCTTATTGCACTATCAAGAACGGGCAGTATAATCCACGTCCCTCACTGCGACAATGTGTCAAGTCATTGAAAACAAAGGAGATTTCCTAATGGCACACTACGCGAGACATGTTTTTTATACGCTTCTCATAGCGGCGAGCCTTTCTGCATGCGCAGGTGGGACCACAGCAACAACCAGTTCTGCGGCCAGCGGCGGCTATTATGGCACCGCGCCATCATACAGCCAGCAGCCACAGGCGGGCTATTACTATGCCCCGCAATATTACAACAACTCGGCCAGCGGCTCAGGTTCTGCACCGGCTATGTACCAGCCAAATAGCACATACCAGCAGGTAGATAACATCAACCTGTATCACAGCTACCAATAAACACAGATTGATTACAGAGCAAAAAAGAAGGGCGCCTAATTAGGCGCCCTTCTTTTTTGATGCGGCTCTGTACTTTTAAGCCCGCGCTTGCGATGAACTGCTGTCGTCCGCGCTGATGCGCACAGCAAGGGCGTGGCGGTCAATAAAGTGGTAGCGCCCGCCATTGTCTTTGCTTTTGCAGGCGGGGTGATACCATTTATGCAGTAGCCCTGGCTTATGGAAGCGGCGGGTGCGGTGGATGCGTGCGCCGCAATCCTTGCATTCATAGATATAACGGCGGTCGCGGCCTTCCAAAAATTCGTAGTGGTGGCAGCGCTCTACATAAGGGTGGCCCATCGATTCCATCATCTGGCGCCAGATTTCACCATGCCCATGCTCACGGAACAGGAAATAGGAAAGCACGTGCGCAATCTCATGCAACATGGTTTCATTGCGTTCTTTTTCACGACCCACTTCCAGCAGTTCAGGGTGCAGGTCAATAATGCGGGCGGAATAACGGGTCAGGCCGGCACAGGTTTTGAAGCGGCGGTTAATCACCAGCCTATAAGAGTGCAAGTAGTCGAGCGCTTTCTGGGCATATACGTCATCGGCATGGCGCTTTAGTGCGCGGCGTATGGGGCGCATCAGCTTCCATGCTTTCAGCACATCTTCCATAGCAAATCGGTTGCTGGAACGTTTATGCGTCGCAGAGGATGGAAGATTAATGACGACCATCGTAAAAAGCCCTCCAAAATGCCGGTTGTGATTGGGGTAAAAACTTACCGATGGGGGGATACTACAATGGTTTTTTTGAAGATTTAAGGGCTTTTTATATAATTATTTATTGCCCTGTTTTTCCTTGGTTTTTTTGATTGCAGCCGCCACGTTGGGAGTCACAATCAGGGTGCTGGAGAGGCGTTTGGGCAGCTTCCGCATGATTTTATCGGCCAGCTGGGGGCGGGCACATAAGATGACGCTGTTTTTATAGCGGTCTGCCCGTTGAATGATGGACTCCAGCGCCACCAGTCCGGTCAGGTCAATGGTGGGTACTTGCGTGATGTCTAAAATCAGATAATTGAACTGCGGATGCGCGAATTCGGCGCGGTCGAGTGCTTTTTCTGCCGTGCCAAAAAATAATGGCCCTGCGATATGATAAATCAGCACATTCTCGGGCACGGTTTCGGTGGTGGCGATGTGCTTATCTTTTCCGGTCTCAACTGAGGTCTCGGTTAGGTCTGCCATGCGTTTCATAAACAAGAAGGATGCGAGCACGATGCCTACCGTTACGCCTGCAACCATATCCACGAACACTGTCAGCGCAAAACAGGCGAGCAGCACCGCCACATCATGCTTCGGTGCAATTTTTATCACGGTGATAAATTGTTTGTAGTGCGACATATGATACGCCGTGATGAACAGCAGTGCGGCGAGCGATGCCATCGGCACGTAACTGATGTAAGGCGCCAGCAAAAGCACATACACCATAATCAGCACTGCGTGCAGCACGGCGGCGATTGGTGTTTTTGCACCGCTGCGAATGTTGGTGGCCGTGCGTGCAATCGCACCTGTGGCGGGAATGCCTGCCGCCAATCCGGAAAGAATATTCGCCGCACCAATACCAAACAATTCAGCATTCGGGTTATGCCGCGTGCCTGCAAGTCCATCGGCCACGGTGGCAGAAAGCAGTGATTCCAGCGCCGCCAGCACGGCAATCACCAGCGCAGGCATAAATAATTTTTGTATCTCATCAAAGCTCGGCACAGCGAATAAATCACCCGCGATAAAATTTGGTGTGTGTAGCATCGGCGGATAAGGCGGAATGCCCTGCACCACGTCGCCGCTATGTGCGGTGTATGAAAATTGGCTGCCGATGGTGCTGATGTCATGCCCCTGTGTGCTGAGGAAAAGCCCTAGTGCTGTGCCAAGGCTAATCGCGACCACTGCGGCGGGAATTTTCGGCGCGATGCGGTTCCAAAAAGCGAGTATCAGCAACGTGGCAATCCCGATAGCTGCATTATATATGTCGATGTGCGGCAAGTGGCTGGCAATTTGAATAACCTTGGTAACGTAATGCCCTTCGAGCTTTTGAATGTGCAGCCCTAGCATGTCGTTCAGTGCGAGCGTGCCAATCACCACGGCGATACCGCTGGTGAATCCTGTCGTAACAGGGTAGGGCACGTAGGAAACCAATTTGCCGAATCGCGCGAGCGCCATCGCAATCAGCATCACGCCTGCCATGATTTCTGCAATGATTAGTCCGCGCAGACCAAATTCCTGCACGATAGGAACCAGTATCACCACGAAGGCGGCGGTGGGGCCTGAAACCTGATGCTTGCTGCCGCCCAGCAGCGCCGCCACGACACCCGCAATCACCGCCGTGTAAATACCGTGCTGCGGCGGCAGGCCTACAGCAATCGCCAGCGCCATCGAAAGCGGCAACGCCACGAGTGATACGACCGTGGCAGCGACGAGGTCTTTATAGAATGTGCCGCCATTATATCCCTCGCGCAGTGATGCGCGCAGCGCGTGCGCGAAACCCAAACGGTGCTGGCCTGCGGATGCATATCTCATAACAAAAAGATTGAAGCATTTTGAAAGCCAAAACACCACTGTTTCATAAAAATGCTTGGAAAATAAACAGATTCAGCTAATCTCGCGGTGAAATTTTACCACGGAGAGAAGTCATATGCGTAAATTGCTTGTTGTTGTCGTACTGCTGGTTGGCCTCGGTGTTGCGGGTTATCTCAGCATGGGTTATATCGCCAAAAGCGCGATTCAAACCGTGGGTAGCCGTCTGCTGTTAACACAGGTGGAAGTGGACTCGGTGAATGTTCGCCCGCTGCAAGGCAAAGTAACCATCAGCGGCATTAAGGTGTATAACCCCGAAGGTTTTGAAAGCCCGATGGCCATTGAAATTGCAAACACGGAAATTAATGCTTCCTTCGGCTCGTTGCGCTCTGACCCAATGAAGATTGATTCCATTCTGATTGAATCGCCCGTGCTGAATTTTGAGATGGGCTTTAATGGCAATAACATTTACACGCTGCAAAAAAATGCTGCGTTTAGCGCAAAATCAAACGAAAGCGCTGATGCGGCGCATAAAGATAAGAGTGTCGTTATCAGCCAGCTGCAAATCACTCAGCCAAAACTGAAAGTAATTCCCGCCGTTGGTGTCGAGAGCGCACAGGTGTTAGAATTACCCATGACGGACATCCTGATGGAAAACATCGGCAGTGAATCAAAGCCAGCGGAACTCACCACGGTGCTGACGCAAGTGTTTGGTAAAATTATTGCCGGATTACCGCTGATTGATAACAGTGCAGTGCGCGATGCTGCACAGGAAGCCGAAGGCGCTGTTCAGGGTGCTGTTGAAGGTGCAGCTGAAGCGGTGGATGGTGCCGTGAAGGGGCTGCTGGGTCAATAACGCCTAGCGTTCAAAATTGACCTTATAGGTTTTCTCGACGCAGTGGTCGATGATGCGTTCTATTGTGCCGATGTCCTGTTCAAGCCGTTCTGCGGGCGTCATGTAAGCGTCACTCACCGGCGCTCTCCGCTTTCCGCCATTACCGCCGTTTGGTGACTTCCCACCCTTTGCTACGCGATGTGTTTGCGGTGCATTTTCCATAAAGCTTTCCCACGCTTCAGGGTCGCCCACTTGGCCTTCTCCGCGTGGCATGTGTCGGTCTGTATCGCGCCGGAATTTTGCTGCACGTTCGGTGTTATCCGGCTCCTTCTTTGTTTTGCTGTGGCCGTTTGCTTTTTCAGGCTTGTCGGCGGATTTATCGCCAAAGGCCTGATACACCACTAGCAGGCTTTCTGTTGCCTCTTTTACAATAGTGTCAACGCGTGCCTGATATTCCGGCCCCAGCAATTTTGTGTCTGCCACTTGTTCAATGAACTTTGCCGCCATCAGCACTTCGCGTGCACCCACCACGGCATGCACATGCGCTTGCTTCACTTCATCGTGCCCCTCGCGGTAGCCGAATAATTCTTTGTGTTTGGTCAAGCGGATGCCATCGTCTTTTGCCAGCTGGCGGATTTCTTCCACGGCTTGCCAAATATCGGTTACGCTACCCTTCATTAGCTTTGCAAGTTCAGCAACTTCGGCTTTTTGCGTGGCGATGCGCAGCTCACATTGCGCGAAGTGCGCAAGCTTAACATCTCTCAATTCTCTACGTTCTTGCCGAAGCTCGTCGTTTGCCATGAAAGCCTCCTTTTTTAATTCCATAATTCTAGAACATTAATGGTTAATGATTGGTTAAAAATCTTAAAAAAAATGCCTAAAATTTAATTTAATTTTTGGGATAGGGGGTGCTGCTCTGTTAGAATAGTGGCTTGTTCGTTGGTTGGATTTGAGAGTTGCCTGAGTTGGTAACCAAATCCTTCCTGTGTTAGAGGGGAGTAGTACGGGATACTACCCCTCCTAGCTAGAAAGTCCGCGGAATGTGCAAGTTCGCCCAGTTCGTGTGTGTGTTGTGTGTCTGTGTCGCCTCGACCACCTCTGCGTGCGCGCAAGTGGATGGTCGGGAGAAGCTGGAAGGTGCGATCGTCCTGCCCCCCCTGACTGATTTCATGGAGGGGAAGACGTTCAAAGTCCGTCCGGCAACTGCAGAAGATGAGAAGTGCGATTTCGAGACGGAGCTGATGATTGGTGGGTGTTCCCTCCGGATCTTCAAGCTGTCGAAGGGCCCCTACCAGAAGTATCTGGTGGCGGGTGTCGACACGATGATGAGTGAAGGCACCGATGGTGTTGTGACCCTGTTCGAGGGTGGCATGACCGCTTCGGTGGTCAGGAACGGCGTCTTCCTTGTGGATGTGCCGATGAACGACTCGCTCGAACTGTCCTTCCGGGCGGTGGGCAAGAAGTCGAAGATCGTGCGCGAAACCCTCAAGGGTGGCCGCCATACCGTGTTTGTGCCTGAAGGTGTGCTTGTCCTCAAGCATTACCCGAGCAATCCGGTGGAGCTGAAGCCGCTGCCTGAACTGGTCATTCCTCCGGCGCCTGCGCCGGAGCTCAAAGGGCCAGCGCTGCCGAACCTCGAAGGTCCGGTGGCAGGTGAGGAAACCAATCCTCGTCGCTAGTCTCTAGGAACTTGGCCTAACGGCCCGAAAAACCACCCATCCCGTAATGGGTGGTTTTTTGTTGCCTATTTTTTCGGTGGGCGGATGCTGCCGAAAATGCCATCCGTTTCATCTTCTGGACCAGCGGCAAAATAGAGCGCATTTTTATCGCCGAGGCTTTCACCATTACCGAACAGCAAACCCCAGATTTTGTCGATTTTAATCGCATTGCCTTTTTCATCGCGCACATAGTCTACGAAGGTGCGCGTTTTGGTGTCATACGCGGCAATCGTGCCATCACCAAAATTGGAAACCAGCAGCTTGTTTGAAAGTGGGCCAAAATCCGACGGAGAATAAACAATCCCCCACGGGGCGCTCAGCTTGCCGCCATCTTTCCACACCTGTACCAGTTTGCCTTCTTCGGTGAACTCAGCAAGCTTGCCATAACCGGGCTTAGACGTATCTTCCTCGCCCACGAACAACGCGCCTTTTTCACAGGTTTTCTTTTCCACCTCTTCAGCGGGGCAGGTTTGCGTTTTCGCATAAGCCACAAAAATATGTTGTTTGCCTTCTGGTGTTTTGAGTCCCTGAATATTGAACGGGGCATATTCACCAACATCCACTACGCCATTTTTGTTTTCATCAAACGGCATCTCGAACGTTACGTTTGCAGGTTTAAATGTGCCATCGAACACTTTAATGGCGGGCTTTTCGCCGAAATCAGCTGCATACAAGCGGTTGGAGGCTGCATTTATCGCAAGGCCGAAGAATTGTGCGCCGTCTTTCGACTGGTCGATCACGCTCACTGCATCATGCGAGCGGTCCATGCTACCATCGTCGTTCTTGCGCTCGGTCCATGCCGAGATAATGCCACCATCACTGGCGAACAAGAATTTGGATGGCGCGGTAACAGGCTTTTTGCCTTCAATGTTCTGTGTAATGACGAAGTCTTTTTTACTGTCACTGAACACCACGCCTGTGGCAAAGTTTTCATCGCCGCCCACAGGCAGCTTCACATATTTTAGTTCATCGGCATGCAGTGTGCGGAGTTTTTTATCCTTCGATTTGGACACATCGCCCACATACTCAAAGCTGATATCTTTGCCGGTTACCCAAAAATGCCCACCGGCACCTGCGGGGCGAATGGCAATGCCCCATGCGTTGATGAGTTTTTCATCCACCTCAAATGTGGGCTTATAAAGAGTTTTGTTTGCAACGAGGTTCGTTTGCACGTAACCCTCCCCAGTGGCGGTTTCAGCGCTGTTGGCGGCAATCGCAAGGCTGGAAAGAATGGTAGTTAGAGCCAGAGTCTTAGCAAATTTCATAAATACCTCGTTGGGGGTTGCAGGGTATTTTTACTAATAATCATTATTAATTGCAAGGGGTTATTTTATTCCCCGCACGCGGCTCTGCACTCCAATAATCAACTGGCATAACTATTGCATGTTTTACGGGGTATTTTTTGATACAGGAAAAGCTAACGCGGAGAAGAACATGGATATTTCAAGGGTGAACAGCTTTGGCACGGCAGCGCAGGCAGTAAATAAAAATCAAAACCGGCAAATTTTGCCGGGTCAGTCTGGTACTGAAGGCAACTCCGTCGCAGTGAGTGGCAAAAAGCAATTTATGGATTATATGAAGCAAACTCCAGCAGAGCGCATGCAATCTGCCTGGCTTGCGCAGCGCGGCATCAGCAAAGAACAGTTTGATGCCATGAGCCCTGAAGAAAAACAGAAACTCCTCGCGCAAATGAGAGAGGAAATTGAGAAGAGGATAAAAGACGGCGTCGCAAGCAATCAAGTCGATGTTTTGGCGTAACTGACCCAGCCGTTTTATTGGCGACTAAACCGATGAAGCTAACCGTTGCGGATTTCCTGCAGGAACGACTTCACCGCGCTGCTTAAATCTTCCGTTTCTTTCGACAGCATCTTGGTGGCTTCTAGCACCTGAACAGCGGAGGCGCTTGCTTCTTTTGAGGCCTTATCCACGTCGTTAATGTCGGTTGAAATCTGCTGCGTGCCGGCAGAAGTATGCCCCATGTTCGAAGAGATTTCATTGGTGGTTGCAGCCTGTTCTTCCACGGCAGCAGAAATTGCCAGCGAGTATTCGCTCACATTATTAATAGCAATCTTGATGCCGTTGAACGCTTCAATCACCTGCTTCGACACATCTTGAATCTGTGCCACGTTGCCGATAATTTCATCCGTAGCGCCCGTGGTTTGGTTGGCGAGGCTCTTTACTTCATGCGCCACCACGGCAAAGCCTTTACCGGCTTCACCGGCGCGGGCAGATTCAATGGTTGCGTTCAGTGCCAGCAGGTTGATTTGCCCTGCGATGGATTGAATGAGCGTTACAATCTCGCCGATGCGCGCGGTAGCGCTTTCCAGCATCTTGCTGGTTTCTTCGGCTTTATTGGCCTGTGCGACGGCATTGGCCACCACGTCGGTGGATTTTGAAATCTGCTTGGCAATTTCACTTACCGAGGCGGACATCTCTTCCGTCGCCGCGGCCACGGTTTGAATGTTGCGTGATGCATCGCCTGAGGAGCGCGAAACGCTGCCTGCACGCTGCGTTACGCTCTGAATCAGGCGTGTCATGGATTCAGATGTATGGAACAGCTCCGTCGCTGCAGAAGCCACGGTCTGGATAATGCCCTGTACTTTGGACTCAAAGCGCTTGGCAAGATTTTCCATATCAACTTTTTTCTGTTTCTCTAAATCTTCTTTCTGTTTCTTTTGCTGTTTTTCAAGCTCCACGCCTTTGGCGAGGGTTTCCTTCACCGTCACCAGCGTGCGGCTAATGGCGCCGAACTCATCCTTGCGTGCTTCGCTTAAGTTTGTTTCGTTTTCATATTCACCGGAGGAAATATCATCCAGATCTTTTGAGAGTGCCACAAAGGAACTGGAAATGCTGCGCTGAAGCAGCAATGCAATCGCCAGCGTGATAACGATGGTAATGGCGGAAGACATCATCAGGAACGACTGGTTCGTCTTGTTAAGCGTTTGAAGCGTATCAAGGCCGCTCACGATGGTGGAAACTTGCGTGTCCGTATTTTTCTCAACTAACTCAACTACTTTATCAGACTCTTCGCCGATTTTTGAAGCAACGGCGTCAAACTCTGCCATCATCCGGTTGCCGCCCTCTGGGCCAAAATCAATATAGGCCTGCGCCATGCGTTTGCCGGTTTCATAAAAGGGTGGGAAGTCTTTTTCGATTTCAATAAGGATTGCTTCAATGTCTTTGTAGCCGCGCTCGTGAGAAATTTTCTTTGCGGCCATAAGGTGAACATTAAACGCATCGGCGTGTGTCTTGGCTTCATCAAAGCCGCCATTCAGGCCATCCAGTGCACGGGTTGCCGAAATATCCTGCAAAAATTGCTGAACCTGAATCATGCTCTCTTTCATGGTTTTAATATGTTTGAGCAGCTCAATATCCTTCTCTGCAACCGCGTGAGATGTCGCAGCATACTCTTTAAGGAGCGGATTCTGCGTTTCCATGCGGTAATAGCTGAATGCGGAAATACCTACCAATGCAAGCTGGCAGATGAGAGAGGTCAGAAAAATCTTGAGGGTCATTTTCATAGGCGTGCGGGGGCTCCTTCTATCGGTGTGCCACTATGATGCAAAAATCTTAGAAAATCAAGTAAGTACCAAGAATAACCACCGTGCCTTCATTGTCCACAGTCGTGCCGCCGGCATCGGCTTCAAAGAAGCTGATTTCGCCGTAGGGCACAAGGCCGGGTGCCACAGCATAATCCACGCTAAACACAGTGTTTCTAAATTGGTTGATTTCTGCGCCTTCGGTTTTGCGGCTGTCGATATAACCAAGGCTGGCGCCGAACGCACCCTGCTCATAAGCCACACCCACGTTCCAAAAATATTGGTCGCCGGAAGTGGTACCCACGGTTTTATAGCTGTCATTCCAGTCAGCAAAAGAACCGGCGACGGAAAAACCTTCATAGCTGAGTGATGCACCAAGCTGCCAGGCGTTCATGTCCTCCACCGTGGCGAGTTCATTCTCGCCGAATTCACCTACAAAGCCAACGTTGATGCCCACACCCTGCATTTCTGCTTCATAGGTCAAGCCCCAGCCAATCACGTTTTCATAATCGCCGTCTGCGTCGGTGGTAAAGCCTGCGGCAGTGCCGCCATTGCCTTCATCTGGCGTATAACTCACACCGCCCTGAAACCCGCTGGTTTTTGGCGTGATGTAGCTCACCTTCGTGGCATCTTCCACAATGCCGCCTACATCTGCCGTTGGCAGGTCGGGGTGAATCAGGAATGCGCCGCCCGTGGGGCTGAAATAATTCAGGTAATATTCATCGTTGCCATCAATGCCGCCAGTTGCGCGTGCTATAGAAGCAGCGTTTATAGCCATAATGGCCTGCGCAGGCTCACTGTTGCCTACTTCGGTCCGGCCAAAATTGCCTTCAGCCCACAGGTAGGTTTTATCGGCGTTAAGACCTTCGCCTTTGGCATCGGCAGTCACGTCTGCTTCCAGTTCCACCATGGCGCCATATTTAATGCCGTTATCAGCTTGGCCTTGTGCCTGAATATGTAATTCTGTGTCATTGGCAAACTTTACATCCCGCGTGAAGGTGCTGCCGGGGGCAGTGTATGCGTCATCATTATCACCGTAGCCAGCTTCCACATTCATAATGCCGCCAACAGAAACGGTTGGCTCGGCAGCGTGTGCGCCGGAAATAAATGCAACGGAAGAGAGGAGGGAGAGGGTGAAAACTTTGCGTAACATGATGGCTGCCTCACGGGTGGCGTTGATAAAAAGTGGTTAATAAACCGTAAAAATATACGAAATTCATACCACAAAAACACAGCCGAAAAACGTAAAATTGTGTGATGCAGGGTAAAATTCATCAAGGAATTTAGATAGTTGCCTTTTTTGCAACAGTCGCGTGATGTGGCGGGGTGTCGGATTGAGAATTTTACTAAAATTTGATACAATCAGCCCCATCACAGCCGAATAGCCTGTGACGTTTTTTGAGGGGGTATGTTTATGAGAATCGCGATTCTATTATTGCTTCTTGTAATGGCATTTGTCATGGCGGCTGAGGAAGCCGAGGCAGGGCTGCTTACCCCCCAAAAAACAACGCTTACCTTATTCTTAGGAAAGTAAGTGGTGGCTGGAGAGGGATTTGAACCCCCGACCAAGGGATTATGATTCCCCTGCTCTACCACTGAGCTACCCAGCCAAAAGCGGCAACTGCCGCCAATAGGAGGGAAGTAGTTAACAAACCTTGGCTGGTTTGTCACGGAATATTTAATACATATCGTGCGCCGAGTGTAGATATAAGGGGTAACTGCCAGAGGCAGAAAAACACCCGCCAAGAAATAGTCATAAACAACTGAAAAACAAAAGATTTTTACTATTTGTGCTTCGTTAACGTCTTTTTAATGCCGCTCTGTTAGGATAAATCCATCTCCCCTTAACCGCGTGTTAAGGAGTATCCGTGAAAAACAATCACCATATTCTCATCGTTGATGATGAAATTTCCAATATAGACATCATCCTTAATCACCTTAAAAAAACAAACTATCGGGCTTCGGTTGCGCATAACGGTGTAGAAGCGCTCATGATGCTTTCGCGGTATAGCGATATCGATCTCGTATTGCTTGATAGGATGATGCCGGTGATGGACGGCATGGCGTTTCTCGAGCGCATCAAGCAGGACTCAGAATATAGTTACATCCCGGTCATCATGCAAACGGCAGCGTCTTCTGCAAAGCAGGTAGATGAGGGCGTGAAGGCGGGTGTGTATTATTACTTGAAGAAGCCGTACACAGGCTCCAAATTACTTGCCATTATTAATGCGGCGCTGAATGACCGCGAGGTGATGATATTCTGCGAGCAGTTGCAGAAAATGGATCATCCTATCAAGCGCGGCATCCAGAAAATCGCGCGGTGTGATTTCACATTCCGCACGTTGGTGGAGGCACGTAACGTAGCGATTTCTGCAGCGTCTTTTTGCCCAGACTCGAGAAATATTCTTCAAGGTATTTACGAACTGGCGACCAATGCGATTGAGCACGGAAATCTTGATATCGGTTACCTTAAAAAGGCAGCGCTTTCTAAAGAAAACAAACTTATGGCTGAAATCGAACGGCGTCTGGTTATGCCGGAGTATAAAGATAAATTTGCAACCCTCTCACTTGAAAAAACAGACTCCCAACTGATTGTTACTATCGAAGATCAGGGCGCTGGTTTTGATTGGCGAGAATATTCCTACCTCGATGAGGAGCGTGCACATGACATCACTGGACGCGGCATCTACATGGCGCTTAAAGGCTTTAACAACAACATTGAATTCAGCAAAGACGGCAGAAAAGTAACTTGCACATGGAACCTGCTGAACAAGAAGGGTAACAAAGGCAGTATGATCGATTGGCATAATGCGGCTATGGCGCAGAGCACGCACGAAAAAAACGAGCGCGAATCATTTGTCTAATATATTGATAAATAATAGTTATTTATCAATTTAATGGTTTCTTAACAGCTTTTTGTTACCATTGTCGCTACCGTAGGCAAGGATAAATCGGTGGCAGATAACGCGACATTTAAAACATTAGAAGCGATTGCGGTGGATTTGTTCCACCAAAGCGGCTGGGCACCTGTGCCGCCGGATGCCGAATCGCCGACTGCTTTCACGATAGAGTTGCGCGGCTTAGCCGACGAATGGGCCATCGAGTATTTCACCGACAAAATGCAGGAGACCCGTGGTGCTACAGGTTTATCTGCGGCCACCGTGCATCATGAGGGCGACCGTATCACGGTTTCGAATATTAATCAGGATGCGTTGCAGGATGCAGCAGAGGACATCAGCCAGCGCACGATAGACTATAATCCTGCTGATGCTACACTGAACAGGCGTATAAAACCTATTCCATCATGCAGCGGTTTTTGGGAGCGGCAGGTGTTCACCGATGAAAATGGTGAACGCAAGGGCAGCATTAATATGAACGCGCACATCTCGTTCCCGCCAAAGTCGTCGGAAAAAACGATTCGTATGGTCGTGCTGCCGGGCATGTATGTCGGCGGTGATGCAATTGAAGGCATCAATCTTTCCATGGAAATCCCCGAGCAACTTTTGGGTGGCGCTATGGTGCAGAACAACATCGTGCGCAAGGCAGAAAAAGAAATGCCGGAGCGTGATCTCGAGGCAGGTGAATATTATAGCGAAAGAAGCGCTGACATCATGGGCGGTGCGCGGGTGCGGTTGTTCCTGTCCGGTTACCCGGATATTAAAACAAATGAAAAAAAATTCGTGGAATACTTGAAACCATCGATTGGCCCTGCGGACAAGCCTTATTCCATGTATGCAAAGTATGTGGCTGATGAAGTGTTTAGGCCAGTATTGCCAGACTTAAACGGGATGAATGATCCGATAGAGCGAGGAAAAAAGGTGGCGGCGGCCGCGCAAGAGATGCAGTCCACATTTCTGTTCGCCTACAGCATCGGGTGCGTGCAATTGGAATATCTGGAGCGCGCGGTGGGGCACATGCTTTCGTCACGCGCCACGGGTGGCCTTGGCTGGAACCCAAAGGAAATTGATATGTTGTTTGATAATGTCCGCTTTAATGCGGCGGCAGATTTCAGCGTGAACGCCTGGCAGCGCGCGGATGATGGCCCGCACTTCAGCGGCTTGCGCGTGGCATACCGTGATGATGAATTCGTGAAGGCCGTAGCGGGCGAAGGTCTTGCGGCCTCAGCCGCCGATATCACCTATAAGGATGCCCTTGCGCAGGTGATGGAACCTGCCAGTGTGAAGAACGAAGAATTTCCTGAAAAATCGAATGCGCTGATTCCACTTGCTGGCGGTCGGCAGATGCTCTACCTCGCCACCATTCCACAGGAAAATTTTAGATTGATGGTGCACACGGAAGAAGTGCCC
Organism: uncultured Rickettsiales bacterium; assembly: GCA_964467255.1. Lineage (GTDB taxonomy): Bacteria > Pseudomonadota > Alphaproteobacteria > Rickettsiales > RGZB01 > CAYXPR01. Next base: position 69,624 of record CAYXPR010000002.1, on the reverse strand, counting down.
GATGGCACCGTGCCAATGGAAAAAGTGGTTTCCGAACGCGAAAGCAAACTCAGTCATGGGCCAGCAGAATATTTCGGTGCACTGATTTCAGGCAGCGAAGGCTCCATGATGGTGCCAATGGTGCAGGCGAATTACATGGGTAACATTATCAAAGCACAGCTTGAAGGCCGTACGGTTTCTACTGCCGAGGCCGTGATAAATCCTAGTGGTTCGCTAGTGCCACCAAGCCCAGACGGCAATATCCGCTACATGATGCTGCCGATGACAGCAATGCCGGGTTTTGGTTATGAAGAGCAGGTAAAAGCAAGCCTCTCCGGCTGGAGGGGTGAGCCAGCCCCCACCGTGGCAGACACGCTCAAAGTTCCAGACAAATCTACATGGCTACAGTTTGTCAGCAAGGGCGTTGGTCACACGGGTCACGCGGGTGGTGCAACACCGGTTGGTGGCGGCCATTAATGCGCGAAAACGTTTAAACCAAATTCCCATAAATTAAGCACTGACAGTGTAACAAGGCAGAAGAATGTAATTTGCATACCGCGGATGCGGAAGATAAAATCCCGCATGCCTTTAAAGGGCATTTTTCGTGGCTCATCTACAATCAGGCCATAAGCATGTGCGATGCGTCCGGCAAAATAAAGGATGCCAAAACCATGCACCATTTCCGCGCTGCCGCCGTTCAGTTCATAAGCAGCAAGCAGCAACAAAAAGAAAGGGGTGTATTCAGAAAAATTACCATGCGCCCGCGCTTTGCGCGCGAGCAGTGTGTCTTCACTATAGCCAATCGGTGTGCGTGTTTTGCGGCGCTCTTTTAGTGTAAAAATCGCCAGCACCACCAGCATCAATGCAGCAAAAGCGAAATAAGGCAGTGTGTGTAGCAGCATCTATTTTCTCTCCTAAAGCCAGAAATAAAACACCACGCGCAGCAGGAGTAACAGCGCAAAAGCCTTTAGCCCCACTTCATATAGCGTGTACCACAGGCGCTCTGCAGGTTTAATCATATCCACCCAATCTACGAGAATAATTTCACATGCGCCATCCCCCTTATCGGTTCGGCTCATGCTTGAAATGCGGCTTTGCGCGATATCAGCGGGGCGGTAGTTCACCAACATGCCGCGGATGCGAATCTGGTCGCCCTTGCGGACGCTATTGATTTGGTCACGAATTACGCCACTGGCGGTAATTAAATGGTTGTTTGAAAGTTCATTTGCGTTCAGTTCTTCACCATTTTTCCATTTTACATGGCACATCCATGGGGCGTTTTTAAAGCTGGCCTTCAGGTAGTTCGTGTTCTTTAAATTTTCGCCCCACACGAGGCAAACGTCTTTCGTATCGAGTGAGGTTTCGTCATGATAAATATCCGTAAAGCCGTGGATATTATTATGGCTGGCTACAAGGCCGGTAATTTCATACTCCGCCACTTTTTCAACAATATAGCCCACGCCGTGATACATAATCGTGCGCTTGCTGCGCTCAATATTGGTCTGCTTGGGTGCTTCGTGCAGTGCGGGGTCAATGCCATCGGGAGTAGCGTAATCCCCTTTTTTCGCGTAACCCACACCGGTTGCGATAAGGGCCAGCACCAGTAAAATTGTGGCCAGCCGTTCAAGCCCATAAAATTGGAGGATGTATTTGATACCCCCCAGCATCGGCGCTTACTTTCCAAACACGCGTTTGAAAATCGTATCCACGTGCTTCGTGTGATACTTGAGGTCGAACAGCGCCTCGATATCTTTTGGTTTAATCGCGGCGGTCACTTCCTTGTCAGCCTTCAGTTCGGTCAAAAAATCTTTGCCTTCTTCCCATACTTTCATGGCGTTGCGCTGCACAAGGCGATAGCTGTCTTCGCGCGATACGCCTTTTTGCGTCAGTGCCAGCAGCACGCGCTGCGAGAACACAAGACCGCTCAGTTTATTCAAATTAGCTTTAATGTTTTCAGGGTGAATCACGAGATTCTCAATTAGCCCCGCAAGGCGGCCGAGTGCAAAATCCAGCGTTACGGTGGCATCGGGCGCAATCATGCGCTCCACAGAAGAATGCGAAATATCGCGCTCATGCCACAGCGCTACGTTTTCAAGCGCAGGCACGCAATAGCCGCGCACCAGCCGTGCCAGTCCGGTCAAGTTTTCAGAAAGCACGGGGTTGCGCTTGTGCGGCATCGCGCTGCTGCCCTTTTGGCCTTTCGAGAAAAATTCTTCCGCTTCCAGCACTTCGGTGCGCTGCATATGGCGAATTTCAATCGCGATATTTTCAATTGAGCTGGCAATTACCGCCAATGTGGTGAAATAAGCGGCGTGCCTGTCGCGCGGAATCACCTGCGTGGAAACAGGCTCCGGCTTTAAGCCCAGTTGTTTTGCAACGTGCACTTCTACACGCGGGTCGATGTTGGCAAACGTGCCCACCGCGCCCGAAATAGCGCAAGTGGCAATTTCCTCACGTGCGGTTTTCAGGCGGCGTTTGTTACGCTCCATCTCGGCATAGAAGCGGGCAAATTTCAGCCCCATCGTGACCGGTTCGGCGTGGATGCCGTGGCTGCGGCCCATGCACGGCATGTTTTTGGTTTCGAGTGCGCGCTTTTTCAGCGCCTTTAGCACGTCATCAATGTCTTTCAGCAAAATGTCGCTCGCTTGTGTCAGCTGCACGGCGAGGCACGTGTCGAGCACGTCAGAGCTTGTCATGCCTTGGTGCACAAAGCGTGAGTCTTTACCGATATAGGTGGCAAGGTGCGTGAGGAATGCAATCACGTCATGCTTCGTCACTTTTTCGATATCGTCGATTTTGCGGATGTCGTCTGCGGTGAATTTCTTCGGCGCATTCTTCCAGATGTTTTTTGCCGATTCTTTCGGAATCACGCCAAGCTGTGCCAGTGCATCGCAGGCATGGGCTTCAATCTCAAACCAGATACGGAAGCGATTTTCGGGTTCCCAGATGGCAACCATATCAGGGCGTGAATAACGGGGAATCATGCGGTGTAATCCTTGCGGTGTTATCGATTACTTAAAAAAGCACAGAAATGCTTGTTTTTCAAGCCATTCCTAACCAACGCGCTTAAACAGTACATGCTCGGAGTAGCGGCGGTTTACAAGGCCATCGAACTCGCGGCCATTCACTTTTGTCCAGCGCACGATTTCAAGCGCGCTGCCGTCAAAGTCGCGGCTGTTGATTTTTTTCAGCAGCGTACTGTTCTTAAACGCGGTGGGGCCGATGTTATACACCAGCGAGACCAGCGCCGAAAACTGGTTGGGCGTTAGCTCCACCTGCACGTTGCGTTTAATGGCGGCTTCGGCCAGTTCTACGTCCTGTTGCAGGAGTTTTTTTGCCTCTTCTTTATTCAGTTCGGTGAAATATTCCCCTGGCTTAATCATATGACCATAACCGATGGTCATTTTTCCGGCAGCATCCACATAGGGCTCGGCCCTAAAGCCCTCAAAATACATGATGAGTTCAATGCCGGTGGCGTTGGTCTTCAGGCTGGCGACCATGCTGGCGCTGGGGTATGCAGCAGCTGCCGCGCTATACACCGGCAAGCTGTTATTCGCCCATTGCTGATATTCTTCCGAGGCGTAATAGCGCGCGTAAAAGTCAGCATAATAGTCGGCGTAATATTTCGCTTCATATTCTTCCAGCCCGCGATCGAGGTAACCTTTGTAATAATGCGTGTAATAGGTTTGGTAATATTCCTGCGCCAGCGGCGAACGTCCACCCAGCACATAATGGTTTACAAAATTATAACTCTGCATCGGCCAGTTCACGAATATCATGGCGGCAATCACCACAATGCTGCCGACCACCATCTGGCCATGTTTTTTTCTTACGTCATTCACGGTTAATACTCCACGGGCACGGGGTCAAGGCTGCGCCACAGATACCACGTCGCCACGGTGCGCCACGGCTTCCACTGCTTGTTGGCGTGGCGCTGCATACTGGTGGTGGCGCTGTGGCGGTAATGTTTCTTCATGGCTTTTTGCAGGCCGATATCGGCAATGGGGAACACATCCTGCCGCATCAGGCAGAAAATCAGGAACATCTCCGCTGTCCATCGCCCGATGCCTTTAATGCTGGTAAGTGTTTTTATCACTTCTTCATCATCCATATTTTCTAGCAATTTCCAATCCACATGCTCGCTCAAAAATTTTTCTGAAAGGTCGCTGAGGTAAGAAATTTTCTGTTTTGAAAGGCCGCAGGCGCGCAGTTCATCTTCTTTTAATCTACGTACTTTCTTGGGTTCCATACTGCCAGCCAGCGCTTCAAAGCGGCCCCAGATAGTGTCGGCAGCCTTCACCGAAATCTGCTGTCCTACAATCGAGCGGGCGAGGGAATAAAACGGGTCGCCGCGGCTCACGAGCGCTTCGCCCTTATAGGCAGCAATAATGCCGCCCATCACGGGGTCGGTTGCCGCGAGTGCTTTCTGGGCTTCTTTCCAATATGCGGGGCGTAATGCCATCTTGCGCCTTTGCCTAAATTCTGTATTGTACACGCTGCTTTTAGCGTAACTTCGCCAAAGGCACAACGAGCAAAAACATGACCCCACTTCAGGATATTTTTTATGGCGAAAAACACCACCGCGCTTAAATCCTCTGCCTCCAGCAAATTCCGCACGGAAACCGACTCCTTCGGCCCGCTTCAGGTGCCTGCGGATAAATATTGGGGTGCGCAAACGCAGCGTAGCTTGCAGAATTTTAAAATTGGTGGCGAAACCATGCCACTACCACTGGTGCGTGCACTCGGCCTCGTGAAGCAGGCTGCCGCGCAGGTGAATATGGATATCGGTGTGCTCGACAAAAAAATCGGCAAAGCCATCGTGAAAGCGGCAGAAGAAGTTGCGGCGCTGAAATGGGCGGATAATTTCCCGCTCGTGGTATGGCAAACGGGCAGCGGCACGCAAACCAACATGAACGCGAACGAAGTGATCTCAAACCGCGCGATTGAAATGCTCGGCGGGCAGGTGGGCAGCAAAAAGCCGGTGCATCCGAACGACCATGTGAATATGGGCCAGTCGTCGAACGACACATTCCCCACTGCGATGCACATTGCCGCGGTAGAAGAAATTCACCACAAGCTGATTCCGGCGCTGAACCATTTGCATAAAGCGCTCGATAAAAAATCGAAAGAGTTTAAAGACATCGTTAAAATCGGCCGCACGCACTTGCAGGACGCCACGCCGATGACGCTCGGTCAGGAATTTTCCGGCTACACCGCGCAGATAAAACTTGGCATCGACCGCGTGAAATCTGCGCTGCCGCGCCTTTACCCGCTCGCGCAGGGCGGTACGGCCGTGGGCACAGGCATCAACGCCAAGAAAGGTTTTGATAAAAAATTTGCGGCGGAAGTTGCAAAAATCACCGGCCTGCCTTTTAAAACGGCAGACAATAAATTTGAAGCGCTTGCATCGCACGATGCCATTGTGGAGGCATCCGGCCAGCTGAACGTGCTCGCTGCCAGCCTGATGAAAATCGCCAACGACATCCGCCTGCTGGGCTCAGGCCCACGCTGTGGCATTGGTGAAATTGCGCTGCCGGAAAATGAACCGGGCTCTTCCATTATGCCGGGTAAGGTCAACCCCACGCAATCTGAAGCGATGACGATGGTCTGCACGCAGGTGATGGGCAATCACGTGACTGTCACCGTGGCAGGCTCGAACGGCCATTTTGAACTGAACGTGTTCAAACCCGTTATGATTTACAACCTGCTACAATCGATTCGTTTGGTGGCAGATGCCTGTAACAGCTTCACCGATAATTGCGTGGTGGGCATCAAGGCTGACAAAGCCCGTATTACAAAATTGCGTGATGAATCGCTCATGCTGGTCACGGCGCTGAACCCCTATATCGGTTACGATAACGCAGCAAAAATCGCCAAGAAGGCGCACAAGGAAGGCACCACGCTCCTGCAAGCGGCGCTAGAACTGAAGCTGCTGACCGAAAAGCAGTTCAAAGAATGGGTACGTCCTGAAAAAATGATTGGCCCACGCGATTAACAGCGTGAAATGAGAATAAAAAAGGCGGCTTAAAAGCCGCCTTTTTTATTGCTGGTAATTAAGGCTTAATACTTGCGGAATTTATTTTTACCCTTCAGGGTAATCGTAAAGTAATACGCCACGTCGCCGCTGAAGCGCTCGACCTTATAGGTGCCGTCTTTGGCTTCAAAATTCGTGGTGGCGAGCAGGGCGGTATATTTATCCTGATTGGCCTGCAAGTCAGTATCAGCTTCATTGCCGGCCTGTTCGGGGAAATACATTTCCGTGCTGATGCCTTTTAGCTCAGGGTGTGAAAGTGTAAAGTGCACGCGCGGTGCGCTGCCCGCTTTTGCTTGCCCGGGGAACACCGTCAGGAATTTGAACTTTCCTAAATTATCGGTACGCGTCGTGCCAGAACCATTAAAATTTTCATCGCGCAGCTTGTCGCTTTTATCATCCGCATGATGGTATTTTCCATAGCCATTGGCTTGCCACATTTCCACCGTTACGTCTGAAACTGGCACGCAGTTTTCATCCAGCACTTGGCCCACGATATAAATCGGCTCGCCTTTTGCCACCACCGCAAGGCCAGTTTCACGGCGCAGATTGTTGGTGCGGCCAATGTCTTTACCGGGGTAAAAAGGCATGTCCTTTACTTCCGGCGTCACGGTGCAGTCGCCTTTAATCACGCCATCCACCACCTTTTCATAGGCGGCAGAAATAGGGGGCGTAAACACCAGTGCGGCGGCAGTAAGGAGAGAAATCGCGAAAAATTGCTTCATGCATCTTGTATAGCAAACACTTGCCCACAAGAAAAGTGATTCGTTGGGCATGGTGCATCTGCGAGCGTTTATGACTGTCAGTAAAACAGTGTTAATGAGCACATCCTGGGGTTCATTAAATGGGTGCCTTTACAATTCTAGGACTATAGCGGTAAAGTTATATTATTTTATGATTAATCAATTTTAGGTTGTAAGTTATTTTTCCTTCAATTATATTCCCCAGAATTAGAAGGGAATTGAATGAGTACAAAGAAAACTCATACCAAATCGGGTGGGGGCAGTGCGAAAAGCACCGGCTCGCGTTCCTTAAAGTCACCCAAAAAAAATCTGAAGCTTCCTAAAAAAACGCCATCCACACCCACCCCCAAATCTCCCGCCGCATTTTCGCTTCCTGCCACGTCTGATATCACCACCGTTGTCGATATTCACAAGCAGATTCTCAAAATCAGTACATCGCACACAGCCATTGCGATTAATGCCGCCGCTGTTCAAAAAATTACCGCGCCGTGCGTGCAAGTGCTTGTTGCAGCCTCTGGTACATTTCAGAACCAGAATTTCCGCATTCAAAACCCATCGCCTGTGGTGGAAGAAGCCTTCGCATTGCTGGGGCTCGCAAAACAACTCAAAGAGTGGAGAGCATAATATGGCAAAGCGTGCACTAACAGTGGATGATTCTAAAACCATGCGCGACATGGTGACATTCACATTAAAGGGCGCAGGCTTTGATGTGATTGAAGCGGAAGATGGCAAGCACGCCCTTTCAGTGCTCGGCGGTAATAAGGTGGATGTGATTGTTACGGATCTCAACATGCCGAACATGAACGGGCTCGAGCTTATAAAAGTGCTCCGAGCAGACCCCACGCATAAATTTACGCCGATTCTTATGCTGACCACGGAAAGTGATGATACCAAAAAAGCTGAAGGCAAAGCGGCGGGTGCAACGGGGTGGATTGTAAAACCTTTCAACCCTGAAAAATTGGTGGCAGTGGTCAGCAAGGTGTGCGGTTAGCGTTATGAGTGGTTTGGACCAGTTCAAAGCAACGTACATCACCGAGTGTTATGAGCTTTTGGAGGAGATGGAAGAAAAACTCCTCGGGCTGGATGGCCAGACCGCAGATAAAGAAGAACTGAACGCAATTTTCCGCTGTGCGCATTCCATTAAGGGTGGTGGCGGTGCATTTGGTTTTGAAAAATTGGTGCAGTTCACACACGTGGTTGAGTTTTTGCTGGATGCCATGCGCGAGGGTAAAATATCGCCCACACGTAATGTGGTGGATGCGCTTTTGCGCTCGGTAGACGTTATCAACCAAATGGTGAGCGCCGCAAAAGAAGGCAAAGAGCCACCGGTAAATTGCGGGCAGGATTTAATTCCCGAACTCCAGCGCCTTGTGAGCAACACGGGCAGCGCACATGTGCCCGCAGTGCCTTCTGCCAGCGCAGCAGTGCCGGAAGATGGTGAGATTTCAAAGTTCTTTGATATTTCCTTCAAGCCGCATAAAGCCCTTTTTGAAAACGGTAATGAGCCGCTGCTTATTTTGCGGGAGCTTTCCCGCGCCGGTAACATGCAGGTGAAGGTTGATACTTCCGCGGTGCCGCCGCTGGCGGAACTGAACCCCATGGAATGTTTCCTGTCGTGGCATATCGAGATGGAAACCGAAAAGGGCGAGTCTGCCATCCGCGAAGCGTTTGAATTCGTGGAAGGTGAGTGCGACTTAGAAATCCGCCAAACCGCAGGTGTTGGCGGCAGGCCTATTGTACCACTTGCAAAGCCTGCTGAAATAAAAACCGATGCCGCTTCGCCTAAAGTGACCGAAGCTGCCAGCACTGCGCAGCGCGAAGTTTCCTCTATCCGCGTAGACCTCGATAAGGTCGACAGGCTGGTGAACATGGTGGGTGAGCTCGTCATCACGCAGGCCATGATTCAGGCGCAGGTGAAAGACCTGCCACCGGAAAAATTCACCAAACTGATTGCAGCGGTGGAAGAACTTTCCCAGCACACACGCGAATTACAAGAGTCGGTCATGTCGGTGCGCATGCAGCCGGTAAAGTCTATTTTCTCGCGCATGCCGCGCATTGTGCGCGATCTTTCGCGCCAGCTTGAAAAAGATATCGTCATCGAAATGCATGGTGAGAATACCGAAATCGACAAAACCGTTATCGAGCAATTGGGTGATCCGCTCACCCACATGATTCGCAACTCCGTCGACCACGGCATTGAAAGACCGGCGGACCGCATGGCAGCGGGCAAGCCAGCGCAGGGTGTCATCCGCCTTTCGGCAGACCATCGCGGTGGGCGCATCGTGATTGAAATTTCAGATGATGGCAAAGGCATCAACCGCGAAAGAGTGCTCGCTAAAGCCAAGGAAAAAGGCTTGCTCGCGGCGGACGCTCAACCCACGAATGAAGAAATTGATCACCTCATTTTCCATGCAGGTTTTTCAACGGCAGAGCAAGTCACCAACGTATCGGGCCGTGGTGTGGGCATGGATGTGGTGCGGCGGAATATCGAATCGCTTGGCGGCACGGTGGATTTGCTGAACAAGCCGGGGCAGGGCACGGAGTTTGCCGTCACGCTGCCGCTCACCCTTGCGATTCTGGACGGCATGATTACACGCGTTGGCACCGAGCAATACATCATTCCCATCGGCAACATCATTGAAACGCTGCGCCCGCGTGCGGGTGAAGTGAGCCGTGTGGCCGATGGCGGTGATGTAATCAGCGTGCGTGGCGAATTTATCCCCGTTTTATACCTAAGCCGTGTTTTCAGCATTCAAGGCGCGGTAACTGAGCCCACGCGCGGGCTCGTAGTGCTGGTGGAAAACGGGCGCAATAAATTCGGTATTTTAGTGGATGAGCTTTTGGGCCAGCAGCAGGTGGTGATTAAAAGCATTGAGGAAAATGCGGACCCAGTCGAGGGAATTTCCGGTGCTACCATTTTGGGGGATGGCAATGTGTCTCTCATTCTGGACGTAGCGGGCCTTCATAAAAGTATGGGTAATAACAATAGCCCGCGGCGGGCGCCGCAGGGCAACGTGGCATAAGGAGAGAGGTGCATGGCAGAGCAAACACAACAAGTGCAGGAAAAATTGGCATCCATTGCCCCAGGAGGTGATGGCACAGTCCAGTTCCTTACATTTTCCGTCGAGGGAAATGAATATGGCGTTGATATCATGAGTGTGCGCGAAATCAAAGGCTGGACGGAAAGCACGCGCATCCCGAATTCGCCGGAATTTATGCGCGGGGTGATGAACTTAAGGGGTGTCGTCATTCCCATTTTTGATTTACGCACCCGCTTTAACATGGGGGTTACGAAGGCTGATGCCAAAAATGTGGTGATTGTTATCAGTATTGAAAGCCGCACCATCGGCATTTTGGTGGATGCCGTATCTGATATCCTTACGGTGGATGCAGGGGAGGTGAAAGCCTCACCCGCCGGTACGACGGATATGGAAATCGACAAGGCCTATATCAGCGGCCTCATTTCCGTCGACAATAAAATGGTCGTTATTCTAAACGTCGAAAATCTCTTTAGCGAAAAAAGCCTGATGCTGGCGGATAACGCCTCAGTATCTACAAAGCAAACAGCAATATAATTACCGGAGGGCACTATGAAGAAGAAACTAAAAACACAAATTATTGGCATTAACATTGCTTTGGCAATGGTTGTCTCGGCTGCGGTTGTGGTGTCCATTTGGTCTACGTCGCGGCTCGGCGGAATGATAGAAGAGGGCGCTGTTGCATCAAAGGCGCTCCGTAACCACATGGACATGGATATGATGCACGATGCCGTTCGGGGGGACGTGCTGCAGGCGCTACAATATTCTCTGGCAGGCGATATGCGCGGGGTTGAGAATGCTCGAAAAGACCTAAGCGAGCATGCCATCAACATGCGTAATGCGGTAGAAGAAAATATCAAAACAGAAGGTATTCCAGTTGAAATCAACACTTCGCTGCAAGCATTGAATCAACCCATTGCAGAATATATTGCAGGGGCAGAAAAGCTGGTTGCGAAGGCTTCCGTTTCTCACCCGGAAGCGAATGCACTCTACCCCGAGTTTATAAAAAAGTTTGAAAATCTTGAGTCAGCGGCAGAAAAGGCATCTGATGGTATTGAATCATGGGCTAAGACACAAGAATCTGCCGCCTACGAGTTTGAAGTGTGGATTATAAAAGTGATTGCCTTCATGGGCTTGTTGGTCATTGCTGGCATGATTATTGGGCCGGTAATTATGGTGAGAATGGTATTTAATCCGCTTAAGGCATTTTCAAACATCATTACAAAAGTTTCTGAGGGCCACACGGATATCGAAATTCCTAAGGTTAACAATCAGGAAATCGGCGTTATGGCCGAAGCTCTAGAAGAAATTGTAACGATTGGCGCCACTTCACAGCGCGTCAAAACATCGCTCGATGTTGTTACCAGTAACGTGATGCTGGCAGATGAAGCGAACACGATTGTGTACGTGAACAATGCGGTGGTGGCGATGCTAAAAGCAGCAGAGTCCGATATTCGCAAAGACCTACCAAAATTCGATGCGAGCTCTCTGGTCGGTACCAATATTGACGGGTTTCATAAAAATCCTAACCACCAGCGCAACATGCTGAAAGATTTAGACAAGGCATACAATACCAGCATTAAGGTGGGTGGCAGAACGTTTGACCTCATCGCAACGCCAGTTTTCGACACGAACAAAAAGCGCCTTGGCACTGTCGTGGAATGGCAGGACGTCACCCAAAAACGTATTGAAGAGGCCCGTTCGGCGCGTATCCAAACATCGCTTGATTGCGTTACCAGTAACGTAATGCTAGCTGATGAAAATAATGTGGTGATATACATGAACCCTTCGGTTATCAAAACCCTGAAGGCAGCAGAAGCGGATATTCGTAAAGATTTGCCGCGCTTTGATGTGGATAAAATTATCGGCACGAATATCGATAATTTCCACAAGAACCCCGAACATCAGCGCGGTATGCTGTCCAAGCTTAGCAGCACCTATAACACCAGCATTAAAGTCGGTGGGCGTATTTTTGACCTCGTGGCAAATCCGGTATTCGGTACCAAGGGTGAACGCCTTGGCACGGTGGTGGAATGGGCCGATGTTACACTACAAAAAGCCATTGAGAGCGAGATTAATTTGCTGATTGATGGTGTGGCGAAAGGTGACTTTAACCGCCGCATTGCGCTGGAGGGTAAGCACGGGTTTATGAAAAACCTCAGCGAAGGTGTAAACAAAATCTGCGAAGTATCGCTCATTGGCTTAACAGAAGTGGTAAACGTGCTGCGGCTGTTGTCGGATGGTGGGCTTACCAAAAAGGTCGAAGGGAACTACGAAGGCTTGTTTGATGAAATCAAGCAAGCGCTTAACGGCACGATTGAGCGACTGTTTAATACTGTGAAGCAGATTAAAGACACTTCCCGCTCTGTAACCAATGCGGCAAGTGAAATTTCTGCAGGCAGTGCGGATCTTTCCCAGCGCACGGAGGCACAGGCTTCTTCGCTCGAAGAAACTGCGGCGTCGATGGAGGAAATCACCGCTACGGTGAAGCAGAACACAGAGAATGCGCAGAAGGCCAGTGGGCTTTCCAACAATGCCAAAAACATCGCTAGCCGTGGCGGTGAGGTGGCGGGGAATGCCGTTCAGGCGATGGGCCGCATTTCTGAATCATCGCAGAAAATCTCTGACATCATCGGTGTGATTGACGATATCGCGTTCCAGACCAATCTGCTGGCGCTCAATGCGGCGGTGGAAGCCGCGCGTGCGGGTGAGGCAGGCAAAGGCTTTGCGGTGGTAGCGAGCGAGGTACGTTCACTCGCAGGCCGTTCGGCATCGGCTTCAAAAGAAATCAAAACACTGATTAACGAAAGTGTGGATCAGGTGAAGAGCGGTTCCGAGTTGGTCAATCAGGCAGGTCAGACACTGCATGAAATCGTGAAAGCAGTGCAGGATGTTGCCTCACTGATGACAGAGATTGCTTCTGCCAGCGAGCAGCAATCTTCCGGTATCGAAGAAATCAATTCGGCCGTGATGCAAATGGATGAAGGCACCCAGCAAAATGCGGCGCTCGTGGAAGAAAACACGGCGGCAGCCCAGTCGCTTGTGGAGCAGGCCGAAGAGCTGGATCGCATGATGCAGTTCTTTAACGTGGGCGAGGAAGATGCCGAAGCCAGTGCTTCACGCAGACCTTTAGCGCTAGAAGCGCCAACGGCCTCTGCAAAACCAGCGGCAAAAGCAAAGCCTGCTGCGAAGGCACCGCCGAAAAAATTCGGTAATGGCAAAAAAATGCCTGCCCCCGCAATGGGCGGAAAAACGGAAGAAGGTTGGGAAGAGTTTTAGACATCAGGCGCTCAAAGGGAAGTAAACATGGCAGATGTAGCAGATCGTGAGTTTTCATTCACGGACGATGACTTCCGTTATCTGGCAGACCTAGTAGGTGAAAAAACGGGCATCGTGATTGCTGAGCACAAACGCAGCATGGTGTATTCCCGTGTGGCGCGGCGAATTAGGGCCAATGACCTCAAATCCTTTGCCCAGTATCGCGAATTACTGGAAAAAGAATCCAGTGGCGAGATGATGAACTTCGTCAATGCCGTTACCACAAACGTAACGCACTTCTTCCGTGAGGGGCATCATTTCGAGCACCTGAGAGATAAAGTGTTTGAGCCAATGATTAAAGCAAACGCTTCAAAGCGCATCCGCATCTGGTCGGCAGGCTGCTCGATGGGCATGGAAACCTATTCCATTGCCATGACGTTGTGTGAGTCTATTCCGGGGGTTGAAACATGGGATGCTAAAATTCTGGCGACGGATATTGATACGAACGTGCTGAACACCGGCAGGCGCGGTATCTACAGCAAGGAAGTGATGGAGGACATCCCCTCGCAGTATCACCGTAAATATGTATTGAGGGCAGATGCGGAGCATGTACAGATGGTGGACCGGCTTCAGCGCCTCATCAGTTTCAAGCAGCTAAATTTGCTGGATGAGTGGCCGATGAGCGGGCCGTTTGATGTTATTTTTTGCCGGAATGTGGTGATTTATTTCAGTAAGGATTTACAGCGCGTTATTTTTGATAAATACGCAAACCTCCTCAAGCCTAACGGTTGGCTTTACATTGGCCACTCCGAAAACCTGTTCAATGTGTCAGACCGTTTTGAGTCCGTCGGCAAAACCATTTACAGGAAAATAAAATGACCGCAGATGGTGTACAGGATGATTTATATCTTCCCACGGGCCGCGTTCCCATGCGGCGAACCGACCGCGAGAAAGTACAGGCGGGGGACTATTACGACGGCAACAAGCGCTATTATGACCAGATAGCGGAAATCACAGTCATCAAACTGTTTTCAGGGGAATGTTATGTGACCTCTGAGCCGGGCGAGATGATTGCCACCATTCTCGGCTCGTGTGTGTCAGCCTGTATCAGAGACCCCATCGCGGGCGTGGGCGGCATGAATCATTTTTTGCTTCCTGGTAGCAGCAACATCAGCCGCGAGGAATCCATGCGCTTTGGCGCATTCGCTATGGAACAGCTGATTAACGAGCTGCTTAAAATCGGTGGCAAGAAAGAACGGTTTGAAGTCAAAGTATTTGGCGGCGGGAACGTGATTGAAAGCTCTGCCAAAATTGGCGACAAAAATGCTATCTTTGTGCGGGAATATCTCAAAAGAGAAGGCCTTCGTATCCATGCGGAAGATTTAGGCGGCACCTTGCCACGGCGCATTCATTATTTTCCTGAGAACGGCAAAATCATGATGCGGAAGTTAAAGCGCAAAGACGATTTACGGATTATCGAAGAAGAAAAACGTTTTGAGGTGCAGGCAGAGCACACTGCGCACGATGGCGGTGATGTTGAGCTTTTTGGTTAAAGGTGCGGATGGAAACAGAACGTAAAATACGGGTGATTATTGTCGATGACTCTGCATTTATCCGCAAAATGTTGGCGGATATGCTGTCCTCCGACCCGATGATTGAAGTGGTGGCCGTGGCCACTGACCCCTACATCGCCCGCGAGCTTATCAAGCAGATGAACCCCGATGTAATTACACTCGATGTTGAAATGCCCAAAATGGACGGGCTTTCGTTTCTTGAGAAAATTATGACACTGCGGCCCATGCCAGTGGTGATGGTTTCGTCTCTTACACAGAAAAACGCTGAAGAAACGATTCGAGCGCTTGAATTGGGCGCGGTGGATTGCATTGGCAAACCCAAAGGCGAAGGCGCTACCATTGAGGATGTAAGGCAGAGCTTGATTGAAAAAGTAAAAGCCGCAGCGAAAGCGCGCGTGCGCCCACTCAACAAAAACGAAGAGGCAGTAAGACCCACCATCGCCAGCGGCAAGTTTGTGCCTAAGGCATCGTATATTGTGGCGATTGGTTCGTCCACAGGCGGGGTGGAGGCACTGGGGCAGATTATCCCTTACCTGCCGGCAGATTTCCCACCTGTGCTCATCACACAACATATGCCGCCTAGTTTCACGGCAACTTTCGCCGAGCGCCTTAACCGGCTTTCAACCGTTAAGGTGCATGAAGCCAAGGATAAGCAGAAAATTGAAAAGGGGAATGTGTATATCGCTCCGGGCGATAAGCATCTTGAAATTAAGCTTGATCGTTTGGGTGAGGGGTTTATCTGTTCCCTGAATGAAGGAGAAAGGGTTTCTGGTCACAAGCCGTCGGTCGATGTATTGTTTGAATCCTTTGCAAAAAATGTCGGCAAGCGGGCTGTGGGGGTGATGCTCACCGGCATGGGGCGCGATGGGGCAAAAGGCATGTTGATGATGAAGCAGGCCGGTGCCTTCAATATAGGGCAAGACGAACAGAGCTCGGTGGTTTATGGTATGCCTAAGGCCGCCTATCTTGCCGGTGCGGTGGATGTGCAGTTACCGCTTCACAAAATGGTACAAACTATGATGGAATACATGCACTAACAATCGGAAGAATGAGAGAGCCGCTATGGCAATGCCGAAAATAATGAAAAAACATCGCCGCGAGGTAGAGGCAGAAAAAGCCTCCAGCGCGGTAGACATGTATGTAAAGCCGGATGCGCCGGATTTGACCTCATTGGCAACAGAATCGCATAGCCGCGCACCACAAGTGCCGGATTCAGTGAACGCCACAGAACTGCTCCGCCGCTGGGAGTCATCGGTGAATCCGTGCGTGCAGGCGTTGCAGGTGCTGGTTGAAAAATTGCCGCAAACAGCGTCGCTGGTTGAAAATAGCACCGTCGAGCTGAATCAAAAATTCATGGCGCTTTCCAAGGGTGCGCAGGACCAGAGCGACATCATCAACAAGCTGGTGGAAATGGCAGGATCAATCGATGTGGGCGGCGAGAAGGTTACGCTTGCTGAGTTTGCGACCATCTTTAATAAAACGCTGACCGATGCGGTCGATAAAATCCTATTCATCTCCAAAATGGCTATTTCTATGGTATATAGTCTTGATGATGCCATGGCATCGCTGGCGGCGGTGGAAAGCTTCAACGGCAGAATTCAGGCCATTAACAAGCAAACGAATCTGCTGGCGCTGAATGCCACCATTGAATCATCTCGCGCGGGTGAGGCGGGCAAAGGCTTCTCGGTGGTGGCGAATGAAGTGCGCACGGTGTCTAAGCAAATTAGCGAACTTTCAGATGAAATGCGCTCTAGCATCGGCAACGTCACTACCAAAGTGCGCGAGGGTTACACCACGCTGAAAGAAGTGGCGACAACCGACATGTCTGACAGCATCATGGCCAAAGAAAGGCTCGATACACTGTTGGATGGTATGGTGCACCAAAGTGCTAAATTCAAAACCATCCTTGGTGAAACGGCTCAGGCTTCTGAACATATTTCCAAAACCATCACCGGCACGGTCATGGGTATTCAATTTCAGGATAGAACCTCGCAGTATATTGATAATTCTGTGAAAGCATTGCAGGCGGTCTCCACCATTCTTGGGCAGCTGCAAACGGCAGGGAAAGAAATCAACAGCGGCGGGCCGAAGGCGGCCCTCAGCCGCGAGCTTATTGGCATCATTGCATCGCAGTTTATGCTCAGTGAATTCCAGCACAGCTATCTTTCACGCCTTGAAGCGCTCGGTGATTTAGATGAAGAGATGATTAAAAAAATGCACAAATCACAGGCGAAGCCTGCAGCTTCTTCGGGTGATGATGTGGAGTTATTTTAAGAGGCGTTATGGAATATTCGCAGCAGATTCAGGGCAACACGCTTTCGCTGACATTTAGTGGCGAGATGACGTTCAACGATAATCCCAAGGTTCGGGAGGTTATCGGCATCATCGAAAAAAATAAAATCGGCACGCTGGCGATTGATTTTTCCCGTGTTACCTTCATCGATTCTGCTGGCCTCGGCATGCTGCTTATCCTCAAGGAAGAGTTGGCAAAAAATAAAGGTCTGGTGCTGTTGCAGCATGCGCAAGGGCAGGTAGAGAAGATGTTCAAGGTTTCAAAGTTTGATGCCTTGTTTGACGTAAAATAAACCGTAAAGGGCCTATTATGCTACAAGGCGGAAAAGAAGAACTGGCAGTGAATATTCACACCATTTCAAGCGCACCCAAGGCACTGGTATTTAACCCCACCGATGCAATGGTGGCTGACATCACCTCTGCGGAGGTTTTTTTGTCCCTCACTTCACAACCTAAGGATGTATTTATTGATGCTGGTGCAAGCAGGGGTTGGCGCGAGGAAGCGGCACGATTCCACCAGACCGGCTGGGATAAACAAATTTCCATACGCGCGTCTACGCTTTATCGCCTTCCGGTCGCATCGCTGCTGATGCAAGCGTGGTTCAGCGGCGGCACCGTTACTGAAGATGCCTATGCGGAGATGCACACCTGCCTGCATGAAGCATTGGTCAATGCACTGATGCATGGTTGTTTAAGCTTAGGCCGTGAGCATCACCGCAGGGAAGAGTTTGTAAGTTATTATACGCAGGCAGAGGCATTGCTTCAAAACCAGCGTCATGCTGAAAAGCGCGTGCATATTCGCGTAAAACACGTAAGCAATGTATGGCACATTCAGGTGGCAGATGAAGGTGAGGGGTATGATTATACACGCCTTAAAAAACAAATCTTCACGTTGCTCACTGGGCGCGGCCTTCACCTGATACACAGTTTCAGCACTGTAGCGGTTGAAGATGGCGGGCGTAAATTAACCATGCGGTTTCAGCAGAAAAAGCTCTCTAAAAAAACAACTACCAAACAACCAGCCACCAAACAAACGCAGGACGATGCGATGCCAGATATAAAAAATGCACGGGTGTTGTTGGTGGATGATAATGAATTTAGCATCCGCTTGCTCTCTGAAATTATTGCAAAGCAGGGATTCACTCAGGTTGAAACTGCGCGCGATGGTGCCGAGGCGCTCGAAAAAACGCACCAGTTTAAGCCCGATATTGTGCTGCTCGATATGATGATGCCGAAAATGAATGGATTTGAATATTGCGAGCAGGTGCGTGCAGTGCCGGAGTTCAAGAAAATGCCCATCCTCGTCATCACGGGGATTTCTGACTCCATGGAAAAAGTGCGTGCGTTTGAAGTGGGAGCAACGGATTTAATCAACAAGCCATTCGGGCAGGATGAGTTATTGGCGCGCATGCGTGTGCACCTAAACAACAGGGCATTACTGCAGGGGCTTAGGGAATATCGCCGCCGCACGGCAGAAGAGTTGGAGTCGGCACGCCACATGCAAGAGCAGCTTTTGCCAAAACAGCAGCAGGTGCAAAAAATTTCTACGCAGTATGGGGTCAAAATCCACAGCCATTACGAACCCTCATCAGAACTGGGTGGTGATTTTTGGGGCATATATGAACGTGATGCCGATAACATGTTGCTCTACATGGTTGATTTTTCTGGTCATGGCGTGAGCGCGGCCCTGAATGTTTTCAGGCTTCATGCATTACTTGAAGAAGTACTTCCAACACATGGTGGTAATCCTGCCAAATGCCTCGAAGTACTCAATCAAAAACTATTCGGTTTATTACCAACAGGCCATTTTGCGACCATGATGTGTCTGAAATTTACCGTCTCCTCTTCACGGCTTACCTATGCCTCTGCCGCAGCGATGGAGCCAATGATAAAACGCAAAGGCGGTGAGTGCTTTATCTTGGATTCGAGTGGCTTTCCGCTAGGTGTTTCAGGCAAAAGCACTTACCAGAACCATGAGGTGCCCTTTACCAAGGGTGAAAGGCTGATACTCTATAGTGATGCATTGGTGGAGGCGCGTAACCGTGAAGGATGCATGATGCCATCTGCCTTTTTAACGGATGCAATCATGCATTCAGGGTCACTTGAAACGATTACAGAAAATATAGTAAATGCAGCAAAGCAGCATGCTTGTGGTGTGATAAAAGATGACCTGACCGCTGTACTCATTGAGCGCAGCGCTTAAACTAATCTGCTCGTTTGAACTCTGGCACAAGCACTTGTAGGGCTGCCAGCGTTTTCTTGTCGTCATGGTCTTCGGCGGCAGCCGTCATTTTCTTAATATGCTGCGTGGCTTTTGAAAGGCTAAGGTCTCGCGGCGCGGCCAGCAAAATACCTTCATGTTCCGTTTTTTGCGGTGATTCTTCCGCGTGGAATAATTCTTCATACAGCTTTTCACCGGGGCGTAAACCTGTGAAGCTGATTTTAATATCTTCATCCGGCTTCAGGCCAGCAAGGCGAATCATTTGCGTGGCAAGGTCTTTGATATACACCGGCTCACCCATATCCAGCACGAAGATGGCGCCGTTATTATCCTTTTGGCGGGTGCCGAGCTCGGCGGCATGTAGCACCAGTTCTACCGCTTCTTTTATGGTCATGAAATAGCGCACCATGTCGGGGTGTGTAACGGTGAGGGGGCCGCCTGCTTTCAGTTGGCGTTCAAACAATGGCACCACCGAGCCTGAAGAGCCGAGCACATTACCGAAGCGCACGGTGGTAAGCGCGGTTTTCTTGGCTTTGCCGGACTGCCCTAACGCCTGCACATAGCATTCACCCGCGCGTTTGGCGGCACCCATGACACTGGTGGGGTTCACGGCTTTATCGGTAGAGATACTGACCATCGATTTTACCTTTGCGGCAGCGCAGGCATCGGCAACATTTTTTGTGCCAAGAATATTGGTGAGTACGGTTTCGCGGATATTTTTTTCCGCCATGGGCACATGTTTCAGCGCGGCAGCATGGAACACAAGCTGTGGACGGTGTGTTTTAAACACGGCTTCAATCTGCTGCATATCCTTCACGTCACCGATGATGGGCACGCGCGCCAAATCGGGGTAGCGCTCCTCAAGCTCTTTATCAATCTGGTAAAGATTATGTTCGGAAATCTCAAATAGAACAATTTTTTTAGGGGCGAACGCGGCAATCTGGCGCACGAGTTCGCTGCCGATAGTGCCGCCAGCGCCTGTAACCAGCACGCACTCGCCCTCAATAAATGCACGCACTTTGGTGCGGTCGTGCTTGGCTTGCGGCCTGCCGAGCAAATCATCCACCGCAATGGGGCGCAGTTCGATTTTTTCTTCCACTGTGGTTCTGAAGTCTGTCAGACGCGGCAGGCGTGCAATGGTCATACCCAGTTTTTCCGTTTCCGCCAATAGTTCTCGCACATCAGCACCTTCTAAATAGCCGGGGGCAAAAATCACTTTTTGCGGATGGTCGCCACGCTGGCGCAGTTTTTGTACCACGCGCGGTAAGTCTTTAATGCTGCCTGCAATTTCCACACCGCGGATGCGGCGGCCATGCTTGGCGCGGTCATCGTCCAGCATGGCGATCACTTCATATTCTGCACTGGGGCTGCCATTCATCTGGCGCAGGAATAATTCAATATGGTCGTTCATACCAATCAGCACTACCTGCATTTTTTTGGTCAGGTGGGTTTGGCGCGTTTCAATATGCAGGGTGCGCTCATTAAATGCGCGGTACAAAAAGCGTGGTGCACCCAGTAGTGCCAGAAGCACAAACCAGTTGATAACGAGCGAGGAGCGCGGCATCCCCTCAAGGCGGTTTACCAGGAACATCATCGGCAGGAAGAGTAGCGTCGCCAGCGTCACCGCCTTCACAATTTCAAGTAAATCCTGCATTGAAATATAGCGCCACACGTAGCGGGGCTGGCGGAATAAAAGAAATACCACGCCGCATACGGCGGTAAATACTAATGTGCCTGGCACAAGAATAGGCTTTGCAATGTGAAACTCTTCGGTGCCAAGGCGCAGGTAAAGCGAAAGCACAAAGCTAAAAGCCGCCATGAACAGGTCATGGGCCGCAATAACGTAAGACTTACGCAATCTGTGGATAAAGGTCGGCATTAGCGTTTCTTTTTAGGTGTAAGGTCATAGAGTAGGAACAGAACCACAGGTGCAGCAACACATGATGCCTCGATGGTAAACTGCGGCAGCAGTGCAGCGGTAAGCGCCAGCAGCAGCAGGGCGATGTTTGCCACAGTTATTTTTCGGACGATGGCAATGTGGCCAAGGCCACCGATTTTAAGCGCCTTTTGGTAAAAATGTTCGGCATGGGATTCCCACACTTTTTTACCCGCGAACAGGCGGCGGAGTAAGGTGATGGAAGTATCGGCTGCGTAATAGGCGGGCAAAATTAAGGCAGCGGCAATGTGCCCGCTGGCAGCGAGGTTGAGCAACATCCACCCCAGCAAGAAGCCGAGTGAGATGCTGCCGACATCGCCCATGAAGATGGTGGCGGGATGCCAGTTGTGTTTTAAGAATCCGAGCATGGCCGCGATAAGCACGAGAGCATAATAATAATCACTGGAATAGCCGATATTCATAAAGCCAAGAATGCTAATGCCCGCTGCCATAAAAATGGTTTGCATGCCGGTAATGCCGTCCAGCCCATCCATAAAATTATACAGGTTAATGAACCAAATCCAGGCTAGTCCTGCGACGATGATATCAGCCCATGCAGGCAGAAATCCCTGAAACACGAGGCCGTTTAATGTGCCGAATTTAAGCGCGACCGACACGGCAGCAATCTGCACCAACAGGCGCCAGCGCGGCGCCAGCGTCACAACGTCATCCAGCCAGGAAATGATTGCCACGCCTAAAAGTCCGGCCATAATGGGCCAATATTGTAAGGCATGCCCAGGGAGAAGCAGGCTGAAGATACCATAGCAGGCAAACACAACTAGCACCGTCACGAGGCCGGCGCCGCGTGGCGTGGGGGTTTTATGGCTGCTACGGGCGTTCGGCTTATCGATGATATGGTGGCGGAGCAGATAGCGCCGCATTACACTTGTGCCCAGAAGGCTAGCGATAAAGCAGCACACCAATATTATCAGTAATATAGATAAATCCATCCGCCTTCCTCTGTTCTACATGCGTAGAGTTAGCGGCGAAGCGCCTAAAAAACAAGCAAATTCAGTTGTAGAATACAAAACGGCAGCCGTTAATCCCGCTAACGGCTGCCGTACCTGTTATACTTTACCGTAAACCAGCTTAGATACGGTTCAGTTCATCGAGCAGGTCATCCACGGTGGAAATCACCTTGGTATTGGCCTGATATGCGCGCTGGGCGATGATGATATTCGTCAATTCATCAGCCAGTTCTACGTTAGAGTTTTCCAGTGCTTCTGATACCACGTTACCCACTGCAGCATCACCCACACGGTTCAAGCTGAATTCGCCGGATGCGTCACTCTGGCTATACACGTTACCAGAAGAGGCCGAGAGGCCGTTTGCGTTCGGGAAGGAAGCAAGCGGCAGGCGATATACCTGACGGGATTCGCCGTTGGTAAAGTTGGCAATCACGAAGCCTTCTTTGTTGATTTCAACGGAACTGAGCTGCCCGGAAGGTGCGCCGTTCTGTTCAGAGAACTGCACGTTGTAAGGGCCGGCAAACTGGCTGAGGCCGTCAGAATCACCCACACCGGTGAGGCCCGCAGTACCCCAATCAATTGTAATGGCGCTGCTTTGGGCGTTATTTTCCCACACGATGTTGATTTCGTTCGCAAGTTCAGAAGAGATACTCTTCAGCGTACCATCACCGTTGAATAGGATTTCACCGTCTGCGATGAGGCCGTTCGGGTTATTGGTTACGATTTCATCTTCGTCTGCGGCATACACTTCCGCGAGCCACTTATTGTTACCGGCTTTCACGAAGCTGATGCGCACGTCGTGGCCAGAACCCAGTGAGTCGAAGATACGAATGTTACGGGTGAAGTTCGCGGCAATCGTGCCCGAAGCCATGTTATCACCCAGCACACCGGCTGCGTCATAAATCGGGCCAAGCGCGGTCGTATCAAGGCCGAACTCGGTCAAAAGACCCGGTGGCACACCGCCCGTGTCGTCGGTGAAGGTCACCACGTCCAGCGGGTTGTCGACAGTAATATTAATGGCAGAGTCGCTAGCAGGGCTTAGGACGGCTGCCGAAATACCATCGGAGTCATCAATCAGTGCTTTAAGGCCTGAAAGCGTGTTAAACCGGCCTGTGCTGGAAGCGATGTTGGCAAGACCAAGCGATGTCGGCCAGTTTGCCGTGAAACCTGCCACGGTGGCAAAGTCCACCTGAAGGTTTGCGTCAGTGGCAGAAACATACAATCTGTTATTTTCTACGCGCGCGGTCAGAGTGGAAACCGTATTGATGGCATCAGATAAGGACTGCAAGCTGTTAAAGGTACGCAAGTCCGCATTTGGGCCGAACTGTTTGTAGGTAAATTGCACGAGGTCACCGCCATCTACCTGAATGGTAAATGCGTCACCCTCGGTAAGGTTACCTGGGTCATTAAAGACTTCGGTTGTGGTGTTGGCACCCAGAATAGTTGTAGTAATATCGTTGCTTTCCTCAAAGCCGCCATAAGTAAAGCTGAAGGCGGGTGAAAGGCCTGGGGTAATGGTCAGCACGTCACCGGCTTGTAAGTCCTGCGCTGTGTTACCGGTTGGAACGATAATAGCAGTAGAAGCGATACCATCGTTAATGGATGAAGACGGGAAGTCACTCACGTCACCGGCACCCGTTAAAATCTCTTCGTCGGCGTCAAGGTTAAGGCCGAGGTTGATAGCAGTCGTTGCAAACGCCAAGCCACCAATCTGGCGTACGTTTACGTCCACCAAGCTTTCAATCAGCTGGTTCGACGTGGTGTTCTCGTTCCCTGGTTCACCAGGCAGCCTGCCGGAGCTATCCAGCGGCCAGCCGCGAAGCACGAAGCCTGCGGCGTTCACTAAGTTACCTTGGTTGTCTTCGCGGAAAGAACCGGCACGGGTGTAGAAGGTTTCACCGCTCGAGGAATCTGCCACCACGAAGAAGCCTTGGCCGGAAATGGCGAGGTCAGTGGTGATACCCGTGGCCTGAATTAGACCCTGCTGGTTAATTTCGCTACGTGCCTGTGCGATGGAACCACCGCCTGCGAGGTTGCCCGTGACAAGGGATGAGAAGGAAGCACCGCCGCCCTTAAAGCCCGTGGTATTGATGTTCGAGATGTTATCGGAAATCACACCGATGGCCGT
Organism: uncultured Rickettsiales bacterium; assembly: GCA_964467255.1. Classification (GTDB taxonomy): domain Bacteria; phylum Pseudomonadota; class Alphaproteobacteria; order Rickettsiales; family RGZB01; genus CAYXPR01. Next base: position 45,456 of record CAYXPR010000002.1, on the reverse strand, counting down.
ACCATTCGATGTTAAGCCCGATACCCCTGAGAAAAGTGAACCGTAAAGACTCATAAAACCCTCCCTAAAACTTTCTTATCCAACGTTATATTTAACTGTTTTGCTGACCTTGTTGCTGGTGTTCTTACCGTCGCTCACAAGGATCGAGATTTGCCGATTTTCAGTGTTCGGCACACCGCTAGTGTTCTCGTAGGTGAGGGAGCGCAGCACGCGTTCATACGCCTCGCGTGTCGCTACACCACTGAGCACCAGAATACCGTCATCTTGGGACTGGATGGTGATGCCTTCTTCCAGTTCCACATTCAATTTTTCTTTATCCGCATTTTTCAGATTTTCAATCGCGATGATGGCACCATTGATGGTAGAATCGTCGCTGTCGCCGAGGGCGATATTGTCGTCTACCGCAAGTGGGCCTTCGCTGTAATCATATTCCAGTTCACCGGCAAAGCTGGTAATCACTGGAGCGGAGTTATTATTTGCTGCGGGCGGAGCGCCCACGGCGCGCACATCCGAAATCGGGATTTCAAGTTCGCCATCCACAATCAGTGAGATAATTTCTGTGTCGCTTAAGTTCACACCGGTCACCACACCTACGGTGGTCACGGGGGCGGCTTTAAATTCTTCTGCGCCTTTATATTTCGCGCTCACCGTGATGGTATATTTGCCTTCAGGCGAATAGGTGCCATCCTTAGCAACACGGTCCCACTGTACACTGTGCGGGCCTTTTTCTTTCAGGCCTTCACCTTCATACACGGTCACGCCTTGGGCATTTTTAATTACCAGCTTTACTTCTTCTGCGGCGCTATCCAGCGTGTAGCTGAAAGTTGGTACGGCGTTGTTTTTCACCATCATGTCGTTGCTGGCGACTTCTACCGTTTTACCGGTGTAGTTCACGGAAGCGCTGATTTGGTTTGAAACATTCAAATCCACCAGTGCGGAAAGTTTATTGTTCGTTTCAATCGCCTGCTCAACCTGCGAGAACGAAACAATCTGGTTGGTGAATTCGTTAGTGTCGAGGGGGGAGAGTGGATCCTGATTTTGCAGCTGTGTGGTCAGCAGTTTCAGGAACGTATCGAAATCTTTGGTCAGGTTGGAAAGGCCACCGCTGTCACTGCTGGCCAGATTTTTACTTGCAAAACCATCATTTGAAACATTAGTAACCATAAATCATCCCCATCCTTAAACCGTAATGTCCACCATGCCATCGGCCAGATTCATCCGGTATTCCCGAGTGGTGGCAATTTCTTCTATTGCGTCTAGGGCAACCACGTTGCCGTAACTATCGAAGCCGCGCTGCTGGTTTGCTTGGTGGTCGGCAAACTGCTGTTGCATCGCTTGGCCGCCATTATCGCCGCGTAGGTTAAAGCTTAAGCTGCCGCTGTTTGTCTGGATGCCCGCATCGTTCAGTGCGCGTTCCAGAATGCGTGAATCACTTTTCAGCATTTGCAGGGTTTCGGGCCGGTCGGCCGTTACCTGTACAAAACCATGACGGTCGCCATGGTTCAGGTTCAGTTTGATTTCCACTTTGCCCAAATCGGCGGGGTCAAGGTGAAGTGTAATCCGGCTCTCACCACTCTCTAAGGCGTTGGTGATGCGGAGGGAAACTTGTTCGGCTGCAGTTGGGTTTTGGGAAAGGGAATTGGGAACAGGATTTTTAGCCGCAACTACAGCCGATGATAGTGGTTCCGAAACTTTCCCACCGTGGGTGAGATTATTCAGGAAAACGTCAGCCGCCGAACTTCCCGCTTGCGCGGTTGGCTGCTTGGTGAGGCCAACGAGGCCACCATCATTCTCTGACGACATACCGAAATCACCTGCTTCGCTGCTGCCACCATAAGCGGCAACGGCGCGGTTCAAGGCTGATTTATCGGTGGCGGCAGAAGCTTGGCTTTCTGCCGTGTCGAATGCTTTAAATGCTTTTTTCAGCGCGTCAAAACGGCTGTTTTCATTATCAGTGCGGGTAGTCGCAACCTGTGTATTTGTGTCAGTTTTTGCTTGGCGCTGTGCTTGCGTAAAGGCAAGAGCAGGGTCAAAGCCTTCGGCTTCGGTTTGCAGCGCATCGGCATCAAGGGTAGCATCACCCGCCTGCGTCGGCTTAGATTGCAACGCGCTGAGGGCATCCGTGCTGGCACGGACGGGTGATGCATTCGCTTGCAGGGTGCCATCCGTTGCATCCTGCGTGTTCAATGTATGAATGAGCTGTGAAATGGCGGGGCCATAACCACCGGCATTATTGATGCCGTCAATATCTTGCTGCGTCAGCGTGTCAGTGGCAATGCCGCTGAGTTCGGTTTGCGTCAGGCCGGAAATCAGCTGGCCGGTCACGCCGCCTTCGGCACCTTGTGCCTGCACCTGAGCCTGTGCGTCTTGGCTTAAGAGCAATTGTATAAAGGGGTTCCCTGCGAGCAGGCCGCCTTGTGCTGCAAATACGCCCGTGGTCGCGCCCGCGCCGCCTGCTGCGGCGGTCACGCCAGCACCGGCACCGCCCGTTGGGGCAATCTGTCCGGTTAGTATGCTGACAAGTGGGTTAACCATAACATCCTTTGCATTACAAAAATGGCATTACGCCACCAGAAATACATGCAAGGGCTGTGCCAACTTTTGTCAGTAAAATTAACTATATGAAAAATAACGATTATTTTTACTTGTGGGGTGTGGTGATAGTCCACAAGGCACAAAAAAGGGGTAGGAAAATTCTTCCTACCCCCATGCCTTCATGCCCTTATGGGGAAAATCTTGCCTAGTTAAGCAGCCTTGGATGCCTTACCTTTTTTGGCGCTAATCGTGATGCCATCTTTGCCGGCGCTCACGGCCGCAATATCATGCGGTAAAAGCGCGCCTTCCAGTATCATTTCGGCCAGCTTGTTCTGCACATGTTTTTGCACCACGCGTTTGAGCGGGCGTGCACCATACACCGCGTCATAGCCTTCTTTGGCGAGCCAAATCTGCGCCTTTTCATCCACCTTCATTTCAATCTGCTGCGCGGCAAGGCGTTTTTCCAGCAGCGCGAGTTGAATATTCACGATGCCCGTCATGTCTTTCTGCTGCAGGCGGTTGAACAGGATGATTTCATCGAGGCGGTTCAAGAATTCAGGGCGGAAGGCGTGGCGCACCACGTCCATCACCTGCGTGCGAGCATCTTCGCTCGACGCACCTTCCGGCAGTGCGGCCAAAAATTCTGAACCAAGGTTCGACGTCAATATAATCACTGTGTTGGTAAAATTCACCGTGCGGCCTTGGCCATCGGTCAGTCGGCCATCGTCTAGCACCTGCAATAAGATATTGAACACGTCGGGGTGGGCTTTCTCCACCTCGTCGAACAGAATCACCTGATACGGCCTGCGGCGCACGGCTTCGGTCAGGCTGCCACCTTCTTCGTAGCCCACATAGCCTGGAGGCGCGCCAATCAGGCGCGACACCGCATGCTTCTCCATATATTCCGACATATCCACGCGAATCATCGCGGCTTCGTCGTTAAACATAAATAGCGCGAGCGCTTTGCACAGTTCCGTTTTGCCCACGCCCGTCGGTCCAAGGAACAGGAAGCTACCCATCGGGCGGCTTTCTTCCTGCAAACCCGCTTTCGCGCGGCGCAGTGCATTGCTCACGGCTTTCAGCGCGTGGTCTTGCCCTACCACTTTGCGCTTCAGCGCATCTTCCATTTTCAGCAGCTTCTCTTTTTCGCTGGAAAGCATACGCTCCACTTCAATGCCCGTCCATTTCGCGACCACGGTGGCGATGTCGTCTTCTGTCACCACTTCATTCACCATGTCGCCCTTGGCGGCACCATCGGCGTTTTTCAGTTCCTTCTCAAGGTTCGGAATAATGCCATACATCAGCTCGCCTGCGCGGGCGAGGTTGCTTTGGCGCTGCGCAATCTCGAGCTCCTTGCGCGCTTCCTCCAGCTGCTCTTTTATTTTCTGGCCGCTGGCGAGGCGCGCTTTTTCCTTCTTCCATTTATCATTCAAAATGCCGGATTCTTTTTCCAGTACCTCGAGTTCTTTGTTCAGTTTAAGAAGGCGATCTTTCGATGCGGCGTCAGTTTCTTTTTTCAGCGCCTCGCGTTCGATTTTTAGTTGGATGATTTTTCTATCCAGCTCGTCAATCGTTTCGGGTTTGCTGTCCACCACCATGCGCAGGCGACTGGCGGCTTCATCAATCAAGTCGATGGCTTTGTCCGGCAAAAAGCGGTCGGCGATATAGCGGTTTGAAAGCGTAGCGGCGGCCACCAATGCGCTGTCGGAAATTTTAATCCCGTGGTGCAGCTCATATTTTTCCTTAATGCCGCGTAGGATGGAAATCGTTTCCTCCACGCTCGGTTCACCCACAAACACAGGCTGGAAGCGGCGTGCGAGCGCAGCATCTTTTTCAATATGCTTGCGATATTCATCGAGCGTTGTCGCGCCCACGCAGTGCAGTTCGCCGCGCGCTAAGGCAGGCTTTAACAGGTTCGAGGCATCCATCGCGCCTTCTGATGCGCCTGCGCCCACCAGCGTGTGGAGTTCATCAATAAATAAAATCAGCTGGCCTTCCGCGGCAGAGACATCTGCCAGCACCGCCTTTAAGCGTTCTTCAAATTCACCGCGGAATTTTGCACCGGCAATCAGCGCGCCGAGGTCAAGCGATAGCACGCGTTTTTCTTTCAGCGTTTCCGGCACGTCACCGGAAATAATGCGCTGGGCGAGGCCTTCCACAATTGCGGTTTTGCCCACACCTGGTTCACCAATCAGCACCGGATTATTTTTCGTGCGGCGGGAGAGCACCTGAATGGTGCGGCGGATCTCTTCATCGCGCCCAATCACGGGGTCGAGCTTGCCTTGCCGTGCTTTTTCGGTGATGTCCTGCGTATATTTCTCGAGCGCCTGAAACTGGTTTTCGGCTCCGGCGCTATCGGCTTTACGTCCTTTTCGCATCTGTTTAATCACTCCTTCCAGCTTGCTCGCGGTCACGCCGCTGTCTTTTAAAATCCGTCCGGCTTTGCAGCCATCCACTTGCAGCATGGCTTGCAGCACGCGCTCTAAGGTGGTGTAGCTGTCTTTCTCTTTTGCGGCAATCGCGCTGGCTTTAGCAAACACTTCTGCCAGCTTTGAATCCAGATACATATCGCTGCCCGCCACCTTCGGCAGCTTGTCGAGTTCCTTGGTCAGTAAGTCGTTAATGTCATACACACTGCCGCCGCAGGCACTAATCAGTTTCTCGGCCAGATTTTCCTGCCGTTGCTCGCTACCTTGTTGCAGCAGGGCTTTGAGTAAATGTTCCGGCGTTAGCTGCTGGTGCTGGCGTGAAACAGCCAGTTCCTGCGCGCTTTGAATCGCCAGTTGCATGGATTCCGTGAATTTATCCAGATTCATACTCGTCTCACCTGCTTATCAAATTGCGGCAGCGCCGCGACCCTTGTATGATATATGGGTATGAAAAACCTTATATCAACCCTGCGCGCGGCACTATTTTTACTGCTTCTACTGCCCATTATGGCGCAGGCGCAGAGCGCAAAGATTGATGAAAATCAATTATTTAAGTTTAAAACACCGCCCATAGTGCCGGAAATCAAAAAAAGCCTGCCTGCCCGCCGTGTGGGGGTGTATTGGTCTGGCCTTCACATTGCGGATTTATACACGGAAATTAAGCCATCAGGCGCCGACACGCTCCAGATGAAGGCGATTATCCGGTCTTACGGCATCGCCAAGGCCATCACCCAATATAAGAGCGAAACTATCAGCACCATCCGCCGCAAGGGCAACGCATATCAGCCCGAAACAGTCTCGATTGGTTTTAAAATGCGCTATGGCAGCCGCCATATTGACATGGTGTATGATGCCGAAGGCAACATGAAGTCTGAAAAAAACGTGCCAGGTGAAAACCGTGCCAAGCGCAAGGAAGTGCCTGCCGTCGAAAAGAAAGGTGTGTTTGACCCGCTCAGCGCCGTGCTCGAGGCCCGCGCCCGCGTGATTGCCATTATGTCGGGCGCGAAGCCGGACAAAAAATTTACCCTGCCGATGTATGATGGTCGCCGCCTTTCCACCCTGAAGTTCGAAGTGCTAGGGCTGGATAAAGAGGGGCGCGTGCACCTCACCCTCTCCGAAGAACCCAAAGCGGGGTGGACAGGCAATGAGTTAAAAGAGAAAAAAGCCCGCAAGCCTGTCATCCATATTTATCTGGATGCGGAGGATTATCTGCCTGTGCGCGCCGTGGGTGAATCCAAAGTCGGCAGCTCTTACGGTGTGCTTGAAGCCACCTGTGCAACACTCGAAGAATGTATGTAGCCTAATTTAAGCTGGCGTATTCGGTGCAGCAGAAACCGCCACCATCGCGGGGCGCAGCAGCCTGTCATGCAGCATATAACCCGCCTGCACCACATGCACCACCGTGCCTGGCGCTACCTTTGCATCCGGCACTTGGGCCACGGCTTGGTGTAAGTTGTGGTCGAACGCTTCGCCCTTGGGGTCAATGCGGCGGATGCCGTGCGATTCAAACACACGCACCAGCTCGTTGCGCGTCATGTTAATGCCATCAATCACATTCTTCACCGCAGGGTCGAGCGCTTCGGCGTCCTTCGGCATATGTTCTTCCGTGCGGTAAAAATTATCCAGCACGTTCAACAAGTCGCGCGCAAACGAGGTCACAGCATATTTCCGCCCGTCCTCAAGGTCGCGCTGGGTGCGCTTGCGGGTGTTTTCGGCCTCGGCCATGGCGCGCAGCATCTGATCTTTCAGCGCGGCGACCTCTTCTTTTAAAAGCGCCGCTTCATCTACAGTGGGTGCTTCTGTTGCTGTGCCTGTGGTGTTTTCAGCAGCCGGATTTACCTCTGCCTTGGTTTCAGGCGAGGGGTGTTTCGTTGATTTAGGTTTCATGCCGTCTTTCTTTTTCTTATCTTTCATATCTTTACGCGCGTGTATAAACGCTTCCAATATGTAGTGTAGACCGTTATGATTTCAATAGTTATTACTGAAAAAATGTTAGGTGTCTCATGAAATCTGCTTCCCGTCCCTCTGGCCGCGCGCTGGCCGAGCTCCGAAAAATTACCCTCGAAACCCATGTCAGCCCTTACGCAGAGGGCTCTTGCATGGTGGAATGCGGCGGCACGCGTGTGCTCTGCACCGCCACAGTGGAAGATTCCGTACCTCCTTTTTTAAGGAACACGGGCAAGGGCTGGGTCACGGCGGAATATGGCATGTTACCGCGCTCCACCCACAGCCGTATGCCGCGTGAAGCAGCCAAAGGCAAACAATCGGGCCGCACGCAGGAAATTCAGCGCCTTGTTGGGCGCTCGCTCCGCGCGGTGACGGATTTAAAAATGCTCGGTGAACGTCAGGTCACGGTGGATTGCGACGTGATAACCGCCGATGGCGGCACGCGCACAGCCTCCATCACGGGTGGTTACGTGGCGCTGCATCTCGCGCTCCGCAGTCTGGTTGAAAAAGGACAGATTAAAAATCTGCCGGTGCTCGATTCCGTTGCTGCCATCTCGTGCGGCATTTACCAAGGTTCTCCGGTGCTTGATTTAGACTATATCGAAGATAGTAGCGCGGGTACGGATGCCAATTTTGTTATCACTGGCAAGGGTGGCATTGTTGAAATTCAAGGAACAGCGGAAGGTGAGCCTTTCTCGGAAGAACAGTTTTCTAAGCTGCTGGAGCTTGCAAAAAAAGGCATTACTGACATCACCGCCATGCAGAAAAAAGCATTGGGGCTTTAGCATGCGCAAGGTCGAGGCAGGGGAAAAAATCATCATCGCCAGCCATAACCAAGGCAAGATACGCGAAATTAATGAGCTGCTTGCACCGTTTGGCGTGAATGTTACCAGCGGGGCCGATTTTGGTTTTGAAGAGCCGGAGGAAACAGCGGATAGCTTCATCGGCAACGCGCTCATCAAGTCGCAATATTTTGCAGAAAAAACCAAACATATTTCCTTAAGTGATGATTCCGGCTTGGTCGTGCCAGCCTTAAGTGGTGCGCCGGGAATTTACTCCGCACGTTGGGCTGGGCCTGAAAAAAACTTCAATATGGCGATGGAAAAAGTGCGGCAAGAACTGGTGACGCAAACCGGCACCGACAAAGACCATGACGCGCATTTCGTGTGCGCGCTGTCGCTCTATTGGCCCGATGGTGAGCATGTAGAGGTCGAAGGCAAGGTCTATGGCACGCTGATATTTCCGCCCAAGGGCAAAAAGGGTTTTGGCTATGATGCGATTTTTCAGCCGAACCGTTATCCCGTCACGTTTGGTGAAATGGAGCCGGATGAAAAACACGCCATCAGCCACCGTGCGGATGCATTCAACCAACTCATCGCGCGCTGCTTTACCACAAAAAAGCCCGCCCGGAAGGGGTAATCTTACGTTGTCACACTTTGTCATATGTTTCACGTGAAACATTCTTCACTGGCGCTTTATGTGCATTGGCCGTTCTGTCGTGCCAAGTGCCCGTATTGCGACTTTAACAGCCATGTGGCTGAATCCATTCAGCACGAATCATGGCGCGATGCCTACCTCACAGAACTTGCGCATTTTTCTGAAAAGCTGAAAGGGCGGAAGCTGGTCAGCATTTTTTTTGGCGGCGGCACGCCATCGCTCATGCAGCCTGAAACCGTGGCTGCGGTGATTGAAGCAGCGGGCAAGCACTTTCCGTTCGAGCCTGATATTGAAATCACGCTTGAAGCCAACCCCACTTCCGCAGAAGCGCAAAAATTCAAAGCCTTTAAAGCAGCAGGCGTGAACCGTCTTTCCATGGGTATTCAAGCGCTGAACGATGCCGATCTAAAATTTCTCGGGCGCGAACATTCCAGTGCCGAGGCGCTCAAAGCGCTAGAAATGGCAGGCAGTGTGTGGAGCAATTTTTCCTTCGACCTTATCTACGCCCGCCCACACCAAACCGTTCCGGCGTGGGAAGCGGAGCTTAAAAAAGCTCTTGCCTTCGGCACGCCGCATTTGTCGCTCTACCAGCTCACGATTGAAAAAGGCACGCCGTTTTATGCGGCCTATCAGCAGAAAAAATTTGAACTGCCAGACGATGAAACCGCCGCCGCCCTTTATGAAAAAACCACCGAGATGGCAGCGCAGGCAGGTCTTTTTGACTATGAAGTGTCGAACTATGCGAAGCCTAACTTTGAATCGCGCCACAATCTGGCCTACTGGCAATATGGGGAATATCTCGGCATCGGCCCCGGTGCGCACAGCCGCCTTAAATCTGCCAGTGGCCGCCGCGCGGTGATGATGCGTCACAGCCCGCAAGCATGGCTCGATGAAGTGGCGCAATCCGGTTGCGGCATTCAGTCTGATGAAGTGGTGCAGGGCGAGGAGCTATTTTCTGAAGCGCTGATGATGGGGTTGCGCCTTAAAGAAGGTATGAACGAGAAAGAGCTACTCACACTGGCAGGCGCATCTGCCGCCGCATTCAAAGTAAAAATCGAAGACTATATAAAGCTGGGCATGCTAGAGCGGCAGGCGGAGAATATCCGCACCACCACACGCGGGCGGCTGGTGCTGAACAGCTTGCTGGCCAAGCTCACCGAAGGCTAGAAGCCGAAATCATTTCTTTCAAAGGTGGAAGGTGCGGGGTCAATTTCCTCGAACTGTTTGCCGCGTATTTCAATAATCGCGAGTGCGCGTTCGCTGCTGCCATCCTTGTTAAAACGGAACACGCCATTTACCCCGGCAAAACCACGCGGGCTTAAAAGGGCAGACTTGCTGAAGTCGTCATTCTGTGCCAGCAGCGCCGCCAGCGCGATACCGTCATACGCTAAGCTTGCAATGCGGATGGGGTTAAAGCCGTATACGTCTTTAAAATGCGATTCAAATAATTCGCGCTGTTTGGGCGGTGATGTCGCAAACCAGCTGCCTTGCAGCTTTGGTTCTTCCAGCAGCAATTCATCATCCCACTGGCCGCTGCCAAGCAAGCGCACATGGCCTGTTTTAGTGCCGTGGCGATAGAGACGTGCGGCAATTGTCATCGCGTTGCGTCCACCTTCTGGCACCAGCAGTGCGTGGGTTTTTGCCGTATCCGGCTTTGTCATATTCTTGGTCACGGCGGCAGACTTATCCACTTCTTTTAGCTCGGTTGAAAGCGCTTTGCCTACGGCATCGTAAAACCCGATGGTGGAAGGCTCAATCGCATGGCGGCTTAAGGTGCGCTTGAAAGCATCCAACGTCACATGGCCGAACTCATCATCCGTCACCAATGCAGAGTAATGTTCCATGCTCTGGCCACGTGCGAATTCCAGCACGCGTTCAATTTGCTGCTCCGGCATGAAGCCGAGTAAGAACACGCCTTTTTCCGTTAGCTTTCGGTTGTTTGAAAAGGCGATGATGTTCACGCCCGCTCGTGCCGCGATGGGGGCGGCGGCTTCAGCCTCCTCACTGTAAATCGGCCCCAAGATGAGCTTCACGTTATTTTTAATGGCTTCGGTGACGGCTACTTTCGCGCCATAGGCTGTGCCTTGCGTATCAAACGGCAGCACCTCAATGTTAGGGTCGCCAATGTCGAACAGCGCTAGTTCGGCGGCGTTCAGCATCACGTCACCAAGGCCGGTAGAGCCGCCGGTGAGCGGAATCAGCAGCGCGATTTTAATTTTGCCATCATCGGGTACTTTCGCCGGCGGGGCATCTTCGTCCACCGCCTCGGCTTCGCTTTTATTTAGCAGCACGCTCTGATACACTTCCGGGCTACTATATAGCCGCTTCGGCGGTGGCCTGCTGTCGCACGCGGCGAGCAGCGCCACCATCAGGCACAACAGGCTTAGAAGATAAAAACGGGAATTGCTCGAAAACAAAGAAGGCATTTTTAATCCATGCGTCAGAATCGCGCTGATGATACCGAAACCACAGACGTAAGTAAACCGGAAGCGTCAGTCTTCAAGGCAGGCCTGTATGTGGCGGCCACACCGATTGGTAATTTGAAAGACATTACTTTGCGAGTGCTGGAGGCGCTGAAGGCGGCTGACATGGTGGTGTGCGAGGATACGCGCGTGACGGGGCACCTGCTTCAGCATTACGGTATTAAGGCGAGTATGCTGGCGTATAACGACCACAACGCGGCCAGCGTGCGCCCCAAGGTGATGGACGCACTGGTGGGCGGTAAGCGCGTGGTGATGGTGTCAGACGCAGGCACGCCGCTGGTGTCAGACCCCGGATATAAATTGGTGGAAGAGGCGGTGGCGCAGGGCATTGATGTGATAAGCCTGCCCGGTGCGAGCGCGATGCTGGCGGCGCTGGTGAGCAGCGGCTTGCCGAGTGACGGATTTTTCTTCGCCGGATTTTTGCCGCCTAAATCTGCAGCCCGTAAAAAGAAACTGGAAACACTCAAAGCCATTCCCGGTACATTGATTTTTTATGAAAGCCCGCGCCGCATGGTGGAAACACTAGCGGATATGGCGGAGGTGTTTGGCGAAAACCGCATGGCGGTGATGGCACGCGAATTGACCAAGCGTTTTGAAGAAGTGGTGCGCGCACCACTCAGCGAATTGCATAATGAAATGCAGCAGCGCGAGGAAATTAAAGGCGAGGTGGTGCTGCTCGTTGCACCGCCAGCAGAAGAAACGCACGATGCAGGCAGCATTGATGAGGCGCTTAAAAAAGCCATGAAGGAAATGAGCGTGAAAGAGGCCGCTGCTTTTGTGGCACAAACCTATGGGCTTTCTAAAAACGACCTGTACCGCCGCGCGCTGGAGCTGAAGGAATGACGGAAAAAAAACGCCAGAAAGCCTATCGCTTCGGCAAAATGGCGGAGTTTTTTACCTGTGCATATTTAATGCTGCGTGGCTATCGCATTTTATTCACGCGCTACAAAACCAAAGTGGGTGAGATTGATATTGTTGCGAAGCGCCGCGATGTGGTGGCAATGGTGGAGGTAAAAGCGCGGCGTGGCGCGGTGGACGAGGTGCTGACCGTGCATCAGCAGCGGCGCATTGAGCGCGCAGCAATGTTATTCATTGCAAAACACCCGCAGTTTGCTACCCTTTCCATCAGGTTTGATGTGATGCTGTGGCAGTGGCCATGCAAGTTGCGTTATATACAATCTGCATGGCTTTCTCGCGCGGTCTAACCGAAAAGGAATCATAATATGCTGCGTCGCTACCTTTCACTCTGTGTGGTTTTAAGCCTAGTTCCGGTACTTTCCGGCTGCCTTGCGGCTGCAGGCGCAGGCGCGGGTGCCACGGGTTATTCCGTCACGCAGGAGCGCTCAGCGGGGGATACGATTGACGACATCACCATCCGCACCAAAATCAATTCGCTCTATATCCAGAAAGACGTGAATGACCTTTACTCCGGCGTGAGTATTGAGGTGAATGAAGGCCGTGTGCTGCTAACGGGCAATGTGCAAAAACCTGAATCGAAGGTGGAGGCGGTGCGCCTTGCATGGCAGCCCCAGGGCGTGAAGGAAGTGATTAACGAAATTGAAGTGCGCGACAAAACCTCTATCAAGAACGATACCAAGGATGCGTGGATTACCGCGCAGGTGAAAGCCAAATTGCTGCTGGAGCGCAACGTGCGTTCTATCAATTACAACGTCGAAACCGTGAATGCGGTGGTGTATCTGATTGGCATCGCGCAGGACGAAAACGAGCTGGATGTTGCCACCGTGGTAGCCAGCAAGGTGAAGGGCGTGCAAAAAGTGGTGAGCCACGTGCGCCTGAAGGAAGACCCACTCAGGAACTAGCATCCCCTGCTTAATACCCCCCGATTTTTCAAAATTGCCCCCTTTGGTTTTTCAAAATTGCTTGTGTAATCAAGGCGGTGCTGCTATAGCTTTGCCCGCTTATAGCGCTTTATTTTAAAGGTAATACACATGGCTGATATTATTGCGATTTACGCCCGCGAAATCTTGGATAGCCGCGGCAACCCCACAGTGGAAGTGGATGTAGAGCTGGAAGACGGCTCGATTGGCCGTGCGGCAGTGCCAAGCGGTGCCTCGACCGGTACGCTGGAAGCCGTGGAACTGCGCGATGGCGATGCGAAGCGTTACCTTGGCAAGGGCGTGCTTAAAGCCGTTCAGAACGTCAATACGGAAATTGCTGATGCCATTATCGGCATGGATGCTAGCTGGCAGAAGGTGATTGATACGGCGCTGATTCAACTCGATGGCACTGAAAATAAAGGTCGCCTTGGCGCGAACGCTATTCTGGGCGTATCGCTGGCAGTGGCGAAAGCCGCGGCGATGAGCGCACGCATTCCGCTTTATTCCTATGTGGGCGGCATTAACGCCAACGTTATGCCTGTGCCGCTGATGAACATTATTAACGGTGGCGCGCATGCCAATAACCCAATTGATATCCAAGAATTCATGATTATGCCGGTTTCCGCTGGCTCTATCACTGATGCCATCCGCATGGGTGCGGAAGTGTTCCATGCGCTGAAAAAGAACCTCGCAAAGGCGGGCTTTTCGACGGCTGTGGGTGATGAAGGCGGTTTCGCACCAGACCTGAAGGGCACGCGCGATGCGCTTGATTATGTGCTGAAGGCGATTGAATCTGCGGGCTATAAGCCGGGTGAAGATGTGGTGCTGGCACTCGATGCGGCTTCCACCGAGTTCTTCAAAGACAAGAAATACAAGCTGGAAGGCGAGGGCAAAACGCTCGATTCCGATGGGCTGGTGAAATATTACGAATCGCTGGTGACGGATTATCCGATTGTTTCCATCGAAGATGCGATGGCGGAAAATGACCATAAAGGCTGGCGTTCTATCACGCAGGCACTGGCAGATAAAATCCAGCTGGTGGGCGACGATTTGTTCGTGACCAACCCGAAGATTCTGGCCAAAGGCATTGAAGAAGGCATGGCGAATGCCGTGCTGGTGAAGGTCAATCAAATTGGCACGCTGACCGAAACGCTGGAAACGGTGAATCTGGCGACGGCGGCGGGTTACCGCAGCATTCTTTCACACCGCTCGGGCGAAACGGAAGACACCACCATCGCGCACCTTGCCGTGGCAACCAATTGCGGCCAGATTAAAACCGGCTCGCTTTGCCGCTCCGACCGTTTGGCGAAGTATAACGAGCTGATTCGCATCGAAGAAACGCTCTCTACTTCTGCACGCTATGCGGGCTTTGATTGCCTGCCACGCCGGAAATAGCACGACTTCATACTTGAGGTTCGCCGTCCGTTACGTTACACTAACCCCTTGAGGGTTAATGTTTTACTCAGGTAGAGTAGGGTTCATTCATGGCGCGCGGTTTTGCCATACGCAGGAAAAAAATGGGCGGGCTTTTGAGCACGCTGTTTTTCGCGTTGATCTTTTTCTACTTCACCTATCACATGATTAGTGGCCGTAACGGTCTTATCACCATGCTGAAATTGGAATCGCAGCTGGAAAACGCTTCGGGCCGGCTGGATGAAACCGAGCTTGAAAAAATGGGGCTTGAGCACCGCGTGGGCATGATGTCCTCTTCCATTGACCTTGATTTACTTGATGAACAGGCTAGAAAATTGCTGAATTACTCCAAGCCGGGGGAGATTATGTTTGTGGTTCCCAAGGAAGAGCAGAAGGCGTTTTTCGGTGAAGAATCACCCGCAGATGTTATCCAATAGGCACTTCGCGGCGGTTTGTCGCTTGCCAGCCTTGCAAATTTCACCCTATATTCCCGTTATTCCTTTTTGCGTGCCCGTAGCTCAGTTGGATAGAGCATCAGCCTTCTAAGCTGAGGGTCACAGGTTCGACTCCTGTCGGGCACGCCAATTCCTTAAAGAATTAAGTGAGAGAAACTTCATTTGCTCTGCAAATGCGTGTGTCTTTACTACTTCCTTACCGCACAACACAGAACCCGCATCGTATCTTTACCGATGGGCTGGCATTTATGGTGCACGTTGTCATTGGCAGCGGTAACCAACAGGAGAATTATTATGAATAAAGAACAAGCAGCCGGCAAGTTTGAGCAGGTTAAAGGCAAGTTGAAAGAAACGTGGGGCAAACTCACAGACGATGACATCATGCTATATAATGGTAAACGCGATGCCTTTTTTGGAAAACTGCAGGAACATTATGGTCTTGCTAAAGAAGAAGCTGAAAAGCAAATCAAAGCGATTGAAGATGCTTGCTGTGGTAGCAGCACGACGAAAGCTGCGTAACAAGAACTAGATACGCAAATCAAACGACCTCGACATCGCCCGGTGCGGCTCCCCCGCGTCGGGCGATTATTATAGAGCGGCGGCTTGGTTTGTTCTTTAGAATACAAAAAAACACCTGCAACAATGGCTTCTATGAACTGCCGTAAATCGATTTTTTTTATACTCACGTCCTATTTTCTAATGGCGGCTTTTCCGGCCTTATCCGCAGAAGAAATCAGGGGCGAAGATGAGAAAAGCATTTTTAATGTGGTACTGGAAAATGATAGTTTTTCAGGCTCTGACCGCGATTACACCAACGGCATACGCTTTGCCTGGCTATCTTCTGAAGAAAACATGCCACGATTGGCTCGAACCGTTGCTCGCGCACTGCCGCTAGCCAATGATGGCAATAAACGCATGAGTCTTGCTATCGGGCAAAGCATGTTCGCACCAGAAAATCTTACCCGCCGCGACTTGATTATTGGTGACCAGCCTTATGCGGGGTGGTTGTATGGCTCAGTTGGCATGGTGTCTGACACGGGCAGAACGCTGGATAATGTGATGCTGACACTGGGCGTTGTCGGCCCGCTTTCCTATGCGGAACCAATCCAATCCTTTGTGCACCATGTTGTGGATAGTCCCCACCCTGCTGGTTGGGATAATCAGCTTAAAAATGAGCCCGGGATTATTCTAACCTATGAACGCAAATGGCGAGGGATCTATGAATTCTCACCGTTCGGCATGGGCGCGGATATTACCCCGCATGTGGGCGTTAACCTAGGCAACATCAATACAGATATTGCGGCAGGAGCAACACTTCGTTTGGGTTACGACCTGCCTGCCGATTACGGCCCACCCCGCATTCGCCCCAGTTTGCCTGGTTCCGATTTCTTTATTCCCACGAAAGAGCTTGGCGGGTATTTATTCACAACCATTGGCGAGCGCGCTGTCGGTCGCAACATCTTTTTGGATGGCAACACCTTCCGCGAAGGGCCGCACGTAGAGAAGGAAACGTTCGTTGGTAGCCTGCAAGTGGGGTTAGCCGTTACATATGGGCAAACACGCTTATCTTATACGCAGGTCTTTATGACCGAAGAATATGAAACCCAGCGCCATGCTTCAAACTTCGGGGCACTCACGCTTTCCTGCCGATTCTAGGCGTTGTGTGATATAAGGGCGGTATGCCTGAAGCCTCTTTGCATCCACTAGCTGTGCTTATCGTTGAAGATTACCCACCGGGGATGCTGGTTAGCACCTTAATGGTGGAGCATTTAGGCTATGCAGTTGAGGCGGCCTCCTGCGGAAAAGAGGCTATTGAAAAGGTGCGCATAGCGACCCAGCCATTTGTAGCGATATTGATGGATGTAAATCTGCACGACATGAATGGTTTTGAAGTAACGAAAGCTATCCGCGCGCTGGAGCAGAAGAAGGGTTATTGCAACAGCATCATTGCCGTTACGGCCCATGCCTTAGCCGGAGACCGCACGCGGTGCCTCGAAGCTGGAATGAATGATTATATCAGCAAGCCTATCCATCCCGACATTCTTGCGCAAAAGCTGGCCGCGCTCGCCGCCACCCTACACCGCGCCTAAGTAGGCAATCCACACCGCCACACCATTCCTTTACGCGCCCTGTTCTTTTTCCTGCAACATATTTACGTGGCTGGTGATTAGATGTGAGTTATCAGAGCAGGAAATACATGAAAAACATCATCAAACGTTTGTGTGGCCAGCAGGATAAGGCCCCCGCCAGACCATCAAGCATGGAAGCAAATGCTGCCGCGCTAAATAGCCTGCAAGAGGAATTACATCTGGCTGGTGATGAGTTGCAGCGAATGGAAAATGAAGGCGGTATCTCACTAAACGAAGGGCAGCTCGTAAAAATTTGTGAGCATTTCAGAGCGAGCCGCCGCATCAAGAAGATATTACTCACTGTACAGAAATGGTGAGACTCGCAATTAACTTTAGCAACTATTTACACCCCCAAAGGAAAAAGCTATGCACACCCAACGAATGGCGCCTGCCACGCAATTCTATCATCGGAACGTTCCCGTGATTGACAGAGATTTTGATCGCTTTGAAATGAACAATGATTTGGCAGCTAATCTGCATGAAGCAGAAAAATCCACCTTCTACCATGATGCACCGAACCGGCAGGAATAGGTGCCAAAAAGCTCAAAATTTACTGACTCTTTACGAAAAACATACATCTCCGTATCGAAAACCGATGCTTGAGCCATTACACATTAGCCTACAAACACGCTCCAATCTTTTCTTGAAAGAAAGAACAATATGACAACGCAACCCCAAGGAAAATTTTTAACGATAGCGGGTCTAGCCGTCATCGTTGCCATCGTCGGCTATTTCGTACTCACCGCACCCGATCAGCGAAATGTCGGAGAAAAAATCAGCGACAGCATTAACGAATTACCGAATGGCGTTGATAAGGCCGCGCAGCAGCTTGAAAGCCGCACCCCGGGAGAAAAAATTGGGGATGCGATGGAAGATGCTGGCGACGACATGAAGAAAGCAACGAACCAACAATAACAAAACGTAACCTTACATAAAGAGATTATCATGAAAATTAATACACTCCTTTTTACTACCATTCTCAGCGCCGGACTGGTGCTTGGTATAGCTACATCTGCAGAGGCCAGAGCATCCAATAATCACGGTGTTGTTCACGACACGCGTGGTCAGGTGATTCGAAACACGTTCGGCAACTGCGTTCGCACCGACTGGGCAACAGAAGGCGATGAATGCCGCGGCACGTACTATGTGACTCAGGCTCGCCCGAATGGTCCTTTCGAAATCAGCGACGAAGAGCGCACGGTGTATTTTGAATTCAACCGCACCCGACTTTTAGACAGTGAGCGCCAGAAACTCGACAGCCTTGCCAATGAGCTGAAGTCAATGGATGACATCAGCGGCGTCAATATTGTCGGCTATGCAGACCGCATCGGCACGGATAGCGATAATGAACGTTTGTCTGAGCAGCGCGCCGTAGTAGTTGAGAAATATCTGCGTGCGCAGGGTTATCTTAACACCTCTATCGCCAACACACGCTGGGTGGGTGAGTCTGGTTCCATCACGCAGTGTTCCGATAATCTTGGCCGCAATGCGCTCGTGAATTGTCTGGAAACAGATCGTCGCGTCACCGTTGAAATTAAATACTAAAAACACAACTTTTAATGAAGAAAGACACTCTTATGAAAATGCGAACACTTCTCATGACAACTATTCTAAGCACAGGCCTATCATTTTCCATCGCGCCTCTGTCTTATGCTGCCGACACTATTACCACTGACACGGTGAAAACAGCAACTGCTCCTATCACGAAAGAAGAAGTGATGGATTCACGCGTGGCAGCTGCCAGCTTCGTTGAGCATATCAATTATGCCCGCGTTGCACTCGCCATGAAAAATGTCGATTTAGCAAAACAGCATCTTTCTCAGGCACGCAGCATGGTCATGCTTATCAAGGGCGCCCCAAGCGGGCAGTGGCACGTGACTGAAGTGGGTTCTGGCCGCATCGTGTATGAATACGATACAGAACATAAATATCACTATTTTCCCCTTCAGACCGGACCCGTTCAAGTAAAGCAGGTGGATAATGGTCCAATTTGGGCAAAAAATGACCTTGCGGTGGTGGATGCTGACATTGTGTATCTCTCGTTAAATCTAACGGGCGATAAGGCAGAGAAATATCTAAAGGCCACTGAAACTGCAATTGCGGAAGGTAAGCTAAAAGAGGCCGACAAGCAGCTTGCAAAATTGACAGAAGAAGTCGTAACGGTAGATAGCACGGTCTCTGTGCCTAATGACAAAGCACGCGATAATTTGGCGCTTGCCCGCAACTTTATTGCTGGCAAAAACTATGATGGTGCGCGCTATGCATTAAAGCACGCCGATGAGGCGCTGGATGAAATGCAGAAAAACAGTAGCTATAAAGCACGCCATCCGGATATCACCGCAATGCGCAAAGACCTGAGTGAACTGCAAGGCTATATCACCAAGAAAGACCCAACCATGATACAGAAGGCCGATGCAAAGCTGGATAAATGGTGGAAAGAACTAAAGAACTGGTCTGAAACCAAGCAATAAACACGTTCACTTTAAATAGGCAGGCATTCTTTAGAAAGTGTGTCTGCCTAAGCTACCGCGCTCAAACATAAATCATTTTTTAGGAGTTATTGTATGAAATATTTAATCCCATCTACACTACTGGTCCTTACACTCGCACTGGGCGCATGCACAGGTCCTGCTGGCCCAAAAGGCGATACTGGCAATCAGGGTAATACTGGCTACACTGGCAAAACCGGTGCCACGGGTAATCGCGGCAACACGGGTTATACTGGTGAAACGGGCGCCTCTGGCAACCAAGGTAACACCGGTTACACTGGCGCAACGGGCCGCCAGGGCAATACGGGTGATACGGGCAACACGGGCGCCAAAGGCGCAACGGGAAGCCAGGGCACTAAAGGCAATACGGGTGCAAAAGGCACCACGGGTGATGATGGCCACGACGCGACTGTTATCGTTCGCTAAAACAACCTAATCAAACAAATACGCCACTCTTGTTAGGGTGGCGTATTTGTTTGTAGCTATTTCACGGGCCAAAGAGCAGAATACACCATGAAAATAAAGCCGCCAGAGAGCACGACTGTTGAAAAAAGTGCCCTGCTCGAACAAGAGCGCGAACAGCTGCACCGCGGCATGATGTCAGCGGTCTCCCATGATTTAAAAACACCGCTGGCCTGTATTATTGGCTCGCTTGAAATCCATGAGCGCACTAAAGCCAAACTTACCGTCGAGAAAAAAGACATTCTTATCAACACGGCACTTCAAGAAGCCTATCGCCTTGATAGCTTTGTCACGAACATCCTCGACATCGCTCGGCTTGAAAGTGGTGTGGTGAAGGTAAAAAAAGAACTCTACGTGATGGATTTGCTGCTGGAGGACTGTGTGCTGCTGCTGGGGCAGCGTTTGGCCGAGTGCGATATTCACATCAAGGCTATTCCTGCTACTTTTCCTGTTACCACGGACCCCGTATTGTTGATGCGGGCAATTTGCATTCTACTAGACAACGCGGCAAAATACTGCCCATCTCACTTAGCCATCGATGTAGAATATGAAAAAATCGGAGAGCAGGTCATCATCCGCATATACGACAATGGCCCCGGCATTCCAGAAACCAAATTAGAGGCAATTTTCTCAAAATATACGCGATTGGCCAGCGGAGATCACCATCACGCAGGTACAGGCCTTGGGTTGCCTATTTGTCGTGAGATTATGCGTCTTTTAGGTGGAACGGTTGTGGCAGCCAACCGCGCGGGCAGCAAAGGCGCCGTATTTACCCTTACTTTTTCTGCCTAAAGGCGGGGTTCTTACGGGTTCTTTATTTCATAGCAACTAACCCGCATCGTATCTTTGTAAAAATCCTGTCATTTCATAAGGTGTCCCAACGAAGGAGATTTCTTATGAGAACTTCAACCATCATCCTGGTTATTTTTGCGGTGCTTTTGTTGGGTGTTTTACCGACATGGCCGCAGAGTAAGAACTGGGACTATGTTCCTAATGGTAGCGCGGGCGTGGCTTTTCTCGCACTCATTATCTTAGTGTTTACCGACCGTATCTCAGTGTTTACCGACCGTATTTAACAAACCATTTTATCCACAATAACGTAAACGAAAGAAAAACTATGGAAAAGAAATTATCCACGCTTGTGGCCGTATCAGCCCTAGCACTAGGCCTTAGCGCCTGCGCAACGACATGGCCAGCACCAGGTAAGTATGAAAAAACAACGAGCTCAACAGACGCCAACGGAACAACCATTGAACGTAAAACGTCTACTAAAGTAGATGTGGATGAATACGGCAATAAAAATGCAGTGGTGAAATCAAAAACAACCAGAGACCCTAAGGGTCTTTTAAACAAAAGCACCACAAGCAAAACAACGCAAACGATTGAAGAAAAGCAATAACCCTCGCAATCTGTCACGTAATGAATTTTAACCTGAAGGAGTATGTTTATGTTTCCCTCTAAAGCAAAAGACGATACCGCCAAAAACCTGAAGAACTCGGCCCATGAAATGAAAGAAGAACTGCAGAGTGCAGCCAATCAGGCTGGGCGCAAAGTGCGGAAGGCATTTAATTCTGCTAGCGATGAAATTTCATATGCGAGTGATAAGGTAACCGGCGAAATCCGTGCCAACCCCGTGCGCTCCAGTGTCATTGCACTGGGTGTGGGTGTAGTGCTTGGCGCACTGCTTCGCCGCTAATTTTATACAATAGGATATATCATGGAAAAGCTGCTTGCCATAGCCAGCCTCGGACAAAGAGCCTATGGCAGGTGGCTGTTCCAGCACCTGCTTTCTGGCATTATCGTGATAGTAGGGCTAACCATCGTCATTGCGATGATAATAAGCACACTGCTTGTGGGTGGATTGTACGTTTCTTATATTACATTGCTCCATTATGGAGTAGGCTCACACGTGGCGATGATGATTATTGCCGCAGCAGTGGTGCTAGTTCTTGCGCTATTGGCTTTCTTTATGTTTCTCAGCTTTCGTCGCCTCAACCACATGCCGAGAACGTTGCTCAAGCAAGCATTTTTACCTTCCCACACTGCAGGTGTGCTGGGTGCGTTCTTTGATGGCCTCACAACAGACATTCGGTAATAAAACACATGGCTGTGTTCAAGAGATTCCTGTTAAACTATGGCCTATATATTATTCTTGCCACAAGCCTCTTGCGCTTTGTGGTTACGTTGCGCGTGGGCGGGGCACAACGGGAAAATGAATTATTTATTGCTGCCGCCTCTCTCGCGTTTATCCTAGTATTTATTTATGTGCAGTGGGATGCAAAAAAAACTGCCGCTGCGCACGCGCTAGGCTTAACCCATGTTGCACAGGATTTAGCCCAGTCGAATATATCTATTGCAGAGAATTTAAAAGCTGAAACGGATGCAAAGCAGGACACAGCTGATAGAAACCGCGAATTTGCTGAAAAAGCGAACAAGGCAAAATCTGATTTTTTAGCTAACATGAGCCATGAGATTAGAACGCCGATGAATGCCATCATCGGGCTGGCTAATATTTTGCTGACGACCAAGCTGGATGAGAAACAGAAAAAATGTGTGAGCGTATTGCAGGTCAGCGCAGATGGGCTCATGGTGCTGATTAACGATTTACTCGACATTGATAAGATTGAATCGGAAGTCATTCAACTCGAAGAAACCCCTTTTAATATGATTGCTTTATTAGAGCGCGTGGTTAGCGTGATGGCCGTGCGCGCACAAGAAAAAAATATTGCTCTCAATGTTCACTATGATGCCGGCCTCTATAAAACATTTATCGGCGACAGTGCGCGCATTCGGCAGATTTTGCTAAATTTGGTTGGCAACGCCGTGAAGTTTACGGATCAGGGCAGTGTGTCTATTCTCTTTGAAAATGGTGGTAAGGGGAACGGAAAGAAGGAGCTCGCAATTGTGGTCAAAGATACTGGCATTGGAATTCCTGAGGATAAAATCACCCAGATTTTTGGCAAGTTTATACAGGCGGATTCCTCTATCACTCGTAAATATGGCGGCACAGGCCTCGGGCTTGCAATCTCTAAAGCCTTGGCGGAGCAAATGGGCGGCTCTATATCGGTCACCAGTGAGGTTGGCATCGGCTCGGCCTTTACCCTGCATTTAAGCCTTCCTGTTGAAGCTACCGAGAGCAGCTCTGCACTTCAGGAGAACATTATCTATCTGGATATACAGGCCAATACCAAAAACCTACCGATTCTGCTGGTGGAAGACTACGAGCCGAATATTCTTGTTGCAACTAACCTACTCGAAAACTTTGGCTATCGCTATGATGTGGCGCATAACGGGCAAGAAGCTCTTAGCAAATTTTCTCCGGCCAAATACTCACTCATTTTACTGGATGTAGAAATGCCGCTCATGGATGGGTATGAAACCACACGGCAGATTCGAGGTTTTGAGCGTGCGGGCAATAGCTCGCATATCCCTATTATTGCGATGACAGCACATGCCCTAAAAGGCGACCGTGAAAAATGCCTTGAGGCTGGAATGGATGATTACATTACCAAGCCGTTTAACCCCCATCAGCTACAGGCTGTGCTTATCAAACACCTCATAAAAACCAGCAACAAAAACACGGTGTAGCGAGACAAGAAAAAGGAGCCAAATGGCTCCTTTTTCTATCAAAAGATGTCTTTGTTTTTATAGTGGTGGCTCTGCCCTGCGGCCAGTAATTGCGCTGTAAATGAGGCTCACAACAAAAAGAATCACAAAGATTCCCGCGAGAATCCGCGCGATGCTGGCAAAGTCAGCGGCTAGGCCGCCAAAGCCTAAAACACTGGCAATCACCGCCAGAATGAAAAAAGTAATAATATAGTGCAACATACGTATCTCATTAGAGTTGAATGAATTAGCGCCAAAGTGGCTTGCCGAGATTAATATCTTTCTTTTTGGTCAGGCCGCCTGCCGCGGCGCCGACTGCGCCGCCAACAATAGCACCTGCCGCCGGATTACCGCCCATAACCGCTCCCCCAACAGCGCCCACGCCAGCGCCAATGCCTGCGCCGCTGAGTGCGCGGTCACCCGGGGTATTGCCACACGCAGCAAGCAGTCCTGCCGTTACGGTTATGGCCGCTATATTTTTTAGTGTTTTCATCAGTAAGCTCCTTTGTTTGAATGTACAGATGCAATCTAGGGCAGTCCCCGCAAGGTTACCGCAGGGTAAAAGAGTTTATGCATAAGAGGGGCGTAAGGGCTGGCCTTATGGCTTGATGATATCTTCTACGGAAACGGGATGGGTAGACGTTTCATTATCTTTGTGAATGTGCGTGGCGAGATCCTGATACTCTTTTTGTAGGGTGTTGATTTCGCCTTCGCTTAGGTCTTCGATGCTAATCATGCGGTTGTTGGCGCCATGTAATGCCGCGATAATCTCACTCAGCTTGATTTGCATAGCCAGAGAATCTTTATTCTGTGAACGCTGAATCAAAAACACCATCAGAAAAGTAACGATGCCACTGGCGGTTTTCATCACCAGCTGCCAATCATCCGAAAAATGTACGAATATGCCCGAGATTAGCCACGCAATGGTGAACCCGACGGCCCCTAAATAAGCCCACGGGCTTCCTGCCCAATGCGCTGACTTATAAGCAAGGTTTTCCAGAAATTTAAAATTTTTCGAAGGCGTGGTCATAGCCACGCACCTTCGCAGACTCTGCACAAGGTTACCGCAGGGTAAACAGCATTATGTGTAAGATGCGCGTAAAGTTTAGGGCCTAATCTATTTAGGCCACCTGAGACATGGGCTGCGGGATGACTTCCATCCGGTACCCAATCCCGGGTTCGGTCATGATGAAAATAGGGGCGGCAGGGTTGGCTTCAATTTTTTCACGAATCTGCCCAATATAAACGCGCAAATACACGACATCTTCCCCATGCGCAGCGCCCCAAACCTTGTTAAGTATTTCTTTGTGTGTAAGCATTTTGCCGCGATTCACCATAAAATAGCGGAGTAAATCATATTCCTTAGGCGTAAACGCCTGCAGCGCATTATTCAAAAACACTTCATGGCGAACCAAATCCATACGTAACGGCCCATTAGATAGTTCCGGCTCGCCTGTTTCGCGAACAGCACAGGTGCGCAGCGAGGCATTCATGCGGGCCAGCAACACACTCACATTGAAGGGCTTTGTCACATAATCATTGGCACCCAAATTTAGTGCTGCGGTGATTTCATCATCGCCCTCACGTGCAGAAAGCACAATAATCGGCACCTGCGACCACTCGCGGATGGCGGTGATAACGTCCTTCCCATCCATATCCGGTAGGCCTAAGTCGAGCAGTATTAAATCTGGTTTTGTGGAAACACACATGCGTATGGCTTGCTTGCCGGAGGTGCTTTCAACAATTTTGAAATTTTCGGCCTCCAGAAGAATGCCTAGCATTTTCTGAATTTGCGGCTCATCGTCTACCACCAGAATCGTATTTTTCTTTTCATGCATAGGTAACCCAACGGCGTAAAAGAGGAGAGAGGCGGGAGGCATTATTCATGTTAAGGCCGTGCAGACAGCTCTTTCTACCACGGAAGCGCTTATTTAGATACACTCATTTATCTCCCAGCGTTTACTACTGCCAACAGGATTAAGAAATCCTAACCCGACTGTGGGCTGTGTCGCAAAAGGAGACTGCTCATCAGAAGCAATCTCTGGCAAGGCTATAGCAAGGTTCAGGTTTAAAAATGGGGTAGGCGGAGTAGAAAAATCGCGCTGCAGTTTTTAAACCGCCTATAATTCTTCGCGGACTAAAAAGACCTTATAGCCCTTTAAAATCAGTCGCTTGAAACTTCTAAGCTGATTTCAGTAAGCGAATTTTTCAAGATTCCTTGGCATGTGATGGGTGCGGAAAAGTTATTTCTCAGAATCGGATTTTTTATGCGCCTTATACGCTTCGGCCATGGCTTCGCGCTCTTTTAGCGCTTTTTTCTGCTCTTCTTCTGTCATCACCCATTCTTGAGGGTAGGCGGCGGATTTCTTTTTCCATGAATTTTTCTTGTCCATGGCTTACCTCTTCCTGTCGGTTTTGCGGTTGGGCAGTTCACCATCGGCACGCTGCGCGATTTCAGCGAGCGAGTAAGGTGGGTCTAAAAACGCTTTTTCGAGCTGCGCAGGCGAGCCATTCGCCACTTCATATATTTTTAGGTCTTCCTTTTTGATGCCGGCATCCGCCAGCAAGGCAGTGAACGTGTCTTGATCCCGGCTTTTGCTTGCATCGGCAGCCATGCCCCACAGCAGAATGCCTTCATTGTTGGTAAGCGTGTCAGGAGTGATGCCATAACGCGCCAGCATGCGCTCAAGCTCTGGCATATTAAATTTATCACCCAGCACCTCATTGGTTTTCTCACGCAGACCTAAATGCTGACCACCCGGCATGATGGCGGGCACCGCGAAGGCTGCGACTTTACCACCATTTTGCACCACAAAATGCCCCATATTGGCTAGCGTGCTGCCCATTTCAGAATCATCATCCACCAGTACGTAAATCGCGTTGGTGCGCACATCGCCGCCAAATAAATGCTGCATGGAGATACGACCTGCCTCAGAGGCATCGGTGCGGTTACATTTGCTGATTTGCATGATGCGGTGATCCACTGCCACCACAAATTCACGGTCATGCATTTTGGGATGTTTGCGGAGCGAATGTACAAGGCGGCTTTGCAACTCTTCCGCAAAGCCCACGGCAAGAAAGTTTTTGCTGCCAAATTCGCTGCCGTAACTGAAGGGATAAGAAATGCGGATGGGCTCACCATTGCCGGTGTGCAGCGCAGCCACGCGCTCTGTCGTTTGCTCTATCAGCGATGTGCCCGTGAACGCTTTATCCAAAAATTTGTCGGTGGCGCGGAGCTGTGTTTTTAAATCGACTTCCTGACCACTCAGGTCCTCGCGCTTTTTCGCCTCGCGGCGATGCTTCTTCCATTGGGTGTAACCTGTATCGGCCGCAAGCTCCATGTAAGATTTTGCATGCAAAATGTCAGTAGGAATCTGGCCGATGCCTTCGCTTTCACCACGCTGGATAAAAAAATGCTGCTGTATAGGCTTTGCGGCCATGCTTGCTCCATGAGGTCTGACTTAAGCCAACACGTACCTATGAGCATATAACAGCACTGGTTAAAAAGTAGTAAAAGCGTATTATTGATAATTAACAATATTTATCAATAGCTTAGTTTATTTTATATTTTGTTCCCTCTCTCGTCGCATTGTCTGGGCTTACCAAAACCCTTGTTTTTTTAAGCATGTGCAGCTTTTGCGGAGAACTGTTCGAATGCCAGCATGGCATCTGCGGCATACATCAAAGAAGGTCCGCCACCCATATAAATAGCCATGCCGAGGGTTTCTTCCACCTCTTGTTTAGTAGCGCCTAATTTTACCAACGCTTCGGCGTGAAAGCCTATACAGCCATCGCAGCGTGTGGAAACCCCAATCGCCAGCGCAATCAATTCTTTGGTTTTTTTATCAAGCGCACCATCCGCAGTAGCGCCTTTTGCCATGGCGGAGAAGCCCTGCATCGTATCCGTGATATCGGCACGCAGAGCTTTTAAATTTGCGGAGATGCCGCGGGTAATTTCAAGATAGTCTTTCATAAGCCTGCTCCTTTTAGAGTATTTTTCTTACTTGACTATATTAGTATAATCTAATATATTGTCAATATGAATAAGGCAAAAAAATTAATTTCACTTTCGCAAATGGCACATAATGCCGAGAAGGCAGAGGTATTGCTGAAGCAGCTTGCCAATGCACAGAGGCTAAGAATGTTATGTGGTTTGGTAGATGAAAGAAAATCGGTAGGGCAGTTGTCGGAGCTCTCTGGTTTATCGCAATCTGCAGTGTCGCAGCATTTGGCGAAAATGCGCAAAGCAGGGCTGGTGGATTATGAAAAAAGCGGCCAGACAGTCTACTACTATTTGGTAAGCGCAGAAGCGCAAGCGCTGCTTTCTACGCTTCATTTGATATATTGCCGCAAATAATTCTACGTTATTATATTATATATTTCTAATGTATCGGAGGTGGGTATGGCGATGCGTACTGTGGATGCAAAAACATTAAAAAACTGGATGGATAAGGGCGAGGCCGTGCTGCTAGATGTACGCGAACCCGCAGAACATGCCGCTGCTAGCATCAAAGGTGCGGTACTGATGCCGCTTGCAAATGTGAAATGCAGCGACTTACCAGATTGCACAGGCAGGAAGTTGGTAATCCATTGCCAGAAGGGCGGAAGGGGTGGCAATGCGTGCACTAAGCTGCTCAGCGAAATGCCGGATTTGGATGTCTATAACCTCGAGGGTGGTATTTCCGCGTGGGGTGAGGCGGGGTTGCCAGTTAAAAAATCCGGCTCTTTCTTTCTGCCGCTTGATAGGCAGGTGCAACTGACGATTGGTATTGGCGTGCTGCTCGGTAGTGTGTTCGGTTATTTTTTAAGCGCTGGATTTTTTATCCTTAGTGGCTTTTTCGGGCTTGGCCTGATAGTTGCAGGCATGACGGGCTTTTGTGGCCTTGCGAAGCTGATGGCCTATATGCCATGGAATAAAGCCTAAGGCAGTTGCATCACGGCCTCGCCGTCAAGCACAAGTTTGTCCTTCACGAAGCACTGCGTTTGCAGCGTGATGCGCCTTTTTTCAGGGTTTATTTTGGTAACGGTGGCCTTGGCGTAGACCGTTTCATTCACATGCACCGGCGCTTTGAAATACAGCGTTTGGCTAACGTAAAGGCTTCCTGGCCCCGGCAGCTTTGTGCCCAACACGGTGGAAAGCAGGCTGGCGGTGAGCAGGCCATGCACAATACAGCCTTTGAAAAAGGTAGTTTTGGCATATTCCTCGTTCAGGTGCATGGGGTTAGTGTCACCCGAAACGCCGGAGAAATTGCGCAAATCTGTGTCGGTAATCGTGCGGCTGTAAATGGCGGACATCCCAACGGTAATATCTTCAAAGCGATAACCGTTGAGGCTTGCGATATCAACCATGGGGGGAATCTCCTTTGAATTTCCCCCTGCAACATTGCGCGGGGGCCGAATTTGACATATGCTGCGCCAGCATTTGCCTTTTAATGGATTCTGTCAACGTTGCCTTGATGTTTAGCAAGTGAGAGCGAATGAAGATACTCGTATTAAACGCCGGTAGTTCGAGCCTTAAGTTCGGTGTGTTTGACACAGCGATTGAGGATAGCCGTATTTTTAAAGGCGAGTTTGAAGGGTTCAAAAATGGCGAGTGCCGTTTTCATTACCGCTGCGGCGGCGAAGCGGGTGAGCTCAAGCACCGCACGGAAAAGCTGGGCACTCTGGAAAAATCTATCCACTACGTGCCGCAGGTGCTCAAAGAATTTGGCTATGAAAACTTCGAAGCCATCGGCCACCGTGTGGCGCATGGTGGCGCGCGGTTTCAGGAGCCGACCATTATCACCACTGAGGTGATAGAGGCGATTAAAGAATGCACACCGCTGGCGCCGTTGCACAACCCCGCGAATTTAGAAGCCATACGCATCAGCCAACGATGCTGGCCAGAACTGCCGCAGGTGGCGGTGTTTGATACGGCGTTTCATAATACTATCCCTGAACAGGCCTACACCTATGCCGTGCCGGAAAGTTGGCGAAAACTTGGTTTGCGACGCTATGGGTTTCATGGAACCTCGCATAAATACGTGGCACTGCGCGTTGCAAAAGAATTGAAAAAGCCCGTCACGGACTTGCAAATTATCAGCTGCCACTTAGGCAATGGTGCCAGCGTGTGTGCGGTTAACCGCGGATTTTCGGTCGATAATTCAATGGGAATGACGGCGCTGGAAGGGCTGGTGATGGGCTCGCGCTCGGGCGATGTAGACCCCGGCATGTTTTCGTTTTTGCAGCAAAAATTAAATCTGAACATCGAACAGATTGAAGCCACGCTTTACAGCGAAAGCGGCCTTAAAGCCCTTGCTGGCACGAGTGATATGCGTGAGGTGGAGCAAAAAGCCGCCGAGGGCAATGCTGCTGCGCAGCTTGCGATTAACGTATATGCATACCGTGCACGTAAATATATCGGCGCCTATGCTGCGGTGATGGGCGGTGTGGACGTGATTGCCTTTACCGGCGGCATTGGTGAAAATTCTGCCTCCATGCGCCACCGCATTTGCGATAAATTTGAGTTTATCGGCCTGCATCTGGATGATGATAAAAACCGCGCGGTAAAGCTGCAAGGGTTTGAGGCGCCGCAGGTGCAGTCCTATGATTCACGCATTAAGGTGATTGTAACCCAAACCTGTGAGCAATACATGATTGCACAGGAAACACTGCACACACTGACGCAGCAAAAACCAGCGCCCACCCCGAAGGACTGGCGCTTGCCTGTGGCGGTTTCCGCGCGCCATGCTCATTTGACACAGCCGATGGTGGAAGCGCTGTTCGGTAAGGGGTACCAGCTAAAACCAGCACAGAAATTAAGGCAGACAGAAGGGTGGGGGGCGGCGGAAACCATCGAAGTAGTCGGGCCAAAAGGGACATTGAAAAATGTACGGTTGATGGGCCCATGCCGTGATTTTAACCAGATAGAGGTTTCGCGCACAGACACATTCACGCTGGGGCTTGAGGCGCCACTGCGCCCCTCAGGTAAAACAGAGAACACGCCTACCGTGCGGTTGCGCGGCCCCAAGGGGGAGGTGGAAACAAATGGTCTGATTATTGCGGCGCGGCACATCCATATGTCGCCTTCCGATGCAAAGGCGCTAAAGTTGGAAGATGGTGATTATGTGAATGTGCGCGTGGGCGATGGTGAACGTAGTGTGCTGTTCGCGAACACGCTGGTGCGGGTAAAAAAGGGCTATGTGACCGAAATGCATATTGATACGGACGAAGCCAATGCCGCAGGCGTTAGAACGCACGGAGAGGCAGAGCTTATAAGGCTGCCCACAGAAAGTGCGGCGGATATTATCACCCGTAAAAACATGAAGCTGCGCGCATAATCGCGCTTTACTGGTACGGGGTGTTTTATTACACTCGCGCTACATATTTCTTGTAAGGAATCATACATGCGTATTGCCATTGTTGGCGCCGGAATTTCAGGGATGGGTGCAGCCTATCTGCTGCACAAAAACCACGACATCACCTTATATGAGAAAGAGCCTAGAATCGGGGGCCATACCCGCACGCTGGAAGTGGATTATGATGGCACCAAAATCCCCGTGGATACGGGCTTTATTGTGTGTAATGACCGCAATTACCCGCATCTGCTCGGCCTGTTCAAGCATATTGGCGTGGCGATTGAAAAAAGTGACATGTCTTTCGGTATTTCCATTGATGGCGGCAAACTAGAATGGAGCGCCCAAAGCCTACTCAGCGTATTCGGTCAGCGCAGCAATTTTGTGAGCCCGTCCTTTTATAAAATGCTGCTCGATATGCGCTGCTTTTTCAAAAAGGCCCCGCAGGTACTTGAAGAAACGGCGACCATTACCCTCGGCCAGTTGCTCAATAGACTAAAACTGGGTCGCGAATTCCGTGAGCATTTTTTGCTGCCGATGGGCGGTGCTATCTGGAGTTGCCCCACGGCGACCATGCTGGAGTTCCCCGCGCAAACCTTCGTACGATTCTTTCAAAACCACGGATTGCTGACGGTTGCCGACCAGCCGCAATGGTATACGGTGACGGGCGGTAGCCGTGAATATGTAAAAAAAATCACCGCGCCGTTTAAACAGAAGATTCGCGAAAATTGCGGCGTAACAAACCTGCGGCGCGTGGCAAATGGCGTGGAAGTGACTGATGCCAAAGGCGGTGTGGCGACCTATGACAACGTGATTTTAGCCTGCCATGCCGATGAAGCACTCGCCATGCTGAACGATGCGGATGAAACCGAACGCAGGCTGCTTGGTAGCTTCACCTACCAGCCGAATCAGGTGGTGCTGCACCGCGATAGCAGCCAGATGCCAAAGCGCCGCAATTGCTGGGCGAGCTGGATTTATCTGCGCGACATGGCAAAAAAAGAAAATGACATCGCCGTGACCTATTGGATGAACAATTTACAGAATATCGACAAGAAATATCCGCTGTTCGTGACCTTAAACCCCATTACCCTGCCGAAGCCGGAGCTGGTATTCAACACCCACACATTCAGCCATCCGGTATTCACAAAAGAAGCGGTGGCAGCGCAAGGCTCGATGCCGCTTATTCAGGGCAAGGGCGGGGTGTGGTATTGCGGTGCGTATCAGCGTTATGGCTTCCATGAGGATGGCATCATGAGCGCGGTGAATGTGGCAACCAAGCTGGGAGCAATGGTGCCGTGGGCATGAACCCAAATAGCATTGCGGGTGGCTTGTTCATGGCGGATGTGATGCATGCACGCCTGAAACCACGCCAAAATAAATTCAGATATAAAGTCTATTACCTGTGCCTGCGCCTTGAAGAGCTAGAGCGCCTGAACGCCATCAGAGGTATTTCACTGAACCGGTTCAATTTTTTTAGCGTGTGCGACAAAGACCACGGCAAAAAAGACGGCACACCGATGCAGGACTGGATTGAAAACATCCTAAAAAAATGGGGACTTAAAGAAGTAGCGGATGGTGGGGTGGTGGTGGTAACATTACCGCGTGTTCTGGGCTATATCTTCAACCCCGTTAGCTTCTGGTTTTGCCTTGATAAACAGGGCGGTGTGCGGGCGGTGGTGAGTGAAGTCAGCAATACATTCGGCGAGGAACATTCATACATCAGTTTCCATGACGATAAGCGTGCCATCACGCAGGACGATATACTGGAAGCCAAAAAAATGTTCCACGTATCACCGTTTTTGAAGGTAGAGGGGTATTACAAATTCCGCTTCGCCTACAAAGAAGACAAAATTGGTGTGTGGATTGACTATTTTGACGCAGAAGGCGAAATGCTGAAAACGTCATTGGTAGGAAAAAGGCATGAATTAAATACGCGCAGTTTGTTTCGCAGCGCCCTGCAATATCCGCTTATCACCCTGAAGGTGATCGGGTTGATTCACTGGCAGGCGATAAAGCTGGTGTCAAAACGCATACGTTATGTTAAAAAGCCACCCGCACCGGGTGAGGAGATTACACGATGAAGATTATTCCACGTTCTATGATGTATCGCCGATTTATGGAGGCGCTTTCGCGCTTGCATTATGGCGAGCTGACCCTCCACACGCCGGACGGTGCTGTGCACCAAATTAAGGGAAAAGAACCCGGCTATAAAGCACACGCCGTAATCCATGAATGGACGGTGGTGGATGCGCTTTTAAGCCGTGGTGATATCGGTATGGGCGAGACCTATATTGAAGGCTTGTGGGATTCAGACGACCTCGAGACTTTGATTAAGTTATTGACACAAAACCTTGATTATGTTGAGCATTATGCGCATGGAAATGTGCTAAACCGCATGATGTTTTTCGTGGCGAATTACTGGCTGCGTCGCAACAGCAAGCGTGGTAGTAAGAGCAACATCCGTAAACATTACGACGTGGGGAATGACTTCTATAAGCTGTGGCTGGATGAAAGCATGACCTATTCTTCGGCCCTATACCAGCAGCAGAAATTGTCGCTCGAATCAGCTCAGCAGGCGAAGTATGGCCGCATCCTCGGTAAGCTCGAAAAATCGCATGAAAATATTCTGGAGGTCGGTTGCGGCTGGGGCGGCTTTGCCGAAGCGGCCGTAAACAAAGGGCATGGACTGACCGGTATAACCATCTCTCCATCGCAATTTGAAATCGCCAAACAGCGCACGAACGGCAAGGCAAATATCAAAATGCAGGACTACCGCGATACCAAAGGGCAGTTTGATGCGATTGTGTCCATCGAGATGTTCGAGGCGGTGGGCGAGCGCTATTGGCCGACCTATTTCAAAATGCTGAAGAGCAACCTGAAAGAAGGTGGCAAAGCTGTGGTGCAGACCATCACGATTCGTGACGATATGTTCAAGGAATACCGCGTGCGCAGCGACTTCATCCGCACCTATACTTTCCCTGGCGGCATGCTGCCTTCCATCCAAGTCTTCCGCGAAGAGGCGATGAAGGCTGGCCTTGCCTGCCGCGAAATGTTCTGCTTCGGCAAGGATTATGCGCGCACCTTGAGTGAGTGGCTGAAGCGCTTTGACAAACAGCAGCCGGAAATCCGCAAATTGGGGTATGATGAAACATTCATCCGCAATTGGCGCTTTTACTTGGCGCTGTGCATCGGCGGCTTTGATGCCGCGCGCACGGATGTGATGCAGGTGGAGATGGAACATGCGTAAATTGTTGATGTCTGTTGCGATGCTGTGCACGCTGATAAGCGCGGAAGCGCAGGCATTCCAAAAGCCGCAGGAAATTTATGCCGCCATTAAAAGCGAAAAGCCTTATGGCGCGGGCACGCTGCGCTGGACGTTCTTTGACGTGTATGACAGCAGCATCTGGACTGACGCCGCTAAGTGGTCGTACAAGAGCCCTTTCGCACTCAGCATCACCTACAAAATGAAGTTCACCACGAAACAGCTGGTGGAAAAATCCGTTGAGGAAATGAAGCGTCTGCATAACCTCGGTGAAAAAGATTTAGCAGCAGCAAACAAAGCGCTCTCAAAATTGTTTAAAGACGTAAAAGAAGGTGACCGCATCACCGCGCTGTATGTACCGCAGGAGAAGGTGACTTTTTATTATAACGGAAAATCACAAGGCGACCTAACGCAGAAAAACCTGCTGATTCCATTTATGGATATCTGGCTCTCGCCGGATACAGAGCGCCCCGAGCTCCGCGCCAAATTGCTGAACACGAAGGATTAAAAACTTTGAGCAAAGCCGCTTCCTTTCACCCTATTGGTTATGCGGCACTGGCTTTTCCCTTAGCGTTTGCGGGTCTTCCGCTCTATGTGCATCTGCCGCAATATTACGCGCTCGAGCATGGCATTTCGCTACAAGCCTTAGGCGTGCTGTTGCTGCTCGTTCGGCTGGTGGATACGGTGCAAGACCCCATCATCGGCTGGCTTTCCGATGCCTACCCGAACCGTAAAAAATGGATGTTACCTGCCATGCCGGTTCTGGCGCTTTCGTTCTTTATGCTGTTTACCTTTCCCGGCGGCAGCATCAGCGCGGAGTGGTGGCT
Organism: uncultured Rickettsiales bacterium; assembly: GCA_964467255.1. Taxonomy (GTDB): domain Bacteria; phylum Pseudomonadota; class Alphaproteobacteria; order Rickettsiales; family RGZB01; genus CAYXPR01. Next base: position 10,810 of record CAYXPR010000002.1, on the reverse strand, counting down.
GGCGGGCTGGCTGCTGCTGACCTACACAGCATTCAGCATTTTGCAGATTAATTATTATGCGCTGGGGGCTGACATCGGCAACGGTGAAAAGGAACATACGCGCATTGCTGCATGGCGCGAGGGGCTGGTGCTGGTGGGCATTTTAATGGCAGCCGTGTTGCCAGATATGCTGAAACAATCTGTGGGCAGCCGCCTTTCATTTTCATATTTTGCGGTGATATTTGCCGCGCTGCTGGCGGTGGGCGGCGTGGTTACGCTGCGGAAATCACCTGCCGTAAAGCCCCATGCATCTGCAGAAAAAGTAAAATTTTTTAAGTCATTCAAACAGCTTTTTGCGATTCCATCGGTGCGGTGGGTGCTGCTGTTTTTCTTTTTCAACACCCTTTCAGCCTCTGCCACCTCCACACTTTACCTGTTCTTTATCGCCGATGTGATTGGTGCGGAAAGCCAATCGGGCGCGCTCTTGGGCATGTATTTCCTCGCAGGTGCACTCGGCATGCCGTTATGGGCAAGGCTTGCGCAGAAAGTGGGCCGCCCCCACGCCATGATGTGCGCGCTTACGATTTCTGTTGCGTGTTTTATCGGCGCGTTCTGGCTGGGGCAGGGCGATGTACAGTGGTTCTACCTGATTGCAATTTTAACGGGTTTGGCGCTCGGCGCAGACATGGCTTTGCCCGTGGCGATGATGGCCGAAGCGCTGAAAGAAGAAAAGCAACCCGCTAGCATCGGCTTTGGTGTGTGGAACTTTATCAGCAAGGGAAACCTTGCCTTGGCGGCGGGCATCGCGTTGCCGATGGTGGCCGTTTTTGGGTATATCCCCGGTGCGGAAAACACCCCTGAAGCGGTGCTGGGATTAAAAGCAGGTTATGCACTCTTCCCTTGCGCAATCAAGTTGGTGGCAGGTGCAATTTTGTGGTATGGCTTTATCAGAAACGGGAGAAAAATATGAAATGGCTTAAAACACTCATGGGCGGCTTATTGTTTGTGGTAACAGGCTGCGCCTCGCAATCCATCGACCACTATGAAGGCACAAAACCCAAGCTGGATCTGCGCAGCTATTTAAACGGTGACCTTGAGGCATGGGGTGTGCTGCACGGACGCGATGGCGCAATAAAGCGCAGCTTCGTGATTACCATGAAAGCCAGCTGGAAGGGTAATGTGGGTACGCTCGAAGAAAATTTTGTGTTTGATGATGGCGAGAAAAGCAAACGCATCTGGACTATTACCTTCACCGACGACGTGAATTTCACCGCCACCGCGCATGACGTGGTGGGCGTTGCCAAAGGTGTACAGAAGGGCAACACGGCGAATATGAATTATGTGCTGCGTGTGCCGGTGGATGGCAAAGAATATGACATCAGCATGAATGACTGGCTGCACCTTGTGGATGATAAACGCCTCATCAACCGCACCATCATGAAAAAATTTGGCGTGACAGTCGGCACGCTTAGCATCGGCTTTGTGAAGAAATAATATGCGCGCATTTACCGGAAAAACCATTTGGCTTGTGGGTGCGAGCGAAGGCATTGGCGAACAGCTGGCGCATCAGCTGGCACTACATGGCGCGCGGTTGATTGTAAGCGCACGTAACATCAAAAAGCTCGAGGGCTTACTGCCGCGCTTAGAAGGCGAGGGGCATGCTGCCGTGGCGCTGGATGTAACACGTGAAGAAAGCGTGCAGGCTGCATGGAAGAAAATTACCCAAAAGCGCATGGTGCCGGATATTTTCATTTATAACGCCGGTGTGTATGAGCCGCAGTCGGTCACTGAATTTAATTACCAGAAAATGGAATCTATCGTGCAGGTGAATTTGCTGGGCGCGATGCGCGTGCTGGAAAAATTACTGCCGGCATTCATCAAGCGCAAAGCTGGCCATGTGGTGCTTGTGGCAAGTGTTTCAGGCTATAGTGGCTTGCCGAACTCGCTGGCCTATGGCACCAGCAAAGCAGGGCTGATTCACTTGGCCGAATGTTTGAAAAGCGATCTTGCGCCGCACGGCATTAAGGTGCAGATGGTGAACCCCGGTTTTGTGAAAACACGCCTGACCGAGAAGAATGATTTCCCGATGCCGTTTTTGATTACGCCGCAACAAGCCGCGAGCGCAATTGTGCGCGGCATGCGTGGTTGCAGATTCGACATTCACTTCCCGAAGGCATTCACGCTGGGGCTGAAATTCCTGCGCCTGCTGCCCTATTGGCTGTACTTCCGCATCGTTTCACGCATTACGAAATAAGCCTTTGAGAATAAGAGGTTGCTATCCTAGGGGCGGGCTGCTATTCAAAGTGGTAGCAACGTGCGCATGGAGAGATGCCTTATGACGAAGCGAATGAACCGTTACTTTGCCAAAAAGTCTATCGCGCGCATTCGCGCTGAGTCTGAAACCGGTCATCTCAAACGCACCTTAGGTCCCCTCAATCTTGTTAGTCTTGGTATCGGCTGCATCATCGGCGCCGGTATTTTCGTGATGACAGGCACGGCTGCCGCGCAACATGCTGGCCCCGCCATTATGCTTTCATTTATTCTCGCAGGTTTTGTCTGCGCTTTCGCAGGCCTCTGCTATGCGGAACTTGCTTCGGTGCTGCCAATTTCCGGCAGTGCGTATACGTACACTTATGCCACGCTCGGCGAATTTTTTGCGTGGGTGATGGGCTGGCTTTTGGTGCTTGAATATGGCCTCGCCTCGGCTACCGTTGCGGTGGGGTGGAGTGGTTACCTCGTGAGCTTCTTAAAAGATTTAGGCATTATTATTCCGCCACATCTTTCGGCGGCCTATGGGCAAGCGGTTACGCTGGCCGATGGCTCGGTGATTACGGCAGTGTTTAACCTGCCTGCGGCCCTTGGTATCAGCGCAGTTTCCATGCTGTTGATTCTCGGCATCAGCGAATCAGCCAAAGTAAATAACGTGATTGTAATGATAAAAATGCTGGTGATTATTGCCTTCGTTTTAGTCGGCGCATTTTATGTGAACCCTGATAACTGGCACCCGTTCATTCCGGAAAACACTGGCGTATCGGGTGAGTTCGGCTATAGCGGCATCGTGCGTGCGGCAGGTATTATCTTCTTTGCCTATATCGGCTTTGAAGCGGTTTCAACTGCCGCGCAGGAAGCCAAAAACCCGCAGAAGGATATCCCCATTGGTATCTTAGGTTCGCTGGTGGTGTGCACGGTTTTATATATGGCAGTGGCTGCGGTGCTCACGGGCATTGTGCCTTACCCTGCGCTGAACGTACCCGACCCCATTGCCGTGGCAGTGGATAGCATTGGCCTTGGCTGGTTTGCGTTCCTGATTAAGGTGGGCGCTATCATGGGGCTTAGCTCGGTGATGCTGGTGCTGGTCTATGCGCAAACGCGCGTGTTCTACGTGATGGGCCGCGATGGTTTGCTGCCTTCGGTGTTCTGCAAAGTGCATCCGAAATTTAAAACCCCGCATCTGAATACGCTGATTGTGGGCGCTATTGTGGCGCTAGCGGCGGGCTTAACACCAATTCGTGTGCTGGGTGACATGGTGAGTCTTGGCACACTCACGGCATTCATCATGGTGTGCTTCAGCGTGCTGTATCTGCGCCGCAAAGAGCCGAATCTTCACCGCCCATTCCGTACGCCGGGTATGCCGTGGGTGCCGATTCTGGGTATTGTGTCCAGTATGTATCTGATTTCAGAAATGCCGCATGAAACCTTCATGCGCCTGAAATACTGGCTGCTGGCAGGGCTGTTGATTTATGTTCTGTTCGGCCAGTTTAATAGCGCAGTGTATCGTGAGGCGCGTGCTTCAGGCATCTCCACTTCTATCCCTGCGGCTTCGGGCATGATACTGCCCACGGGTGGCCGTCCGCCTAAAAAGCGTAAGGTTTCCGGTGGCAAAAAGGCCTCTGGCGCCAAGAGAAAGAAGAAAAAACGCTAATTTTCAATCGGTTACAAAAATAGCCTTTGCCCTGATTTTTTAGTATAATCGTGGCACGGGGGGATTGTTGTGCCATTACCTGAAATTAGCAGCTCCATTTTTAACATTTGCGCCGCACTCGATAAGAAAGAGTATGTCTGCGTTAACATGGGGTGTGTTGAGAGGAAAGGCGCAGGCGTCTCTCTGATTCTTGACCTTGTTTCCCCTACACTTGCAAAACACTTTGATAAAGCCAAGGATGGCGTGCCCGAAATGGTGTGCGACAAAGATGGCGTATTAGTTGCTACGGCCAAGCGTGTGGATGATTCATTGGTAACGCTTGAAACAATGCCTGTAGAGATTAGCCGCGTACCCGACGCAATGAGTGACGTACGATTTGTGGCAGCGGGGGCGCTTTCGCGCATGAGCAATGCTATAAACACACTTTACCGCGAGATTGTACCGTTCGATACGGTTCGCACGAGCAACATCAACAACGGGATGAGAGTTGTGGAAGAGCGGCTGACGGATTTTCTGCAGATGCATGTGGTTAAAAATCCGGACGTGCAGGAATTGGTGCGCAAGAATATCGCGGCGAAATATCCTGACGGCAACGTCCCCGGCGCCGACGACGGCATGGGCGGCCCTTCTTAGGCCTTTTCTTTCGCCCGCATTTTCTTAATAACAGCTTCCAGCACTTCATCGGGCACCCCGATGGTGGTGAATACTTTTTGCGCGAGTGAAAGACTGGATTCCAGTGTTTCCTGTACCACCTCGGTGGCACCGCTGGCCTTCAGTTGTTTTACTTCTTTTTCATCCCACGCGCGGGCGAAGATTTTTGTGTCTGGCCAATGCTGGCGGATGGTGGTAACGCAGCGTGAGGCATGCGCTGGTGAGTCGATGGTTACCAAGACTGCCGCCGCGCGTTCAATGCCTGCATGTTCCATAATATCTTTGCGCGTAGCATCGCCAAAAAACACATGAAATTTTTTGGCGTTGGCAGCAATCGACTTGCTATCGTTGTCGACACCGATATACGGAATATTTTCCGATGCCAGCATGCGCGCAACAGTTTTTCCCATCCGCCCGAAGCCTGCAATCACCACGTGGTTTCTAAGGGTTTCATCATTCTTGTTTTTAAGCAAACGCTGTTTTGGCAGGCGCTTTTGCAGCAGGTGTTCGGCGAAGGCCCCGAGGCTGGCGAGCAGCGGTGTGGCCAGTAGCGAAAGCCCCGCCACCAGCACCATGAAGTGACCAACATCAGCTGGCATAAGCTTGAACTGCACGGCGGCCGCGACCACGATAAACACGAATTCTCCAGCCTCACCCAGCAGCAAGCCAGTGCGTGCTGCTAACGGTAGCGGTAAACGGAAGGCAAGGCACAGTACGGTAAGGATGGATGACTTTAGTGCAATCAGCCCCAGCACGGATGCAATCAACCAGAAGGCTTGGTGGTTCACGGCAGCAAAATCAATGCTCATGCCCACGGTGGTGAAGAACAGTCCGAGCAGCAACCCACGAAACGGGCGGATGTCTGATTCTATCTGATGGCTATATTCCGTGCCTGCGAGCAGCAAACCGGCTAAGAACGCTCCCATCTCCATCGAAAGGCCGGCGGCGTGTGTAAGCATGCCTGTGCCTAAAATTACCAACAAGGTAAGGGCGATGAATAATTCTTGGTTTTTCAGCGCAGCCACCCAACGGAATGGGTAAGCGCATAAATAACGCCCGACTATCAGAATCACAGCAATCGCACCCACTGCTTTCAGCAGCGCCACTAGCAGCGCTTCGCCTAAAGAAGCCTCCGCACCGAGCGTGCCAAGTGCGGTGATGATGGCGAGCAAAGGCACAACGGCCAAGTCTTGCATCAATAAAATCGCAAAGCTGGTGATGCCCACGCGGCTGGCGGCTTCGCCACGGTCGGCCAGCACCTGAACGACGAGGGAGGTAGAAGAAAGCGCTAAGCTGATGCCAAGCAGCAGCGCTACTTCCGCGCGGTTACCCCACAGGTAAGCCACGCCAGCAATGGCAGCACCGGTGATAAGCACCTGCAGCGACCCAAGCCCAAAGATAAGCGTGCTCATCTGCCGTAGTTTGGTGAAGGAAAGCTCAAGCCCGATGATAAACAGCAGAAACACTACGCCTAGTTGGGCAAAGCTTGAGATGTTCTGATGGTCCGTGATGAGCTTCAGGCCATGCGGCCCAATGGCGACGCCGGCAATCAGGTAACCCAGCACGGGGCTAAGGCGCAATTTTTTCAGCATCAGCGCCACCACAACGGCACTCAACAGGAATACAATTCCCTCGTGCAGGTAAGGGATGCTGGCATGGGGGATTGGGATGTTCATAGCGAACCTTTTTATGTTTAGAACATGCCGTTGGTTTCCTCATGATAACGAAATATGTCAAAATTTCATTGTTTTTTGAGTGCTTACGTCTTTAGCAAATATACTATTGACAATAGCAGATATGCTAAATATGGTTCTGTATTATCAAAAACTCGTATGAATGGGGAAAGTATGAGGCGGCATCAAATGATAGCGATAAGGTCCGTTTTCTTATTGTGCGTGGTTTTTGCTTTATGTGCTTGTTCACAAGTTAGCAAAGCAAAAAGCTTCGTTGCAGGGGGCTTTGCAACTTCTAACCTTCAAGGGCAGTACCAGTCGTACAAAAGGCCTCAGGCACCATTCCAAAAGGCTCATTTTATAAAAGAAATCTAGTTGTTGCAGTTCATTAAGACTACTGCGTGCACAATATAGCACATCTGCTAAAAAAGGAAAAAAACAATGGCAAACATCAACGGCACTGCTGGTAACGACAACATTATGGGAACGGCCACTGCCGATAATATTAATGGTATGGCAGGAAATGACGTAATAAACGGTGCCGCGGGGGATGATTACCTGCGCGGCGGGCAAGGCAATGATGACGTGCGTGGCGGACAGGGCAACGACCAGGTTTTAGGTGATTTAGGAGATGACTATCTGCGAGGTGATTTAGGCAGTGATAGGCTCTACGGTGGCGATGGTTCGGACCGTGCCTATGGCGGCGCAGATAATGACTATGTGTATGGTGATAATGGCGTGGATTATGTGTATGGCGAAGATGGGAACGACTATGTGTATGGTGGTGCGGATAATGACTACGCTTACGGTGGTAACGGCGACGATGTTGTGCGCGGCGATGATGGCAATGATTATGTGTATGGTGGCGGCGGCGCTGACAATTTGGATGGTGGTAGCGGCAATGATAATCTTTTTGGCGCCAACAATGCAGTTGGTGAAGCCGATGGCGGAGATTACATCGCGGGTGGAGAGGGCAATGACAGTATTAATGGTCAGGCTGGTAACGATAATCTCTATGGCAATAACGGCAATGATACCGTACGTGGTGGTGCCGATAACGACCAGATCAGAGGTGATGCTGGCGCCGACAGCCTAATGGGTGATGCAGGTGATGACGTTGCTTATGGTGGCGATGGTGCGGACACCGTGCAGGGAAACGATGGTAGCGATACGCTTCATGGTTCAAATAACATCGCAGGTGAAGTAGATGGCGGCGATGTGATGGATGGCGGCGCAGGCAATGACTCCGTTAGCGGCCAATCGGGCAATGATATGCTGCAAGGTGGTGAGGGTGCAGACACCCTCCGCGGCGGGCAAGATCAGGATACGCTTTCAGGCGGTACGGCGAATGATGTGCTGCAAGGCGACGATGGCAATGACATCGGCTATGGTGGTGACGGTGCAGATAGCATTTTAGGCGGGGAAGGCAACGACACGCTCCATGGCGCAAACGATGCGGCAGGCGAGGCAGACGGTGCTGATACCATCAATGGTGAAAATGGAAACGATTATATCAGTGGACAAGCCGGGCATGATTCACTCACAGGCGGCGCTGGGAATGATACGGTACGTGGCGGGCTAGATAACGACACAGTCACTGGCGGAACATTCGAAGACTCCCTAGCTGGTGATGCAGGCAGTGATAACGTGAACGGTAATGAAGGCTACGATACCGTTTCTGGTGGTGATGGGGATGATACTGTGTATGGCGGTGACCATGCAGACGTTATCAGCGGTGATGCCGGAAATGACGTGATGTATGGCGCGAATAATATTGCCGGTGAGCAAGATGGACACGACACCATTAGCGGTGGTGCGGGCGATGACACCGTCAACGCGCAAGCCGGGGAAGACACAGTTTCCGGCGGCGATGGCAATGATTTCCTACGAGGCGGGCAGGGGCTTGATACGTTGAATGGCGATGCCGGAAATGACAGCATCATGGGCGATACGCATAATGACTTGGCCTATGGCGGCGCGGGTGCAGACACCGTACTGGGCGGTGAAGGCGATGACGCACTGCATGGCGCAAACAACGTGGCAGGCGAAGTGGATGAAGGTGACACGCTCCACGGCGAGGCGGGAAACGACACTATCAGCGCACAAGCGGGGGATGATTTCTTAAGCGGCGGTGATGGTAATGATTCACTGCGCGGCGGGCAGGGGAACGACACAGCCGAAGGCGGCGAGGGTGATGACACCGTGCTGGGCGACCTTGGCAACGACAGCATCCAGACCAATGCGGGAAATGACTTTGTGCAGGGCGGGGAAGGCAATGATTCCATCAAGGGTGGGCAAGGGCTGGATTACCTTGAAGGCAATGAAGGCAACGACACGCTGCGCGGGAATTTTGGCGCAGACACCCTCTATGGCAATGAGGGCGATGATGTGCTCGATGGCATGGAAGAGAATGATTTGCTGCGCGGTGGCCAAGGCAATGACCTGGTGCAAGGCGGCCTAGGCCAAGACACGCTGTTTGGTGACAAAGGCAACGATACAACCACCGGTGGGGAGGGCGAGGATATCTTCGCTCTCCGCACTGATGATGGTAGCGACACCATCACAGACTTTGAACAATCCGCATGGCATGAAAAGGTCGATATCCGCCGCGTGCTGGAGGCCGCCAGCTTCGACGAACTGGTGATTACGCAGGATGGCAGCAATGCCGTGCTGGATTTAGGCAATGGGCAGACGCTTACTTTGGAGAATGTGGACGCGAACCTCCTCAACTCCACCGATTTCCTTGGCGAGTGGTCTGCTCACAAATCCATCAATGTATTCAATGTGGGTGCAAAGTTCGACATTATCCCCGACGCCATCAAACAAGCCACCTTAAACGAAAACGTGAAGCATTATGTGGTGGAAGGCGTGGGCGCAGACAATGTTGGCAACGCGGATTTATACAAAGGCTTTAACCTGATCGACATCCGCTCCTTCGGCGTGGCAGATATTGCAAGCCTGAACCTGCGCGATGAAGGCGGCAACACAGTGGGCGACCTTGGCGGCGGGCGCGTACTGGAAATAAAAGGCGTTAGCACCAATCAACTGAGCGAAGCCAATTTTATTTTAAACGAAGCACAGGGTGTGAATTTTGAAAACACCATGGACCAGTTGCTGAAAGACTGGCGCGAAAGTGATGCAATCAGCTACACGCAAACGCAGCAGGACCATAAAGTGATCCATGTGGGGCAAGGGCAGATTGAATACATCACCAAGCCGCTCACCATTGATTTTAACAACGTGAACGCAGCCGTTTCCGGCCTCACCATGCAAGTGTTTAACGTGGAAGGCAGCGGCGGCAAGGTGCAGGTGATTGAGGGTTTCAACACCACGGACCCCGCGCATCTCATCAACCTGCAAGGCTTGGGGCTGACCTATAAAGATCAAGTTGGCATTCAGCAGGTGGGTGATGATACGGTGCTGAACATCGGCGCGGGTAAAAGCGTGATTGTGAAGAACGTAGAGGCCGATAAGCTGACCGAGCATTTAACGGGCGTGGTGGATAGGCCCGAGCCGGAACTGCTGGGCAGTTATAAGGTCTATCATGTTACGGCGGAGAAGCTGGCGGGATATAACACCAAAACCTTTGTGATTGACGACATCAATGGCAGTGCGGAAAACGTGGTGCTGCTGGGCGGTTCGTTTGGCGATACGCTGGATGCGAGTCAGGTGCGCGAGGAAAACGGCTATGCGATTGCTGACCTCGGCGATGGGTATGAGTTGAAGTATGGCGGCAGCGCGGCGGAGTTATTTAACGCAGTGAATGCAGGAAATTTCTCACAATTTGAGGGGCAGAAAACGTTATTGGCGTTTGATGCGCATAATTTAGAAACATTAAAAAATCCGACAGAAAATTTATTTTCTGGCTTTAGCTTGCTTCCAGATAAGCTAAAAGTTTTTTCTCCACTAACGGCCTCGGACCAAGAGGAAATGGCGGCAAAAAACAAGGCCGCCATAGAGTACATGAACGATCTTGGTGCAATAACACTTAACCAGTTTTCTGAGTTAGCAAAGTCCGGTTATGAGGAGTTTAAAAGTTTAAAAATATTGGGTCCGTACGGCAAAATTCTATCAGTTACCGATATAAATTTTGATGCTCAGAATGATATAGAATGGGTTCTGAATAACGGTGGCACAAAAGGAGAAGCTTTATTCGTTGCAGGTGGAGACTTTGTTCTAGACTCTACGACGACGGTTGTTGGTGGGAATGCTGGAACCGTGGCTGCAGGTGCACTTGCATCGGTTGCTGGTGTTACTTTGACACCATTTGGGCTTGCTGTTGGCTTTATTGGTGGTGTTGTTTACATGAGCATGTATCATGATGCTCTGGAGAATGGCATAAGGTCAGATTTAAGTTATATATATAACAAAAGTTTGGGGATAATTAACAATGTTAAAGAAAGAGCATTTAGCACAACTGAAAATTATGAACAAAGCCCTGATCAAACAGATATTTTTCCAGGGGATTATACTGGTGATAATTCTAACATTATTTTTAATACTGGGATAATTTGGGACCAACTAGATAAAGAATTTGTTGACCAGCAGATAAATAATTTATTGTCTGATTTTGATGCCGAAGATT
>CAYXPR010000001.1:170674-249562 GCA_964467255.1 uncultured Rickettsiales bacterium | reverse complement strand
TGAAGGCGGCAGGACCGTCGGCGCGGGTGTCGTAGCTAAGATTATTAAGTAAGCAAGGGATATAATTTATGGATAACCAGAAAATCCGTATCAGGCTAAAGGCGTTTGATCACCGCGTTCTTGATAATTCCGCAAAGGAAATCGTGAACACGGTAAAGCGCACCGGTGCCGAAGCACGTGGCCCAGTGCCGCTGCCGAGCCGCATCGAGCGCATTACGATCAAGCGTAGCCCGCATATCGATAAAGAATCGCAAGAGCAATTCGAAGTGCGCACACACAAGCGCCTGATCGACATCGTGCACTCTACGCCGCAGACGATTGAAGCACTCGGTAAGCTTGAGCTGGCCGCAGGTGTGGACGTTAACATTCAGGTGATTGGAGCTGAATAATGCGTACCGGTTTATTAGCAAAAAAGCTTGGCATGAGCCGCTTCTATAATGAAGAAGGCCGCCACGTTCCCGTGACCGTTCTGCAACTGGAAAACTGCCAGGTAGTGGGTGTTCGCACGGAAGAAAAAAATGGTTACAACGCCGTTCAGATTGGTGTTGGCACGCGCAAGGCGAAAAATGTGAAGAAGCCGCTGAAAGGCCAATTCGCAAAAGCCAAAGTTGAGCCAAAAGCCAAAGTCGTTGAATTCCGCGTATCAAAAGATGCCCTGCTCGAAGTCGGTACGGAACTGTCCGTCGCGCATTTCGTAAAAGGTCAGAAAGTTGACGTGGTTGGTACTTCCAAGGGTCACGGTTTCACGGGCGTAATGGTTCGCTGGAACTTCGCGGGTCTTGAAGCATCGCACGGCGTATCTGTCGCGCACCGTTCACACGGCTCCACGGGTAACCGTCAGGATCCAGGCCGTACGTTCCCAGGCAAGAAAATGGCTGGTCACTATGGTGATGAACGCGTCACGGTACAGAATCTGAAAGTGGTAGATACGGATGAAGCCGAAGGCCTTATCCTCGTGGAAGGTGCCGTTCCCGGTGCTGAAAACGGCTACGTACTGATCAGCGACGCTGTGAAAGTCGGCAAACAAGCAAACCTTCCCTTCCCGGCTGGCGTGAAATCCGCCCCGAAGAAAGCGGAAGCTAAAACGGAAGCTGCACAGGAAGTCCCTGCTGCTGGTGCGGAAGCACCTGCTGCGGAAGGCGCTCCTGAACAGCCAAAGAACTAAGGGAGCCCGCTCATGAAAGCGAAAGTCATTACGCTGGATAATAAAAAGGGTTCAGACATTGAACTGAATGCAGCCATTTTCGGCGTGGAAGTTCGTAAGGACATTCTGCACCGTGTGGTGAACTGGCAGCTGGCAAAACGCCGCGCCGGTACGCATAAAACCAAGGGTTTGTCTGAAGTAAGCGGCACGACGAAAAAGCCGTTTGCACAGAAAGGCACTGGTAATGCCCGTCAGGGTACGCTCCGCGCGCCGCAGATGCGTGGCGGTGGTAACGTACACGGCCCAGTAGTGCGCAGCCATGCAACCGGTCTGCAGAAAAAAGTGCGCCAGCTTGGTCTGAAAGTTGCTCTTTCTGCCAAACAGGCTGATGGCAAGCTCTATGTGCTGGAAGGCACGGATGGCACGCCTGTAAAAACCAAAGATCTCGCCAAGCAGTTCAAAGCGCTCGGCATCGAAAAAGTGCTGGTAATTGACGTGAACGAACTGAATGAAAAGTTCGCGAAAGCCGCCCGCAACATTAAACATGTGGATGTTCTGCCTGCCAAAGGCGCCAACGTGTATGACATTCTGCGTCATGAAACGCTGGTGCTGACGAAAGCAGCCATCAAGCAGTTAGAGGAGCGCTTTGTATGAGCCTGAAGAAATTTGACGTAATTAGAAGCCCGTTGGTGACGGAAAAGTCTACCCTGCTCTCTCAGCAGAGCAAGGTGACGTTCAAGGTCGATGTGAATGCCACGAAGCAGGACATTAAAAAGGCCGTTGAAGCCCTTTTCAAAGTAAAAGTGAAAAGCGTGAACACCATCAACCAAGACGGCAAAATTAAAAACTTCCGTGGTCGCATGGGTCAGCGCGCCGCCGTGAAGAAGGCGATTGTCACGCTCGCCGAAGGTGAAACGATTGATATCATGGCAGGGGTGTAATATGGCACTTAAAACATACCAACCAGTCACGCCGTCGCTGCGCAGCCTCGTTCAGGTTGACCGTAGCGAACTGTGGAAAGGCAAGCCTGTCAAAGCACTGACGGAAGGCAAACACAGCCGTGCCGGTCACGATAACTATGGCCACACGACCAGCCGCTTCCGTTGCAACGGTCACAAAAAGCGTTACCGCCTTGTTGACTTCAAACGCAGCAAGTTTGATGTGGAAGCTACGGTAGAGCGTTTGGAATATGATCCGAACCGCACCGCTTACATCGCACTGATCACGTACAAGGATGGCGAACAGGCCTATATCCTTGCACCGCAGCGCCTTGAAAAAGGTGACAAAGTGATTTCCAGCAGCACCGCCGACATTAAACCCGGCAACACGCTGCCGCTGAAAAACATTCCAGTGGGTACGGTGATTCACAACGTAGAACTCACGCAAGGCAAAGGTGGGCAGATTGCCCGCGCTGCCGGCAGCTTTGTGCAGCTGGTAGGTAAAGATGCCGGTTTCGCGCTGCTCCGCCTCCGTTCTGGCGAAGTGCGTAAGGTGAATGCAGACTGCCTCGCCACGATTGGCGCGGTATCAAACCCCGACCACCAAAACAGGGTCTATGCGAAAGCAGGCCGTATGCGTTGGTTGGGTTTCCGTCCGCACAACCGCGGTATTTCTATGAATCCGGTCGATCACCCGATGGGCGGTCGTACCAATGGTGGTCGTCATCCGTGCTCCCCGTGGGGCCAGAAGGCGAAAGGTCTGCAGACCCGTCACAATAAAAAGACGGATAAGTTTATCGTCACCAGCAGACATAAAAAGAGCAAGTAATAGGATTAGGAGCGTAAGATTATGGCACGTTCGGTTTGGAAAGGCCCATTTGTGGATGGCTACATGCTTAAGAAAGCAGAAGAAGCCCATAAAGGCGGCAGCAGTCATCAGGTTATTAAAACCTGGTCACGCCGCTCCACAATTCTGCCACAGTTTGTTGGCCTCACCTTTGGGGTTCACAACGGGCATAAATTCATCCCCGTATTGGTGAAAGAAGACATGGTAGGCCATAAATTCGGCGAATTTGCCCCTACCCGCACGTTTATCGCGCATGGTGGTGATAAGAAGGCCGAAGCCGCAGCTCCGGCAGCAAAGAAATAGGTAGGTATTTATGGGTAAAAAAGCGACACCAAGGAAGTGGGAACAGAATGAAGCCGGCGCCATTGGCCGCAGCCTTCGCTCGAGCCCGCGCAAACTGAATCTGGTAGCCCAGCTTATCCGTGGCCTGTCCGCGAATGAAGCACTGGCACAGCTCACCTTCAACAACCGCCGTATTTCGGTGGAAGTGAAGAAAGTGCTCCAGTCTGCTATCGCCAACGCGGAAAACAATCACAACCTCAACGTGGACAGCCTCTATGTGGCCGAAGCCACGGTGGGTAAGAGCATTGTAATGAAGCGCTTCCATGCACGTGCGCGTGGCCGTGCTGGCAAAATTATAAAGCCCTTTAGCAACATTTATATCACCGTTCGTGAGCGCAAGGAGTAGTGCATGGGTCAGAAAGTTAATCCAATCGGCTTCCGCGTCAATGTCAACCGTACCTGGGATTCCCGCTGGTACGCTGGCAGAGACTATTCCGACAAGCTGATGCAGGACATCAATATCCGTAAATATCTTAACAAAAAGCTGGAAACAGCCTCTGTTAGCAAGATTATCATTGAAAGAACGTCGAAAAAAGTTATTATCACGCTCTTCACGTCGAAGCCCGGTATCATTATCGGCAAAAAAGGCGCGGATATTGAGGTACTTAAGAAGGATCTCGCGAAATACACTTCGGATGAAGTTCACCTGAACATCGTTGAAGTCCGCAAGCCTGAAATCGACGCGAAACTGATTGCACAGTCCATCGCACAGCAGCTGGAACGCCGTATTGCTTTCCGCCGCGCAATGAAACGTGCAGTGCAGTCTGCCATGCGCCTCGGTGCACTCGGCATTCGTATTAACTGCTCCGGCCGTTTGGGTGGCGCTGAAATCGCCCGCCTCGAATGGTACCGTGAGGGTCGTGTTCCGCTACACACACTGCGTGCGGATATCGACTATGGAACATTTGAAGCCCGCACGACGTATGGCGTGATTGGCATCAAAGTATGGGTCTTCAAAGGTGAGATCATGGAAAATGATCCGATGGCCCATGAAAAACGTATCACTGGCCAAGGCAATGCGTCCACTCCTCGTACGCAGCGCGCTGAGCCACAAGTTGAGGTGGAGGTACTGTAACCATGTTGCAGCCAAAAAGGACTAAATACCGTAAGGCCCACAAGGGTCGCATTCGCGGAAACGCTAAAGGTGGTACAGTGCTGAGTTTCGGCGAGTATGGCCTGAAGGCAATTGAACCTGAGCGTATTGATGCGCGTCAGATTGAGGCGGCACGTCGTACGATTGCCCGTCACATGAAGCGTGCTGGCCGCCTCTGGATTCGCATTTTCCCAGATGTACCTATTTCCACCAAACCGGCGGAAGTACGTATGGGTAGCGGTAAAGGTACACCTGAATTCTGGGCAGCTCGTGTGGCTCCTGGTCGTATCCTGTTTGAAGTGGATGGGATTCCGGAAGATATCGCGCGTGGCGCTCTTGAGCGTGCCGCTGCGAAGCTGCCGATTAAAACCCGCTTTGTAAAACGTATTAACTAGGAGATTGCCATGCAGATTGTAGAGCTCCGTGGCAAAACGGAAGACGAACTGAAAACGTTGCTGACGAACCTGAAAAAGGAAGCCTTTAACTTGCGCTTTCAAAAGGTGAGTGGCGAGCTTGCGAATACGGCCCGCGTCCGCGTGGTGCGCCGTTCTATCGCACGCATTAACACGCTGCTGAATGATGATGCAGCGCGTACGGCGGCTCCTGCCAAAACGGCAAAGCCGAAGAAAGAAAAAAAGGAAGCAGCGCCAAAAGCGAAAAAGGCCGAAAAGCCCGTCGCGAAAAAGGAAGCCGCTCCCAAGAAAAAAGCCAAAACGGCTTAAGGGGTTATAGGAGTTAGTTATGCCAAAACGTATTTTGACTGGTACTGTTGTAAGCGATAAAGCGGATAAAACCGTTTCTGTGCTCGTTGAGCGCCGCGTGAAACACCCGGTATACGGCAAGTTCGTCCGCCGCAGCAAAAAATATGCTGCTCACGATGAGAACAATACATTCAAAATCGGCGATAAGGTCAGCATTCAGGAATGCCGCCCAATCTCCAAAAGCAAAACGTGGGAAGTGCTGGAAAAATCCGGCAAATAACACCACGTCTACTAAGTATAAAGGGTTAGATTATGATTCAACAAGAAACACGTTTAGATGTAGCAGATAACTCTGGTGCTCGTGAAGTCATGTGCATCAAAGTGCTTGGCGGTTCCAAGCGCAGGTACGCTTCCGTGGGCGACGTCATTGTTGTATCCGTGAAAGATGCTATCCCCCGTGGTAAAGTGAAAAAGGGTGAAGTACACCGCGCTGTGGTCGTACGCACCTCCAAAGAACTCTACCGCCCTGATGGCAGCGCCATCCGCTTCGATAAGAACGCGGCAGTGCTCCTCAACAAGCAGAACGAGCCGATTGGTACCCGTATTTTCGGACCAGTCACCCGTGAACTGCGCTCTAAGAATTTCATGAAAATCATTTCACTCGCACCGGAAGTACTCTAATGGCAAAGCTCAAAATCAAAAAAGGCGATCAGGTGATTGTGATCACCGGCCGCGATAAAGGCAAAAAAGGCGAAGTGCTGAAAGTAATGCCTGACGATAACCGCATTGTGGTATCTGGCGTGAATATGGCGAAGCGTCACCAGAAGGCCTCTGCAACGGGTCAGGGTGGCATCATCAGCAAAGAAGCCACGATTAACGTATCTAACGTAGCGCTGGTTGACCCAAAAACGGGTAAAGCGTCACGCGTCGGTTTCAAGTTCCTCGAGAACGGTGAAAAAGTGCGCGTCGCCAAAAAATCCGGCGAAGTCGTAGCATAAGGGGAAAGTATATGGCACCGCGCTTACAAGAAGTATACACCAAGGAAATTCGCAAGAAGCTGACCACACAGTTCGGTTACAAAAACCCGAATGAAGTGCCGAAACTTGTGAAGATTTCGGTGAACATGGGTCTGGGTGACGCCGTGAACGACAGCAAAGTGGTTGATTCCGCTGTGGAAGAGCTGGCGCTTATCACCGGTCAGAAGCCTGTGGTCACTCACGCAAAGAAATCCATCGCAACCTTTAAGCTGCGCGAAAACGCTGCTATCGGTGCAAAGGTCACGCTGCGCGGCGCGCAGATGTACGAATTCCTCGACAGGCTGGTGAATATCGCCCTGCCGCGCGTAAGGGATTTCCGTGGCCTGAACCCAAAGAGCTTCGACACCAAAGGTAACTACTCCCTTGGTCTCAAAGAACAGATGGTGTTCCCGGAAATCAATTACGACAAAGTAAGCAAAGTACGTGGTATGGACATCACGGTGGTGACCACCGCGAAAAACCACGACGAAGCACGAGCCCTACTGGCGGCATTTGATATGCCGTTCCGTACGGTTAAATAAGGTATTAGGAGCGCATTATGGCTAAGACAAGTTCGGTAGAAAAAAATAATCGTCGCAAAAGCATGACCAAGCAGTTCAGCGCTAAGCGTGCTGCTTTGAAAGCAATTGCGTATGATAAGGATCTCCCTATCGAAGAACGCTTTGCCGCCCAGCTGAAGCTGGCGCAGCTGCCGCGCAACTCTTCGCGCACGCGCATCCGTAATCGTTGCAATCTGACTGGTCGTTCCCGCGGTTACTACCGCAAGTATGGCCTGTCCCGTATCGCCATCCGTGATCTTGCCTCTATCGGCCAGATTCCCGGCATGATCAAGTCTAGCTGGTAAGAGGTATTAACATGTCAATGACCGATCCAATCGCAAGTCTGCTTTCGACCATTCGTAACGGCCAAGCCGTGAAGAAGGCCGTGGTAAGCTCCCCCTCTTCCGCCCTGCGCAAAAGCGTGCTGGACGTACTGAAAAAAGAAGGTTACATCCGCGACTTCCAGGAAAAGAATGTCCGCGAAGGTGTGAAAGAACTTTCCATCGAACTGAAATATGTGGAAGGCGAAGCTGCTATCCGTGAGATTAAAAAAATCTCTACGCCTGGCCGCCGCGTTTATTCTGCAATTGATAACCTCCCGAAGGTTAATAACGGCTTGGGTATTTTTATCATCTCTACCTCTAAAGGCGTCATGTCTGACGTTGATGCGAAGTCGCAGCAGGTGGGTGGTGAAGTACTCTGCAGCGTATTTTAAGGAGTTAAGACCATGTCTCGCGTAGGTAAACTACCAGTTGAAATTAAAGACGGCGTGAATGTTGCCGTTGCTGGTCAGAAACTGGATATCTCTGGCAAAAAGGGCAAGCTGTCCTTCCAGGTGCCAGACGAAGTCCATGTAAAAGTGGATGGCAAGAAAGTGCTGTTTACGCCAGTGGGTGAAAGCAAGCGCGCGCGTGCCATGTGGGGCATGACCCGTAACATCGTGAAAAACATGGTGCAGGGTGTGGCCGATGGCTACCACATTAAACTTGAAATCGAAGGCGTTGGTTTCCGCGCTGCAGCCCAGGGCAAAATTCTGAAGCTGAACCTTGGTTTCTCGCACGATGTGAACTTCCCCGTGCCAGAAGGCATTGAAATCAAAACGCCGAAGCCGACTGAAATCGACATCACCGGCGTAGACAAACAACTGGTTGGCCAAGTGGCCGCCAATATCCGCCTCATGAAGAAGCCTGAGCCTTATAAAGGCAAAGGTATTCGTTATGCTGGCGAACGCATCCGCCGCAAAGAAGGCAAAAAGAAATAAGAAGGGTAGGACACTATGGCTATGGAAAATGTATTTGACCGCCGTCAGCGCCGCGTGCGCTTCAAGCTTCGCAAGAATGCGGGCCGTCCGCGCCTTTCGGTTTTCCGTTCGGAAAATCACATTTACGCGCAGATTATTGACGACGTAAACGGCGTCACGCTGGCTGCTGCTTCTACAGTGGATAAAGACGTGAAAGCGACGGTTAAACGTGGTAGCACGGTTGCTGCTGCCAAAGCGGTTGGTGAACTGATTGCAAAACGCGCACAGAAAGCCAAAGTTAAAGAAGTGGTGTTTGACCGTGGTGGTTATATTTATCATGGCCGCGTAAAAGCGCTGGCCGACGCAGCTCGCGAAGCTGGCCTTTCATTCTAGGAGAAAACATTATGGTACGCGGTAGAAACGAAGAATCCAAAAACCCAAATCAGCCCAATCAGGGCGGTCAGGGTGGAAGAGGTCAGAACCAAGGCGGTCAAGGCCATGGTCAGGGTCGTGATGGCGAGCAGAGCGATAACGTCGAAAAGCTCGTTGCCATTAACCGCGTTGCCAAAGTGGTAAAGGGTGGTCGCCGTTTCGGTTTCGCTTCCCTCGTGATTGTTGGCGATGGTAAGGGCAAAGTCGGCTTTGGCAAAGGTAAGGCCAAAGAAGTGATGGAATCCAAGCAGAAAGCCACGCAGGCCGCGAAGAAAGACATGATTCGTATTCCGCTGCGCGAAGGCCGCACGCTGCACCACGACGTAAAAGGTCACTTCGGTGCCGGTAAAGTAATTCTGCGCTCCGCCCCTCCGGGTACGGGTATCATCGCAGGTGGTCCAATGCGTGCCATCTTTGAAGCGCTGGGTGTACAGGACGTGGTTGCTAAATCCGTTGGCACGTCGAACCCATATAACATGGTGCGTGCAACGTTTGATGCACTCTCCAACATTCAGCCTCCACGTATGGTGGCCTCCCGTCGCAGCAAAAAAATCAGCGATGTTGTTGGTCAGCGCGAAGTGGAAACAAAAACCACAGAAAAGAACTAGTTTTAGGGTAAGGAGCGTTTTATGAGCGCAAAAAAACAGATTAAAGTGACGCAGCTGGGCAGCCCGATTGGCCGCAAAGAATATCAGCGCGCAACGCTGATTGGCCTTGGCCTGAACAAGCGTCACCGCTCACGCGTGCTGGAAGACACCCCAGCCGTGCGTGGCATGATTAATGCCGTTGCCCACTTGGTAAAAGTGGAAGAAGCGAAATAGTTAAACGTATTTATTAATACAGGGGTTCCGCCATGCCGACTTTATTGAACAACATCACCGACAATCCGGGTGCTAAACAGAAAAAGTTTATCAAAGGCCGTGGTATTGGTTCCACCAAGGGTAAGACCTGTGGCTCTGGCGTAAAAGGCCAGAAGTCGCGTACGGGTGTTTCCATTAAAGGCTTTGAAGGTGGTCAGATGCCTCTGCACCGCCGCCTGCCGAAGCGCGGTTTCCACAACCCATTCCCGAACAGGCTTGTAGCGGTGAATACCGGTCAGCTCCAGAAATACATTGATAGCGGCAAGCTCGATGCAAAAGGCACTGTAAACGCCGAAGCACTCGTAAAAGCCGGTATCATCAAAAACACCAACCTGCCGGTAAAGCTGCTTGCCAAAGGCGAAATCAAAGCAAAACTCACCATCGAGGTGGGCGCTGCTTCTGAATCTGCTGTGAAAGCGGTGGAAAAAGCTGGTGGCAAAGTGACGGTGCTGACACGCAAAGTGTCTGAAAAGTCGCTGGCACAGGCTGAAAAGTCCAAAGCCAAAAAAGAGAAAAAAGCTGCAGCGAAAAAGGGCGGCAAGAAAGCCGCTGCTGCTGAAGCCGCCGAATAACTCTCTATAAGGCATAAAATCCATGGCAAACGGCAGGAACGCTCCCGGAATTGATCTCGGAGTCATCGGCAAGGCGCAAGAACTTAAAAAACGCCTGCTGTTCGTTATCGGCGCTCTTGTCGTTTACCGCATTGGCACTTACATTCCCCTGCCCGGCATCGATTCCAGCATTATCGGTGACATGTTCAAAGGCAGCGGTGGCGGTATTCTCGACATGTTCAACATGTTCTCCGGCGGCGCGCTAGAGCGCATGACCATTTTCGCCCTGAACATCATGCCCTATATTACCGTATCCATCATCATGCAGCTGATGGCCGTTATTTCGCCTAAGCTCGCCGCGCTGAAAAAAGAAGGCGAAGCTGGCCGCCGAAAAATCAACCAATACACCCGCATCGGCACCGTATTCATGTCTGCTTTTCAGGGCTATGGCATCGCCGTGTTCCTTGAAAACCTGACGGGCCCTAACGGCCCCGCCGTGCACGAACCCGGCCTGTTTTTCAAAGTGATTACCATCACCTCCCTCGTGGGCGGCACCATGTTCCTGATGTGGCTGGGCGAACAGATTACGTCTCGCGGTATCGGCAATGGTATTTCGCTCATCATCTTCGCCGGTATCGTTGCCGGTCTGCCAAGCGCCATTGCCCGAACGATGGAACTGGGCTGGACAGGCGCCCTCTCCGCTGGCGTTATCATCGCCATTCTTGCGCTGGCACTGGGGCTGATTTACTTTATCGTGTTCATGGAACGTGCTCACCGTCGCGTGCTCGTGCAATACCCCAAACGCCAGAAGGGCAATAAAATCTATGGTGGCGAATCCTCACACATGCCGCTCAAAATCAACAATGCCGGTGTAATTCCGCCGATTTTCGCCAGCTCGCTGCTGCTGTTTCCTGCCACCATTGCAGGCTTTTCCGCTGGCAAGGGTCCCGAATGGATGCAGACCGTTTCCATTTACCTCGGTCATGGGCAGCCGCTCTATATCTTCAGCTTCGTGGCGCTAGTCGTATTTTTCTGCTTCTTTTATACGCTGCATGTGTTCAACCCAGCTGAGACGGCTGAAAACCTCCGTAAGTATGGCGGCTTCATTCCCGGCATCCGCCCTGGTAAAAGCACGTCAGATTATTTCCAATATGTGATGATTCGCCTAACTGTGATTGGCGCTGCCTACCTTTCTCTTGTCTGCGTGATTCCGGAAATCCTGATTGCAGAATATTCCGTACCTTTCTACCTTGGCGGCACGAGCCTGCTGATTGTGGTGAACGTAACGATGGACACCGTGGCGCAAATTCACTCGCACCTGATTGCCCACCAGTATGAAGGCCTCATCCGCAAGGCGAACCTCAAAAACCGCAGGTTCTCAACATGAAAAACCTGATTCTTTTTGGCCCGCCGGGTGCAGGTAAGGGCACGCAGGCCAAACGGCTTCAGGAGATGCTCGGTGTGGCCCATCTCTCCACGGGCGATATGCTTCGCCAAGCCGTGAGCGAGGGCACCGATATCGGTAAAAAAGCAGACAGCATCATGAAGGCAGGAAAACTGGTGCCAGACGAAGTCATGGTCGCCATGATTGCCGAGCGCATCACCAAACCAGATTGCAAAAATGGTTTCATCCTTGATGGCTTCCCCCGCACTCGTGCGCAGGCCGAAGCATTAGACGTGATGCTGACAGAACGCAAAATCACCATCAACCGCGTGATTGAACTCAAAGTGGATAACGATGCACTGATTGAACGCATCGTTAGCCGTTTCAGCTGTGCCGATTGCGGCGCCAGCTATAACCGCATCACCCAGCCAACGAAAAAAGACGGGGTGTGCGATATCTGTGGTTCGAGCAAATTAATATCCCGCCCGGACGATAATGCCGAGACCATGAAGAAACGCCTTGCCGCCTACACCGAACAGACGGCACCGGTGCTGCCCTATTACAAAGGAAAAAACCTTCTTTCTCAAGTGGATGGGATGGCAGAAATTGACGACGTAACGGCACAGATAAAAAAAGTTATAAACTAAGTTGACTTCAAACAAATTATGATTATCATGCAGCCTCCCTCGAGGTGGGATAATTCCTCGGGGACGCTATATTTTTAGGGAGAAAACGGGCATATGGCACGTATTGCAGGTGTAAATATTCCAACTCAGAAGCGCGTCGTGATTGCACTGCGCTACATCTACGGTATTGGCCCCGCCAACGCCCGTTGGATTTGCGACAAAGTCGGCATTGATTTAACGCGCCGCGTCAGCCAGCTGACCGAAGACGAAGTAATCAAAATCCGTGAAGAAATTGACCAGAATTACAACGTAGAGGGTGACCTCCGTCGTGAAGTGGGCATGAACATTAAACGCCTGCAGGATCTGGGCACATACCGTGGCCTGCGTCACCGTAAAAAGCTGCCTGTGCGCGGTCAGCGTACCCACACCAATGCTCGTACCCGTAAAGGCCGTGCGAAGCCGGTGGCTGGTAAGAAAATTGCAACGAAATAGTTCAGTAGTTTAGTAAATAAGGTAGTTCCATGAACCAGAAAGCCAACAGCAACGCCAATGCACAGAACCAACCCGCTACCAGCGGCGGTTCCGCACCGGCAACGAAACGCAAAGCCCGTAAGAACATTACGAACGGCATGGCGCACGTGAATTCCACGTTCAACAACACCATCATCACGATTTCCGACCTGCAGGGAAACACCATTTCATGGTCTTCTTCCGGTATGCAGGGTTTCAAAGGCTCACGTAAATCCACGCCATACGCCGCACAGGTTGCAGCTGAAATCGCTGGTCGTGCCGCTCAGGAACATGGCGTGAAAACGCTTGAAGTCGAAGTGAAAGGCCCAGGCGCCGGTCGTGAGTCCGCCCTGCGTGCGCTTTCCGCTGTTGGTTTTGTGATTACGTCGATTAAAGACGTGACCCCGATTCCACACAATGGCTGCCGCCCTCCGAAGCGCCGCCGCGTGTAAGGAAGTTTGACACGTACTTCAATTTGATTTGGTCTGATTAACTTTTTTGATAAATGGGGTCCTCGCGTGAATATCTCTCGTAACTGGTCTGAGCTGATTAAACCTTCCAAGGTTGACGTAAACACCAAGAAGGCCGAAAACAAAGCCGTTATCACGATTGAGCCGCTGGAACGCGGTTTTGGTATCACGCTGGGTAACGCCCTGCGTCGCGTACTGCTGTCTTCCCTTCAGGGCGCTGCTGTAACGTCTGTAAAGATTGATGGCGTGCTGCACGAGTTCTCTTCTCTACCAGGTGTTATGGAAGATGTGACTGATATCATCCTCAACATCAAAACGCTGGCGATTAAGTCCCACGCTTCTGATAAGCGCAAAGTCACGATTAAAGCCGAAGGCCCCTGCGTTGTAACGGCAGGCTCCATTCAGGCGAGCTCTGACATTGAAATCGTCAACAAAGATGCAAAAATCTGCACGCTGGATAAAGACGCTTCCTTCACCTGCGAAATGGTGGTGGAACCGGGCAAAGGCTATGTGCCTGCTTCGCAGAACCGCAACCCTGAAAGCGCCATTGGCGTGATTCCGGTCGATGCGCTGTTCAGCCCAGTACGCCAAGTAAGCTACAAAGTGGAAGATGCCCGCGTGGGTCAGGTGACTGACTTTGACAAACTGGTGCTGACGCTTGAAACCGATGGTACCGTCACGCCGGAAAACGCCGTGGCCTATGCCGCAAAAATTCTGCAGGACCAGCTTCAGGTCTTCATCAACTTCGACGAAGTGGAAGAAGCACCAGAAAAGAAAGAAGCCGACCTGCCGTTCAGCCCATACCTCCTCAAAAAGGTGGACGAGCTGGAACTTTCCGTACGCTCTGCAAACTGCCTGAAGAACGACAACATCGTTTACATCGGCGATTTAGTGCGCAAAACGGAAGGCGAAATGCTGAAAACGCCGAACTTCGGCCGTAAGTCTTTGAATGAAATCAAAGAAGTGCTGGCATCGATGGGTCTGCGCTTCGGCATGGAAATCGACAGCTGGCCACCAGAAAACATTGAAGAGCTGGCTAAAAAATTTGAAGATCCATACTAAAATTTTAATTAACCCAAGAATAGATGGGGACGGACTATGCGTCACGCAGTTAAAGGAAGAAAGTTCAATCGTACCACGGAACAGCGCACGGCTCTGCTGAATGGCCTTGCTGCTTCTTTGCTGGAACATGAGCAGATTAAAACCACGCTGCCAAAGGCGAAAGAGCTCCGTCCATTCGTGGAAAAGCTTATCACGCTCGGCAAGAAGGGCGACCTTCAGTCCCGCCGCCGCGTACTGGCTGTGGTGCGTTCGGAAGAAATCACCAAGAAGCTGTTTTCTGAACTGGCAACGCGTTACAAAGCCCGCAATGGTGGCTATGCCCGCGTACTGAAAGCCGGTTTCCGCACGGGCGATACCGCTCCGATGGCCGTCATTGAGCTGGTTGAGCGCGATGCAAAAGCCAAAGGCAAAAAAGACCGTGCCGCCGCCGCTGAACGTGCTGTTAAAGAAGCACAGGAAATGGCCGCCATGCAGGGTCAGCTCAAAGCATAAGCGTTTTTAAAAACGCACCTGTTGCAAAAAACCCACCGTTTGAAACGGTGGGTTTTTTGTTTGTACATATTTCATACATTTCCTTTGCAAATTCATTAATTTGCTGGCACAAAGAACAGGTTACCGAGCAAGGCATATTGCAAAACGCCGGTATTTGTGGATATTTTACGCTATAAAACTCTTTGCGAGAGATGTTTAAGAAGGAGACTACCCCCGATGTTTAAGAAATTTGTTCTGCTTGCTTCCGTCCTGTTACTGACTGCCGCGTGCACCAGCACGGACGCTGACAAGCGTGGCGTACAGCGCCCAGCGAATGCTGAAGGCTCTCCTGACAGCGTGTATGAATCCGCCCTGCCAGAATATGTAGCAGGCACGCAGGAAGACCTCGTCTCCCACGTGGGTGACCGTATTTTCTTCGGTTTCGACAGCTCCGAGCTGAGCGAAAACGCACAGCGCACCATGCAGCGCCAGAGCGAATGGATGAAAATGAATCCAGACCTGAAAGTAATCCTCGAAGGTCACTGTGATGAACGTGGTACGCGCGAATACAACCTTGCCCTTGGCGAGCGCCGCGCTGCTGCTGCGAAAAACTATCTCGTAAGCCTTGGTATTGATGGTTCCCGTATCTCCATCATCAGCTATGGCAAAGAACACCCAGTGGATCCTGAATCCAGTGAAGTGGCCTGGAGCAAAAACCGTCGCGCTGTGACGGTGGTTGCAAACTAAGCCGGTTCTTAAAAAACTGCTTAACAAAACCCTGCTGCGGCCTATAATCCCGGCAGGGTTTTTTGTTGCCCTTAGAATCAGATGACTTACTTATAAAAGAGATGATGCCATGCGTTCCTCCCTCCGTTGCCTCGTTCTTGGTTTTACGCTGCTAACGCCACTCTCTGCCGCAGCCCAGCAACTGCCTGCCTCCGCGCAATTTGAAAACCGCCTTTCTGACCTTGAGGAAGCGCTGCGCGCTGCCACCGGAAAAATTGAGGAGCTCGAGCACCAGAACGACCAGCTGAAAAGCCAGATTGAAAACCTGCAAAAAGATACCGAGCTGCGTTTTACTGAACTCGCCACCAAGCCGGAAATTCCTTCCGTCGCCGCTGAGCCCGTGGCGCCAGCCACCACAACCACAAAACCTGCGGCTGCCGTAGCGGGTGATGGCACGCGCACCATCGGCACAGTAAAGGCCACGGGCAAGGAGCCAGCGAAATCCGGCACGCCGCAGCAGGAATATGACGATGCCTTCGCCCTGCTCCGCCAGAATAAATACGATGATGCGATTAACGCCTTCAACGCGTTCCTGCAGAAATACCCTGAACACGAACTCAGCGGGAACGTGTATTTCTGGGTGGGCGAAGCTTACTATGTGCAGGATAATTTTGAGAAAGCCTCGCTGCAATATGCCCGCGGTTTCCAGAATTTCCCGAAGGGTAACAAAGCTGCTGACAGCCTACTCAAACTGGCGCTCGCTCTGGAAAAAATGAACAAAAAAGCAGAAGCCTGCACCACGCTCGACAAGCTGAGCCGTGAATTCCCGAACCTGAAGGGAACTGTACGTAAAAAGGCCGATGAAAGCCGCAAATCCCTCAAGTGCAGCTAGCCTTACCATGCTGGAACATTACACGGCAGATGTGCTGACCCGCCTGACAAAAGGCTGGCGCAGCAAACAGCTTGCCGTTGCCGTGTCCGGCGGCGCGGATAGCATGGCGCTTACGCTGCTGGCGCACCAATGGGCTAAAAAAAACGGCTTCGACCTCACCTGCCTCACGGTCAATCATGGCTTGCGCAAAGCTGCAACCAAAGAAGCGCTGCAAGTAGCGAAGTGGTGCAAAAAGCAGGGCATCGCGCATCAAACACTTCGCTATGAAGGTGAAAAACCCACCGCCAACATCATGGCGGAGGCGCGCTCCATCCGCTACCAATTGCTGTTCGGCTGGTGCCGCGAACATAAGGCTGGTTTGTTGGTAGCACATAATTTGGAGGACCAAGCAGAAACCTTCCTGCTGCGCTTGCAGCGCGGTACGGGCGCTTCAGGCCTTGCCTGCATGCCGGAAAGTGCCGAGCGCTTCGGAATCCGCGTAATGCGCCCACTGCTTGCCGTAAAGCGGCAGCATCTTGAGGCATACCTCAAACAGCGCAAACAACCATGGCTGGAAGACCCCACGAATGCCGACCCGCAATATGCTCGCAACAGCCTGCGCATGGCACTAAACAGCAATCTCAAAACAAAAGACGAGTTAACCCAGCGCCTGTTTGAAAGCGCGCGCAGCATGGGGCGCACACGCGCCGTGGTGGATGCAGAAGTGAATAAAGCGTTAAAAACCCATGTGGCCGAACCCCTGCCTAGCATCTGCCGACTGGATATAAAGGGCTATAAAACCCTGCACGAGGAAATTGCCTTGCGCGTATTATCACAGCTTTTGGCCTATGCAGGCCAGCAGGACGAAATGGCACGGTTTGAAAGCTTGGAGCCGCTGCACCAAGCCATTTTATCCGGCACACTCAGCCGCCCGCGCACCCTTTCGGGCTGCATGGTGGAGCCATATCAGAAGAACGCCCTGTTTTTTTACCGCGAGCCGAGCCGCCTACCCGCTGCCACAAAACTAAATAAAAATGAACAATATCTGTGGGATAACCGCTTTACTTTTGCCACTAAAACCCACGTGACTATTCGCCCGCTTGCTGCGGCTGACATCGCATCAGCCCCCACCAATATGCCCAAGCGGGCGCTTTTAAGCCTTCCTTCGGTATGGAAAAAGAATGAAAAGGGGCTTGAAACATTGCTGTTTGCACCCCACATAAAAAGGGTGAAAAACACGGCACTTAAAGACGGGCTCTCAACCAGCCACACACCGCGTAAAAAGCTGGAAATCTCTGCCTTTGCCTATTGCCGTGCCACGGTTTATCATGTAGTCTAGCCCCGCTTAAAACACAAAGGAAATACCATGGGTTCCACCGGTAAAAACATCCTGCTTTGGTTCATTGCCATCATCATTTTAGTGTCGGCGTACGACTTTTTTGCCTCAGGCGACAGCAGCAAGAGTTCTGCCATGCCGTTTTCCGACTTCCTCGCTGAAGTGGAGCAGGGCCGCGTAGCCAGCGTAAAAATTCAGGGCCGCTCGATTGAAGGCCAGCTGTCTGATGGCACCAGCTTCAGCAGCTACAGCACTGAATACCCCGGTTTAGTCGATAAACTGCGCGATAATGGCGTGCGCATCAACGCCGTGCCGATGGAAAGCTCCTCCGGTTCACTCTTCGGCGTATTGCTCGGCTGGTTCCCCATTCTGCTGCTCATCGGCGTGTGGATTTTCTTCATGAAACAAATGCAGGGCGGTGGCAAGGGCGGCGCCATGGGTTTTGGTAAATCGCGCGCGCGCATGCTTACTGAAAAACAGGGTCGCGTCACGTTTGATGATGTGGCCGGTATTGACGAAGCTAAAGAAGAGCTCTCTGAAATCGTCGACTTTCTGAAAGACCCGCAGAAATACACCAAGCTCGGCGCTAAAATCCCCAAAGGCTGCTTGCTGGTCGGTTCACCGGGTACGGGTAAAACATTGCTCGCACGCGCCATCGCGGGTGAAGCAAACGTGCCGTTCTTCACCATCTCCGGCTCTGATTTTGTGGAAATGTTCGTGGGCGTCGGCGCCAGCCGCGTACGCGACATGTTCGAACAGGGTAAAAAGAATGCACCATGCATTATCTTCATCGACGAAATCGATGCCGTGGGCCGTCACCGTGGCGCGGGTCTTGGCGGCGGTAACGACGAGCGTGAACAAACCTTAAACCAGATGCTGGTGGAGATGGATGGCTTTGAAGCCAATGACGGCGTGATTATCATTGCCGCCACCAACCGCCCAGACGTGCTCGACCCTGCGCTGCTGCGCCCTGGTCGTTTCGACCGCCAGATTGTAGTACCCACGCCTGATATTATGGGCCGTGAAAAAATCCTGCGCGTGCATTTGAAAAAAGTGCCTGCCTCACCAGACGTAAACCCACACGTGCTTGCACGCGGCACGCCTGGTTTTTCAGGTGCCGACCTTGCGAACTTGGTGAACGAAGCGGCGCTCCTTGCTGCTCGCACCAACCGCAAAGTAGTCACCATGCAGGAGTTGGAAGAAGCCAAAGATAAAGTCATGATGGGCTCTGAACGCAAGTCGATGGTGATGACGGAAGATGAGAAAAAACTCACCGCTTACCACGAAGGTGGTCACGCGATTGTGTCGCTGCATTGCCCAGCGTCTGACCCAATTCACAAAGCCACCATCATTCCGCGTGGACGTGCGCTTGGTATGGTGATGCGCCTGCCAGAACGTGACCGCTATTCCGTCACGCGTGAAAAATTGGAATCCGATATTGCCGTAGCAATGGGTGGACGCGTAGCCGAAGAATTGATTTTTGGTCACGACAAAGTCACCAGCGGTGCATCCTCTGATATCAAATACGCGACCGAAATGGCACGCAACATGGTGACCTCATGGGGCATGAGTGAAAAAATCGGGCCGCTTTATCACGGCAGCGATAATGACGAAGTGTTCCTCGGTCATTCGCTCGTGCAGCGCGGTAGCACTGGCTCCGATGAAACGGCCAGTCTGATTGACTCTGAAGTGAAGCGCCTTGTGGAAGCCGGCCATAACCGCGCCAAGAAAATCCTCCAGGAAAATCGCGCGGATCTTGAAACGCTTGCAAAAGGCCTCATCGAATACGAAACATTGTCGGGCGATGAAATCAAAGACCTGCTCGCGGGCAAAAAGATTGAGCGCAACTTTGATTCGTCGAACGACAATGGCTCAGCACCGGAACAGCCCCGCAAGTCTTCTCTGCCGCGTGGGCGCAAAAAACCGGGTGACGATGCATCGTCTGACCCTAAGCCGCAGCAAGTATAGGCTGGTAATTTTGTATGGCTAAGCAGCGGCGTTATTTTGGTACCGATGGTATTCGCGGGCAATCCAACAAACCACCGATGGATGCAGAAACCGCCATGCGCGTGGGCATGGCAGCGGGCAGTTATTTCACCCGCGGTTCGCATCGCCACCGCGTGGTGATTGGTAAGGACACACGCCTTTCCGGCTACCTCATTGAACCCGCCCTCACCGCAGGCTTTATTGCTGTGGGGATGGACGTAGTGCTTGTTGGCCCGATGCCCACACCTGCCGTGGCAATGATTACGCGCTCACTGCGCGCCGATTTAGGGCTGATGATTTCCGCCTCGCATAATCCGTATGAAGACAACGGCATCAAGCTTTTCGACCCAAATGGTATGAAGCTTTCCGACGAAGTGCAAAGTGCCATCGAAAAACTCATGGATAGCGACACCAGCAAACTGCATGTATCCCCCAAAAAACTGGGCCGCGCTAAAAGGCTCGATGACGCTGCAGGCCGTTACGTGGAATATGTAAAATCCACCTTCCCGAAAAAGAAAAAACTCGACGGCATTAAAATTGTGCTCGATTGCGCCAATGGCGCGGCTTACAAAATGGCCCCCACCGTGCTGTGGGAACTGGGTGCAGACATTATCCCCATCTGCGTGGAACCAAACGGGTTTAACATTAACATGATGTGCGGCTCCACCCACCCTGAACTGATTTGCTCTAAAACCATCGAGCACAAAGCCGATATCGGTATTGCGCTAGATGGTGACGCAGACCGCATCATCGTGTGCGACGAAAAAGGCCAGCTGGTCGATGGCGACCAGATTATGGCTTGCATCGCTACCTACTGGAACAGTAAAAACCGCCTGCAGGGCGGCGGCATCGTGGCCACACAAATGTCGAACATGGGGCTCGATGAATATTTGCAAAAGCAGGGTCTGAAGCTGGAGCGCACACAGGTGGGGGACCGCTACGTTATCGAAACCATGCTGAAGAAGAATTACAATCTCGGCGGCGAACAGTCCGGCCATATCGTGTTTAACGACTACACCACCACGGGTGATGGCTTGGTGGCGGCATTGCAGGTACTTGCCATGCTGATTGCCAGCGGCAAAAAAGCCAGCGAGGCACTGCATGTGTTCAAGCCCTTCCCGCAGGTACTGGAAAATGTACGCCTGAAGGCAGACAGCAAAAAAGACCCGCTGGAAAATGCTTCCGTTAAAAAAGCCATTGAGGCTGGTAAGAAGAAACTCAAAAACGAAGGCCGCGTGTTCATCCGCAAGTCCGGCACCGAACCACTGATCCGCGTGATGGTTGAAGGCAAAGACCGCACCACTATCCAGCAAATTGCACACGACATTGCCGCAGAAATAAAGCGGGCGTAAGCGCCATGGCTTTAAGCACCCCACGACTACTGATTATTGCCGGTTCTGACTCCGGCGGTGGCGCCGGCATTCAAGGCGACATCAAAACCGCTAGCGCGCTCGGCGTGTTTGCCACCACGGCCATCACCGCCCTCACCGCCCAAAACACAAAAGGCGTGTTCGGCATTCATGAAGTACCCATGCCCTTCCTGCGCCAACAAATTGAACTCGTACTGGCCGATATTGGCACCGATGCCATCAAAACCGGCATGCTACATTCTGCCGAGGTGATTGAAGCCGTTGTGGCCAGTATCTCCGGCAGCAAAGCCCCGTTAGTGGTAGACCCCGTGATGATTGCCAAAGGCGGCGCACCGCTTTTGCAGGCTGCAGCTGTAGAGGCTCTTAAAAACCGCCTTATACCCCTTGCTACTATCGTGACCCCTAACGTGCCCGAGGCCGAAGCCCTAAGCGGCATCCGCATCCACAACCCTGAGGACATGGAAAAAGCGGGCCGCGCCATCCTCGCCATGGGCTGCAAGACTGTTTTGGTGAAAGGCGGGCACTTGCAAGGGGCTGAAATCACCGATGTGCTGATTCAAGAAAATTCTACAAAAGCATATAAAAATCAGCGTATTAATACTGAAAACACCCATGGCACGGGCTGCACACTGGCTTCGGCCATTGCCTGCGGTCTGGCACAATATAAGCCCCTCGAAACTGCCGTGGCAGAAGCCCGGAATTACGTGCAAGGCGCCATTAAAAACGCCCCAAAACTGGGAACGGGGCATGGCCCGCTGAATCACGGCTGGATGCAGGCCGAAAAATCGCTTGTTTAGGGTATTTATTTCGTGTATAAGCCCCCTTCCTACAGGGAACTCCGGCGATAAATAAACGCCACGAACGCATGAGAGATTAAGACCATGAAAGAAAAGATTCACCCCGATTACCACGAAATCACCGTTGTGATGACCGATGGTACGAAATTCAAGACCCGCTCCACCTATGGCAAGCCAGGTGATGAGCTGCGTCTGGACATTGACCCGAAAACCCATCCGGCATGGACTGGCGGCACCGCACAGGTGAAAAACGCCGGTCAGGTGGCGAAGTTCAACAAGCGTTTTGCTGGCCTTGGCCTGAAAGACAACACGGAAAAGAAATAACTTCTTTTTCTGTTAGAATAAAAAAGGGCGCAGATTCTGCGCCCTTTTTTCATGCCTGAAACATGGCCTAAAGGAAGTATTCCTTTACGTCGATAGATGATTCCACGCCAATCTTGTCGTAATTCTTCTGTATCCATTCATCCGCACTTTGGCGGCCGACGTCTTTCAGGTGGCGTAAAAACTCCCAATCCGCGTTAAATTTGCTGGCATGACCAAGGCCTGCCATGATTTCTTCTGCCTCAATCACGTGAATCTTCATGCTTTTATATTCATCGCTCTTCACCTTGCCGTTATCAATCAGCTTGCTGACGAAAGCGATAGCGCGCACCTCACGCATCAGCGTGGTGTTGAAACTGATTTCATTCACGCGATCTAGAATATCGTGCGCTGAAGTCGGCACCTGCTGAATGTGAATGGGGTTCACCTGCACCACCATAATATCTTTGCAGAGGCATTCGTAAATCAGCGGGAAGAGCGCGGGGTTACCGGAATAGCCACCATCCCAGTAAGGCTCGCCATCTACCTCCACCGTTTTAAACAGGAACGGCAGGCACGATGATGCCAGCAGCATCTCAATCGTTAGTTTGTTGCTGTCGAACACTTTGATTTTTCCGGTCCGCACGTTTGTGGCATTGATGAACAATTTGATATCCTTAAACTTACGGAGCACATCAAAATCCACCAAGTCTTCTAAAATATCGCGGAACGGGTTGATATCAAAAATGTTCAGCTGCGACGGCGAAAACACGCGCGTCATAAATTCCATCGCCATAAAACTCGGCGTCATCGCAAAATCATGCGAGCCAATCATTTTATCAAAAATACTGGGCTGCAGCGGGGTCATGGCAGCAGCTTGGCTCACACGCTTCCAGAACTTCTCCAGCATTGTGCGGGCTTCCGTGCGCCCACCTTTGGCCATGCCATAACACAGCAGCGCAGCATTCATTCCACCCGCGCTGGTGCCGCTAATACCATCGATACTGATGCGCTCATCTTCCAGCAGGCGGTCGAGCACGCCCCATGTGAATGCACCATGCGCACCGCCGCCTTGCAGAGCAAGATTTAATGATTTTTTAGCGCTGGAAGATTTTGGCATTGGCTATTTTTCCTCGCTTAGAAAAGCTAACGGACGTTAGACGCATCGCGCACAATTTGCAATGCCAAAGCCAAAAACATGTGCTGCGCTGCAACAAAGAATTTGCCTGTTTTACAAGGCAGATATTGCACTTGTTTCAAACTTGGGCATGATAGCACCCATGCACAAGAAACATGACACCACCGTCCGCATCTACACCGATGGCGCTTGTTCCGGCAACCCCGGCCCTGGTGGGTGGGGCGCGCTCCTCACGTTTAAAACCACCGAGAAGGAACTAAGCGGTGGCGAAGAGATGACCACCAACAACCGCATGGAACTCATGGCCGCTATTGAAGCACTGCGGGCGCTCAAAAAACATTGCCGCGTGGAATTATATACCGACAGCAGCTATGTGAAAGACGGCATCACCAAGTGGGTGGAGGGCTGGAAAGCCAATGGCTGGCGCACGGCCAATAAAAAGCCTGTTAAAAACATGGAGCTGTGGCACGAGCTTTCTGACCTCGCGGCGAAGCATCATATGTCGTGGCATTGGGTGAAGGGACATAGCGGCCACCCCGAGAATGAGCGTGTGGACGCGCTGGCGCGTGCGGCCATCCCTAAAGCCTAAACGTCACTTCCTTCGTCTTCATCGCCCAGCACGCGGCTGACTTTCACGCGGGAAATCTGGTGGCGCTGTTTTTCTATCACCTCAAAGCGGTAACCATGAAACTGGAACGCCTCACCGCTGTCGGGAATGCGCTCCGCTTCATAAATAATCAAGCCTGCGAGCGTGGAGGCTTCCTCATCCGGAATGCCCCACTCCATATCGCGGTTCAGGTCACGAATCGCCATCGTCCCATCCACAATGCAGGAGCCATCGGCTTCACGCTTCAGACGTTGCGTACCGCGCACCGTATCGTGCTCATCATCAATCTGGCCCACGATTTCTTCCAGAATGTCCTCAAGTGTAATCATGCCGAGCAACGCACCATATTCATCCACCACAAAGGCAGCATGCTGGTGCTTCACCAAAAATGCCTGTAGCTGTTCTTTGAGCGAGGTTGTTGCTGGCACGAACCACGGCTTGGTCAATACGTCATTAATATCCACTGTGCCTTGGCATTGCACCGCTTGCTGCAACTGCTTCAAGTATGTTTTTACATGCAGCAAGCCCACGATATTATCGGGGTTGTCTTTCCATACTGGTAGGCGTGAGTAAGGCGTGTTCAGCACCTGCTGCATCACGCTTTCAGGCTTTAGGCTTATGTCCAGCCGCACCATGTTTTTACGGTGCACCATGATATCCGCCACCGCCATCTCGGAAAGATCAAGAATGCCACCCAGCATGTCCCTATCATTCTTCACCACCGCGCCTTCGCTGTGGTGGAGGTCAATTGCACCGCGTAATTCTTCCGAGGCTTCCATCACATCGCCAGCGCTATCCTCGCTACTCTGCACACCAAGCATTCGCAGCAGACCATCCACAATCATTTCCACCATAATGGTAAACGGTGTCAGAATTTTGACGACAACTGACATCACGGGCGCCACAAACAGCGCAACTTTCTCTGACTTACGAAACGCATAGGCTTTGGGCAGCACTTCTGAAAATATTGTAATCAGCACAGTCATTATTACTGTGGCATAAGCAAGCCCATCGTCACCAAAGGCGCGGATGCAAAATGCTGTGGCAACAGCAGAACCCAGAATGTTTACTACGTTATTACCGAGCAGAATGGCGGCAATCAGGCGGTCTTTGTCTTCATGCAGACGGCTGATGATGCGCGCACGGCGATTGCCTTCTGTTTTTAGACGGTGAACCATCGCGCGGGAAACGCCGGTCAAGCCCGTTTCAGCCGCTGAGAAAAATGCGGCCAACACGAGCAAGCCGCCCACCGCTAACGCCGTAAATAACAAATCATCATCTGACATCGCCTACGCCTCCAGCGCCGCGTTCAGCAGTGCTTCTACATCTGCTGTGCGGATATTTTCAGCAATAAATGCCTGCCCAATTGCCTTAGCGAGAATAAAAACCAACTTGCCATCCTTCACTTTTTTATCACCCGCCATATGCGAGAGCAGTGCTTTTGCTTCCATCGGTTTTTGAATTTGCTTCGGGGCGGTGCGTAGGCCAACGGCGGCAAGATGCTTTTCTACTTCAGTAACGTCTTTTGCGCTGCACAGCCCTAACTTGGCAGAAAGCTGAAACGCCAACACCATGCCAATCGCCACGCCTTCGCCGTGCAGCAATTCACTGGAGTAACCGGTTTCAAGCTCCAGCGCGTGGCCAAACGTATGCCCTAAATTCAGCAGCGCGCGGGCGCCCGACTCGCGCTCATCGTCTGCCACCACGGCGGCTTTCGCCTCACAGCTGGTTTTAATCATCTTAATCAGGCTTTCGCTTTCTTCTGGCACCAAAATGCGCGCAGAGCGAATCGCTTCTTCTTTTGTTTTCAGCCAGTCAAAAAACGGGCGGTCATTGATGAAGCCATATTTCACCACTTCAGCATAACCCGAAAGGAACTCACGTTTGGGCAGCGTATCCAGCAAGCCGATATCCGCCAGCACCAACTTCGGCTGATAGAAGCTGCCAATCAGGTTTTTGCCGTGCGTGGTGTTGATGCCGGTTTTGCCGCCCACCGAACTATCCACCATAGAAAGCAGCGTGGTGGGAATTTGCACAAACGGCACGCCACGCAGCAGAATGCTCGCTGCAAAGCCTGCCAAATCGCCAATCACACCGCCGCCCAGCGCCACAATAGCGGATTTACGTTCCGGCTTATGTTTTAAAATCTCATTCAGAATTTTCTGCAAATTCTCAAAGCTTTTGGTCTGCTCACCGGGTGGCAGAATCATCTCGTGGTGCGCAATGCCTGTTTTTTCGAGCGAAAGCTTCAGGGTTTTGAGGTGGTAATCGGCCACGTGGCTGTCGGTCAGCACGAACACCTGCCGGGCAATACCAAGGCTTTTTAGCCTCTCGCCGGTGGTTTCCAAAAGCCCTCTGCCAATCAGAATATCGTAACTGCGGGCACCCAAGTTAAGGTGCACTTTGGCGGGCGATGAATGATCAGCCGTCATAATGTTGAAAGCGCTTCAATAATTTTATCCACCACAGCCTGATGGGGGCCATCGGTGCTTTCGACCACAATATCAGCTTCCGCATAGGTAGGGTAGCGCTTTTCCATCAGCTCTTTTAGCACCGCCGCTTTGTCACCTTTTTCAAGAAGCGGGCGAGTGTTCTTGCGTGAAACACGCCCTAGCAGCGTGTCTAGATCCGCCTGCAACCACACAGAAATAGCCTTTTGTTTGATAAGTGTACGCGTGGCGGAATCCATGAACGCACCGCCACCCGTAGCCATCACATGCGGGGGCTTGGCAATTTCTTCAGTAATTACCGCGCGTTCCATGTCGCGGAATGCTTTTTCGCCCTGCTCTTCAAAAATTTTGGAGACGGATTTTCCGGCTTTTTCTTCAATCAAGTGGTCGGTGTCCACAAACGTCACCGAAAGATGCTTAGCAAGGCGCGTGCCGATAGCAGTTTTCCCTGCTCCCATCAGCCCCACCAACACAATCGTTTTATTTACTTCCTGTCCCATTCGGGCTATACATAACGAATGCGCAAGCGAAGTTAAAGTGTTTCTTCTATTCGCTACCCGTTTTTGAAGTGGTGTGTATGTCTAAAAAAAGCAAATTTAAACGTTTTATCGTTTTAACCGTCATACTTGTTCTTGCTGGCGGCCTTGTTTACCTCAGTGTTGCCAACGTTGCGCCTGAGCGTAAGCCGGTTCTGAAAGAAATTGATACTTCTGCCCCACAGCAGTAAGTAATCGCGATGCGCTTTATTTGCATCACGCTTTTTTGCCTGATTGCTCTGGCAGATTTTGCTGCCGCAGCCGCCCCCACTAAAGAGGCGAAGAAAAAAATCGACCTGACCGCAGAAAGCATCGGCGTGCTCGACAGCACCAATGGTGGTCTGGCTGATGACATGTGGTATGGCAGCGATGGCGGCGCCATTATCTCGCTACTGGAAGCACTTCCATCCGGCACACACTCCCCCGCCATGAAACAACTGATGCAGCGCGTACTGCTCACCAAGGCACGCCCACCTGCGGGCCTTCCGGAAGATAAATCCATGGTCGACATCCGCCTAAAGCATATTGTGCAGCTGGGTGTGGGTAAGTCACTGGATGATTTCATCGCCTTAATGCCGCCTGAAAAAAAGAATGAAGCCACCGAACAAACCCGTGTCGCCGCGCTGCTGCGCGCAAAGGACTATGCTGCGGGCTGCGCCGCCACAACAGAAGGCATTCAGCGTTACCAAAGCAATTTCTGGCCGCGTGCAAACGTGCTGTGCCTTGCCGTGCAAGGTAAATACGACGAAGCCGAGCTTGCGCTCAAACTGCTGGAAGAAATTGAAAAAAAACCCATCCTGCTCACCTGCTGCAACATTCCGTATCGCACATTACTTGAGCGCATCAAGGCACGTACGCCCGAAGAACCCACATCACCACTGCCTGCCATTGAAACGCAAAACATTCTGGAAGTCCCTATGCTGCTGGCCGCGGGTTTCACACTGCCCGCCGCCAACCATGCGCTGATGGTTGAAAACATGGGGCTGCTTTACCCCATGATGGTTATGGGCAAGAGCTACCGCGCCGAGTGGAAGCCCGACCGGATAGAAGCATGGTGGAAAACACCACATAGCCTTTCCGAAACCACCAAAGCTGCCTACGCACTGCGCAGCTTCGTGCTGATGGAAAGCCTTGGTTTGCGCCTGCCACCTGCCGCATGGCAACCACTACCGCTGCGCGATATTCCCTCACCTGACCCTAACTCACCGCTCGCTGCGTTGATTACAAAGCTTGATAAAGCCGCTTCTGAAAAAAAGATTGGCGAAACCGCATTGCTGGCGCTAGTAGCGCTGGGTGAAAATGGCCCCGGCAAGGCCGATGCCTACACCGCCGCCCGCGTTATCCGTGCCTTAAACCGCGTGGGCTTAAAAGATGAAGCGGAACATATCGCCACTGAAGCTATTTACTATTTCGAGCCGAAAAATGAGTAACACTGCACCACGCCACCATCTGCTGGAAGCATTCCTCGAGATGATGGCAGCAGAGCGCGGTGCATCCAAACACACACTCAGCTCTTATCGCCGCGACTTGCGCGACTTCCTCACCTTTCTCAAAACAAAAACCGCAGAGGTCGCAGCGGCGGATGACATCGCCGCTTATATGCGCCAGCTTTCTGCCTCTGGTATTGCCGCCACCAGCAGCGCACGCAAACTCTCTGCCCTCCGCCAGTTTTTTCTGTTTCTTGCAACGGAAAATTATCGCGCCGACAACCCATCGCTCAATTTCGAAAGCCCCAAGCGTGGGCGCAATCTACCCAAATACCTTACCGAAAAAGAAACACTGGCACTGCTTGCCACCGCGCAGAAAAACACTTCTGCCGAAGGCGTGCGCCTCAGCGCACTGCTCGAGATGCTCTATGCTTCCGGCCTGCGTGTGTCTGAACTTGTGGAGCTTAAACTCTCCGCACTGGAACGTGCGGGCGGCAAAGAGGGCGAACTTCGGCCTTATCTGCTCATTCGCGGCAAGGGCAGCAAAGAGCGCATCGCACCGCTTAATGAATCTGCCATCACAGCACTTTCCAATTATTTATCGGTGCGGGAAACATTTACCAACGACAGCTTCTCGCCGTGGCTGTTTCCGTCAAACAGCAAGGAAGGCCACCTCACCCGCCAGCGCCTCGGCCAATTGTTAAAAGAACTCGCGATAAACGCCAATATCGATCCGGCAAAAGTTTCGCCGCACGTGCTGCGCCATTCGTTTGCCAGCCACATGTTGGAACACGGCGCTGACCTGCGTGTGCTACAAGAATTGCTGGGCCATGCCGACATCTCCACCACACAAATTTATACACATCTTTCTGGCAATCGTTTACACTCCGTGGTGAATCAGGCGCATCCACTGGCCAGTAAAAACATGGCGAAAGGAACGAACGATGGGCGGAAGACCGATTAAAAAAACCTACACGGTGCTGCACGCTGACTCTATCTTATTCGTGGTGCTGGCACTGCTGATTGCCGGAACCTCCTTTCTTCAGGACTCCCCCATTCTTGGCATTGTGCTGCGCTGCCTTCCTTTTATTGTCATGATGGGTATCACTGAAGCACTGGTCGTGGGCCTCCGCATGGAGCGTAAAATCGCATGGATTGGCACGTCTCTGTTCCTTGTCGGACATTTCTTCTTCGCGCTGCTTGCACACCAGGGTTTCACCGCGCTGGGGCTGAACGTTCCGCAGGGCGCACTCCGCACCGGCATTGCCGCTTATTTCTTGGTCTCGGGCCTCTATGGCTTTCTCGGCTTGCTTTCCGGGCAAACCTTGCATAATTTCTTCAGCCGCTCCACGACTGTTGAAAAAGGAAAATAAAACATGCCCCTCTCCGGCCCGGAACTAAAGCCTTCCTCTGGTGGAAAGCCAAAGCAGCTCGTTGTATTCCTGCATGGTGTGGGCGCAGACGGCAACGACCTGATTGGCCTTGCCTATGAAATGGCCGCTAAGCTACCGGATGCGCATTTTATTTCCCCCAACGCACCCGAGGTGTTCGATATGGCACCGTTCGGTTATCAGTGGTTTAGCCTGAAAGAATATGCACAGCAGGACATGAAACTCGCCTTCGACCAAGCTGGGCGTTTTGAAGGCGCGAAACACTCCGCTCCACTGCTCCAAAAATTCCTCGATGAAAAATTGAAACATTTCGGCCTGCATGAAAAAGACCTGATTCTGATTGGTTTTTCGCAAGGCACCATGATGGCACTGCATGTGGGGTTACGCCGTAAGTCCCCTCCGGCGGTCATTATCGGCTTTTCCGGTGCCTTACTAGGGGCAGACTTGCTCGCCAGCGAAATCACCTGCCGTCCGCCCATCTGCCTGCTGCATGGCGAGGAAGATCCTGTCGTGCCGTTTTACCTAATGGAACGGGCAAAAAAATCCCTTGAAAAAGAAGGTGTTAAAGTTGAAACGCATGCCCGCCCGAATGTGGCGCATGGCATCGACCAAGGGGGCATCGACATCGCCCTCGCCTTTATCCAGCGCCACCTGCAGCTAGCTTAAATCACACCTGCCTAGTGATTTTTTCACTAAACCGTGTTACCATATAGCTGTTTGATACAGGTAGTATCGGAGGTTATTTACTTATGAAGTCTATTGAGCTCATGCTGCGCGATTATCGGCTCACCACCGCCGAAATCCTTTATCATTTTCCTGATTTTCCGAGTTTGCTGCAAACCTATGTCTGGCAGGATTACGACCAGTCACCCGAATTTCCGGAGCTGAAACGCTTCCTGAACTTCTGGGAGCGCAGCATTGAAGGTCGCCTACATTCCGTGAAGGTGGCAAAGGTAGAGCTCATCAAACCATCCGAATTGGTGGTCGCCAAAGGGGAATTTTATTTACAGTAATCTCCCGCTCCGCTAGCCTTCCTTCCCTAACATTCCTGAAAGCAGATTATGCACATTGTTAATGCAATGTTTGGCCGCGGCCTTGGCGGCATCGAGCAAGCATTTATTGATTACGCCGAAGCGCTGCTAGAGCGCGGTCATGAGGTTACGCTTATCCTCAGGCCCGACGCGAAGGTTATGCCGCAGGCGCAGGCCCTCAAAAAACAATTCCCCAAAACGCGCATCGTGCCTTTCCGCAATTTTGGCCTGTGGGATATGTTTGCCGTCGCGCAGCTCAACCGCAAGCTTGCGGCACTCAAACCCAGCGCCATCATCACACATGGGGGGCGCGCATCATCGCTGCTTCGGAAAGCGGCGGGGAAAAGTTTTCCGGTGGTAAGCCTCGCGCATAATTACTCCATCGCGCGCCTTGTTGGCAGCACCGCTATTTTTGCCATCACGAACGATATTGCTAAAAAAGCGGTTGAACTCGGTCAGCCAAAAGAAGCTGTGTACCACATGCCGAACATGATTCGCCTGCCCGCTGGCATTACGCCGCGCAAGGCGCTGCGCCTGCCCGTTACCATCGGCAGCATGGGGCGCTTTGTCGAAAAGAAGGGCTTTGCCGATTTCATTCAGGCACTCGCCATTTTAAAAGAGCGGCATATTCCATTTAACGCCGTACTCGGTGGCACCGGTGCAGAAAAAAGCAAATTGCTGGCGCTGGCAAAAGCCAAGGGCGTAATCGACCAACTCACTTTCCTCGGCTGGGTGAAAGACAAAGGCAATTTCTTTGAAAGCCTCGATATTTTCGTGCTGCCCTCGCTGCATGAACCGTTCGGCATTGTGTTGATTGAAGCCTTTGCGCATGGCGTACCCGTTGTCACCACCGACAGCGAAGGGCCTGTGGAAATCGCCACGCATGGCAAAAACGCGCTCATCACGCCCAAAGGCAATGCCCAAGCGCTGGCAGACACCATCGCCGGCATGGTGGTGGATTCCATCAATGCATCACGCATCGCCAAAGCAGGGCTTGAAACGGTAAAGGCGAATTACAATATGCCTATCGTGTCCCAAAGAATTGAAGCGGCCTTACACAACATTGTTTCACTGCACGAGGCAGCATAATGAGCAGTACCTATACTCCACTCCCATCACGCACGGTGCTGGCCTTAAATGGCGAGGACGCAAAAACCTTCCTGCAAGGCATCGTCACGAACGACATCACCAAGCTTTCACCCACGCAGCCGCTCTATGCGCTGATGCTCACACCGCAGGGTAAATTTTATTTCGATATGTTTGTGGTAGAGGCTGGTGACGGCAGCATTCTGCTGGATGTAGATGCCGAGCGCAAAGATGCACTCATGAAGCGTCTTGCCATGTATCGCCTGCGCTCGAAAGTCGAAATCGCGGATGCCAGCGCACTTGCCTGCTACGCCATCACTGGCGAAGCCGCGCCGGAACAATCCGCCCACGGCATTGTGTATACCGACCCGCGCAAAAAAGAACTGGGCTCTCGCGCCATGCTTATGCAAAGCGAAGGCGCGAAACATCTTGAATCACTTGGCCTCACAGAAAGCAGCCTTGCAGCTTACAACACACACCGCATACTGCTCGGCGTGCCGGATAGTAACGACATGGATGCCGAAAAATCATTCCCGCTCCAGTTCCGGATGGATGAACTTGGCGCGATTGATTTTAACAAAGGTTGCTATGTGGGGCAGGAAGTCACCGCACGCACCAAACATCGCGGCAC
Source organism: uncultured Rickettsiales bacterium (assembly GCA_964467255.1). Lineage (GTDB taxonomy): Bacteria > Pseudomonadota > Alphaproteobacteria > Rickettsiales > RGZB01 > CAYXPR01. Next base: position 217,632 of record CAYXPR010000001.1, on the reverse strand, counting down.
GGTTCGCCGTCTTTCTTACAGTGTAAAAGCGGATGCAAACTTACCCGCCAAAGGCACGTCTGTAAGCTTAAATGAAAAACAGATTGGAGAGCTGTGCTCCGTCTCGGGCAATGTCGCTATTGCACATTTAGAAAGCGAAGCGCTCGAGCAAGCCGCCGGCGCAGTGCCGAACGTCAATAACACGCAATTAAAGATTGTTTAGACTGATTAGTCTTTTTCAGCAAATTCCGCCAGCGGCTCGGGCGCGTTTTCCGCGCGGAATGCTTTGATGTTTTTATACAACTCACGCAGCACGGGTTCTAAACCTTGACCGCTGGCGGTGGAAATCGTGTGCACTTTTTTCTTGGTTGCTTTTTCGAGCGCTTTTTTCTTTTTTGCAATCACATCGTCTGTTAATGCATCACATTTATTAATTGCGATAATTTCCTGTTTATCAATTAATAAATCGCTGTATTGCTCCAGCTCGTGGCGAATGGTTTTATACGCCTTCGCCACATCGTCCAGCGTGCCGTCAATCAGGTGCAGCAGCACCCCGCAGCGCTCCACATGTTTCAAAAATCTATCGCCCAAACCGAGGCCTTCATGCGCCCCCTCGATAAGGCCGGGAATGTCCGCCAGCACAAATTCCTTCTCGTCCACATACACCACCCCAAGCTGTGGCTTGAGTGTGGTAAACGGGTAGTCAGCAATCTTCGGTTTTGCGCGCGAAACTTTGCTAAGGAAAGTCGATTTGCCTGCGTTCGGCATACCCACCAAACCAGCATCAGAAAGCAGCTTCAGGCGAAGCCATAACCACTTCTCATTTCCGGGCCAACCTGGTGTAGCTTTTCGCGGCGCACGGTTGGTTGACGTTTTAAAATGCAAGTTGCCAAGGCCGCCATCACCACCCTTCGCAAGGATGATGCGTTGCCCCACATGCGTCATGTCGATCACCAGCTCTTCGCCGCTTTCGTCAAACACCTGTGTGCCTGCGGGTACTTTGATAATAAGGTCTTCGCCGGACTCACCCGTGCGCTGTTTGCCCATGCCCTGCCCGCCTTTTTTGGCTTTGAAGTGCTGGGTGTAGCGGAAGTCGATGAGCGTGTTCAGGCCCTGCACGCATTCTAAAATTACGCTGCCGCCACGGCCGCCATCGCCGCCGTCCGGCCCGCCGAGCGGCATATTCGCCGCACGCAAAAAGCTGACGCAGCCCTGCCCGCCATCACCGCTCTTCACGAATATTTTTACTTCATCAATAAACTGCATAACGCATCTTTGTTTCTTGAAACTGCTAGTCTTGTGCAGATAGTGGGCTTTTAACGAAGCCGCCGCGCAACGTACTTAAAAGTACGTGAGCAGCGGAAGTTTTTAAAAGGCCGCTAGATGCCACGAATAGCAGTTTCTCCATAAAAAAAGGGGATGGCAGCCATCCATCCCCTTCTACCTGTCGGTTCGTTCGCGCTTATGCCTTTGTGGGCACTACGGAAACGTAAACGCGATCATTTGCCTTGGTGGTGAACTTCACTTTGCCTTCCACCACGGCGAAAATCGTATGGTCTTTGCCGAGGCCAACATTGGCGAGCGGCTTAAATTTCGTACCGCGCTGACGCACGATAATGTTGCCCGGAATTACATCCTGACCACCCCATTTTTTCACGCCAAGCCTTCTACCAGCGGAATCACGACCGTTCCTGGAACTACCACCTGCTTTTTTATGTGCCATGGTTTATCTCCCTAACTATTCTTTTTTGGCCGCTGGCTTTTTGGCCGCGGTTTTCTTTGCTTCGGCTGGCTTTGCTTCCGCTTTTTTAGCGGGGGCAGCAGCTTCTTTTTTCTGCTTCTTTTCGGCAGGTGCAGCTTTCGCTTGCACGTTTTCGCCAATGTCTTGCACTTTTACCCACGTTACCTGCTGGCGGTGACCACGCGTACGGCGGTAATTCTGGCGGCGGCGCTTTTTGAAGATGATTTTCTTTTCATCTTTTGCCTGACCGAGGATTTCCACGGCCACCTTCACTTTGGCACCGATTTTAAGGCCAGATGCATCGCCTGAGGCCAATACATCTTCCAGCACCACTACGGCACCTTCATCACCTTCAACACGCTCAAGCTTCAGTACATCGTCTTTCTGTACTTTGTATTGCTTGGCACCATAACGTACGACTGCAAACATGGCTAAATCTTCTATATTTCAATGGTTTAAATAATTTTCATGCGCTAGTTTCCGGCGCAGGGAACGGTAAATATAGTGGTAAGCGCTGCATTGTCAACGAAAATCACTTAAAACGGAACTACAGTGGGCGGGTCGCCTTTTTCAGCCACTGGCGCTCGGGGCGCGGCAGGCGTGCAGCCAAGGCTTCATACACATGGCGGTGGTAAACATTAATCCATTGTATTTCATATGTTTCAAGCATTTTTTTATCAATAAGCCGCTGGTCAAATGGGGCTGCGGTCAGTGTCTCAAATTCAAAGAAGCGTTTGCCGCCCGATTGTTTGCTTTCGCGCACCGCCACAAGGTTCTCGATGCGGATGCCGTGACTGCCCGTTTCGTAGTAACCCGGTTCGTTGGAAAGAATCATGCCTTCTTTTAAGGGCACGTCGCTAGTGCGGCTGATGCGCTGCGGCCCTTCATGCACACTTAGATAGCTCCCCACGCCGTGGCCAGTACCGTGGTCGTAATCGAGCCCCACCTGCCACAGACTGTTCCTCGCCAATATATCCAGCTGCCCACCCGCCGTGCCTTCGGGGAAGCGCGCACGCGCCAGCGCAATATGCCCTTTCAGCACACGCGTGAAATGCTCTTTATGCTCGGCCTTCGGTTTGCCCACCGCCACCGTACGCGTGATGTCCGTCGTGCCATCCAGATATTGCCCGCCGGAATCCAGCAGCAGCAAATTGCCGTCCTTTAAGGTTTTGGCGCTCTCTTCCGTGGCGCGGTAATGCACAATCGCACCATTTGAACCAAAACCCGCAATCGTGTCGAAACTCAAATCTTTCAGCATGTCGCTTTCACGGCGAAAGCCTTCCAGCTTCGTGGCGATTTCCAATTCGCTGATATTCCCTTTGCGGAAGTTCTTCTCAATCCAATAGAGGCACTTCACCACCGCCAGCCCGTCGCGCTGGTGCGCGCGGCGCATGCCTGTTAGCTCCACGGGGTTCTTGCACGCCTTCGGCAATTGGCAAGGATCATCCACCTCCAGCGCCTTTACGCCGCATTGTTTCATCGTGTCGGTAAACCAGCTAGCCGCCATGTTTGCGTCCACCATCACGCGCTTGCCCTTCAGCTTGGCAAGTTCCGCTTTAATAGCCTTGCCTTCCAGCGGTAACACTTGCACCGCAGCGCCTAAATGTTTGCGCACTTCTTTCGTGATTTTTTTCGGCGGAGCAAACAGCACCACACGGCCTGTTGCCATCACCAGCGCGTAGCTGAGCAAAAACGGCGTGCGCGGCACGTCGCTGCCGCGGATGTTCAAAAGCCAACAAATGGAATCCGGCGCGGTCAGCAACACAGCGGCGGCTTTCTTTTCTTTTAGAACACCCACCACATCGCGACGCTTGTCGAGCGAGGCTTTGCCCGCATAGCGCTCTTCATGCACCACAGCAGGCGCTTGTGGAAAGGCAGGGCGGCCCTTCCACACCGCATCTACCAGATTCGGCACGGGCTTTAATTCAAAATCGCCTTGCTTGGCGAACGCCTCTAAACGGCGAATCTGGCGCGGCGTGTGTAGCCATGGGTCATAACCTATTGTGCCCTTGGCTTCTTCCTTCAGCCAGTCGGCGGTGCTTTTTTCAGCAGTGTTTAAAATAGCGTAAGGCTGGTCTTTCAGTTGCTTTTCCGCTTGCAGCGTGTAGCGCCCGTCAGTGAAGAAGGCCGCTTTTTTATCCAGCACCACAGCGGTTCCGGCGGAACCATCAAACCCCGTGAGCCAGAACAGACGCTTGCCTGATGGCGGCACATATTCACCCTGAAATTCGTCGCTGGAAGGCACGATGAAGCCCTGCACTTTGTGCTTCTTCATTTCTGCACGCAGCAGCTTCAGCTTGTCCATCAACGCTCCCCTATCAATGCCAGCCATTCCTCTTCGCTTAGCACTTTCACGCCCAGCTCGGTGGCTTTTTTGAGTTTACTGCCTGCATCTTCGCCTGCAACCACATAATCGGTTTTGGCCGAAACACTGCCTGCCACTTTTGCACCCAATGTGGCGGCGCGGGCTTTGGCGGCATCACGCGTCATTTTGTTTAATGTGCCGGTGAACACCACGGTTTTGCCCGAAACGGGGGAATCGGTGCGCTTTGGCTGCGCGGGCAGCACACTAAGCTCAGCCGTCAATTTGGAAAGCAAATCACGGTTATGCGGCTCTTTAAAAAACCCAGTGATGGCTTCTGCCATTTTCTCGCCCACACCATCCATCGCCAGTAATTCCTCGCGGGCTTCGCCCTCATGCCCTGCGGCTTTCATCGCACCAAGCCATGCATCAAGCGTCAGGTAATGCTGGGCGAACAGGCGTGCCGTGGCGTCCCCCACATGGCGGATGCCGAGCGCAAAAATAAACCGCTCCAGCGCAATGGTCCGGCGTTCTTCAATCGCCGCTAGCAGATTGTTTACCGATTTTTCGCCAAAGCCTTCCCATGTTTTGATTTGCGCTTCATGGTTTTTCAATTTGAAAATATCGGCAGGTTCTTTCACCAACCCCGTATCCCAGAATTTCTGGATTTGCTTTTCGCCCAAGCCTTCAATGTCAAACGCGTTGCGCGACACAAAATGTTTGAGGCGCTCCACTGCCTGCGCAGGGCAGATAAGCCCCCCCGTGCAGCGCACCACCACCTCGCCTTCCTCACGAGTCGCCAAGCTGCCGCATTCAGGGCACTGCGTGGGGAATGTATATTCTTTAGAATCAGCGCTCGTGGTTTTCACTCCCACCACTTGCGGAATCACATCACCTGCACGCTGCACCACCACGCTGTCGCCAATCTTCACACCGAGGCGTTCGATTTCATCCTTGTTATGCAGCGTCGCGTTTGAAACCACCACCCCGCCCACCGTGATGGGTCTGAGGCGCGCCACAGGCGTGAGCGCGCCCGTGCGCCCCACCTGAATGTCGATGCCCTCCAGCACCGTCACCGCCTGCTCGGCAGGGAATTTATGCGCAATCGCCCAGCGCGGACTGCGACTCACAAAGCCGAGTTTTTCCTGCATCTCAAACGAATTTACCTTATACACAATGCCGTCAATGTCGTATTTCAGCCCCGCCCTTCTCTCGCCGGTTTTTTTATACAGGCTTAAAACCGCATCAAGACCATGCAGCTTATCAATGTGAATGGTCTCAAAGGCCCAGTCTTTTAATTTGTGCACATAGTCGCTTTCGGTTTGGCCGATATTGCCGCCTACCACCTCACCCTTGCCATACACAAAATAACTAAGTGGCCTACTAGCGGTGATGCTGGAATCCAGCTGCCTTAGGCTACCCGCCGCTGCGTTGCGCGGGTTGGCGAATGTCGGCTTGCCTTCCGCTTCCTGATTTTCATTCAGCCGCATAAAATCGTTACGGTTGATGTATACCTCTCCGCGCACTTCCAGCACGGCGGGTATGCCCTCACCTTTTAAAACAGGCGGCAGGCTTTTGATGGTTCTTAGGTTTGCGGTGATGTCTTCACCCACCTCACCATCGCCGCGCGTGGCGGCGCGAACATACTTGCCTTTTTCATAGCGCGCAGTGAAAGAAAGCCCGTCTATTTTCGGCTCGGCGATGATTTCGATTTCTTCATTTTCCTTAAGCCCTAAAAAGCGGCGCATGCGCTCCAGCCACTCGGCGACATCTTCTTCCGTGAACGCATTCGCAAGCGAAAGCATCGGCACGCTATGCTTCACCTTGGCAAATTTTTCGAGTGGGGCTGCGCCCACGCGGGTGCTGGGGCTATCGGCGCGCACTAAATGCGGAAAGCGTTTTTCAATTGCTTCGTTACGGATGCGCAGCGCATCATATTCCGCATCGCTCACGCTCGGCGCGTCATCCTGATAGTAACGTTTATCATGCGCGTGGATTTCTTTGGCGAGGCGCGCCAGTTCTTGCCTAGCTTCCGCCTCGCTCAATGCTTCCGGCTTTTTCTCTTTAGGGTCGGCATAATCAAACAGCGAGGCCATTTCTTTAACCTGCGCCCATCAGTTTCACGGCGGCGGCGCGGGCTTCTTCGGTAATGGTGCTGCCTGCCAGCATGCGCGCCAGTTCTTCCTTGCGGGCACTGGCATCCAGCACTTGCACATTGGTTTCCGCTGCGCCTTTTTTCACTTCTTTTTCCACCTTCAGGTGATGCGTACCGAGTGCCGCCACTTGCGGTTGGTGCGTTACCGCCATCACCTGAAACTCTTTGCCCAGCTGCGCGAGGCGCTTGCCCACGGCATCAGCCACCGCGCCGCCAATGCCCGTATCGATTTCATCGAACACAATGGTGGGGGCCGATTTCACATCGGAGAGTGCAACCTTCAAAGCCAGCATAAAGCGTGAAAGTTCGCCGCCGCTGGCGATTTTAGAAAGCGAGCCAAACGGGCTGCCAGGGTTGGTTTGCACCAAAAACTGTATCTTCTCTTTGCCTGCTGCACCCCAATCGCTTTCTTCCAGCGTTTGCAATTCCACTTTCAATTTGCTGCTCGCCATTTTCAGCGGCGCCAGTTCTTCGGCAATTGCCTTTTCGAGTTTTCCTGCGGCTTTTTTGCGCTTCTCGCTGAGTTTATCTGCAGCGGCGCTGTACGCCTCTTTTGCCTTTTCCACTTCGGCCTTCAGCTTGGCAAGTGCGCCTTCGGTGTTTTCCACCAACTCCAACTGCGCGGCAATGGCTTTGCGTTTTTCCGGCAGTTCATCCACCGTTACCTGATATTTACGCGCAGCGGTGCGTAAACCGAACAGCCGTTCTTCCACATGCTCCAGCCGGTTGGTGTCGAGCTCCATATTGCCTGCAATGGTTTCAAGCTGCTCGGTGGCTTCATCGGCCTCGATAATCGCACGGTCAATTGCCTTAATCGCCGGTTCAAAGATGTTGCTGCCTTGCAGGTTCGAGCGCTCTAAAATGCGGCTCGCCGCACGCAGTGAATCAGAAACATTCTGCTCGCCGCTCAGTTCGCGCATGGCGCTTTGCAGCGTGGTGGCGATTTTTTCATGGTTCATCATCAGCGTGCGCTGATGAGCGAGTGTTTCTTCCTCACCTTTTTCCGGATTCAAATCGGAAAGCTCTTTCAACGCATGGCGCAGGAAGTCTTCTTCCGCTTTGGCTTTCGCGGCCTGCGCTTCCGCACCTGCAAGCGTTTGCGCTGCTGCCTGCCATGCGGAGTACGCTTTTTCCGTGGCAGCAGATTCTTTTTCTGCGGCGGCATAGCCATCAAGAATCGCGCGGTGCGTGACGGCGGAAAGTAAACCGCGCTGGTCATGCTGGCCGTGGATTTCCACCAGCCTCTCGCCCACTTGCTCTAAAAACTGCTGGCTGATGGGGCAGTCATTGATATAGGCCTTGCTGCGGCCATCCTTATACAGCACACGGCGCAGCAGCAGCTCGCCTTCGGCAGGAACATCCTGTTCTTTCAGTAGCGCATCGATATCAGGGCGCGAGGTAAATTCCGCCGTCACACTGCCTTGCTCGGCACCGGCTTTTAGAAGCCGTGCCTCAGCGCGCGCGCCCAGCGCCAGTTGCAGCGCATCGAGCAGAATGGATTTACCCGCACCGGTTTCACCCGTCAACACGCAGAAGCCTTCCCTAAAGGGAATCTCCAGCGTATCAATCAGCACAATGTTTTTTATCGTCAGCTGGCGCAGCATCGGTTCCGTTTCTTAAAACAGATTAAGAGGTGCGGTTAAAACCAGTCACCCACTTTATCAAACAAACCTTTTTTATCGGTGAAGCAGGCGTCGTCATCTGCTTCGCACTGGCTGGTGTCTTCGCGTTGTTCAAAGGTGAGTGCTTCTGAAATCCACGAGGATTTTGTTTTCACCGGCGAGTTCGAGCCTTTTTCCACCAGCGTGTAGGCATATTGATACCATTTGCTGCCAGGGTAGTTATGGCCCAGCACGGCCGCATATTTCTTTGCTTCATCCTTCACTCCCATCGCCAGATACACTTCCGCAAGGCGGTAGAGCGCTTCTTGCGCGTGGCTGGTGGTCTCGTAATTCTTCACCACATCTTTAAAGCGGTTAATGGCAGCAATGTAGCGGCCATTCTTTTGATAAAAGCGGCCGATTTCCATCTGCTTGCCCGCAAGGTGGTCGCGCACCAGATCAAGCTTCAATTTAGCATCACGCGCATAATCGCTTTCAGGGTAACGCAACATCACGTCATTCAGCGCGGCTTGCGCCATTTCAGTCATTCTCTGGTCACGGCGCACGTCGGCAATGCGTTCGTAATATGACAGCGCGCGCAGGTAATACATATACGGCGTGTCTTTATGCCCTGGGTTCACCTTCACGAAGCGCTCAATCAAATCAATCGCATCGTCATATTCTTGGTCACGGTAATACGCAAACGCGGCCATCACCTGCCCCTTCGCAGCCAGCGGTGAATACGGGTAATTCTTCTCAATATCGAGTAGATTTTCGGCTGCCGTTTTAAACTTCTTATCGGAAATAGCTTCCGTCCCGATGGCATAAAGCTCTTCGGCGGGCAATGTGACTGCTGCATCTTCTTTGTCGGTAGTGCTGCACGCCGCCAGCACCATGCCGGATACCAGCACGGGAAGAATCACATTCAGCAGCGAAGAGTAACGTTTTGCCATAGCCTGATTATAGTACACACGGGCACATTCCCGCTAGGCCATAAAGCCGGATAAACAGCAATTTTTCAAGGAAATAGTGCGCGAGGTTTAGGCGTTCACAAAACTCGGCGGAAAGGTCAGCTCTTCCGGCGCTTTCACCACGCGCCATGCGTCTTTATCCGCAAAGAAGCTACGCAGCAATTTGTTGTTGAGCGCATGGCCCGAGCGGAAGCCGTGGAAACGGCCCAGCACAAATGCATTCGTCAGGTAAAAATCACCGATGCAGTCCAGCACCTTGTGGCGCACGAATTCATCACGGTAGCGAAGGCCGCCTTCATTCAGCACGCCTTCTTTACCCACCACAATGGCGTTGTCGAGCGAGCCGCCTTGAGCGAGGCCGGCTTTGCGCATCATATCCACTTCATGCTCGAAGCAGAAAGAACGTGCGCGGCACAGGTCTGACTTAAAAGAAACGTCGGCGCTGTTAAATACGCAGGACTGGCTGGAGATAATCTTGTCGTGGAAATCTATTTCCAAGCTCACAGAAAAGCTGTCCGATGGCATAATCGCCACGCGCTTATTGTCGTCCGTCACTTCTATTTTTTTCAATACTTCAATCACGCGGCGGTGTTTGGCTTGCTTCACCACACTGGCGCATTCCAGCAAGAACACAAACGGTTCAGAGCTGCCATCCATAATAGGGATTTCTGGCCCATCCAGTTCCACCATGGCGTTATCCACGCTGCAGCCCCAGAAGGCTGCCATCAAGTGCTCTACCGTTGCAACCGAATAGCCTGCATTGTTCGTGAGCGTTGTGCCGAGGTTCGTGCTCGAAACATTTAAATAGCTGGCTTGAATATAACCTGCTTCACCTTTTACATCGTTACGGCGGAATACAATGCCTACGTCTTCTTCGGCAGGGTGAAGCGTCATTTTCACCTTTTTGCCGGTATGCAGGCCAATGCCTTCGCAGCTGATTTTATGTGCAAGCGTATGCTGGTAGGGGAATGTCACGGTAAGGTAGTCCTGATGGTTAATAATTATTCTCAACTATGAGAAGTACCAACAGGGCTGCGGCGGAGCAATGAAATCTTTGTTACAAATTGTTACAAAAAGAGGCAGTCCGTGTGGACTGCCTCTTTTTGTAAATCGCAGGAAACCCAATTAATTAGCGGGTTTCGTGCGGCGCAGATACGCCGGAATATCTAAATCATCGCGGGCAAAAAGGTCTTCCTCGCGGGATTTTTCGCTCACGCTAACCGAGGAAGAAACCGCTGCACGCTCATATTCGCGTGGTGCGTCTACTTCGTCCCTGCGGCTATTTCCGAAACCGAAAAAAGGGAAGCCGCGGCCGCGCCTCCCCGCGTCATTATCTTCAGATGACTGCACATCAGCATGGGTCACAGCAGGCGCAATATTCAAACGGCGGCCCTCTGCTTTCATGCCTGCAGCAGCGCGGGAATCTGCTTCCGGCGCACGCGGCGCAGGGCTGGTAGCACGATACTGCGCGACTGGAATTTCTTCCGGCTCAAGCACTTCCGGTGCAATAAACACCGATTCATCTTCATCCTGTGCAGCACCTTTAATAATGTCACGCACGCTCGCAGCAATCGGGCTCACCTGATCTTCTGTCGGGCGGGCGGATTTCAGGCGAATCGTAGGGATTGCCTGCGCGGGCGCTTCTTCTTCATATATATCCTGCGCGGCTACGGCATGCGTTTCTACACGGCGCGACTGCTGTTGTGGCGCAGAGGCTTTGTGCGTATCGCGGCGCTGATAGCCCACTTCGTTTTCAATACCGGTTGCCACCACCGACACACGGATGGAGCCTTCCAGTGTTTCATCAAACGTAGAGCCGAAAATGATGTTTGCATCAGGGTCGACTTCGTCACGGATGCGGTTTGCGGCTTCATCCACTTCAAACAGCGTCAGGTCGGCACCGCCCGTAATATTAATGAGCACGCCTTTGGCGCCTTTCATTGAAACATTATCCAGCAGCGGGTTGGAAATAGCAGCTTCGGCAGCCTGCGTCGCACGGCCATCGCCCTGCGCTTGACCGGTGCCCATCATGGCTTTGCCCATTTCACTCATCACACTGCGAATGTCAGCAAAATCAAGGTTGATAAGACCCGGCATCACCATCAGGTCCGTAATGCCCTGCACACCTTGGCGCAGCACGTCATCGGCCATTTTGAATGCATCTTTGAATGTGGTGCTTTTATCAGCCACACGGAACAAATTCTGGTTCGGAATGATAATCAGCGTATCTACATATTTCTGCAATTCTTCGATGCCCTGCTCGGCCACACGCATACGGTGCGAGCCTTCAAAATGGAATGGCTTGGTCACCACAGCTACCGTCAGGATGCCCTGCTCACGTGCAAGACGCGCCACCACCGGCGCAGCACCCGTACCCGTACCACCGCCCATACCGGCGGTCACGAACACCATGTTGCTGCCTTGCAGATGATCTAATACTTCTTCGGTGGATTCCTCCGCCGCTGCGCGGCCCACTTCTGGGTAAGAACCGGCACCCAAACCCTGCGTAATGCTTTCACCCAGCTGAATGCGCTGCTCGGAAAGCGAATGTTCGACCGCCTGCGCGTCCGTATTCGCAATCACGAAATTCACACCCTCTAAACGGGCGGAAATCATATTATTCACAGCATTACCACCTGCGCCACCCACCCCAAATACGGTGATTGAGGGTTTCAGGTAGGGTTTTTTGGGCAGTTGCAGGTTAATGGTCATGTGCGCTCCTTAGCTACATGCAGGGGGTTAAATAAACGAGTAATAGCCATTTATATCAACATATTGTGGCCGCCGCAACCACAATATACCACATAACGCCTTTTAATGGCGGCCTCATTTTGCCCTGCAAAACCGCCCATTTCGATACCACTCCGCGCCAAATTACAATGGCTTTTTCTTCTCTGTCTACGTCTGGATTAAGGTTTTATTAACAAATCTGCGATAGTCTGTAACTAGAGGTATTTTTATGCCAGATGAACCCAATACAGCCCCTGAAAACAAGCTCGCCGGACGCGACGAAGTTACGCACGATTTACGATTTGGCCTTTCGGAGACCTTCATGAAATGGGCCAAAGCGGCACTCATCGTCGTGGCGGGTTTAATTCCAGGCGATCTTGCCCGAGGCGAAACACAGACTCAAAGGGATGATACTGCCAAAACTATCTTACACGCCTCTAACCAAAAAGACGGCTTAAAACAGGAAGACGATGAGAAAGCGGTTGAAAGCAAACCGCTTTCCGTATCCCAAGCGAACGGGCTAGTGATCGAAAGGCCTTTTGCTGGTAGACTGAAAGAGAATGGCGCAGTTGATCTTGCGTCCATCCTTAGTCATATTTTAAAAAGGCCGCAGTCTGAAACGCCTTCAACAGAGGTAAAAAAAGACGGCGGCAGATCTATATAATTATGGAATGGCAAGAACCATGGGCATAATGGAAAAAATGAATGGGAACACCACTTTTGCAAAGGCTGTGCAGGCCTTTACTTTGGTCGTAGGCCTCATTGCCGGAGATGCTGACCCGCCGGAAAAAGACATTGATGTTAAGACAAAGCACAGCCATGAACCCGTTGCATCATCCGAGTATGGCGCTGAAGTAAGAAGCGCACAGGAAGCGCCGCAAAGCCAAGGCCGCTTTGGTAGCGTGCTGGCGCAAGGTGAATTTAGCTCTAGGGATTTTGCGCTTGGAACATCCTCTTCTGCAAATAATGAGGTCAGCGCCCCTACGCCGCAACAACCTAGCGGCCCCGCAAAAAGCAGTGGTTTTTCCCGCGGCTAACTTATAGCCTTAAAAATTCTGCTGGAACCACTGTACCAGTTTGCCGATCTTCCCGCGCGTAAACAGCGAATGACCTGAACCAAAGTTCTCCGGCGCCAAACCATCTTTTATCAGCGCGTATTTCAGCATACCGATCGCACAGGTAAAGGCTGGGCCCTTGGTGGACTCCGCCATGCCTTCCACCACACTCGGCTTGCCGATGCGCGCCTGCCGGCCGAACACTTCACCCGCTAAATCTTTAATACCCATCAGCTGCGCGGTGCCGCCCGTCAGCACAATGCGTGAACCTTCTGTTTCAGCAGCACCTGCGGCGCGGATTTTCTTTTTTGCCAATTCCAGAATTTCTTCCACACGCGGGCGGATGATGCTCATCAATTCCGCACGCGACACATGCATCGTCTCCCGCGGGTCATCCACACCTTCTTCGGCGTTCTCATCGTAAATCGGCACATCTACCACTTCCTGCCGCTCACCGGGCATGCTCACCGCCGAACCGTATAATGTCTTGATGCGCTCTGCGGCGTGCAGTGAGGTCGAAAGGCCGCGCGCAATATCCCGCGTAATGTGCTGGCCGCCAATCGGCACGTTGTTCGTGTAGGTAATATTGCCGTTAGCGAACACCGCAACGGAGGTATTTCCGCCACCAATGTCGAGCAAAATCACGCCCAGATTTTTTTCATCTTCCGTTAAACATGCAAGGCCCGAGGCATAGGGTGCTGCCACGCAATCCTCAATATCCAGATGGCAACGCGCCAGACAGTTCGCCAAGTTTTTGATGGCCGTGGTGGAAGAGGTAATCACATGCATGTTGGTGCTGAGCTTGTCGCCCGTCATACCGCGCGGGTCGCGGATACCCTCGGTGTGGTCAAGTTGATAATCCATCGGAATGGGGTGCAGCACTTCCAAATCATCTTTGGAAAAATACTGAATGCCTTCGCTGATGATTTCCTGAATGTCGCGGTCTGTCACCTGTGTGCCGGAAATATTCGTTTCCACCTTCAGGTTGCGCGAGGTGAGGTTCGTGGCAGACACATTGATAAACACACGGTCAATCGTGTCACCTGCCATTTTTTCAGCGGCATGCACAGCAGCCACAATCGCGCCTTCGGCCTGCTTGATATCAATCACCATACCACCGCGGATGCCCTGCGACACCTGATGCCCAATACCAATAATTTTCGGGCGGCCACTGGGGTCCACCTCGGCAATCAGGCACACAATTTTGGAGCTACCAATATCCAGTATGGCAATAATTTCGCTACGCATAGGGCAATAGTTGTATCAAAAAAATCCGGTGCTTGCTATGGCGTAATCGCTTGGCCGTTGCGTGTTTTAATGAAAACACGGTCAGGGAGGCGCAAATCAACCGATTCAATATCGCGCTTTAAAATAGCCTTCTCGCGGTTCAACTTACCGAAGTACCGCCACGCAACGTCCGGCTGCTTCTCTGGTAGCTTTACTTCCATACCGTTTTTAAGGCGCACATTCCAACGCCTGTCACCCACGCGAATTACGGAAGAAACCAGCATAAAAAGCTCGGGTTCTTTCATTAAAAATCCAAATACCACACTGACATGCGCGTTGGCATTTTCGCCTACCACAATCGGCAGGTTGCCAAAATTCTCTTTTGCACCCTCCACGCCCTTGGTGATAATTTTTCCTTCAATATCCACCAGCCGCAGCTCGCCCTGATTCTGCCAAATCGCCACGGGGCGGCGCTCCACAATGCGTACATGCAGTGTGCCGGGCAGCTGGCGCTCAATCGTTGCTTCACGCACCCAGCCAAGCGCTTCCACTTTATCTTTCAACTCGTTCAGTGAAATATCCATAATGGGTTCGCCCTGCCGCAGTGCCAGCGCTTCCGTTACTTCTTCGGTTTGCAGATTATACTGGCCGCTGATGTACACATTCTCAAGGGTAAGGCCGAGCTTCTTCGAATACTCAATCAGCTTCAAGCCAAAATTCTCACGCATGGTGCCGATATTCCCGTGATACCACGTCCAACCCGTGTGGATCAAAAATCCAAGCACCAATAAAAGCAGTGCCACATGCACGCTGCGTCGCACCCACAAGCGTGCGCGGCGTTTATAGGCAATGCGTTTATTCTTATCCGCATAGCTGCGTGAGGTTTTATAGGCAGGCCTTTGCTGCTTCCTAGGCATTTTCCAGCCGCGCGGTTTTCAAAATTCTTTCCACCAAATCGGGGAAGCTCATACCTTGACTTGCCGCCATTTTCGGCACCAGCGATGTCGCCGTCATGCCCGGATGTGTATTCACCTCCAGCATATACAGCCCCTTCTCGCCCTTGGTTTCATCAAAGCGCAGATCCGCACGACTCACGCCACGGCACCCAAGCACTTCATGGGCTTTCACGGCCATTTCTTCTACTTTCTTGGCGATGTTTTTCTCAATCGGCGCAGGAATAATATATTCCGTCATACCTGAGGTATATTTGTTTTTATAATCGTAAAAGCCTTGCTTGGGGCGCACTTCAATAATGCCCAGTAATTTGCCGTCCATCACACCAACGGTCAGTTCTTTACCCTCGATGAATTCTTCGGCCAGCAGCAATTCTTCAGGGTCCACATCTCCTGCCTTCACAGGCACAGGGTCGCCCTTCTTCACAATATACACGCCCACGCTCGAGCCATTCGCCACGGGCTTCAGCACATAGGGCCTGTCCAGCACATGGCCTTTAATCGCCTCCTCGCCCCGCACCACTTTACCCGGCGCGCAGCGTATACCTGCGCCTTCAAAAATGCGCTTGGCCATGGGCTTATCCATCGCCACGGCAGAAGCCAGAACACCAGAGTGCGTATAAGGAATGCCCATTACTTCCAAAAGGCCGGGCACGCAACCATCTTCGCCATAGGTACCATGCAGCGCATTAAACACCACGTTTGGTTTAATGCTGTCCAGCTGCTGCGCAAGGCCGTGGTCCATATCCACCTCCGTCACGCGATAGCCAAGGCTGCGCAATGCTTCTGCCACAGCACCCCCGCTTTTGAGCGACACTTCGCGTTCTGCAGAAAGGCCGCCTTTCAGAACAGCCACGTGAACAATACCCATGATCTTTACCTACGTTTCTTTATTTACGGCCGATGCGGCGCACTTCCCAGTGCAGTTCCACACCACTTTTTTCTTTCACGCGGCGACGCACTTCTTCCCCCAAATTCTCAAGGTCAGCGGCAGTCGCCGTGCCGGTGTTAATCATAAAATTACAATGCATGTCCGACATCTTCGCGCCACCAATTTGTAACCCGCGGCCACCGGCTTCGTCAATCAGTTGCCATGCTTTTTTACCGGGTGGGTTCGCAAAGGTGCTGCCAGTGGTGCGTTCGCGCACCGGCTGTGTGCTTTCGCGCTGGCTGTTAATCTGCTGCATTTTTTCTGCAATCGCGGCAGGTTCTGCCTTCTGGCCTTTAAAAATGCCGCGTACAAAAATCCAGTTCGGGTTCACTCCACTTTTGCGGTAGCTGAAATGCATCTGTTCGCAGGTCAGGCGGTGGATGCCGCCCTTTTCATCCAGCGCCTCAGCCCATAGCAGCACGTCTTTCGTTTCTTTGCCATACGCACCGGCGTTCATCACGAGCGCGCCGCCAATTGTGCCGGGGATGCCGCTTAAAAACTCAAGGCCACCCACACCATGCTGCTGCGCGGTGAGCGCCACGTTCACATCAAGTGCGCCGCAGCCTGCGGTAACCTCATCGCCCTGCACGGTGATGTCAGTAAAGCCGCGTGCAAGGCGAATCACCACGCCTTCCACGCCACCATCACGCACCAAAAGATTCGAGCCAACACCCACCAGCGTTACTGGAATGTCCTGCGGCTTTTCTTTCAAGAAGTGTACTAGGTCGTCAAAATCTTCCGGCCGGAACAGCACGTCCGCCGGGCCGCCCACTTGAAACCAGTTGATTTTGGAAAGTTGATAATCGGGTCGATAGCTGCCGCGCACTTTGGGCAGGCGCGCCATCAGCTGCTCCGCGGCGGTCGGCATTATTTCTTTACTTTCTTTCCGCGGAGTTCAGCAAGCTGCTGTGGCAGTTGTGCGGCCCATGTGGTCACGCTACCGGCGCCAAGGCAAATCACAAGGTCGCCATCTTTAGCCTGCTTATGCACCAACGTCGCCAAACGTTCCGGTGATTCAAGGAACTCTGCACTCTTGCTCTGCGCCTTCACACCCTCCACCAGCGCATCACCCGTCACGCCGGGGATTGGTTTCTCGCCCGCCGCATACACCTCAGAGATAATCACATGGTCAGCATCTTTAAAACACTGGCAGAATTGTTCAAACAAGCTGTTTAAGCGCGAGTAGCGGTGCGGCTGTACCACGGCAATAATGCGCCCCTTGCTTCCCTTTAGCACGTCGCGCCCCGCGCGTAGCGTGGCTTTAATTTCTTCGGGGTGGTGGCCGTAATCATCAATCACCGTCACGCCATCCACCTCACCCGTGCGGGTAAAGCGGCGCTTCACGCCCGCGAATTTTTTAAAGCCGTCGCGAATCACCTCATCGCCAAATTTCAACTCAAGACCAATCGCAATCGCTGCCAGCGAGTTCTGCACATTGTGCCTGCCAGGCACGGGCAGCTTCACATTTTTCAGCACATAGGCTTTGCCGCCGGAAACAGACTCCGCAATCTTCACGTCAAACGTGGTGCCCGACACATCGCTACGCAGATTCGTGCCCATAATGTCCGCCTCGCGGTCAATACCATAGGTAATGATGCGGCGGTCAGTAATATGCTTCATCATGGCGCGCACTTCGGCATGGTCGTTGCACAGCACGGCAAGGCCATAGAACGGCAGGTTCTCGATAAACGTACGGAAGCCCGTGCGGAGCGCATCGAATGTGCCCCAGTAATCCAAATGTTCAGGGTCGATATTCGTAATCACCCCAATGGTGGATGGCAGTTTGATAAAGGTACCATCTGATTCATCGGCTTCCACCACGAGCCATTCACCCTTGCCTAGATAGGCATTCGTACCATAGGCGTTGATAATACCGCCGTTAATCACCGTGGGGTTTTTCCCGCCCGATTCAAACATCAGCGCCACCAACGATGTGGTGGTGGTTTTACCGTGCGTGCCTGCAATCGCCACTGTGGCTTTCAAGCGCGCCAGCTCGGCCAGCATTTCGGCGCGCTTCACCACCGGAATACGCAAATCGCGCGCGGCCACAATTTCAGGATTCGTATTCGGCACAGCGGTGGATTTCACCACCACCGATGCGTCTTTCACATTCTCCGCCTTATGACCAATATCCACGCGGATGCCCATGCCCTTGAGGCGCACCACGTTCGCGTTCTCTGACATATCAGAGCCCGTCACGCGGTAGCCGAGGTTATGCAGAATTTCTGCAATACCGCTCATACCGATGCCGCCGATACCGATAATATGAATCGTGCCCACCTCAAGCGGCATGGTCTTTGCCGGAAGTGAACGGCGGAATGATTTTACAGAAGCGGTTTTTTTGCGGGCTGCGGGCAAGTGAAACTCCGTTACAATAAATTATAATTAGCGCGGCGCGGCGATTAATGCTTCTACGCAATTGGCCAGATTTTTTGCTGCATCCGGCACCCCTGCCTGTTTAGACTTTTCTGCTGCGTCTTTCAAGGTAGAAGGTAAGTTCAGGAACGATTCAATGCGTGCGGAAAGCGCCTCGGGTGTAAACGCTTCCTGCGGCATTACCCAGCCGACGCCTTTATCTTCCAGCGCGGTGGCATTTGCCATCTGGTGGTTATCCGCTGAATGGGGGTATGGCACCATAATGGCTGGCCTTCCAGCCACGGTCAGCTCCGCCAGCGTGGAAGCCCCGGAGCGTACAATCAGCAAATGGGCGCTCGCGATGCGCACCGGCATATCGGTAAAGAAGGTCGCAAGGTCTGCGCTCACACCAAGCGCGTCATAGGCCGCGCGGGCTGCGCTGATATCATCCGGCCGGCATTGCTGGTCCACGCGGATGCGGCTACGCATCGACTGCGGCAACAAGCCAATTGCCTCCGGCACTACCTTTGAAAACACCGAAGCACCTTGGCTACCGCCTGTCACCAGAATGCGGAACATGCCGTCTTCGCTGATGTCGGGATACGGCAAGTCATTCAGCGCGCGAATGGCAGGGCGCACCGGATTACCCGTAAGCTTCACTTTTGCTTTATCACCCTCAGCAATGCCCTTCACATCATCAAACGACGTCGCAATTGTATTCACCTTCGGCGCCAGCACCACATTGGCCTTACCTAGCATCGAGTTCTGCTCATGAATTATCATCTTACAACTCATCACATGCGCGGCAACCATGGTCGGAAATGAAGGGTATCCGCCAAATCCCACCACCACCGCAGGGGTTTCCTTGCGTAGGGCGCGGATGGATTGAAAAAACCCGATGAACAGGCTGGCAAAGCCTTTCAAGCGTTTCAGTATATTGCCTGCAAAACTGCTACTTTGAATGATGTACGTTTTCTGCGCCGAGGTTTTACCGCCGTAATTCTGGTGGCGGCTGTCCGTCACTAACACGGTACGATAACCACGGATGTTCAGTTCCTCTGCCAGTGCTTCTGCGGGAAAAATATGCCCACCCGTACCGCCGGATGCCAAAACAATCGTACCTTTTTTCATACTAATCTCTCCCTCAACGATGCAGTGTACCGAAACGCCTTCGTGTTAAACCCAGCACCATCCCCATGGTGATGCTAACGGAAATCATCGACGACCCGCCATAGCTAATGAATGGCAATGTAATGCCTTTATTAGGTAGCAGGTTCACCGCCACCCCCATATTCACCAGCGCCTGAAAACCAAATTGAATCAGCAAGCCTGCCAAGGCGTATACCACAAACAAATCATTTTCCTGCATCGCGCGCCGGAAGCCGCGCAGCAAAATAAAGGCGAAAATACTCACAATGCCGATGCAGGCAATTACGCCCAGTTCTTCCCCTGCCACGGCAAAAATAAAATCGGTGTGCGAGTCCGGCAGTGATGCCTTGATTTCACCATCGCCCGGCCCCTGCCCCAGCAGGCCGCCATTGGCAAACGATTGCAGCGATTTATTTACCTGATAATTATCACCCTTCGTTGGGTCAAGGAATGTATTGATACGCTGACTCACGTGCGGAAAAACAAAATAGGCCGCCACCATCCCCAGTATACCAAGCCCTGCCAATATGGCTGCAATCAGCACCGGCATGCCCGCTAAAAACATCATCGCACCCCACACCACGGTGTAGACCACCGTCATGCCAATATCGGGCTGTATCACTAAAAAAAGTACTGTGAGCAGATACACGCCAGTGGCAATCTTAAAGCCGGGAAATGCTTGCTTCGTGTGCATCAGCGAAAGCACCCAGGCCATTACCACCGTAAAAAATGGTTTGGCAATTTCAGAGGGCTGAATGGATGTACCAAACACATCAATCCAGCGGCGGGCGCCTTTGGTTTCATCACCAATCAGCGGTAGCAGCATGAGCAATATCATGCTCAGCGCAAACGATATCACCGCCACGCGGCGCATCTGCACTTGGTTCAGCATCGAAAATAAAAACAGGAAGCCGATACCTATCACTAAAAAAAATAGCTGACGGTTGGCGAAATAAAACGGATGCAGGCCAATGCGCTCGGCCACGGCATGGCTGGAAGCCATAATCAGCACCGCACCCAAAAACATGAGCGAACCAACGGCAGCCAGTAGCCAGCGATCTACCGTCCACCACCATTGACCGATAAAATTGGTGTTCGTCCTATCCAGCCCGATACTGAACTTGCTGAGCATGTGCCGCAGACATTCTATGGTTACGTTAGAGCGCCTTCACGAGCTGAATAAATTGCTCGCCGCGATCCTCGTAGCTTTTAAACTGGTCGAAGGACGCGCACGCTGGCGATAACAATACCACAGGCTTTTTTCCTTGGGTAGCGAATGCTTCTTTTGCCGCAGCGGCAACTGCTTTATCGAGCGTACCACAATGCGTGAATGGCACTTTGCCCTGCAGTGTGGTGGCAAATTCCTGCGCGGCATCACCAATCAAGTACACATGCTTCAAGCGCTTAAAGAGCGGCTCGAGCATTTTAATGCCACCCGCTTTAGGTTTTCCACCAGCAATCAGCAATACGCTGTCAAATGCACTAATGGCTTTTTCTGCTGCTTCGGCATTGGTGGCTTTACTATCGTTAATAAAGAGTACGCCATTTTTTTCCGCCACCTGTTGAATGCGGTGCGGCAACCCAACGAATGACTTAATGCCTTTTTCAATCACCGCTACGGGCACACCTGCCATCACCAGCGTGGCAACGGCTGCGGCAATATTCTGCCAGTTATGCTGGCCGCGCAAATGTATTAGGTGCCCCAAACCGAAATCCGCACGCTTCACCGGCAGGCGGATATGCACTTCGCCTTTCAGCACATAGACACCCTTGTCCAGTTCTCGCGTGGCGGAAACGGCAACCAGTTGCTGGCGGCCAAGTTTTTCGAGCCTTTTATAGGCAAACTGCGTAAACGCATCATCCACAGCAATAATCGCCACATCGCGGCGCGACTGGCGGTCAAAAATATGCATCTTAGCTTTCAGATACCCTTCCATATCGCCATGACGGTCCAAATGGTCGGGCGTCAGGTTCAAAAACACCGCCATGTTCGCATGAAAACGCTCCATCAAATCCAGCTGATAGGAGGAAAGCTCAATCACATACGTGCCTTTAGCATCCAGCTCCTTCAGATCAGAAGCAGCGACACCGATATTACCACCCACTTCTGTCGGAATTCCTGCTGTTTTAAACAAATGGCCAATCAGCGCCGTGGTGGTGGATTTTCCATTCGTGCCGGTAATGCCCACAAACCGCGCATGTGGGCAGGCGCGGTAGAGCAAATCCACATCGCAGATAATCGGGCAGCGGGCTGCGGTAGCCAGCTTTACTATTTTGTGCGGCTCAGGGTGCGTGAACGGAATACCGGGGCTTAGCACCAACGCCGCAATATCATACCACTGGTAACTTTCCGGCGGGGCAATCAGCACATCTGAAGCATAGGGCTGTTTCAGCAGCGCAGAGCGGCTGGCATCATTATCATCCCACGCCAGCACGCGCGCGCCTGAGTTATGCAGCAGCGCCACCGACGCGAGTCCAGCTTTTCCAAGCCCGAATACCGCAACGGTTTTGCCGCTAAAATCAGGAACGGTCAGCATGGTTTATCTCAGCTTCAGCGTGGCAAGGCCGATGAGTGCAAACACCACGGCAATAATCCAGAAGCGCACCACCACGGTGGGTTCCGACCAGCCTTTTTTCTCGAAGTGATGGTGAATCGGCGCCATAGCGAATACGCGCTTCTTGCGCGTTTTATACGAGGCAACCTGAATCATCACCGAGAGCGCTTCCATCACGAACAGGCCGCCGATAATGGCGAGCACAATTTCGTGCTTGGTAATCACGGCAATCGTGCCGATAAGGCCGCCAAGCGCAAGGCTACCCACGTCACCCATAAAGATGCGGGCCGGCGGTGCGTTATACCATAAAAAGCCAAGCCCGCTGCCAATGGTGGCAGCGCACAGCACCGTCAGCTCACCCGCACCGGGCACCGCGTGAATTTGCAGGTAGTTCGCAAATACCGCATTGCCTGTAAGGTAAGAAATTAGCGCGAAGCACGCACAGGCAATCATCACCGGTACAATCGCAAGGCCGTCGAGCCCATCCGTCAGATTTACGGCATTTGACGCACCCACCAGCACCACCAGAATAAATGGTAAGTAAAACCAGCCCAAATCAATCAGCAGTGATTTAAAAAACGGTAACGCCAGATGTGTGGCTTGCGATTCCGGTGCAATGCTCATAATCCACAGCGTCGCGGCCGTACCAATCGCAAACTGGCCGAGCAGTTTCTTTTTACCGGAAAGCCCTTTGGTGTTGCGCTTCGTCACCTTCAGGTAATCATCCATAAAGCCGAGGAACGCATAACCCAGCGTCACCAGTAGTGTAATCCAGATATAATGGTTTGAAAGGTCCGCCCACAGCAGGGTGGAAAAACAGATGCTCATCAGAATAAGCAAACCACCCATCGTGGGTGTGCCTTGCTTAGTCAGTAGATGGCTTTGCGGACCGTCATCACGAATCGGTTGGCCTTTGCCTTGTTTGGATTTCAGCCACACAATCAGGCGCGGCCCCACGATAAAACAAAAAATCAGCGCGGTAAGAACGGCACCCATGCTGCGGAAGGTAATGTAGCGGAACACGTTGAAAAAAATATGTTCCTGCGCGAATGGTACGAGAAGATGATACAGCACCGGTTACACTCCTGTTTTGTTTGAAGCAACGGCTTCAACTAATTTCCACATCAGGCTACCGTTAGAACCCTTTACCAGCAGCACATCGTTTTCCTTTAAATCATTTTCCAGCAGCGGAATCAGTTTGAGCGGCTCATCCACATGGCCCGCTTTTTTTTCTGTCGGCAGCGCGTTATGTAGATACCGCATCCACTGCCCTGCCGTAAAGACCTGTTTAATGCCGTTGCCCACCACAGCTTCCGCCAAACCCTCATGAAACTTCTGCGAGTTCTCGCCCAGTTCACGCATATCGCCGAGCGCGGCAACCGGTCTTGCCTTTAAGGCACTTGCCAGTTCTGCCAGCACAGCCATGCCTGCGCGCATCGAGGCGGGGCTGGCATTATAACTATCATCCAGCAGCGTAATTTTTTTGCCGCCGATTTTCACCTGCATCAGTCTGCCGCGTCCTTTTGCAGGCGTTGCTTTTTTAAGCGACTGCGCAGCCTGCTTCACATCACCGCCCATCGCTTTCACTGCCGCTAGCGCCGCAAGGCTATTCACCGCCTGATGCTTGCCGAGCATCCCCGTTTCATAGCGTATCTCCACACCTTCACACTGCGCCACCACCTGACTACCTTCGCGCGTGGGGCGATAATCCATCAACCTGAAATCGGCATCCTTTGAAACGCCAAAGGTCAAAATACGCGCTACTTTATGCTTCTCTGCCTCGGCTTTCAGTACGCCAAAATGTGGGTTATTAAGCGGCAGCACCGCAATGCCACCTTCTTCAAGCCCTTCCATAATTTCAGCCTTCGCACGGGCGATGCCCGCTACAGAATCAAAAAACTCGATATGCACCGCTTCCACGGTAGTAATCACCGCCACATGCGGGCGCAGTATTTTCGTCAGCACAGAAATTTCACCAGCATGATTCATGCCCAGTTCAAACACCCCGTAAGCGGTATCCTGCGGCATGCGCGTCAGTGAAAGCGGCAGGCCGATATGGTTATTCAGGTTGCCAATGGTCGCGTGTGTTTTGCCTTGGTCTTGCAGCATCACATGCAGCATTTCTTTCGTGCTGGTTTTACCCACGCTACCCGTGACCGCCACAAATTTTGCTTGGCTGCGCACACGTGCAGCTTTGCCCAGCACCTCTAATGCCTGCTGCACATCCTTCACCATAACCAATGGTGCATCCGCTGCCACACCGTTCGGCACGGCACTCACCAGCGCACCGGCAGCGCCAGCGGCCAGCACATCCTTCACATAATCATGCCCGTCAAAACGGTCACCTTTCAGCGCCACGAACAAGTCGCCTTTCTTCACGGTGCGGGAGTCAATCGAAACACCTTCCACGGCAAATGGCTTCTTCAGCACACCGCCGCATGCTTTTGCAATCTCACTGCCCTGCCATAACACGGTTGTACTCATTCTTCACGCTCCAGCAGGTTGCCTGCAATTTCGACTTCATCAAACGGCAAGGTTTCTTTGCCGATAATCTGATACTTCTCATGGCCCTTGCCAGCTAGCAGCAGCAAGTCACCTTTTTTGAGCGTCTTGATGGTTTTTTTTATCGCATCCTCGCGGCCTGCAATTTCTTCGGCTTTGTCGTTGCAGGCTTTCATAATTTCCTTGCGGATGGTCGCTGCATTTTCAGTGCGTGGATTATCGTCTGTTACCACCACTTTATCCGCTAAGCGGCAGGCAATCTCACCCATTTGCGGGCGCTTGCCTTTGTCTCTATCACCACCGCAGCCAAATAGCACCATCAGTTTTGCGCTCTCCGCCACGTGCGGGCGCAGTGCCGTTAACACTTTCGCGAGCGCATCCGGCGTGTGTGCATAATCCACATACACGTTTGCGCCGCTGGCATGTGTGCCCACTTTTTCCATACGACCTGTCACCGGCGTCACGCGGCGTACTGCCGCCATCAGCATTTCGGCAGACATACCATTGGCTTTCATCACACCCATGGCGCACATCAGGTTTGAAATCTGGAATTCACCCAAGAGCGGCACCACCACGCGGCGGTCTTTGCCCTCCAGCATGAAGTGCATTTCCTGCCCATCTTCGCGCGGGCTGATGCTGATCAGGCGCAAATCATCTTCCGCTGCTTTACCGTAAGCAATCACCTTGTGCTGGCGCGCCTCGCAAAGCGCTTTGATTTTTGCATATTCCGGAATATCGGCATTCAGCACAGCGTGGCTGCCTTGCGGCATGGTTTCGGTAAACAGCTTCATTTTGGAATCAAAATAATGCTCTTCCGTTTTATGGTAATCCATGTGGTCGCGGGTGAAATTGGTGAACGCACCAATTTTAATATTCGCGCCTGCCATGCGGTATTGGTCAAGCCCATGACTTGAGGCTTCCATCGCCAAATGGGTGATGCCTGCCAGTTGTAAACCTTTGAGCGTTTTGTGCAGATGCACCACGTCCGGCGTGGTCATCGCCTTCTGCTCGTTCTGCGGAGTGTTCATACCTTTTATCAGCCCCAGCGTACCAAGGCTTGCTGCCTGACGGCCGGAAAAATGCCAGAGCTGGCGAATAAAATGTGCCGTAGATGTTTTACCGTTCGTGCCCGTCACCGCCGCAATCACTTCCGGCTGGCGGCCAAAATATTTTGCCGCAAGCAGACCTAATATAAAACGCGGGTTTTCGTGCCGCAGCACCGCAACGTCTTTATCATCCACTGCCGTTTCGCGGTCTGTCAGAATTACCTTCGCACCTTTTTTAATCACATCAGGAACGAATTTTCCGCCATGCACGCTGGTGCCTTGGAAGGCGGCAAATAAAAAACCTTCTTCCACCTCGCGCGAATCTTCGGTTAAGCCGCGAACGTCCACGCTGGCGGTAGCAATACCGGATACTTCAAGGCTAACGCCAATCTCAATCAGTTTAGTTAGCTGCAAGGGCGGGCTCCTTCACATGAGCTGCACCTGCCTTCGCCTTAGCCGAAGCCTTGGGGCTAATGGCTGCCTCCTGCTGAATCACCGTTGGCATAATGCCAAGCATCGGGGCGATACGCCTTACCACTGAACCCACCACTGGCGCGGCTGTGTAGCCACCCGTTGCGAAACCAAAGGTAGAGGCATCACCCTTAGGTTCGTCCACCACCACGAAAATCACATATTGCGGGTTATCAATCGGGAATGCACCCACAAAGGAGGAAAGCGTGGCACCGGGCTTATAGCGCCCATTTTCTAGCTTTTCCGCCGTACCGGTTTTGCCGCCCACCAGATAACCTTCTGCTTTTGCCTTGCCGCCCGTACCCTCATACACCACTTTTTGGTAGAGCTTGCGCATAATGGCAGAGGTGCGGTTGTTGATAACCTGTTCTTTCACCAATGGCTCTCCGTCTTTCTGCTTTACGAAGGTCGGCGTCATCAGGTAGCCGCCGTTTACCATCGCCGCAGTGGCGCGCACCAGATGCATCGGCGTTACCGCAATACCGTGGCCATAGGCAATCGTCATCGCGTTAATGCGGCGCCATTTTTCAGGGAATAATGGGCTACCGCGTTCTGGTAAATCGGTTGCGAGCGGCTTCAGCATTCCCAGCTTTTCCATAAACGCACGTTGGCGCTTTTCGCCGATATCAATCGCCATGCGCGCCGTGCCGATGTTTGAGGAATGCACAAAAATTTCCGGAATGGTCAACCAGCGGTTTTCGGGGTGAAAGTCGCTGATGCGGTGGCGGCCAAACACCAATGGCTTAGTGGCATCGTAACTATCGTTCAGCTTCACAATTTTTTGGTCTAGCGCCTGCGCGGTGGTAAATGCCTTAAACGTGGAACCCATTTCATACACACCTAGCGTGGCGCGATTAAATGTAGCTTCCTGATCCACTCGGGCGGGGTTATTGGGGTCAAAATCCGGCAGCGATGCCATGGCAATCACCTCACCATTATTGGCATCCATAATCACGCCCGCAGCACCTAGTGCACGGAACTGATGCATCGCCGACATAAGCTCTTCGTGCAAAATATTCTGCACGCGCACATCCATCGAAAGCACCAGCGGATGCGTCATGTTTTCTTCCGACTGCAGATAAGCATCATACGATTTTTCGATACCCATCAGCCCGCGGCCATCCATGCCGACCATGCCTAAAACATGCGACACCACATTGCCGTGCGGATAAACGCGCTTTTCTTCACGCTGGAAATATAAGCCGGGAATGCCAAGCGTATTGACCACTTCCTGCTCTTTCGGCGTAATTTTACGTTTCAGCCATACGAAGGATTTTTTAGACGTTAGTTTTTCATGCAGCTCTTGGTAGCTCAGCGACGGAAAAACATGCGTAAGCTGTTTGGCCGCCTCTTCGGCATCAATCACTTCACGGGCATTGGCATAGAGCGAGGCGGTGGTGAGGTTCGTGGCAATCATTTCGCCATTGCGATCCACAATCGCACCGCGCGAAAGATGAAACTCTGGCATCATCGGCACCACGCGGCGATTCATTACCTCTTCGGCACTACCGGCGGTGCCAAGTTCTAGTAAACGAATTGCTAAGGCGATGTAAGCGAGGCAGAAAAAGGCGCAGATGAAAATAATACGAGGGCGGCTGATATCCAGAGTTTGTTTTACAGCACCATCAACCGAAACAAACTTTTTGTTATGTGCATGACCGAAATCTCTTCCGATACTCACTCCCTATTACCCCCGGCATATACACGTGCCACTTTAACCGGCGCCGTGTCTTTGTTTTGGCTGATCATAATCGGCATCGCTGGGATGGTTTCCACACCACGCAGCTGCGCGTAATTCACATAATCCATATCCAAGTAACGGCTGGCAAGTTCTTTCACGCGCTGCGGACTATTTAAATACACCCATTCGGTTTTCAGCACGTGGATGTCTTCATAATTTTGCAGAATCTGGCGATTCACTTCCGCCAGCTCGGCGCGCAGCGAGCGCACTTTATATTCCACTTTGAACACCGCAAACGCCAGTGCGCAGAACATGACCGTACCAATAACGAATGCTTTACGTTTCATACCTAAACTCCTTTACGTTCCCACGAATGCGCGATGGGGTGGGTGGCCGCCCCGAGATGCATGGGGTGCATTCCGGGTTGTGCGGCCACCTCTTGGGAACTCGCCTCTACTACCTTTTGGGTCAGAAGTAGAAGCGTGGGGGGAACACTGCTGGCTTGCAAACGCGGTGCTTTGCGTACAAAGGCTTCCTCGGCGTTGCTGCGTTCGGTAATCATCTTTTTCACTGCGGCAAAAGCGTTGAATAATTTTTTCATCACTAAATCTCCTTCTGCCCGCGTGGTTTTGCGGAGGTGCGGGTGGCCGCCCGCAGACGCGCAGAACGCGCCCTTGGATTTGCGGCCACCTCTTGGGAACTCGCTTTCACTGCCTTTGGGGAAAGAAGTGAAAACGTGGGGGGAACACGGTTGGCATTGGGCATGGGCTGATGGCGCGATACGCTGTCAGCTCTGCCGCTGCGTTCTTTTAAAAATTGTTTCACGATGGCGTCTTCTTCCGAGTGGAACGAAACCACCACAAGGCGGCCACCCGGTGCCAGCACGCGCTCTGCACCTTCCAGTGCGTTGGCAAGCTCGCCCAGCTCATCATTCACCCAGATGCGCAGCGCCTGAAATGTACGCGTGGCAGGATCAATCGTATCGTTATAGGTGCGCACAGCGCGACGGATAATATCTGCCAGCTGGCCCGTGCGCGTAATTGGTTCGTGACCCCGTGCTGTCACGATAGCACGCGCTATTTTGCGCGAAAAACGCTCACCGCCGAACTTGAATATGATGCCAGCGAGTTCCTCCTCCTTGGCACCGTTCACAATATCGGCCGCCGTGGCGCCCTCGGTATCCATACGCATATCCAGCGGGCCATCATTCATGAAGGAAAAGCCGCGGCGCGGCGTTTCCAGCTGCATCGATGAAACGCCAATGTCCAACACCACGCCGTTCACTTGCGTTACGCCCTCTGCCTGCAATAAAAGCTGCATGTCGCCGAACTTGCCGGAAAGGAAAGTGAAGCGGTCTGCATATTCTTCTGACACTTTTTCAACGAACACTTCCACGAACGGGTCGCGGTCGATGCCGAATACTTTGCACTTGGCGGATTTCAGCAGCGCCTTGGTGTAACCGCCAGCACCGAACGTGCCATCCACATAGACTTCGCCGTCTTTCGGCGCCATGTTTTCCAGCACTTCGTTAATCAGCACCGGATTGTGATTCATTTCTTTTAACGCATAGGTCATACGGGGAGCGTTCATGACTGACCCCCTTTCGGCGAAAGACGCAGCAATCCGCGTTCTTGCTTAGCAAGGTTGCGTGCTTTTTCTGCATATTGCTCGAATGTTTTCGGCGACCAGATTTCAAACGTGGCGCCTTTGCCCACGAACACAGCTTGCTCAACAAGGCCAGATTCTTTCATCAGGTCTTCTGGAATCACCACGCGGCCTTCGCTGTCAAACGGCAACTGCACCGAACCGCCTAGAATGCTGGTAGCGAATGCGTCGCGCTGATCTGAGAACGGGTCGAGGCTGTCGATGCTTTCGGCCATACGCTCAATGCGCTGAATGCCGCAGGCTTCTACACATGGATTCACAAATGAGGCGTAGGCAATAATGCCGGGGAAATTTTCATTAGCGAGCACAGCACGGAACTGCGCGGGCACCGAGACCCTGCCTTTCTTGTCAATTTTATTGACGTATGTCGATAAAAAGAGCGCCATTTTCCCTATTCCTTCCGCGGAAAAACATAGCTACCTGCCTTGTTTTCCCTTGGTTCCCTCTCCTGCCTGCCGCATTTTGGTCCCTTATGGGGTAAACATGGGCTGGCATGGGTATAGATGGGAAATTATCCCTTTTGATGGTCTATGGCAAGTGAAATATGGGGTTATACCCCCAACAAAATGTTCGATTTTATTTAAAATTGTAGGCAATTATGCTATCTTCCCACGCGCTCCCATGAGGATTTCCGCCATTTTTGGCGTTTTTTTAATGAGAGCCGTCAGCCCGCCGCGTACGGCGGCGTTCCATGTGAGGGCGGCACGCCCGAACGGGAACCAAGTAAAGAAAGACAACTATCAATGAACCGCTACTCTTATATTAAGGCCATTGGCCTCTCCCTTTATTCCGAGGGGTTTTACCGCGACGTTGCCCGCCGCTGGAAAGGCTTAGGCCTTATTTTCATGCTGCTGATGATTATTATTTTTGGCGGTGGCACAGCCTTGGTGCAAACCATCACCTTTAAACCAGAACGGGCGGTGAACGAAGGTTTTGCGGGCGCCAGCTTCCAGAGCCTCACCAACACAGTGTTCCTTTCCATCATCAATGAGTTTCCGGAAATCATTATTGAAAACGGCGTGGCGCGCACCGATGTGCCGCAGCCCTATATTATAAAGAATCCTTACTCGCAGGACCCGTTCATGATTATCGATACCACGGGCAAGGTCACTTCTCTCGCGGGCTCTGCCGCCGTGGCGCTGATTACTGACAAGGCCTTTATTACCAAAAGCGGCAAGAAAGACATCGTCCGTGCCGATTTCGCCAAAATTGAAGATGGCGTCATTAACAAAGAAGCACTCATGCCCGTTATGCGCTGGCTGCCGCTCATCATGCTGCCGAGCAACATGATCTATATGTTCATCTTCCTCACGGTGAATGCCTTTGTGCTGGGCGGCGCGGGTTTGCTTATCAGCAACGTGCTGAAAACCGGTCTTACCTTTAAAGATGTCGTGCGGCTGGCGGTGGTCACCACCACGCCCCTCCTCATGTTGGAAGGTATTCAGGCGGTGCTCGGAGTGCGCATTTTCAAAAACGCCATGCTGATTTATTTCCTCCTCCACGCGGCTTATCTATACCACGCGCTGGATGCTTGCCGCCCGGGTGCCAAAAACCAGCAACTTCGCCGCTAGGCTTGCTTTTCCGCATATTTGGGGCTATCTTCCGCCGTTCCAGATGGCCAGATGATCGCTTTCTGCCCTTAAAGCAGCGAGAGGAAAGTCCGGGCTCCACGGAAAAAC
This sequence comes from uncultured Rickettsiales bacterium, assembly GCA_964467255.1. Taxonomy (GTDB): domain Bacteria; phylum Pseudomonadota; class Alphaproteobacteria; order Rickettsiales; family RGZB01; genus CAYXPR01. Next base: position 186,884 of record CAYXPR010000001.1, on the reverse strand, counting down.
GGTGGCGGGTAACACCCGCCGGGGGCGACCCCAGGGAAAGTGCCACAGAAAATATACCGCCCGTTTGCGCAAGCAGGCAGGTAAGGGTGAAAAGGTGCGGTAAGAGCGCACCGCGCGCGCAGTAATGTGTCGCGGCATGGAAAACCCCGCCGGGAGCAAGGCCAAATAGGAACAGCAGGCGTAAGCCGGATGGTTTTTCCCCGTCCTTTGCTGTTCGGGTAGGCTGCTAGAGGTGGTTGGTAACAGCCATCCCAGATAAATGATTGTCCTCGACAAAACCCGGCTTACCGGCCATCTGGATACTTCTTCTAATCCACCATATTAATGAGTGCCGATATCATCTCATCGGCTTGCGTGTCCCACACGCCGTCAATCTCGCGGCGGATGCCGTCAAAATGGCGCTGAAAGGCGCGCACCACGGCGGCAGTGGCGGCGCAAAACTCGCCTGTCACTGGCACATTATAACCATAAGCCAGCAGGCGTTTCTGCATCGAAAGTACGCCTGCGCCTTTATCGCCCTGTTTGAACAGCGCGCGCGCTTTCATCGCAGGCAGCGCGGGGAATAAGCCGATGCCTTCACGCGCCAGCATCGACCAATCAAATAATTCGCCGGGGTCTTCTTTGCGGTCAGGTGCCACGTCGGAATGGGCAATCACGTTGCGGGGTGCAATCGCGTGACGTTTTAAAATGCCTTGGCACAGTTTTACCACCGATGCCATTTGCACCTCGGTAAACGGAATATAACCAAACTCATGGCCGGGGTTATCAATCTCGATGCCGATGGAGCGCGAATTCAAATGATTCTTCCCACGCCAAAAACTCACCCCTGCGTGCCATGCGCGTTTTTCTTCCGCCACCATTTCATATACATCACCATTCCGGTGCACCATGTAATGGGCGCTTACTTTTGCTTGCGGGTCTACAAGGCGGGTTAGCGCCGCATCTGCCGTTTTCATTCCCGTGTAATGCAGCAGCAGCGTATCAATCGCCTCGCCTGCGGGGCGATCATCAAAATTCGGTGATGGGGCTTTGTGCGTTTTTGGCATGGCGGCTAATGCATCCGCGCGCGTTTTGACAGGCTTTCATACGCATGCTGCACCACCGTCATGCGCTGGTTGGCAATCACGAGTAATTCTTTCGAGCCGACCGATGCCAGCTTATCCGGATGATACGATGATGCCGCCTTATAGTAAGCCTTCTTAATTGCGGCAACCGATGCGCCTTTGTGAACACCCAGCACCGCATAAGGCTCTTTGGTTTTCGGCAGAATATGTCCCTTAAGCTCGGCGTAAAAATGCTCGTCTGCAAAGCCAAAAATGTGATTCACTTTTTTTAAGAACACGATTTCGTCGCTGTTAATCGGGCCATCGGCGGCGGCAAAATCAAACAAGGCACTGAGTGTTTTTTTCAAAAATGCAGCGTCTTCTTTAAAATAAGCTTTCATGCGGCGGGCGTAATGTTCAAACCCTGCGCTGTCGAGCGCGGCTTCATTGAACAACATCTCGCGTGATTCCGCCGCAATATGCGGCATAAAACGGTGGAACGATTCCATCTCGGCTTTGTGAATGCCGCCATCGGCCTTCGCCAACTTGGCCGAAAGCGCCGTGGCCGCCAACGTGTAACCCAAATGGCGGGCGCTTTTTTCATTTTCTATTTTGCGGCGCGAGTGCAGCATCGCGGCTGAAGGCGTGGCTTCTGCCGCCTTGCGGGCGAACCTGAAACGCTTCCACATGCCCGTGAGCCTATCCATGCCATTAGCCTTTACTTCGCGAGCGCTGCCTCAAGCTGCGGGAGGATTTCAAACAAATCGCCCACCAGCCCATAATCCGCGATTTCAAAAATCGGCGCGCTCTCGTCTTTGTTAATCGCCACAATCACCTTGCTGTCTTTCATACCGGCAAGATGCTGAATGGCACCCGAGATACCAATAGCGATATATAAGTCTGGCGCAATGATTTTTCCGGTTTGCCCCACCTGATAATCGTTCGGCACATAGCCTGCATCCACCGCTGCACGGCTAGCACCAATGGCCGCGCCAAGTTTGGCAGCCAGTGATTCCAGCATTTTAAATTTCTCGCCGCTGCCGAAGCCGCGCCCGCCGGAAACCACAATGCGCGCCGTGCTTAAGTCTGGCCTGTCTGATTCCGTTACCTGCGCAGAAACAAAGCTTGAAAGCCCGGCATCTCCCTTGCTGGCGATTTTTTCTACCGTAGCGCTGCCGCCTTCGGCTGCACGGTCAAACGCTGTGGTGCGCACGGTGATAACTTTGATTTTGTCAGCAGACTTCACCGTTGCAATCGCGTTACCGGCATAAATCGGGCGTTTGAATGTGTCCGCCGACTCTACCGAAAGAATGTCCGAAACCTGCGCCACATCTAACAGCGCGGCCGCACGCGGCATAAAATCTTTCCCAAAAGTCGAGCCGGGCGCCAGAATATGCGAGTAGTTTTTGGCAATATCCACAATCAGCTTCGCCATGTTTTCGGCCAAAAAATGCTGATAGGCAGCATCTTCTGCCAGCAACACTTTTTCTACGCCGGTGATTTTGGCTGCGGCTTGTGCCACCGCTTCGCTGCCTGCACCGCCCGCCACCAGCACATGCACACCGCCGCCGATTTTGGCGGCCGCCGTCACCGTGCTATGCGTACCGGCTTTAAGTTTTCCTTTTTCGTGTTCTGCAATTACAAGAACTGTCATTTTTTATTTATCCTTCCTTAAAGAAATCGCTGCGAGGAATTGGATATGACTGATTTTTTAAGAACCGTAGCGGAACGTACGTTACAGTACGTGAGCAACGGAAGCTTAAATAAATCGGTCATAGACGGCCCGCGCAGTAGATTTATAATACTTTGGCTTCGTTTTTCAGCTTATCGACCAGCTCTTCCACAGTTTTCACCTTGGCGCCGCCTTTGCGTTTCTTTGGCTCTTCCACTTTCAATGTGGTCAAACGCGGTGCGATATCCACGCCGTAATCTTCCGGCTTTTTCTTCTCTAAGGGTTTACTGCGTGCTTTCATAATGTTCGGCAGCGCCACATAACGCGGCTCGTTCAAACGCAAATCCGTCGTCACAATCGCAGGCAGTTTGATTTTTACCGTCACAAGACCGCCATCCACCTCGCGCGTCACATTCGCGTCGCTACCCGCCAGTTCCAGCTTCGAGGCAAACGTGCCCTGCGCCCAGCCCAGCAGCCCTGCCAGCATCTGGCCGGTTTGGTTGCTATCGTCGTCAATCGCCTGCTTGCCCATCACCACCAAGTTCGGGTTTTCCTGCTTCACCACGGCGGCAAGAAGTTTTGCCACAGCGAGCGGTTGCACTTCTTTTTCGGTTTCAATCAAAATGGCTTTATCGGCGCCCATCGCGAGCGCAGTGCGGAGTGTTTCTTCTGCCTTCGCAGGGCCGATGGAAACCACCACCACCTCTTTCGCGCCGCTTTTTTCTTTCAGGCGGATGGCTTCTTCCACGGCAATTTCATCAAACGGATTCATCGACATCTTCACGTTGGCGGTTTCCACCCCCGTGCCGTCTGCCTTCACGCGCACCTTCACGTTGTAATCCACCACTCGTTTGACCGGCACCAGAATTTTCATTCGCTCTCTCTCTTCTTATTATCTTATTAATGCTTCACGAAATACATCATGCCCAGCAGCAACACCGCCAAGCCCTGCAGTGTCACGCGGGCCACCATCAGTTTATTGCCATATTTTTCATTGGCTTTTCCGCCCTTGGCCATGAGCACCACGCCGATGACCATCACCACCACAACCGCAAGCATAACGGCCAGAATTATCAATAACATACCACTACCCCATCTACACCTATAATCGCTGTCTCTGGGCAGTATATTATATTGTGGGCCACCCCTCCAAGGGTAAATCGCACCACAGCCCCCTGATTTTACTTGCAAAACACCCCCAAACGGGGTAATTAAGCGCTCCCTGCATAAAGCGGGGAACCCCTTACAGGGGCATTTCACACGCAGAAAACAAGGCTTTCCAGCCATTCGGTGCTTCTTTTAGAGGCTCCACATTTTCTGCGGAGGAACAACCGATAAATTGGAGTTATTATTACCATGTCTAATCTTCCTAAATTCTCGATGCGCCAGCTGCTTGATGCTGGTGTTCACTTCGGCCACAAAACGCTGCGCTGGAACCCAAAAATGAAGCCGTACATCTTCGGTGAACGCACCGGTGTACATATCATCGACCTTCAGCAGACTGTGCCGATGCTCTACCGTGCCATGCAGGCCGTGTATGATGTGACTGCGAAAAATGGCCGCGTGCTGTTCGTGGGCACGAAGCGTCAGGCTTCCCCATTCATCGCTGAAGCGGCAAAACGCTGCGGTCAATATTACGTAAACCACCGCTGGCTGGGCGGCATGCTCACCAACTGGAATACGGTGTCCCAGTCTATCCGCACCTTACGCGAATATGATGCAATTCTGGCGGAAGAAAACAGCATCCGTTCTAAAAAAGAGCTGCTGCAAGTTGCGCGCGGCAAAGAAAAGCTGGAACGCTCCTTGGGCGGCATCAAAGACATGGGTGGCCTGCCTGACATTCTGTTCGTTGTCGACACGAACAAAGAAGACCTCGCCATTAAAGAAGCGCAGCGCCTCGGTATTCCGGTCGTTGCAATTCTGGACAGCAACTCCGATCCGGATGGCATCACTCACCCAATCCCAGGCAACGATGACGCCACGCGCGCCATCCAGCTTTACTGCCAGCTGATTTCCGACACGGTGTTGGCCGGTATTGAAGGTGGCCTTGCCCATTCTGGTGTGGATCTGGGCGCTTCTGAAAACCCACAGGAAAAAGCGTTGGGCGAAGGCGCCAAAGGCAAAGGCCCTGCTGGTGCAAAAGGCAAAAAGCCTGTTGCGAAGAAGCCCGCCGCTAAGTCTGCTGAAGAAAGCGCAGACGAAGCTCCGGCTAAAGCCGCTGCTGCTTCTTAAGCTCGCACGCTACACTTAAATCACGGATTCAATTTCCATAAACGGAAGGACAAAAGTCATGGCTGAAATTACCGCAACAATCGTAAAAGAACTGCGCGAAAAAACCGGTGCTGGGATGATGGACTGCAAAAAGGCCCTCGCCGAAACGAAGGGTGACTTTGAAGCCGCCGTTGACTGGCTGCGTAAAAAAGGCATTTCCGGTGCCGCAAAAAAGGCTGGACGCGTTGCAGCAGAAGGCCTCGTGGGCATCGCCAGCAAAGGTGAAAATGCTGCCGCACTGGTGGAAATCAACTCTGAAACTGACTTCGTTTCCAAAAACGAAAAGTTCCAGCAGCTGGTGAAAACCGTTGCCAACAGCGCACTGGTTGCGAAAGGTAATTTGGAAGCATTGAAAGTTCAGTCTGCTAACGGCAAAAAAGTAGAAGAGCTAGTGGTAGATGGTATCGCCACGATTGGTGAAAACCTCACGCTGCGCCGCACGGCCTTTTTGGAAGTGGGCACGGGCGTTGTTGCCACCTACCTGCACAACGCCATTGCAGAAGGCATGGGCAAAATTGCTGTGCTGGTGGCGCTGGAATCCACGGGCGACAAGAATAAACTTCAGAACCTCGGCAAGCAGATTGCGATGCACATCGCTGCTGCCCGCCCAGAATCGCTGAACACTGAATCGCTCGACCAGTCTCTCGTTCAGCGCGAACGCGAAATTTTCGCGGATCAGGCCCGCGCTTCCGGCAAACCAGAGAACATCATTGAAAAGATGATTGAAGGTCGCATCCGGAAGTTCTATGAAGAAGTGGTACTGCTGGAGCAGCTGTTCGTGATTGACGGCAAAACCAAAGTCCGCGAAGCGGTAGAAAACGCTGCGAAGGAAATTGGCGCTCCGGTGAAAGTCACTGGCTTTGTGCGTTTTGCCTTAGGCGAAGGTGTTCAGAAGGAAGAGAAGAACTTTGCCGATGAAGTGGCAGCCGCAGTCGGCCAGCGCTAATCAAACACCGCTTGTTTAAGGCGGTAGGAGGAAGCCGGCATGTCGAAGGTCAAAGTCGTAACACCCAAAGCAGCATCGGGCGCGCTGAAATATAAGCGCGTGCTGCTGAAGCTTTCGGGCGAAGCCTTAATGGGCCCCGGCAGTTACGGTCATGACCTCGAAACGCTCCTGCGTATTTGCAATGAAATCAAAGACGTAAACCGCAAGGGCGTAGAGATATGCCTGGTGGTGGGCGGCGGCAATATTTACCGCGGCATCGCCGGTGCTGCAGCGGGTATGGACCGCGCAGCGGCTGACTACATGGGCATGCTGGCCACGGTTATCAACTCCCTCGCGCTGCAAAACACGCTTGAAAAAATGGGTGTAAACACGCGCGTACTTTCCGCCATCCCTATGATGACAGTGTGCGAACCTTACATTCGCCGCCGCGCCATCCGCCACATGGAAAAAGGCCGCGTGGTGATTTTCGCTGCAGGCACGGGCAACCCGTTCTTCACCACTGACACGGCTGCTGCGCTGCGTGCGGTGGAAATGCGCTGCGATGCGCTGATCAAAGGCACGCAAGTGGATGGCGTCTATTCCGCTGATCCGAAGAAGGATAAAAAAGCCAAGCGCTATGACCGCCTCAGCTATAAAGACGTGCTGAACAATGATTTGAACGTGATGGATGCTTCGGCTGTATCGCTCTCGCGTGAAAATAAATTACCGATTCTTGTGTTTTCCATCCACACGCATGGCGAGTTTGCCAAAGTGGTGGAAGGCAAAGGCAAATTCACAATTATTGATTAACCATCCGGAGGTTCTGTCTCATGGCTGCTGATTTGAATGATTTAAAACGTCGTATGGAAGGTGCTGCAGCATCCTTCAAACAAGAACTGTCTGGCCTGCGCACGGGCCGTGCCTCCACCAGCTTGCTGGATGGTGTGCAGGTAGAAGCCTATGGCAGCATGATGCCGATTAACCAAACCGGTTCCGTGAGCGCGCCAGAGCCGCGCATGCTCACCGTGCAAGTGTGGGACAAAGGTCTCGTTGCCTCGGTAGAAAAAGCCATTCGCGCGGCAAACCTTGGCCTCAACCCATCGGTAGACGGCCAGCTCGTACGCATCCCCATGCCCGACCTTTCGGAAGAACGCCGCAAAGAACTGGTGAAAGTGGCGCATAAATTTGCTGAAACCGCACGCGTTGCCATCCGCAACATCCGCCGCGACGGCATGGACGGTTTCAAGAAAATGGAAAAAGACAAAGCCATTTCTGAAGATGAATCCCGCGGTAAAAGCGATCAGGTGCAGAAACTCACCGATGAATTCATCGGCAAAGTGGACGAGCTGCTGAAGAATAAAGAAAAAGAAATCATGACGGTCTGATGACCGAATAACGCCCGTGAGAAAGGGGCAGCGCCGCACATGCTAAAGCACATTGCCATCATCATGGACGGAAATGGTCGCTGGGCTACTGCGCGGAAGATGTCGCGCACGCGTGGGCACAAAAAAGGTGCCGATGCCGCAAAAGAAGCGATGGAAAGCTGCATCACGCTTGGCATCCCTTACCTCACACTATACGCTTTTTCCTCTGAAAACTGGAAACGCCCCGCTGGTGAGGTGAGTGATTTAATGCAGCTGCTGCGTTACTACCTCGACCATGAAATCAATAACCTGCACAAAAACGGTATTTGCCTGAAGGTGATTGGCGATATTGCGCGCTTGGATGCCGACATTAGAAAGCGTGTCGAAAAAGCCGAGGCCCTCACGAAAGACAACACCAAGCTCTTCCTAAACCTTGCCTTAAGTTATGGCAGCCGTCAGGAAATCAGTCACGCGGCCACAAAAATTGCCGCCGATGTCGCCGCCGGAAAAATCACACCGGAGGATATTTCAGAAGAAACCTTCTCCGCCTATCTTTACACAACCGGTATCCCCGACCCTGACCTGCTCATCCGCACGGGTGGTGAGGAACGCATCAGCAACTTCCTGCTCTGGCAGTGTGCTTACACTGAGTTTTATTTTACGGACATGCTCTGGCCTGATTTTAACCTCGAATCCATGAAGGCTGCAGTGGAAGAATTTGGTCGCCGTCAGCGCCGCTTCGGCGGCACCTCTGAGCAGGCTGAAAATGCATCTGAAAACGGTGCCCTAAGCGCCGCCAATTCCTAGCCACGAAGGAGAGCCCCGTGGCACTCAGTAATCTTGTACAACGAACCCTCTCTGCACTGGTGCTGATTCCCCTTGCCATCGGTGTGACAGTGCTCGGCGGCTGGAGTTTTTCAGCCTTCGTTGTTGTTGCGGCATGCATTATGTTATTCGAGTGGAAAAACATGATATTAAATAAAATTCCTGAAGCATCACTTAAATCAAAAAATGCGGTTATTTCATGGTGGATTGGCGGCATTTTTTACATCGCCCTGCCCGTCGCCGCCATCCTCTATATCCGCCTTCTTCCCCTGCCCATGTGCGCCCCTTTTCTTGACATGATTGCGCCCTGCGACACCACCTTAAAAGACCCCTCCGCCCACCCACTTATTTGGCTCATGGCCGTGGTGTGGGCAACCGACATCGGCGCCTATGCCGCAGGGCGTGCTATTGGCGGCCCAAAACTCGCCCCACGCATCAGCCCGAAAAAAACATGGGCAGGGCTCATTGGCGGCATAGCCTGTGCTGCGGCAGTTTCAGAAATACTACTCCGGCAAAGTGTTTTCTGGCAGGTGCTTGTCACCATGCCAGCGCAGCCTTTCATTGTCGGCATGGCATTTGCCGTCATTTCGCAGGCGGGGGACTTATTTGAGTCTTGGGTTAAGCGGCGTTTTGGTGTAAAAGATAGCGGCAACATCATTCCCGGCCATGGCGGCATACTCGACCGCGTGGACGGATTAATGTTCGCAGCACCAGCATTTGCACTGCTTGTTTACAGCGTTTACGGATATGAATTTTAAAGCGGCTAAACCAGTTATCACGCCCGCCACCCAGCCAAAGAGCGTTTCCGTTCTTGGTGCTACGGGCTCTATTGGCCGCAGCACAATTGACCTTATTAAACAAGCGCCTGAGCGCTATCGCGTGGTGGCACTTGCCTCCAAAAACAACGTGGACTTGTTAGTCCAGCAGGCTTTGGAACTGCGCCCCGCCTTTGTCGCCATCGAAGAAGAAGGCCATTACGCCCAATTAAAGGCAGGCTTAGAGGGCAGCAACATTAAAATCGGTGCTGGCGCTAAAGCCGTGGTCGAAGCTGCGGAGATGGATGCGGACTGGACGATCTCCGCCATCGTCGGCGCGGCCGCACTACCGCCCACCCTCGCCGCCATCCGCCGCGGCGGCATGGTTGCACTTGCCAATAAAGAATGCTTGGTCTGCGCGGGTGATTTAGTGCTGGAAGCTGCCAAAAAATCCGGCGCAACACTGCTCCCCGTGGACTCTGAGCACAATGCCATCTTCCAGTCTTTTGATTTTGAAAAGCCCGAAACGGTTGAAAAAATTACGCTCACCGCATCCGGCGGGCCTTTCCGCACCACGCCGAAAGAAGCGCTGAAAGCCGTGACTGCCGCGCAAGCCGTGAAGCACCCGAATTGGAGCATGGGCGCAAAAATTTCTATCGATTCCGCCACCATGATGAATAAGGGCCTCGAAATTATCGAAGCCTATTACCTCTTCCCGCTCGAAAAAAACCAAATCGATGTGATTGTGCACCCTGAATCCATCATCCACGGTCTCGTGCATTACACCGATGGCTCGGTGCTGGCTGGTATGAGCACGCCGGATATGCGCGTGCCGATTGCTCACACTTTAGCATGGCCGCAGCGCATCACCACCAACACCTCGCGGCTCGATTTAACTGCGCACGGCAAGCTCACGTTTGAAGCACCCGATGAAGAAAAATTCCCCGCCATTCGGCTGGCCAAAACAGCCCTGCAAAATGGCGGCAATGCCCCTGCTATTTTGAATGCCGCCAACGAGGTGTGTGTGCAGCATTTCCTCGATGGCACTATCGGCTTCCTCGACATTGCGGAAACCGTTGAAAAAGCTATCGATGCGCTGGCTAATAACGCCACGCTAAAAACGGTTGATGCAGTTAATGATATAGACTTAAAAACAAGAATTTACGTGAACAATCTTATTAAAAACTTAAACTAGAAAAAGAAGCATAAATCATCATGGAATCCGTCATTCAGCTTTTACACTACAGCGCCTCGTTCATTGCCATCATTTCAATCATCGTTTTTGTGCATGAATTTGGTCATTTTTACATCGCCCGCCTGTGTGGTGTGAAGGTGGATTCTTTCTCCATCGGATTTGGTCCAGAAATTTTCGGTTGGAACGATAAAAAAGGCACGCGCTGGAAGGTAAGTTTATTCCCCCTCGGCGGCTACGTAAAAATGTTCGGCGATGAAACCGCCGCCAGCACGCCCGACAACAAAAAACTGAAAAAAATGACCGCCAAGGAGAAGAAGGTCGCCTTCCAGTATAAGCCCCTGCACCAGAAAGCCGCGATTGTGTTTGCCGGCCCTGCCGTGAATTTCCTGTTCGCCATGGTAGTGCTAACGGGCTTGTTCATGGTCTATGGCCGCCCCATCAGCCTGCCGGAAGTCGGCACCGTAATGGAAAAAAGCGCTGCGGCGGAAGCTGGCATTCTCCCAGGTGACCGCTTTATCGAGATTGATGGTAGCGCCATCACCCGCTTTGAAGACATCCGCCGTATTGTCAGCCTGCATCCGGACATCGCTCTCACCTACACGATTGACCGCAAAGGCCAGCTGACAGAGGGCACACTGGTCCCCAAACTGTCTGAAACCACCGACGCGTTCGGCAACACGGTGAAAGTGGGTATCATCGGTATCACGCCGAGCAGTGTGGAATATTCCAAGCTCAACTTTGCACAAAGCGCTATTGCCAGCGTGGAAGAAACATGGAACATCACGGCCAGCACGCTACAAGCGGTGGGGCAGATGATTACCGGCAAACGCAGTGCCGATGAACTAAGCGGCATTATGCGCATCGCCAAATTCTCCGGCCAATCCACCGAGCAGGGCCTCGGCATGGTGTTGTGGTTCATGGCACTGCTTTCCATCAACTTGGGGCTGATTAACCTGTTTCCGATTCCAATGCTTGACGGCGGCCACCTGATGTATTACGCCATAGAAGCAGCCAGTGGTAAGCCATTGGCGGAAAAGGCACAAGAGTATGGTTTCAAGGTGGGCATGGTGCTACTCGTTGCACTGATGCTGTTTGCCACCTTTAATGACATCAGGCACTTTGGCTGGTTCTAGTTTCTAAAACGATGGTGATGATGGCTAAGCGCTGGTTTTGTGGGATCGTTCTAGGCACGCTACTTCTGGTAGCGTCGTTCCGCGCCTCCGCACAAGATGCCAGCGATGTTATTGCCATCCGCAACATCGTCATTGAAGGCACGCAGCGTATTGAGTCTGGCACTGTGGCCTCCTACCTTGAGCTTACCGAAAATTCCAAGCACAGTTCTGAGGCGATTGACACGGCCCTAAAACGCGTGTTCGCCACCGGCTTGTTTGAAGACGTCTCCTTTGCCATCCGCGAAGGCAATCTCGTTATCACCGTGGCGGAAAACCCTATCGTGAACGAAGTGAGCTTTGAGGGGAATAAGCGCATTGAAGACGCCGACCTTGAAAAAGAAGTCAAGCTGCGCCCCCGCTCGGTCTACACCAAAACCGCCGTGCAGAACGATGTGCGCCGCATATTGGACGTCTACCAAAAAAGCGGCCGCTTCTCTGCCATCATCACCCCGAAAGTCATCCGCCTCGACCAGAACCGTGTAAATCTGGTGTTTGAAATCGATGAGGGCGCGCGCACAGAAATCCGCAACATCTCCTTCACAGGCAATAAAAACTTCTCCGACCGCAAGCTGCGCGAGGTGGTGCAAACACGTGAAACCAAATGGTGGCGCTTCTTTTCAAGCGACGATACGTTCGACCAAGACCGCCTGAACTTTGACCAGGAACTGCTGCGCCGCTTTTATGTAGCACGCGGTTATGCTGACTTCCGCGTGGTGTCTGCCACGGCGGAACTCACGCCGGAGCGCGATGCCTTCTTCGTTACGTTCGCCATTGAAGAAGGCCCCGCTTACAACTTCGGCCGCATGGATGTGAGCAGTCAGGTGCAGGACCTTGATACCGAATCACTCCGCGGCCTTATCCTCACCAAGGAAGGGGACGTGTTTAATTCTGAGGCCATCGAAAAAACCATCGAAGCGATGACGCAGAAACTGGGCAACCTCGGTTACGCGTTCGTCGATATCGACAGCCAGTTTAACCGCGACACCACAAACCACATCATCGGCATCAACTACACCGTAAAAGAAGGCCCGCGCGTGTACGTGAACCGCATCAATATTCAGGGCAATGCCCGCACGCTAGATGAGGTGATTCGCCGCGAGTTCCGCTTGGCTGAGGGTGACCCCTACAACGCCTCAAAGCTGAAGCGTACGCAGCAGCGTATCAACAATCTCGGGTTCTTTAAAACCGTGGACATTAAAAACGTACCGGATGCCGAAGTGCCTGACAAAGTGGATATTGACGTCGATGTGGAAGAAAAATCCACCGGCGAACTCACACTGGGCGCAGGCTTCTCCACGGCAGACGGCCCCTTGGGCGACATCAGCATCTCGGAACGCAACCTGCTCGGCAAAGGCCAGCAGATTCGTGCAAACTTCACCGTTTCCGCCGCCCGTCAGGAATTCGATATCGGCTTCACCGAACCTTACTTCATGGACAAAAACGTCGCCGCTGGGTTTGACCTGTTCAAAACCAAGCTCGACGGCAGCAGCTCGCGCATCAGCCGCAGCTACGACCTTGATTCCAACGGCGGCACACTGCGCGCCACCTACTCGCTCAGCGAGCATCTTTCACATTCGGTGAAGTACACGTTCCGTAGCGACGACATCTCAAGCATCGACCCCGACGCTTCCCGCTTCATCAAAGACCGCGAAGGCAAAACCACGGCCTCCATCATTGGCCACACGCTGATGTACGACACACGCGACAGCAAGTTTGAGCCCACCGAGGGCTATTATGTGCGCCTGAATCAGGACGTAGCCGGCCTCGGCGGGGATTCCAAATTCTTCCGCAACGAATTACGCGCTGGCCATTTCTGGTCTATCTTTAACAACAAGTGGATTTTAGAAATAAACGGTAAAACCGGCAACGTGCTCGGCTATGGCGGGCGCGATGTGGAAATCAACAACCGCTTCTTCATCGGCGGCAACGAGCTCCGCGGCTTTGAAACCTATGGCCTTGGCCCACGCGACATCACCACGGGCGACGGTCTTGGCGGCAATACCTATTACGCCGGTACCATCGAACAATCCTTCCCACTGGGCTTTGCCGAAGAACTTGGCTTCTCCGGCGCGATATTTTCTGACTTCGGCAGTCTTTTTACAGTGGACGATGAGGGCCCTGAGGTGGTAGATGAAAAGTCGCTGAGGCTTTCTCTCGGTGCTGGCCTGTCGTGGAAATCCCCGCTTGGGCCGGTGCGAATCAACTTCGCCAACGCCATCCTCAAGGAAGACTTTGACCAAACGGAATTTGTCCGTTTCAGCTTCGGCACCAAGTTTTAACTGCCTAATAACCCACTATTTTACTTGAAAATGAGGACTCTATGAAATCGCTTAAACTCGCCCTTTTACTGTGCCTTAGCTTTGTGCTGCTGGCCCCTACCTTCGCTGCCGCGCAAGACGCCACTACTGGTCAGATTGCCATCATCGACATTAAAAAAATCCTGAACGAATCTAAAGCCACCAAAGGCATTCAGGAACAGATTGAAGGCCAGCGCAAAAAAGTGCAGGCCGATGTCACCAAGCAGGAAGAAGCCCTGCGTGCCGAAGACAAGAAGCTTGCCGAACAGCGCAGCGTTCTTTCTGCTGAAGCCTTTGCTGCCAAGCAGAAAACCTTCAAGGAAAAAGTCCTGAAAGCACAGAAAGAAGTGCAGGACCACCGCGGCAAACTGGAAACGGCTTACAACAAAGCCCTCGCCAGCGTGCAGGAAGTGCTGATTGAAACGCTGAAAGAAATGGCGAAGAAGCGTGGCTTCAAAGCCGTGATTCCAGCCGCTCATGTAGCATATTATGATGACACCCTCGACATTACGGGCGATGTTCTCAAAAAGCTGGATGAAAAACTGCCTTCTGTAAAGGTGGGTCTGTAAACAACCCTCTTTAGGTAACCGGCATGGCCGATAAGCGTTTCTTCCTCAATTCGGGGCCTTTCACGCTGGCGGAGCTTGCCTCCGCCAGCGGGGCCACCCTGCTGGATAAAACCGCCGGTAACCGTTCCATCCGCGATGTCGCGCCGCTGGAAGGCGCGAGTGCGGAAGACATTTCCTTCCTCGATAACACTAAATATATCGATGCGTTTAAGGCCACCAAGGCCGGAGCCTGCATTATTCGCCAAAAGTTTGTAGAGCAAGCGCCCAAAGGCTTGGTGCTGCTGGTAGCGCCGAACCCCTACCACGCCTACGCCACCATCGCGAGCATGTTCTATGCGCCCTACCGCCCGCGTGAAACCAATATCCACCCCACCGCCGTGATTCACGAAACCGCCAAGGTGGGCGAGCAGTGCGAAATCGGTGCCTATGTCACACTGGGTGCAAACGTGCGTGTGGGCAACCACACATCTATCCACGCTGGTGTGCATCTGGCCAATGGCGTAGAAATCGGTGAGGGCTGCACCATCCACTCCGGCGCCAATATCAGCCACTCTATCATCGGCAACCGCGTTATCATCCACCACGGCACCGCCATTGGTCAGGACGGCTTCGGCTTTGCCACCAGCGCGGCGGGTAAACATGAAAAAGTGCCGCAGCTTGGGCGCGTGATTATTAAAGACGATGTTGAAATCGGCGCGAACACCGCGATCGACCGTGGCAGTGGGCCCGACACCATCATCGGCGAAAACAGCAAAATCGATAACCTCGTGCAAATTGGCCATAACGTGGTGCTTGGGCGGGGCTGTATTGTGGTGGCGCAAGTCGGCATTTCCGGCAGCACCAAAGCAGGGGATTATGTTGCCTTTGGCGGTCAGGCTGGTATAACAGGGCACCTAACCATCGGCAGCGGCGCCCGCATTGCCGGCAAAAGCGGTGTCATGCGTGACGTCGCCCCCGGCGAAACCGTCGTCGGCAGCCCAGCAGTGCCCGCCCGCCAGCACCACCGCCAGATTGTAGTGGTTCAAAAACTGGCCGAAGAAGGCTCGAATAAAGAGGGAAAGAAAGAATAATGACGTTGCTGAATGTAGAACAGATTATGGCACTCCTACCCCACCGCTACCCATTTTTGCTGGTGGATAAATTCAAAATTGTCGAAGAAGGCAAAGTGGCGATTGGCTATAAAAACGTCACCATCAACGAACATTTCTTTCAAGGTCATTTTCCGAAAAAACCCATCATGCCGGGTGTGCTGATTATCGAAGCCATGGCGCAGACCGCAGGGCTGGCCGTCATTCACTCCCTCGGCACGGAAGGCAGCAAAAATAAAGGCGTATATTTCATGGCGATTGACGAGGCTCGCTTCCGTAAGCCCGTGGTGCCGGGCGATGTGTTGGAATTGCATGTCACCTATGAACGCGACCGCCAAAATGTCTATAAATACAGCGCCGAAGCGCGCGTGGGCGATGTAAAGGTCGCCGAAGCCATTATCACTGCCATGATAACGGACGAAAAGTAGGTTCTTATGACAAAAATTCACCCGACCGCGATTATCGATAAAGGTGCAGAACTGGCAGAAGGCGTCAGCATCGGCGCATACTGTGTGGTCGGCAAAAACGTCAAGCTCGGCAAAAACGTCGTGCTGCATTCGCACGTGGTGGTCGACGGCCACACGACGATTGGCGAAAACACCAAAGTGTTCCCCTTCACTTCCCTTGGCCTTGCGCCGCAGGATTTGAAATATAAAGGCGAGCCTTCCACGCTGGTGATTGGCAAAAACAATATCATCCGCGAAAACGTCACCATGAACCCTGGCACGGAAGGGGACAAAATGTTCACCCGCGTCGGCGATAACTGCCTGTTCATGGTTGGCAGCCATGTGGCGCATGACTGCATCGTGGGCAATAACGTCATTCTTGCCAACAATGCCACCCTCGCAGGGCATGTGGAAGTGGGTGACTTCGCCGTAATTGGCGGCTTATCTGCCATCCACCAGTTTGTCCGCATCGGCAAACACGCCATGATTGGCGGCATGAGCGGCATTGAAAACGACGTAATTCCTTACGGCCAAGCCACGGGCGAGCGCGCCAATCTGGTGGGCCTGAATCTGGTGGGCCTTAAGCGC
>CAYXPR010000001.1:0-170664 GCA_964467255.1 uncultured Rickettsiales bacterium | reverse complement strand
GTCAGGACATCAACACGCTGCGCAGCGCCTACCGCCTGCTCTTCTCGCCAGAAGGCACGCTGGCCGAACGCATGAATGATGCCGACGAACGCTTCAAGGAAAATGACGTCGTAAAAGAAATCATCGAATTCATCCGCACGGATAGTTCCCGTGCCATTTGTCAGCCCAAAAATGCCAGCAAAGCCGCGTAAAAAAAATGTCCCTGCCTTGCGCGCGCCGGCAAAAAAAAGCGGCGGCAAGGTGCTTGGCATTATCGCAGGCAGCGGCAACCTGCCGCGTGAGCTGGTCGAAAACTGCCTCGCTGAAAAGCGCAACATCTTCGTCATCGCTTTTGACGGCATTACTGAAAAAGCCAGCGTAAAAAACGCGAAGCACGCGTGGGTTTCACTTGGCAAAGTCGGTGAAGCCATGCGCCGCCTGAAAAGCTCGGGCGCAAAAGAACTGGTGCTGGTGGGCCGCGTCGGCAGGCCAAACTTCTCCTCACTCTCGATGGACGTTACGGCCTTAAAACTCCTCTCCTCTCTCGCCCGCCTCAATTCCGGTGGGGATGACGCGGTGTTCTCTGCCATCATCCGCTTCATCGAAAAACAGGGATTCTCCGTTGTCGGCGTCGATAAAGTTTTAAAAAAGCTCCTCATGCCCAAGGGTGTACTCGGAAAAGTAAAGCCCGATAAAGTGGCGGAAAATGATATTAAACTGGGCATTAAAACCGCACTCGCCATCGGCAGGCTCGATATCGGGCAAGCCGTTATCATCCAGCGCGGCATGATTTTAGGTGTGGAAGGTGCGGAAGGTACGGACCGCCTCATCAGCCGCTGCAAGATATTGCATCAGGATGGTAAGGGCGGTGTGCTCGTGAAAATGAAAAAGCCAGAGCAGGATACGCGAGTGGATTTACCCAGCATTGGCGTGCACACGGTAGAAAACGCCCACGCCTCGGGCTTACGCGGCATTGCAATTGAAGCAGGCGGCTCGCTTATCATCGATCGGGAAAAAGTAGTGAAACGCGCGAACGAGCTTGGTATATTCCTTATCGGTGTCACCGCGTAATGCACAGAACAGTTCATGGCCGATAGAAAAATATACCTGATTGCCGGCGAAGCCTCGGGTGATAATCTCGGCGCAAAACTCATCCACGCCCTTAAAACCCTAAGCAAAGAAACCCTCACCTTCCACGGCGTAGGCGGCAGTAAAATGGCGCAGCAGGGCGTGGTCTCCCTTTTTCCCATGAGCGACCTTTCGCTGGTGGGCTTTGTGGAAATTATTCCGCATATCCCAAAAATTCTCGGCCACATCAACAACACCATCGTTGATATTGAATCCATTAATCCGGATGTGGTCATTACCATCGACGCGCCTGCCTTCAATTTCCGCATCGCCCAAAAGCTGCGCGAGCGTGGCTTCAAGGGCAAGCTGGTGCATTATGTTGCGCCTTCCGTGTGGGCCTATAAGCCCGAGCGCGCCTTAAAAATAAAACAATGGTACGACCACGTGCTGGCGCTGCTGCCTATTGAGCCGCCACTCTTCAAAGAGGTGGGGCTTGGCTGCACCTTTGTCGGCCACCCGATTGTAGAAGAATCCTTTGCAGAGGGGGACGACAATCGCTTCCGTGCCAAATTCAAAGTGGCCGCCGATGCCACGGTTATTGCCATTTACCCTGGCAGCCGCAAGGGCGAATTAAAACGCCATTTGCCGGTAGTGTCTGAAACAGTAAAGTTGCTCTTCAAGCAGATTCGCAACGCACATTTCGTTATCATCGCCAATCCGGAAAGCGCTAGCACCATCCAGAATGAACTCAAGCACTGGAACTTCATCAAAGCCACAGTAGTAACCGAAAGTCTCGATAAAAAAGATGCCCTCACCGCCGCTAAGTTGGCGATGGTGAAATCCGGCACCAGCACCATGGAGGTAGCACTCGCAGGCGTGCCGATGGTGGTGTTTTATAAAGTGAATCCTATTTCGGCCTACATGCTAAAGCGCATGATTCGCGTGGAGTATGTCAGCCTCATCAACATTCTCGCAAAAGAAATGATTCTGCCGGAGTTTTTGCAAGGGGCGTGCAATGCCAATGCCATTGCGCTGGAGCTTGAAAAACTTTCGCGAAGCCTGCCTGCGCAGGAAAAACAATATCAGCGGGGCCTCGATATTTTAAACCAGCTGGGTTACAAAAAAGAACCCACACCCAGCCAGCGCGCCGCCTTAGCGGTGATGGATTTGCTCAAAATCGCTCACGCACCGGTGGAAGAAAAAAACCTGCATCAATCCACCGCCGGAAAAGATTCTGGTTTCAGTGGCGACCATAAAAAAATTGAAGCACTGCTCGGCATGGGGGACGATATGTCTGCCGCCAACATGATTCAATTGCCCGATGCCCGCCCCACACCAGTGCTGGAAGCACCAAAGCAGGCGAAAGCTTTGGAAGCACCAAAGGCCGCAGATAAGCCCAAAGCACCGGCAGAGCCCAAACCCATTACATCAACCGACGAGGGCTTTTAGCCCGAGAAAATATATTCCACCTGCTTGTCATATTCGAACAGATGCAGCAGGTTCCTCAGCGCCAAGCCGCGCTTTGATGAAAGCGATGGGTCTTTTTCCAGCACATAGCGCGCATCATCTCTCGCCGCCAATAACAACTCACGATGCACCATCACGTCTGCCAGCTTAAAGCCCGGCAAGCCGCTCTGGCGTGTGCCCAGCACCTCGCCGCTGCCACGCAGCACTAAATCTTCTTCTGCAATTTTAAAGCCATCTTCGGTCTCACGCATAATGCCAAGGCGCGCGCGGCCGGTTTCCGAAAGTGGCTCCGCATACAGCAGCAAGCATGATGACTTCGCCTTGCCACGCCCCACGCGCCCGCGTAATTGGTGCAGCTGCGCCAGCCCGAAGCGCTCAGCATGTTCAATCACCATAATCGTGGCATCCGGCACATCCACCCCCACCTCTATCACAGTGGTGGCCACCAGCAGGCGCACCTTACCCATGGCGAAAGCTTCCATTTGTTTTTCTTTTTCTTGTGGCTTCATGCGGCCATGCACCAGCCCCACGCTTTCTTTGCCGTAAATTTTACAGAAGGCATCATAGCGTTCGGTGGCGGCAGCGAGGTCTGATTTTTCTGACTCCTCCACCAGTGGGCATATCCAATATGCCTTTGAGCCTGCAGCAAGCGCCGCTGCCATGCGTGCGATAATTTCTTCCATGCGGCTATTGGGTGCAATGCGCGTATCAATCGGCGTGCGGCCTGGTGGCTTTTCGCGCAGAATCGAAACATCCATATCGCCGTAATAGGTCATCGTCAGCGTGCGCGGAATTGGCGTTGCCGTCATCAGCAGCACATCACAGCCATCGCCTTTTTGCGAAAGCTCAAGCCGCTGGCGCACACCAAAGCGGTGCTGCTCGTCCACCACCACCAGCCCCAGCGCTTTCAGCACCACGCCTTCTTGGAATAAGGCGTGCGTACCAATCAATATAGCGATTTTCCCAGCCGCTGCTTTTTCCAGAACTTCTTTCCGGCGCTTGCCCTTGTCTTTTCCGGTCAGGATTTCCACCACCACTTTATCCGCCAGCCCTGCTTCTTCCACCATGCTGTGAATGTTGCGGTAATGCTGGCGGGCAAGAATTTCCGTCGGCGCCATCAGCGCCGATTGCCTTCCCGCCTCTGCCACATTCAGCATGGCGAGCAAACTCACCACCGTTTTGCCGCTGCCCACATCACCCTGCAGCAGCCGCAGCATACGCTCGGGGCTATGCAAATCTTTTTCAATTTCTTTCACCACCTGTTGCTGGCCTTTGGTCAGCACAAAGGGGAGCGAACCCAGTAGTGCCTTGGTAAACTGGCCTTTGCCTTTATTCACTACGCCGCGCAATTTTTTAGTGCGCGCACGCACCAGCCCCAGCGCAAGCTGGCTGGCGAGCAATTCATCAAATGCCAACCGCCGACGCGCTGTAGCACTTGGTAAAATATCTTCCTCTGTTTCCGGCGTATGTGCTGCTAGCACCGCGTCTTTAAAGGAAGGAAAATGCCGGCGCTTGATATAGGACTCATCCTGCCATTCCGGCAGTGCGGGAACCATCTTCAAAGCCTCGCGCATATATTTGCCCATCTGTTTCAGACTAACGCCCTGCGTCAGCGGATACACCGGCTCCACGCGCTGCGCTTCGCTCGCACGTGCCAGCGGCAAAATATAATCCGGATGCGGCATTTGCAGCGTGTCGGCAAAACGTTCCACATGCCCGCTGATGATGCGCTCCTCGCCTTCGGGTAATAATTTTTTTAAATAATCCGCACGCGATTGAAAGAATACCAAATCGATATAGCCGCTTTCGTTATGACACACCACGCGGTAAGGCTTACGGCCATAAGGCGGCGAGGGAATATGTTCGTCCACCCGAACCCGCACGGTAATCACCTGCCCTTGTTTGGCGAGCGGCAGTGGCGGGTTCGCGCGCCTATCCACAATGCCTGCGGGCATATGCAGCACCATATCAATCACGCGGGTAATGCCCACGCGCTCAAGCGTTTTAGCGGTTTTTTCACCCACCCCACGAACGGAAGTCACACTCGAAAATAATGGAAAAAGCAATGAAGAGCGCGACATCAACTTACCGCCTGCGCCCACATAAACGGGCGATTACTGTGAATCCTGCGCGGCCACAATTTTGTTGCCGCCTTCGGCCTGCGCTTTAATAATTGCGTCGAGGCAGTTATTGATCATTGCATCTACTTTCGCGCCCTTGCCGATTTCATCATACGCCACGGTTACGGTAATTGGTGTGTTTTCCCCTTCAGGGTTCACGAAATCCAGCGGCTTGTTCGCCACCTGCCAGCGCAAGCGGTTCAGCGGAATCAGCGCAGCGGCGCGGCCGGCTTCCAGCATCACCACCGCGATGGTGTCATTTTCCAAGTAAGCCAAAAAATCATCGGTGCGGAAATTCATGCGGCAGCGCGTGGCCACTTCTTTCAGCAAATCACCCGCTGCGGGGCGACCATGTTCTTTGATAATTTTGCCAAGCTGGTCTACACCAATCAGCGCGAAGCTGGCTTTGATGCGTTCTTTTTCTACGCAGAACATCACGAATTCCATGTCGCGCTGGAAGGTTTCGCGGTTCGGCAGACTCGTCAGCGGATCAAGCTGCTGTGCACCGCGCAAATGTTTCAGCACACGGTTGCTGCCGCTTGACACGTCGGAGGCATCACGGACTACCAGCTGGAAACGCGGTTTTTCGTCTTCCACCACGCCGCGGGTCACGCGCATATCCACGCGCATTTCTTTACCCAGCTTGGTCAGGAAGCCAAAGTTGCGCACCTTGCCAAGTACGTCAGCAAGGTCATTCCCCTTGGATTCAAATTCGATGTAATCTTCAATCTGGTCATTCACGCTGTCCGTTAGAATATCCTGCAGCTGCATGTCTTTCAGTTCATGTACTGAAAAGCCCGTCACCAACTCAATGCCCTCGTCGGCGCTTTCAATTACCAGCTTTTTTGCCGAATTATCCTGGCACACTGTAATTGCGATATCGCCTTTTCTGAGGGACATAGGTGGCTCTCTCTTAATTCTCTATCTTGGAATCCGGGTTTACAATACGGTCAGGGTAGCGGCCTTGGAACAGCGATACGCCCAGCGCATGCCCATATTCCACCGCGTGCACAGAATCGCACCAGCATAAGATAATGCGGTTGCTGCCGCAGCGGTCCACCGCTTCTTTGATGCGTTTGTTTTCGTCGTTTGAAATATTGCCTGCTACGTCGGCGTTCCATTGCACTTTGGCGAGGTCAAAGCCAAGACTCTGGCGGTCAATCTGCGGGAAGTTCAGCGTGTTCAGGCCGTCAAGGCACACCCTGCCGCCATATTTCTGCACCAAGTCGCGAGCAGAAAGGAAGTTGCGCATATCGTTGAACACGTCTGCCACCTGAATTTCAAACACCACGGAGGTAGGCTTCAGGTTGTTGATGCGCTCACAGAAGTCGCTGAAGTACGGCGAGAGAATCGATTCCACGTTAATATTGATACTAAGCGGGCGCTTCATATAGCGGCCGGGGTCGCTGGCGAGCAAGCGCAGCACATGCTTATCGAGCTGGCGGGTAATGTATTTGAACAGCGTTTTGTCGCTAAACAAATCATAGCTGTCGCCCATCAGGCGGCTTAAGTGCGCGATGTGAATGTATACTTCCTCAAACAGAATGCGCATCTGCTTGCCCTGCGGCTGGGCGCAAATGGGCTGGAAGCGAATGGCGTGCGCCACCTCAATTGTATCCAGCAACTCCTGCACTTTTTGCAGGTTTGTTGCCGTAAGCGGCTGGCGCGAGAATTTGGAATCTGCTTTACCTTTGTTCGCCGCAGCCACCGTGGCCTTGCGCAGCGATGCGGCCATTTTATCGGAGCAGATATTGTGGAATGGCTGCCACTGGAAGGCTAAATCATAAATGCTGCAAAAAGCTGGGTTTTCGGTACCGTCCGGCAGGTTGGCGAGTGGGTCTTCCACATACAAATAGCGCAACTGGAAGATGGCTTTTTCCATCAGATTGCGATCAGAGCCCTGATAAATAACGATAATATCACCATCTTGGCAGAGGTAAATATTTCCCTCACTGCTGCGGAACACGTCATACAGAATGTTCAGCGCAATTTTCAGCTGAAATTCACTTTTGAACTGCTCCTGAAGCTGGGAAAAGTTGAATACGAGGGCATAGTTCGTACCGAAATCGCCTTTTAGGGCTTTGACCCTATCGACCAGTTTAACTTCGGTACCTGATGTAATGATGTTCACGTTTCCTCCGCGGCTATGCGCCCCTATAATTACGCAAAAAATCAACCATCTAGCAAGCAATTTATCACCCACCCGCAAAAAAGGCGCGGCGCAATTATTCGCACCGTGTCTTCTGCCCCACGAAAGCCCGCCAGCTTTGTGCTTGACATGCCTAAAAATACGTGTAGTTTATCGCCCTCTCGTGAGGGGCCGAAAACACTGTTTATCTGCCGTTTTTTACGCGAGAACGCACACGGGGCCGCGATAGGCGCTTCGCTTTAAGAATATAAGGGCTAATACCATGGCAAAGAAAAACACCATTTTGCTCAAACTCGTCAGCACGGCTGGCACGGGCTTTTACTATGTAAAGCGCCGTAACCCAAAGAAGCTGACGGAAAAGCTCGCTTTCCGCAAATATGATCCCGTTGCTCGTAAGCACGTGGAATTCAAAGAACAGAAGCTGAAATAAATTTCAACTCTACTCGCGTTATCAAAAAACCCCGGGCATCCCCCGGGGTTTTTTATTCCCTTGAAGCCACACATCCGCCGTTTTCTGACAAAAAAATCCCCACTGCTAATAGTTGAGAAACCAGTTTACAAATCAATATATTGTATTTATAAAATTGAAAGAGCACCATATGTGAGGGAACAGGACATATATGGCGTGGGGTGTGAAGGAGCATGTAAAAACAGAAAACCGGGGCGATGCCTAGCAAAGCAGTGCAGTTTTCTAGATTTTTCGGGCACAATACGCTGCAAACACGCGGCGGCTTACTTCCTTTATCTCTCTCACGAACGAAGTTACCTGGGGGTAATGACATTAAAAGGGGTGGTGGCACAACATGAATGCCATGATTCAGACAGTACGCGGCCTTGGCCCCATGAGAGTTGTGATTCTCGGGCTGATGGGCGTGGTGATGATGGCGCTCTTCGCCTTCCTGTCTTTCCGCCTTTCTGCGCCCAGCATGGCGCCGGTCTACAGTAACCTTTCGATGGAAGACAGCGGCGAAATTGCCGTCGAGCTTGATAAACTCGGTACCAAATATGAAGTGGGCGCCAACGGCACTCAGATTCTCGTCCCCGCCAATGAAGTCAACCGCATCCGCATCTCCCTCGCGCAAAAAGGCCTTCCGTCCCACGGCTCCATCGTGGGTTATGAAATTTTTGATAAATCCGATGCGCTTGGCACCTCCAATTTCGTGCACAACGTAAACCTGCTGCGCGCACTGGAAGGCGAACTCGCCCGCACCATTTCTTCGTTCGACAACGTCTCTGCTGCACGCGTGCATCTTGTGATGCCGCGCAGGCAGGTGTTTGAGCGCGAAAAGGTCGAGCCTTCGGCTTCCGTGGTTGTCACGCTCAGGAACCGCTCACAAAAACTTTCCCGCGAAGAATCCGCCTCTATCAGCAACCTGATTGCCACGGCCGTGCCGGGCCTTAAGCTTTCGCGCATCACGATTGTGGATAACAAAGGTAAGCTGCTTGCACGCGGCGAAACTGACCCCGAAGACATGACGGTTGCCGCCACCGATGCCGAAGAATTCCGCGTCAACTATGAGTCACGCCTCAAACAAACCATCGAGCAGTTGCTTGAGCAATCCGTTGGCGCTGGCAAAGCGCGTGCGGAAGTGTCGGCGGACATCGGCTTTGACCGCATCGTGAAAAACTCTGAAGTCTACGACCCCAACGGTCAGGTGGTGCGCTCGGTGCAAACCTCTGAAGCCAAGGAATTTGCCAACGATGGCGATAGCGGCAATGTTAGCGTCGGCAATAATCTACCGGATGCGTTGCCTGCAAAGGCTGATGCTGCCAGCGCGGGCAGCGGTAGCGAGCGCACCGAGGAAACCACGAATTTTGAAATTTCGCGCACGGTTACCAATCATATCAGCGAGATTGGCGTGATCAAGAAACTCTCCGTTGCCGTGCTAGTGGACGGCACTTACACGCTGAATGAAGAAACGCAGGAACGCACCTACCAACCGCGTTCGGAAGAAGAGCTGGAAAAACTCCGCACACTCGTTCGCTCTACCATGGGCTTTGATGAGAAACGCGGCGACCTGATTGAGGTCGTCAACATGCCTTTCTCACGCGAAGACTACGACGAAAAAGAAAGCACCGACCCATTCGAGTGGCTGAAGCGCGACCTGCACAATATTCTTAAAACACTGGTCATTGGCGTGGTAGCGGTGCTGGTTATCATGCTCGTCATCCGCCCCATGGTAAACCGCGCCTTTGAAATTGCGCCGGTAGAAGAGCAAGCCATGTCTGCACCTCTGGGCGGCGGCGGCGGCGAAGGCCTCAATGCCGCAGTGGGTGGGGAAGAAGAACCCACGTTTGAAATTGAACAGATTCAAAGTCGTATGAAGCTTTCCACCAGCAAAAAAGTGAATGAACTGGCTGATAGTAACCCTGAAGAAACCTTAAATATCCTCCGTAACTGGATGACACAAAAATAATGGTTTTTTAGTATGGCAGTGCGCAAAAAAAATTCAGAAGAAAAAATAAACGGCCCACAGAAAGCGGCCGTGCTGATGATGAGCCTTGGCGAAGATACCGCCACGAAGCTCTTCTCCATGATGAATGAAGACGAAATCAAAGAAATCTCCCACGCTATGTCAAACCTCGGCACGGTGCCGTCTGATACAGTCGAATCCCTGATGGGTGAGTTTATCGGCCAAATGGCACAGGGTGGTGCGCTCGTTGGCAACATGGATATGGTCGAAAAGATTCTTGAAAAGGCCTTGGGGCGCGAGCGTGTGGCCTCCATCATGGAAGATATCAGCGGCCCGGCTGGTCGCACCACGTGGGAAAAGCTTAACAACGTGAATGAAGAAATTCTGGCCGCTTATTTAAAGAACGAATACCCGCAAACCGCAGCGCTGGTGCTATCCAAAATTAAGCCGATGCAAGCCGCGCGCGTACTGGGTGTGCTGCCAGATGACTTCTCACTCGAAATCATTCAGCGCATGATTACGCTGGAGCCGGTAAAAAAAGAAGTGCTCTCCGGCATTGAGCGCACGCTGCAATCTGAATTCATGAGCAATCTTGCCGCCACGAAGAAGTATGACAGCTTTGAGATGATTGCCGAAATCTTTAACAATTTCGACCGTAACACCGAAGGCAAATTCATGGATCTGCTC
Source organism: uncultured Rickettsiales bacterium (assembly GCA_964467255.1). Classification (GTDB taxonomy): domain Bacteria; phylum Pseudomonadota; class Alphaproteobacteria; order Rickettsiales; family RGZB01; genus CAYXPR01. The sequence continues at coordinate 160,780 of CAYXPR010000001.1, read as the reverse complement.
GACAAGCAGCAACCGGATGCCGCCACTCGCATCCGTGACCTGATGTTCACGTTTGACGACCTCGCCAAGGTGGATAATGCCGGTATTCAGGCCATCATCCGCAAGGTGGATAAAGATAAGCTCGCCGTGGGTCTCAAAGGCGCGAATGACAAACTGCGCGAACTGTTCTTCACGAATATGTCTGAACGCGCGGCAAAAATTCTGCAGGAAGACATGGAAGGCAAAGGCCCTGTGCGTATCCGCGATGTGGATGAAGCGCAGTCCTACATTGTGCAGATAGCAAAAGAAATGTCAGATTCTGGTGAAATCGTCATCTTAGATGGCGGCGAAGAAGATCAGCTGATTTACTAGAGAACGGTATACATCACTATGGCAACGACCGGACACACGATTAAACCGTTTTCTTTTGAAAGCCTCGGTGAATTCGGCGCCGCCAAAGCCAAGAAAAAAGCCGAAGAGGAAATCCCACCGCCGCCCACTTTCAGCGAAGAAGAATTGCAGAAAAAGGGCGAAGAAAGTTACGCGCTGGGGTTTAAAGATGGCCTCGCGCAGGGTCGCAAGGAAGCCGAAGATAAAAACCGCGTGGCGCATGAGCAGCTCAGTAAAAGTATTGAGGCCGCCCTCCCCGCCATTCAAGCCATGGAAGCCAACTTTCAGCAAAGCATTCTGAGTCTTAAAGAAAAAATCCCGCAGCTGGTGCTCGCCATGTCGCAAAAAGTGGCTGGCAAGGCTTTGGCCGAAAACCCCACCGCCCGTATTCAGGAAGCACTCGAGCAATCCATCGCCCTTATTTCCGCCAAACCGGAAGTGTGGATTATTGTGCATCCTTCCGTGGCCGAAGCCTTAAAAGAACAGCTGACCGCCCTGTGGGCTGCGCGTAACATCACCACCAAGTTAAACATTCACACCGATGAAGCTTTAACCCCAGCAAACCTGCGGGTAGAGTGGAAGGATGGCGGCGTCGCCACAAATGTGGAACAGATGTGGCGTGAGATTGAAAAAGTGTTAGAAGAAACTTTATAAGGCTGATATAGTGCGGTGTGTTTAAACATGGCCGCTTTTAAGGAGTCATGATCATGGCCGATGGTGCCGATAAAAACGAAAAAGGTAAAGCCGCAGGCGGCGAGGATAAAGCTACGTCCATTGAGGAAATGGTCGCAGATGCGATGTCCGACAATGCGGATGGTCTAAACCTCGACTCCGTATACCAAATTCCAGTGCAGATTTCTGTGGTGCTTGGCAAAACGGCCATGCCCATTAATCAGCTGATTAAGCTCGGCCGCGGCGCGGTGATTGAGCTCGACCGCAAGGTTGGTGAAGCTGTGGATATTTTTGTGAACGACCGCCTGATTGCAAAAGGCGAAGTGGTGATTGTGGAAGATAAAATCGGCATCACCATGACGGAAATCATCAAAGCTGAAAACAGGGAATAGATGGGCCGTAATATCACAGATCTCTCTACGCTGATTGGCATCGTAGTGGCCTTTGGTCTGGTGTCGCTTGCTGTGTATCTGGGCGGTAACGTCAAAGCTTTTCTCGATATCCCTTCCGTGCTTATCGTTATCGGCGGCACGTTCATGCTTACCACCGCCTGCTTCACCATCCCTGAAATTCTGCACGCGCAGGTGCTGGTATTTAAAACCATTTTCTATTCCGCTGAAGACCCCAGCCGCGCTGCGTATAACAGCCTTGAAATTGCCGAAGTCGCGCGCAAAAAGGGCATTTTGGGCTTACAGAATTTTGATGAGGTGTTCAGCCGCAATGCCTTCTTGCGCAAAGGCATCAGCTACATCATTGACGGCATTGCCCCTGAAGAGGCAGAAATCATGATGCAGCAGGAAATTGAATCCATGATTGATCGCCATAAAAAAAGCACATCCATCCTGAATAAGTCAGCCGAAATTGCTCCTGCTATGGGTCTTATCGGCACGCTGATTGGTCTGGTGCAGATGCTTGGCCAGCTCGACAACCCCTCCAGTATTGGCCCGGCAATGGCCGTCGCACTGCTCACCACCTTTTATGGTGCGATGCTTTCCTATGCTCTTTTTTCGCCGCTGGCTTCCAAGCTTGACCGCAATTCGCACGATGAAGCGCTGGTGCTTGAAATTTATCTGAAGGCAGTGGGCTCCGTGGGCCGTAAAGAAAACCCGCGCCGCCTTGAAATGCTGCTGAACTCGATGCTGCCGCCGGCAAAGCGCGTCAAATATTTTTCATGATCGGAGGGCCTGAAGCATGCGCCTCCTGATTATCGGCAAACCGGATGACCTGATAAGCCTCGCCTCGCAAATCGCGCGCACCAAGGGTGCGTCGGTGGCGCAGGCCAGTACGATTGATATCGCACTCTCCATGGTGCGTTCCGGCAAAGGCGCCGACCTCATTATGATTGATGTAGAGCAGGATATTCACCTGCTCACAGAAAGCCTGAAAGCGGAACGCATTGTCATTCCGGTTGTGGCTTTCGGCCTTCAGGCCAACAGCGAAAAAGCTGCCGCCTCCATCCGCGCTGGAGCCAAAGAATATATCCCGCTCCCGCCGGACAAAGAACTGATTGCTGCTGTGCTGGAAGCCATCACCGCTGAAAGCGACACGCTCATTTACAAAGCGCCTGCCATGCAAAAAGTGGTCGCGGTCGCCAAGCAAATTGCACCAGCCGACGCCAACGTGCTTATCACGGGTGAGTCCGGCACGGGTAAAGAAATGATGGCGCGCTTCATCCATAACAACAGCAAGCGTAAAGCCCAGCCGTTTATTTCGGTCAACTGCGCCGCCATTCCTGAAAACCTGCTGGAATCAGAAATGTTCGGGCATGAGCGTGGGGCGTTTACCGGCGCTATCACCCGCCGCATCGGTAAATTTGAAGAATCCAGCGGCGGCACGCTGCTGCTCGACGAAATCAGCGAAATGGATATCCGCCTGCAAGCAAAACTGCTGCGCGCCGTGCAAGAGCGCGAGATTGACCGCGTGGGCGGCAATAAGCCGGTGAAAGTCGATACGCGTATTATCGCCACCAGCAACCGCGACCTGAAAAAAGAAGTGGAAGCAGGCCGCTTCCGCGAAGATTTATTCTTCCGCCTGAATATCATCCACCTCAACATTCCACCTTTGCGTGAGCGCAAGGAAGACATCCGTATGTTCGCTGAGTTCTTTGCAAAAAAATATGCAGAAGCCAATGGCGTAAGCGCCAAAAAAGTCGATGATGCTGCCTTGCAGATGATGGAAAACCACCATTGGCAAGGCAACGTGCGCGAGCTTGAAAACACCATGCACCGCGCGGTGCTGCTGGCATCAGGCGATACGATCGATACCGATGCGCTCATGCTACAAGCCGCGCCGGGAAGTGAAATCGGTGCCGGAACTGGCGGGGGTGACGTGCCATCACTCGTGGGACGCACGATGGATAGTGTCGAACGTGAAATGATTGTTTCCACGCTCGATCATTGCCTTGGCAACCGCACGCAGGCGGCGAATATTTTGGGGATTTCAATACGCACGCTGAGAAATAAACTGAAGCAATACGAAGAAGAGTCCCGCCGTAAGGCTGGGGCTTAACAAAACGGGAACAGGGAACGGGCTTCATGGCTGAAGAGAAGGTGCAAGCACCGAATCCAGCACTCACATGGCTTCCAGCCGGCTTTACCAGTAAGCTGCGTGGCCATGGCGATATCGTTTTTGCTATCGGTATTATTGGGATTCTCTCTGTACTGTTGTTCCCAGTGCCCACTGGTGTGCTGGATTTATTCCTCAGCATATCCATTACTATATCGGTACTGATATTGATGAACTCGCTGTTCGTCAGCCGCGCGCTTGATTTTAACTCCTTCCCCACCATCTTGCTGGTCACCGCCATGATGCGCCTTGGCCTGAACGTGGCTTCCACACGCCTGATTCTGTCGGAAGGTCACACGGGAACCGATGCCGCAGGTCACGTGATTGAAGCATTCGGCACATTCGTGATGGGTGGCTCAGTGGTGATTGGCGTGATTGTATTTGCTATTCTCACTATCATTAACTTTGTGGTGATTACCAAGGGCTCGGGCCGTATCGCCGAAGTATCCGCACGCTTCAGCTTGGATGCAATGCCCGGCAAGCAGATGGCGATTGATGCCGACCTTTCCGCCGGCCTTATCAATGAAGAACAGGCTAAAAAACGCCGCAAAGAACTGGAGGACGAAAGCGCCTTCTTCGGGGCCATGGATGGTGCCAGTAAGTTCGTACGCGGTGACGCGATTGCCGGTTTGCTTATCACCTTCATCAACTTTATCGGCGGCATCGTCATCGGCACCGTGCAGCGCGACCTGCCTTTCTCTGAAGCCGTAGAAACCTACACCATCCTCACCATCGGTGATGGCCTCGTGTCGCAAATTCCGGCGCTGATTGTTTCCACCGCAGCAGGTTTGCTCGTCAGTAAATCGGGGGTTATCGGTTCCACGGAAAAAGCCATCTTCAGCCAGCTCGGCCGCTTCCCGCAGAGTATGGGCGTCACCAGCGGCCTGCTCACCTTCCTTGCTTTCATGCCGGGCCTGCCGATGCTACCTTTTGCCACGCTGGCAGCAGCCACGGGCGGCATGGCATGGTTTATCCACCAAACACAGAAGAAGGAAAAGGCGCTCATTGAAGGCAAAGAAACGGATGAAAAAACTAAGGCCGCTGCTGCCGAAGCTGCCGATGAACCGATTGATAAATCGCTTGAGATTGATGCGCTGAAACTGGAATTGGGCTACGGCTTGCTGCCGCTGATTAACTACCAAAAAGGCCACCGCCTCACGGAGCAAATTAAGGCGCTCAGGAAACAGCTCGCAAAAGACCTTGGCTTCATTATGCCTTCGGTGCGTATTCAGGATAACATGCAGCTGCCCGCCAACACCTACGTCGTGAAGATGAAAGACATTGAGTGCGGTCGCGGCGATATCCGTACCGATATGTTGCTGGTGATGGATCCGCGTGGCGACAAAATCACCCTGCCGGGTGAAGACACCACAGAGCCTGCTTTCGGCCTGCCTGCCAAGTGGGTGGCGGAAACGCACCGTGAAGAAGCATTGTTCCGCAACTACACCGTGGTCGATCCGCCAACCGTGGTCACCACGCATTTGACAGAAGTGATTAAAGAAAATATTTCTGAACTGCTGTCTTACAGCGAAACGCAAAACCTGCTCACACAACTCGGCGAGAAGCACAAGAAGCTGGTGGAAGATACGGTGCCGGGACAAATCTCGGTTAGTGGCGTGCAGCGCGTGCTGCAATCCTTGCTCGGTGAGCAGGTCTCCATCCGCGACCTGCCGACCATTCTGGAAGCCGTGTCGGAAGCCACACGCGTCAGCAGCAACCTCACCCACATTACCGAGCATGTGCGCCAGCGCCTTGCCCGACAGATTTGCCATTCCAACGTCACCACCGATGGTGCGATACCCATCCTGACCCTCTCGCCAGAATGGGAGCAGTCATTTGTGGAAAGCATCGTGGGCGAAGGCGAGGAAAAACAACTGGCAATGTCACCAAGCCGTTTGCAGCAATTCGTGAAGAAAGTACGCGAAATCTACGAACAACAGGCGATGCGCGGCGAAGTGCCAGTGCTCCTCACCAGCCCTTCCGTGCGCCCCTACGTGCGCGCCATTGTAGAGCGCTTCCGTCCCTCTACCGTCATCATGAGCCAGAACGAAATCCACTCCAAATTCCGCCTGAAGAATCTCGGTCAGGTGTAGCCCACTCCTTTTTCTGCCATTCCTGCGAAAGCAGGAATCCACCTTACCGACCACTTACTCCCGCTGTGGATTCCCCTATAATTTTGCTTCCGCAAAATTCAGGGAATGACAAAAATATAACAAGCAAAAAAGCCGCCTGAAACAGGCGGCTTTTTCTCACGCTAGACTAATGGCTGATTAGTGCGTGTGTAGTATCTCGTCAACGGAAACCTGATTGCGGCCCGTGTTCTTGGCAATGTAAAGGCGTGTGTCAGCCAGCTTGTAAAGCCCACTAGCATCCACTTCTTCGCCCATGCTGGCCGAAGCCACACCAATGGAAATCGTGCAGTTCACCGGCGGCTTATCGTGGCCAAGGGTGAAGGCATGCTTCAGTATCGCCATGCGGATTCGCTCTGCGACCCAGTAAGCACCTTCTGAAGGCGTGTCTGGCAGCATCACGGCGAATTCTTCGCCGCCAATGCGTGACGGCAAATCCGTTTCGCGCAGGCTGTTCTTAATAATACCCGACACCTCAATCAACACCTTGTCGCCCACATCATGGCCATAGGCATCGTTAATCTGTTTGAAGTGGTCAATGTCGAGCAGCAGCAGCGACACATCATTATTCGTGCGGTGCATGCGTTTAATTTCGCGCTCCAGCACATGGAAAAATTCGCGGCGGTTGGAAAGACCCGTCAGCGCGTCGGTGTTTGCCACCTTGGCGAGCTCTTCTTTAATCTGGGCTTCTGCCAGCACGCGGTCCGTAATGTCACGCAGCGAGCCCACCGAGCCAATAATCTTGCCCGTTTCATCAAACCACGGATACGACACGTCTGACACCCACACCTTCTGCCCATCTTTCGTGCGCATCAGGTAATCGGCCTGCCATTTATTCACATCGCCTTCTTTGCGCTTGCTTTCCAGCTCTTCAAATGACTCCACCGTTTTGAGGCCGTTGGTCACGAGGCGTGTTTCCAAAATCAGTTCGCGAATGTTCATTTTTTTGATTTCAGCGGGTGCGAAGCCCAGCAGGTTCGTCACCGACGGGCTGATATAGTCGTAGCTCATCGTGTCGTAACGCAAACGGTAAATCGTGTCAGAGGTGTACGATGTCAGCAGTTCGATTTCTTCACGCATCTGGTCCAACTGGCGACCGACAGCGGCTTTGCCTGCTTGGTCTACTCTGCCGGGGCGGAAGATGGAGAGATGGGTGCCATTCGCTGCCTTACTTGGGCGCCGGGAAGGAAATTTTTTGTTGCTCATGGTAGCGAATAACTCCTTGGTTTTCCTGCGTTTACCCAAGTCCCATGTTTACCCAATAACCACAAGATATGGTAAACTAATGGAAAGAGAATAACAATATGTATTATCTGCTATAGGTCTATACAAAGCGTGGGCAACCGCGTCAACGATAAAAGATAAAAAAAACGCGCGCAGAAAACTTCTTCCACGCGCGTGATTTTTTTGTCTCGCTTTTTTTCGAATTTACGCCGCGAAGTAATTTTCCAGCAGGCGTGAAACACGGCGCGAAAAACCAATCACATCGCGCACCGCTTCGCCTTCTAAAATGCATGCCTGTGCAAACAGCACCTGCGCAGCATCTTTCAGTTTTTCTTCGGCATCTTTTTTACCCACATCTTTTTTCATCGCTTTTAAAATGGGATGCTTCGGGTTGATTTCCAGAATTTTAGCGGAAGGTGCGGCAATCTGCTTGTTCTCTACCAAGAAGCGCTCAAGACGGATGTCCATCATACCCTCCGGTGCCACAAGGCATGCAGGGCTGGTCGTCAGCTTGTGCGACACGCGCACATCCTGCACCTCTGCCCCTAGCGCCTGCTTAAACACTGCAACCAAATCATTTTCTTCTTCTTTGGTTTCGGATGATTTTTTCTTTTCTTCTGCTTTTTCTTCCTTCTGCTCGGCAGAATCTCCGGCGGCGGAAATTGCTTCCAGCTCTTCTTCCACGCCCGCACGGGTAGCTGAAATCATTTCTTTGCCTTTATATTCTCCCACCACATTCACCCAGAAATCATCCACGCTGTCGGTTAGCAGCAACACTTCAATACCGCGGCTGATAAAGCCCTCAATCTGCGGGCTTTGGCGCGCCGTAGCCGCATCATCAGAAAGAATATAGTAAATGGATTTCTGCTCCGGTTTCATGCGGCTGATATATTCATCAAGGCTGGTGATGGCATCGCCCGCGGTGGAATAAAAGCGGCATACTTCCAGAATTTTCTCCTGGTTATTTTCCATCTGCTCGCACAGGCCTTCTTTTATCACCGCACCGAAGTTCGCCCAGAATTCTGCGTAGGCCTTTGCATCTTCTGCCGCTTTTTTCTTCAGCTCACTTAAAACGCGGCTCACAATAGAATTCCTGATTTTATGCACCGTGGCATTTTTTTGCAGCGTTTCGCGGCTGATGTTCAGCGGTAAATCCTCCGAATCCACCACGCCACGCAGGAAGCGCAGGTACGGAGGAATCACATCGGCTTCTTCTTCACAGATAAATACGCGGCGCACATACAGCTTCACGCGGCGCGAGCGGTCAGGGTGGAATAAATCAAACGGACGCTTCGATGGAATGAATAGCAGGTTCGTATATTCAATCGTGCCTTCCGCCTTATTGTGCAGAATCATCCACGGCTCATCCGGCGCATGGCCCACATGCTTATAAAATTCTTTATATTGCTCGGGGGTGATTTCGCTTTTTGGCTTCATCCACAATGCCGAGGCTTTGTTAATCACTTCCGGCTTCACGCCTGCCTCCATATCCACAAACTCGATCGGGAACGCGATATGGTCCGAATAGGTTTTGATAATATGCGTGAGGCGGAATTTTTCGAGAAAATCGTCTGCCTCTTTGCGGATATGTAGCGCCACACTGGTGCCGCGCGGCTGCTCGCGTTCTGCGGCGCGCACAGTGAACTCACCCGCACCGTCTGACTCCCACACATGTGCTTCTTTTTCCGAAGCATGGCGCGAGGTGACTTCCACCTTATCCGCCACCATGTAGCTGGAATAAAAACCAACACCAAATTGGCCAATCAGCTGCGTATCTTTTTTAGCGTTACCCGTCAGGCTTTCCGTAAAGCGCTGCGTGCCGGAGCGCGCAATCGTGCCGAGGTTATCGACCATTTCCTGCCGCGTCATACCGATGCCGTTATCACTCACCGTAATGATGCGGTTCTGTTTATCCAGCGTAACGGTAATTTTCAGTTCGTCCTTACCCATCCATTCGGGGTGGGTAATGGCTTCATAGCGCAGCTTGTCGCAGGCATCCGAAGCATTCGAAATCAGCTCGCGCAGGAAGATGTCCTTCTGCTCGTAAAGCGAGTGAATCATCAGCTGGAGGATTTTCCCTACCTCAGCACCAAAGCTATGGGTTTCTTTTGCCAGCGTTGCCATATCAAACTCCCTGAAAAACAATTGCTTATTGTATATAGGGTGCTGTGGCTAAATTTCAAGTCCGGCTATTCATAATCGTAGGTGCGGAGCACCGAGGTTTCGCGGTGCACATACACATTCTGCACAAAGCCCAGAGCAATCACGACGCTAATCATGCTACTACCGCCATACGAAAGCATCGGCAGCGGCAAGCCCACCACGGGCACCAGCCCCATCACCATCGCCATGTTCACAAACATATGCAGGAACAGCACCAGTGAAATACCATACGCCACCAACTTGCCAAAAAAACTCTCGCTGGCAATCGCAATCCGCACACAGCAGAAAATAAGGCTGAAATACAATATGATACAGATAAACCCACCCACAAAGCCAAATTCTTCCGTAATCACGGTGAAGATAAAATCCGTCTCTTTTTCCGGCAGGAAGGAAAGTTGACTCTGCGAGCCTTGCATAAATCCTTTACCAAAAAAGCCGCCAGAACCAATCGCGATTTTTGACTGGATGATGTTATAGCCCGAACCAAGCGGATCGCTTTCGGGGTTCATAAACGTCATCACGCGGCGCTTCTGATAATCGTGCATATGGCTCCACAGCACCGGCAGCAGGCACAGCCCCACCACACCCACCACCATGAATTTCTTCCAGCCGATACCCGCCATGAAAAAGATGCCGATACCCGTCATCAGCAAAATAAAGCTCGTGCCAAGGTTTGGTTGAATCAATACCAGCCCCACAGGCAGTAATAGCAGTAATGCCGGAAAGGTAAGGAAACGAAGTCGCGTAACATTGTTTTTATGAATGGCATGAAAGTAATGCGCCAAAGCCAAAATCAGAAAAATCTTCATCAGTTCCGAGGGCTGAAAATTCACCCCGCCCACGCTCACCCAGCGTTGCGCACCCATGCCGATATGGCCGATAATTTCCACCGCGCCCAGTGTCGCAAGGCCAATACCATAAAGCAGGTATGCGTAGCGGAACCAGAACTGGATATTCACCAGCGCAATTATAATGGCAATCGGCATTGCAATCGCAAAGCGTACCATCTGCCGCCCTGCCCAAGGCTCAAGGCTGCCCTGCGCAGCAGAATACAGCACCAAAAACCCAATCGCACAAATCAGGCTCGTCAGCGCCAGCAAGGGCAGATGTAATTCCGCCAGCTTATTCATCAATGTGGGTTTGCGCGAGGTTACAACCATCAGGCTTCTCCCAATATCTTCAGTTTTTGTGCCTCAACCAATACATCGCGCGCAATGGGGCCTGCCACACGGGAACCGCTTTCGCCGTGCTCCACAATCACCGCTGCGGCGTAGCGCGGCTTCTGCACAGGGCCAAACGCAATAAACAATGCGTGGTTACGGTATTTCTTTTCCACAGGTGCATCAGGGTCGCGTTGTTTGGCACGCACCTGCGATGTGCCTGACTTACCGGCAATCGCCCATTCTTTCTCCGGCGGCGCAATCATATGTGCGGTGCCGCGAGGCGAGTTCACCACCATGTTCATGCCTTCATGTACTACATTCATGTATGATTTTGGTATCTTGATTTTTTCCCATTCGGGCACATCGTGCAGCCCACCACCCACCGTTGGAGCCGCGCCTTTTGGCATAGGACCCACTGTCGGCGTGGAATTGCTGCTGTCAGGCAACACTAAGCGCGGCGCCACTTTAAGGCCGCCATTGGCAATGCGTGATGTCATCACGCAAAGCTGCAACGGTGTAGAAAGCACATAGCCCTGCCCGATACCGGCATTGAGGGTCTCACCCGGCGTCCACGGTTTGTTGTATACTTTCTTTTTCCACTCACGGTCTGGAATAATGCCGCCGCGCTGGGAGGGCAGGCCGATATCATGCACGTGGCCAAGGCCAAACTCGCGCGCCATCTCCGCAAACTTATCCACGCCCAACCGCTGCGCCACTTTAAAGAAATACACGTTGCACGATTGTGCAATGGCGCCGCGCATATCGAGCGTGCCGTGACCATCTTCGTTCCAGCAGTGGAAACGGCGGCCACCGAATTCCAGATACCCAGGGCAGAAAGTGCGGGTTTCCGGTGTCACCACGCCTTCTTTAAGGCCTGCCAGCGCCACCATAATTTTAAACGTAGAGCCTGGCGGATATTGGCTGGAGATACATTTATTAATCAGCGGCACGTCGGGATGGTGCGTTAGATACGCCCATTCCTGCGGTTGAATACCGCGTGAAAACACGTTGGGGTCAAAGCCCGGCGAAGAAGCCATTGCCAGAATATCGCCCTTATAAATATCCATCACCACCACCGAAGCGCCTGCTTCTTTCACGCCACCTTCCGCCTCAATACGCTTGGCGGCGAATTCCTGCAAGCGGCTATCCAGCGTCAGGCGCACATCTTCACCGGGGCTGCTTTCTTCAATCGAAAGCTCGCGCACGGCGATGCCGTGCACATCCACCTCAATGCGTTTCACACCGATTTTACCATGCAGCTTTTTTTCCAGCAGCAGCTCAGAACCATTCTTGCCGGTGGTAAAGTCAGCACGCGCCAGAATCGGGTTTTTCTCGACATCCTTTTTGCTTGGGCCGCCCACATAACCCAGCACGTGACTACCATATTTCCCCAGCGGGTAATGGCGTATCTGCGCGGGCTCCACCGTTACGCCCGGAAGTTCCGGCATGTTCACCTCCACAGCGGAGACTTCCTCCCAATTCAAATGGTCTTTAATTACTACCAAACCCGGTACATAGCTGCGCGAAAGCTTACGGACAATTTTTGGGTCAAGTAGCTCAGGCATGTTCACGAGCGGCGAAAGCTTCGCAAATGTTTTTGCCGCTTTACGCGCCTCCACAGGGTCGAACATCGCACGGAATTGCTGGCGGTTTTCGGCAAACACCAGCCCTTCCCTGTCTAAAATCTGCCCACGCATTGGCACCACGGGGCGCAAGCGGATGCGGTTCTCGTCGGCCAGTGTTTTATACTGTTCTGAATGTATAATCTGCAGATAGTAAAGGCGTGATACCAGCGCCGTGGTCAAAAACAGTTTGGCACTGCCCAGCACCATTGCGCGGCGTGAAAATTCCCGTGAGCGTGTAATCAGGTCACGCATGTTATACCGCAAGCCGCAAGAAATGACTGTGGAACCAGAAAAACACACTCTGCATGGAAGGGTACACCAGCACCGACACGCCCCATTGCCACAGCGCCACTTCCGACATGGCAAAATTACCGTAATAAAATTTATGGCTGGCGGCAATCAGCGCCACATAACCCAGCAGCGCAAGCGCGAAAGAAAGCCAAAGGGCAAAAAAAGTAGCGTTCGCAAAGTAACGGCGGAACATAATCAATACACCCAGCAGTAACGTGTTGGCGCAAGCAAATGTTCCGAGCGGTAGGCCATATAACGTATCTTGCAGCACGCCCACCACCAGCATCAGCCAGTATGGCATCAGGCGCGGCCAGTAAATGCCCCAGTAAAATATCGCCATCACGCCAAGCTGCGGGAATACTTGTCGAAGGCTTGGCAGGTGCAAGTCGGCACTCGACAGTAAAACCAGAACTAAAAAAATACCGCCGGGAATAAGATAGCGGGGAGAAAAACGTTCCTGATTCCAGTTGATGCTCATCGCCTCTACATGCCTTATTGCAGCGCGGGGGTTGGAGTTGCGGGAGGGCCCATTTCAGAAGATTTCTCCGCCGCCGCACTAAAATCGATGATGTTCACATATTCAAGTTGCTCTGGTTTCACAAACACTGCCGTGCGCGCACCATCGTCACCAATATTTTTTATCACACCCACCGGCAGGCCGGCGGGGAAGTATTGACCATCGCCCGAGGTCAGCACGCTCTCGCCCACCTGTACTTCATGGTCAATACGCAGGTGGCGCATGATAGGGCTATCGCGGTTATCACCAGTTAAAATACCGCGTTCGCGTGAATTGCTCGTCATCACCGGCACACGTGAATTCATGTCGTTCAGCAGCAGCACGCGCGACGAATGTTCACCCACTTCCAGCACACGGCCAACAAGGCCTTTTTCATTCAAAACCACTTGCCCTTTTTTAACACCTGCCGCACTGCCTGCGTTAATCATGGTCGCACGCATGTAAGGGCTGCTAATGTCACTCACCACGCGCGCGGTGATAAACCCGTAGGTCGGCTCAGAAATAAAATGCAGCATCTGCCGCAAGCGCACATTTTCAGTCTGCACTTGCGCAGCCACCATCTGCATCCGCGCGAGGCGTGCGTTCTGTTGGCGCAGCAAACGGTTTTCTTCAAACACGAACACCGCTTCGTGCAGCGTACTGCCCACCGCAATCACCGCGTTGATTGGCATCGACACAATCCGCACCAGCGGGAGCGCAATATCAATCACCAGCGCACGTACCGCCACCATCTGCTCGTGATTTGATTTACCCAGCACCAAGCCTGCAATGGCAATGGTCAGTACAAAAACAAAAACGATTTTTTGGAAAAAACTGCGGAAAGGAAAAACGGCCGTCAAGAAAAAGGAATGCTTCTTTTTTCTACGTTTCGGCATGGTGTGATGCTACCTGAGTCCGGCAAAAAATTACGGCACACAACACAGTGTGTCTCCAGTTTTTAAGATACACAAAATATCTGATAGTTCAAAGGCTTTCACGCAGCGATGCCACAATTCAGCACGCACGCCAAACGCTACGAATTCAGGCTTAATCCTGCTTGAACAGAACGTGACGGAATTTTTTGAATTCCTCAAGCACACGGCCAGAGCCCAGCGCCACGGAAGAAAGCGCATCGTCGGCCACAAACACCGGCAGACCGGTTGCTTTCCTGAGCACCACATCGAGGTTCTTCAGCAGCGCGCCGCCGCCAGTCATCACGATGCCTTTGTCCACGATGTCGGAAGAAAGCTCCGGCGGGGTGCGTTCGAGCGCAACCTTCACAGCTTCCACAATGTTCGTCACCGGCTCAAGCAAGCTTTCGGCAATCTGGTGTTCGGTCAGCGTGATTTCTTTCGGCACGCCGTTAATCAAATCGCGGCCTTTAATCTGCATGCTTTCGCCATCACCTTTTTTCGGCGGGCAAGCGGCACCAATCGTTTTCTTGATTTTTTCAGCGGTGGATTCACCCACCAGCAGGTTGTGGTAACGGCGGATGTAGCTGATGATGGCTTCGTCCATCATGTCACCACCCACGCGCACCGAGCGGGCATACACGATGCCGCCCAAGGAAAGCACGGCCACTTCGGTCGTGCCGCCACCAATGTCTACCACCATCGAACCCGTTGGTTCGGTCACCGGTAGGCCGGCACCAATCGCGGCGGCCATCGGTTCTTCAATCAGGTACACTTCGCGGGCACCGGCGCTTTCGGCGGCGTCTTGAATCGCGCGGCGTTCCACCGGTGTCGAGCCGGAAGGTACGCAAATAATAATCAGCGGGCCGGTAAAGCTTTTGCGGTTATGCACCATGCGGATAAAGTGCTTAATCATTTCTTCGGCGCCTTTGAAGTCGGCAATCACACCGTCTTTCAATGGGCGGATGGCTTCAATTTCAGCGGGCGTACGGCCCAGCATGAGCTTGGCTTCGTTACCGAAGGCATACGGCACCATCGTTCCGTTCTGCTTGAGCAGCGCGACCACCGAAGGCTCGTTCAGCACAATGCCGCGGTCTTTCACATAGACCAGCGTGTTGGCGGTGCCGAGGTCGATCGCCATATCGCAAGAGAACATTCCGAAAATTTTTGACAGCATAGTGGGGGAGCCTTTACCGCTTTACGTTACGTTGTTTATGTTTAGTGATTTTATTTTCAGTTGCAAGCGCCGCGCGCTCCGGCACCAGCTTTTCTTCGTAGCTGAGTAACTTATTTAGCGCAGCGATGTACGCCTGCGTGCTTGCCACCATGGTGTCGGTATCCGCACCGTTGCCGTTGATGATGATGCCTTTATCCGTTTCAAGGCGCACGGTTACCTCGGCTTGGGCATCAATTCCTTTGGTCACGGCATGCACCTGATACAGCGTCAGGCGGGCTTTATGTGCCACAATCGCGCGGATGGCTTTGAACGATGCATCTACAGGGCCATCGCCTTCCGTTTTGGCTGACTTCACCTTACCATCGACTGTCAGCGACAGCTCCGCTTTCGCTTTGCCTTCTGAGCCGCACACCACTTTCAGTTTTTTCAGCGTCACGCGCTCATCGCCTTTGCCTGCCGTGTCATCCACCAGCGCGATGATGTCATCGTCGTATACCGTCTTTTTCTTATCCGCGAGTGCTTTGAAGCGGTTAAATGCATCTTCAAAAGCATTGTCACCCAACGCAAGGCCCAGTTCTTTCAGCTTATCTTTAAATGCATGGCGGCCAGAGTGCTTGCCCATCACCAGCGAGGTTTTACGCACCAAGCCCACCGATTCCGGCGTCATGATTTCATAGGTCGAAGCATGTTTCAGCACGCCATCCTGATGGATGCCGGATTCATGCGCAAACGCATTTGCGCCCACAATCGCCTTGTTCGGCTGAATGGAAAAACCCGTGATATTCTGCACCAGTTTCGAGGCGCGCATAATGTATTCCGTCTTCACGCCCATATCAAAATTCAGCAAATCTTGGCGGGTTTTAATCGCCATCACCACTTCTTCAAGCGATGTATTACCCGCGCGCTCACCAATACCGTTGATAGTGCATTCAATCTGGCGCGCACCGGCTTCCACCGCCGCCAGTGAGTTCGCCGTGGCAAGGCCAAGGTCGTTCTGGCAGTGCACGGAGATAATCACTTTATCGATATTCGGCACGCGGTTTTTCACGGCGCCGATAATGCGGTGATAATCCTGCGGCAGGGCATAACCCACCGTGTCAGGAATGTTAATCGTCGTCGCGCCGGACTTAATGGCCAGCTCAATCGCGCGGCACAGGAAATCGATATCGCTGCGCGTGGCGTCCATCGCGCTCCATTCCACGTCGTCGCAGCGGCGGCGGGCCAGTTTCACGCAGTCTGCAATCAGTTCCAGCACCTGCGATTCGCTCATCTTCATCTGATACTTCAAATGAATCGGGCTGGTGGAAACAAATGTGTGGATGCGGCCGCGCTTTGCGGGCTTCACCGCTTCGGCGGCGCGTTCAATATCAATGGGTTTGCAGCGCGCAAGGCTACAGATGGTAGCATTTTTTGCCACTTTGGCAATTTCATTAATGGCATAAAAATCGCCTTCTGAGGCAATGGCAAAGCCTGCCTCAATCACGTCTACGCCCATCTGGTCGAGCACGTCGGCAACGCGGAGCTTCTCTTCCGGCGTCATCGTTGCGCCGGGGGATTGCTCGCCATCACGCAGCGTGGTGTCAAAAATAATCACCCGCTCGCGCTTGGAGCTGCCTTTTTTTGTGGCCTTGGCCATAGTTTTAAGCTTTCCGAAAATGCGAGGGGCAGGATATCGCCTTACGCCTTCACACTATACATCACCATAACGCAGGGTTATAGTATGTTCCTTATTAATATATAAGCGTTTTTTTGCAAGAAACAAATCAATGTTTTTAAAAAGATTTGCACCTAAATCGCTGTATGGGCGGTTCCTCCTCATCATCATCGTGCCGGCGGTGGCGGTGCAGCTTGTGGCCACCTACATGTTTTATGCCCGCCACTGGGAAAGCATGTCGCGCAATATTTCCGCCTCGCTCGCCTCTGAAATCGCGATGGTACTCGACAAAACCCGCAACGCCTCAGCCGAAGAGCGCGCTGAAATCCTGCGGGAAGCCAAAAAATACCTGAACCTTGATGTTGCCTTTCATGGCAAGAATATCCCCGGCGCAGTCATGGGCAAGCCCACCCAGCGCTTCCCCGAGCTGGAAAGCGCCATTCACGAGTTGCTCAAAGACTCCTTCTATATCGTCGAAAACACGGAAAAAGCCTTGGTTACCGTTGTTATTACGCGTCCCTCATCGCACATTACCGTCAGCATGCCGAGGAAGCGGCTTTTGAACCCCACCACCTACATTTACATCATGTGGACTATGGGCACGGGCGGTATTTTGCTAGTGGTTTCCATCCTGTTTTTGCGCAATCAGGTGCGCTCCATCGTGCGGCTTTCTGAAGCGGCGGATAAGTTCGGCAAAGGGCAGGATGTCGCCAATTTCAAGCCACAAGGTGCTCTGGAAGTGAAGCAGGCGGCCAAAGCGTTTTTGGATATGAAAGAGCGAATCCGGCGGCAGGTGCAACAACGCACCGAAATGCTGGCAGGAGTTTCGCACGATTTACGCACACCCCTCACCCGCATGAAACTACAGCTCGCTTTGATGAAAAAATCGAGCCAGACCGAGGAACTATTGCAGGACGTCGCCGAGATGGAACACATGGTCGAAGGTTACCTTGAGTTCGTACGCAGCGGTGAATCCGAAAAATCTGAGCCACTGGAACTGGCCAATTTCCTACAGAATTTTGCCGATACCTACCGGTCGGAAAAAGACCGCATCACCCTCATGCTGGCAGACGACATCCGCATTCACGCACGGCCGCAGGCTTTCCGCCGCTGTCTTGCCAACCTTATGGATAACGCCCTGCGTTATGCCAAATATGTCAGGCTTTCCTCCGTCAAAGCGGGAGACCATATCGAAGTCATCATTGAGGATAACGGCCCCGGCATTCCGCCACAAAGCCGCGAGACCGTGTTTGCCCCCTTCGTGCGGCTCGATACCTCACGCAATCTTGAAACAGGTGGCGTGGGTTTAGGGCTTTCTATTGCGCGCGATATCATTCACCAGCATGGCGGCCATATCCAGCTTGGCGAAAGCGCCATGGGTGGGCTGAAGGTCACGCTTTCCCTACCGCTTTAAGTTTAGAACCGATCTCTATGGCCGCTACCGCCACGACCGCCTCTGTGGCCACCGTCATCATCGCTGGCGTCATACAAATCATCGCTGTATTTTCCGCTTCTGCGCTCGTGCTTATCTCTAATTTTTTTTCTCTCACTTGCCACCTCATAGAGAAAACCAGACTTCGGTATGCTATCAACCACTTCTTGCAACGAATCCCAGAAGAAGTCTTTGGAATATTCCTGCCCGTTCAAATTATATTTCTTGCAAAGGTCTGAAAACAGGCTGTTTTGCAGCCCTTCCTCCCAAGTATATTCCGAGGGCTTGCCTTTCACCTTGGCAGCATAGGCTCTAAATTGCCCACTCCGTCCAATATCCACGGCATCACCATCAATAATAACAGGGGTTCTCTTCTCGTCGGGCAGCAGGCGTACGTTGGCTGGCTTCGGGTCTGAAAACTCAAGCCCATCACGCGCCAAACCCTCCATGATGGCATTCACATGCTTTCTGCCGGCAGGCTCCCTTAGAAACGGCAAAAATTCAACGATAAAGCCGTTCTCAAACTCCTGTCTTTCCAGTGGCTGCAAAACCTTCTCTGTGGGGGCCCTGCCTTGGCCACCTTCAAAATCCTTATGAGCAATACGCACCACTAGGTCGCCATCCGGCACAATGAATACGATGCTCTGGCCGCCTTCGTCAAAATAGGCAACGGTATCTATGTTTTTTTTCTTAAGGTACTGTGCGATTTCTTCTGCCGCAGACGGATTCTCAATAAGCCTGCGAGCAGCGTTAGACATTTGGGTTGCAGTGTCCTGTTTATGCAGCTTCTGCATTTCGGCACCCATTGCCTGAAGCGACATAAACCGGCCCTTCAGGGCTTGCTCAAATAAAGACATTCTACCTCCCACACCCCGATGGTACCTCCAAATCACTAAAAATACGTTAATTTTGAGGCTGTTTCTTAGGGCGCGAAAACAAAAAAGCCGCCCGGGTTACGGGCGGCTTTTTTAACAGCTTATTCCTAGAAAACTAGGCGTTAGCGGCTTTCTTGGATACTTTGGAAATTTCTTCCACGCCAGAAACGAACTGCTTGCTGATGATTTCAGCAGCTTCGGCACCGGACTTAGAAGCCATTTCTACCAGTTCGCGGGTGTTCGCGAGAGAAGATTCGAAAACCTTCTTTGCGAATTCAGCCTGCTTCGCGATGCTGGCTTCTGGGCTTTTAGAAGCATACACTTCTTTCATCAGGTTCAGCGCGCCTTCGGCGTTGGACTGAGCGATTTCCACCTGGCGGCGGATAACAGCCTGAGCACCTTCAGCAACCGCCTGATTGGCAGCCGTGAGGGCTTCAACGTTTTTGCGACCTGCAGTGAATGCATCTTTGTAATTCAGAGCAGGAACCTGGAAGTTCGAGAAGAACTTCATTGCTTCTGCGAATGGATTATTTTGCTGTGACATGACAACCTCTTTAAAATTTATATTTTTCAGTTACTTAACACCAGTCGCGGTCGCCCGCAACAATGGGCTAAATCAACCAGACGGGGCGGAATATCTCATATCTTGGGGGTGCTGTCAAGCGTTTTTGTGCAGTGCACAAAAACTAGCTGCTTAGCTCTCTGGCTCGGTTTTTCGCCCTTATGACCGCCTCGGTTAGGGGTGCTTTTAGCCCCTTATCTTTATCCATCAGGATGGTAAGCGCAGCCTCGGTCGTACCACCTGGGCTTGTAACGCTTTCGCGTAGAAAATGTGCCGGAGCACCAGACTGCAGCAACAGCTCAGCACTGCCCACCACGGTTTTTTCCACCAGCTTGCGGGCCATCTCATCATCCAGCCCTGCAGCCTTGGCTGCATCAGTGAATGCCTCAATAAAATGGAACAGATAGGCGGGGCCGCTGCCGGAAACAGCCGTCACCGCATCCATCTGGCCTTCGTCATCCGTCCATATCACATCGCCTGCCGCCTTTAGCATGGTGTAGGCCAGTTCGCGCTGGAAGCCGTTAATGTCGCTGCCAATCATCACGGTAATCCCCTGCCCGATGGTGGCAGGCAGGTTCGGCATGGCGCGCACCACAGCCGCCTTTGCCCCCAAATGCTTTTTCAGCGAGGCAATTGTGCGGCCTGCCGCAATGGTCAGGAATAATGTTTTATGCCAGCCCAGTTTGGCATAGGCCGCGAGTATCTCATCCATCGCCTGCGGCTTCACCGCCAGCACCACCACGTCCGGCACATAGTCTTTTTCCAGCTCCTCCAAGTGCTCGAGCACTTTCAGGCCGAAATCTTCTTTCAGGTGCAAGCGCGGCGCGCGTGAAGGTTCCACCACGCGCATGGTTTCAGCATCAAAGCCGGCTTTCAGCCAGCCCGCCATCAGGGCAGAGCCCATTTTGCCGCCACCCACCAGAAGTATTTTTACGTGCTCGTACATAAAGAAATAGAAACAGTCGCGTTATTTTTTCGATTTGGCCTTTTTAGCTTTTTTGGCCTTTGCCGGCTTGGCCTTTTTTGCCGGAGCCGACGCTTTCACGCCCAGTTTCTTTTCCAGCGTTGCGATGCGTTTTTCCAGCGCCTGTTGGTTGCTGCGTGCTTTCAGCGCCACTTCGCGCATCACTTCAAATTCCTGACGCGGCACAAAATCCATACGCTGCATCACGCGCTCTAAGTTTTTCTTCATCACCACTTCGGCTTCCTTGGTAAAGTCGGTCATTACGCCCATGGCGTTGCCGGCTACTTTTGCCATATCGTCGAGTAACTTCTTATCTATTTGCATAAGCGAAACCTTTCACTTAATAATATGTTAGCGCGCATTCACTATAGGTGATTCGCACACAAATACCAACAGGGACTTTGCAAAGGATATTCGCATGATTGTCGTTACCGGTGGTGCAGGGTTTATCGGCTCCAACCTCGTCGCCAGCCTTCAGGAAAAAGGCTATAAAGACATTGTTGTAGTCGACGAGTTCGGCGAAGAAGATAAATGGCGCAACCTCGCAAAGCATGAAATTGCCGAACTGGTGCACCCTGATGAGCTGTTTTACTGGCTCGACCAGAATACAAAAGAAGTCGAAGTGATTTTCCACATGGGGGCGATTTCCTCCACCACGGAAACAGACGTGGACTTGATTTTAGAAACCAACTTCGTATTCCCCATAGAGCTGTGGAAATGGTGCGTTGAAAACAAAAAGCGCTTTATCTATGCCTCCTCTGCCGCCACGTATGGCGATGGTTCCAAAGGCTTTAAAGACGACCAATCCCCGGAATATCTCAGCCAGCTTGAACCCTTGAATCCTTACGGCTGGAGCAAAAACCTGTTCGACCGCCGCGTGGTACGCCTTGTGGAAGAAAAGCGCCCGCTGCCACCACAATGGGTAGGGCTTAAATTCTTCAACGTCTATGGCCCGAATGAATACCACAAGGGCGATCAGATGAGCGTGCTGCGCCGCATGTTCCCGCATGCTGAAAAAAACCTGCCGGTCAAATTGTTCAAATCTGAGAACAAAGACTTCGCGCATGGCGACCAGCGCCGCGACTTTATTTACGTCAAAGACTGCTGCGATGTGATGCTGTGGCTGTTTGAAAACCCGAAGGTGAATGGTATTTACAACGTCGGCACCGGCAAAGCGCGTACGTTTAAAGACCTCGCCACCTGCCTGTTCAAAGGTCTTGGGCATCCACAGGCAAAGATAGATTTCATCGACATGCCGCTGGAGCTGATTGCCAAATACCAATACGTCACCGAGGCAGATATGGCCAAATTGCAAAAGGCGGGCTACACCAAGCCGTTCACCTCGCTGGAAGATGGCGTGAGCGACTACGTGAACAGCTACCTTAAAAAATCTGACTCTTACCGTTAGGCATTTATCACCATCATGCTCACTGCACTGCCTGCCATCATTCTGCCGGTCATTGACCCCATCATGGTTTCATTCGGGCCGGTGGCCATACGCTGGTATGCCATGAGCTATGTGGCGGGCATCCTGCTTGGCTGGTGGTTGGTGCATCGCCTGAACGAGCACACACCAAAAGTGTTCACGCAAAAAGCGCTGGATGACATCATCATCTGGGCCATTTTCGGCATCATCCTTGGTGGGCGCATCGGCTACATCCTGTTTTATAACCTGCCCTTTTACGCGCACAATCCAGCAGATATCTTAAAAGTCTGGCAGGGTGGCATGTCGTTCCACGGCGGGCTGCTCGGCGTCATCATCGCCACGTGGCTTTTTGCGAAACGCCACAAGCTGCAATATTGGCGCGTGATTGATTTGCTCGCCATCGTCACCCCCATCGGCCTGTGCCTTGGCCGCCTTGCGAATTTCATCAATGGTGAACTTTATGGCCGCGCCGCCAGCGTACAATGGGCCATGATATTCCCCACCGACGAAACTGGTTTACCGCGCCACCCCAGCCAGCTCTATGAATCCGCCACCGAAGGCGTGTTGCTGTTCATCATCATGCTGCTGGCCGCAAAAAATACACGTCTGCGCGCGGAACCGGGCAGACTTTCCGGCATCTTCCTCATTGGCTACGGTACGTTCCGCGCTTTCTGCGAGCATTTCCGCGAGCCTGATGCGCAGCTTGGCTTTATTGCCTCGCAGCTTACCATGGGGCAACTTCTGTGCGTGCCAATGGTGCTTTATGGCATTTACCTGCTGCGCCGCACGGCACCCGCGATTGTGAAGATTCCTGCTGAACCCAATGAAACACCTGCAACGCCTGTGAAGAAAAGGGCGAAGAAAGCAGGCAAATGACGCCACTTGAAAAACACCTTATCTCGCTCATCAAACAGCAAGGCCCCATTACCATCGCGCAGCTCATGCAGGTGGCGGTAAGCGACAAACACCTCGGTTATTACGCACAAAAAGATCCGTTTGGCGCAGGTGGTGATTTCATCACATCGCCCGAAATCAGCCAGATGTTTGGCGAGCTCATGGGTGTGTGGTGCGCGCATTACTGGCAGCAGATGGGCAGCCCCGCCAATTTCGTTATGGCCGAGCTTGGCCCTGGCCGCGGCACGTTGATGAAAGACCTGTTGCGCGGCAGCCGCCACGTGAAAGGCTTCCACGCCGCGATGGAAATTCATCTGGTGGAAACCAGCCCTTTGCTGCGCGAAAAACAACAGCAGATGCTGTTGGGCGAAAACATGCCGAAAGCCTATTGGCATGAAAGTTTTTCAGCGCTGCCGGAAAAACCGATGCTGCTTATCGCGAACGAATTCTTCGATGCCTTGCCCATTCACCAGTTTGTACGCAGCAAGCAAGAATGGTGCGAAAAAATATTGGTGGTGGATGGCAGCGGCGGGCTCAATTTCTCCCTCGCCACCGAAAACTCTCCCGCCGCAGCGATGATTCCCGCCGCCCTTGCAAACGCGCCCGAAGGCACGATTTTTGAAACCAGCCCGCTGTCTAATTCCATCGTGCGACAAATCACCACGCGCATCGTCCGCCAAGGTGGCGCGGCGCTGATTATCGATTATGGTTATGAAATGCCCGGCGGCAAAGACACGCTTCAGGCCGTTAGCCACCATCATTATCACCCTGTGCTGGATAGTGTGGGCGAAGCCGACCTCACCGCACATGTCGACTTCAATGCGCTGCATGAAGCCGCTGTGCAGTCAGGTGCTAAGTCCTATCCGGTATTGACGCAGGCTTCGCTGCTGGGTGCGCTCGGCATTCACTTCCGCGCTAACAGTCTCATGCAGCGTGCCACACCCGAACAGCAAGAGCGTATCCTCACGGAACTTATCCGCCTCACCGACAAAGACCAAATGGGGCAGCTCTTCAAATGCATGGCCATCACGCGCTCTGAAGGCCCCGCCCCTATCGGCTTCCAGTTTTAAAACATCAGCCGCAGATAAAATGAACCAAAGCCTAAAATGCGCACGGGCTTATCGCTATCTGCTATACACGCTTTCACCGCATCTTCCACGCTGGCAAAGGCCGCTGCCGTCAGCCCTGCATTCAGCGCTGCGGTTTCTATCTCCTCCGCGCTGTAACTTTTGGGCTCCGTCGTCACGCTCACGGCGCAGAGTTTTTCTATCTTCCCCACCAGCGGTTCAAAAATGCCGCTGAGTTCCTTACCCTTGGTGGTACCGAAAATCATATAGGTGGGCATGTCGGCCCAATCCTGCTCCACCCAACGGGCAATCGCCATCGCGCCAGAGGCATTATGCCCGCCGTCAAACCACAACTCAGAACCCTCCGGCAGTAACGAAGCAACCGCGCCGCCTTTAATATGCTCCAGCCTTCCCACCCAGCGCGCCTTCTGCAAACCCTCCACTACCGCCTCACCGGAAACATCAAAGTCCTCGAGCGTACTCAGCGCCGCCAACGCCGTGCCTGCGTTGATATATTGGTGGTCGCCCAACAGTGCAGGCGCGGGGAAATCCGTCTCGCCGTTAATGTCAATAAAGCGCAGGCCGTTATCTTCCTGCCGCCGCACGCCCCAGTGTTTGCCGTGAATATAGAGCGGCGCGCCGATATGTTTGGCCTCGCCTTCCAGCACCACCATCACTTCTGGCAGTTGGTGGCTTACCACGCACGGCACACCAGGGCGCATGATGCCTGCCTTGTGCCACGCAATGCTATCAAGGCTATAACCGAGATATTCCATATGGTCATAAAAAATCGGCGTAATGATGGTCAGTATTTTATGGGGTATCACGTTCGTGGGGTCATATTTCCCGCCCATACCGGTTTCCACAATCAGCACATCTGCGGGCGCGCGCGAAAAGGCAAGCAGTGCCCCCGCCGTAGTGCCTTCAAAAAAGCTGATGGGTGTTTCGCCATTGGCCAGCCGCACTTCTTCCATCACCTGCGTCAGCAGCCCTTCGTCAATCGGCGTATCGTTTAATAAAATGCGCTCGTTAAAGTCGCGAATATGCGGCGAGATATACGCATGCACCGTGTAACCCGCCGCTTTCAAAATCGCGCGCAGAAACGCAATGGTCGAGCCTTTGCCGTTCGTACCTGCCACATGAATCACGGGGGGCAGTTTATTTTCAGGGTTACCCAGCTTGTTCAAAAGCCCGTGGATGCGCATGGCGCTATCGCCCGTTAGCTCCTGCCAGTGTGGTTTTGGCCAATGCGGCATTCTTACCATAGCTTTTCCTTGGCAAAATCGCGGCGCTGGGTTAGCCTTGCTTGCATGGCATCTTCCCACGAAAAAATGGTTATCATCACCAGTCCTGAGCTTACCAGACTCTCCGGCCTGCGGCACGGTTTTTTTGGCCGCAGCGGCGGCCTTAGCAGCGGCGTCTATAGCTCGCTCAACTGCGGCCTTGGCTCAAACGACGTGACTGAAACTGTAAAACAAAATCGTGCACGTGTGCTGACAGCGCTTGAAATGCCCAACGCGAAACTGTGCACACTTTACCAATGCCATACGCCCGATGTCGTCGTGCTAAAAGATACCGTACCGGATGGGTTCGATAGGCCAAAAGCCGATGCGCTTGTCAGCAATGTGCGTGGCAGCGTGATTGGTATTTTAACTGCAGACTGCACTCCCGTTTTATTTGCCGATGTAAAAGCAGGCGTCATCGGCGCCGCCCATGCAGGCTGGAAAGGCGCGATTGGTGGCGTGCTGCAAAACACCGTAAAAGAAATGGAAGCGCTCGGCGCAAGCCGCGCGAACATCTCCGCCGCTATTGGCCCCTGCATCCGCCAACCCTCTTACGAAGTGGGGCCGGAATTCCGCGATACATTCCTTGCACAGCACGCGCAGAACGCGCGCTACTTCATCCCCTCCCGCAACGAGGGCAAATGGCAGTTCGACATGGCCGCGTATGTGCAAGATGTGCTGAATACCCTGCAGCTGGGCACAGTGGCAGATGTAAAGAAAGACACGCTGGCGGAGGCCGAGAACTTCTTCAGTTACCGCCGCACCTGCCTTGCGGGCGAAAAAGACTATGGGCGGCAAATCTCTGCCATCGCCCTCACCTAAAAACGTTTTTAGTTTTTATCTTTCACCAGTGGCAGGGCGAGAAAAATATTATTCCCTGCGCGGGTAATCAGCAGCAGGATGGATTTGCGCCCCTCGCTGATAGCGCCCTCAAGCGCTTTCTTGCCTTCTTTGATGCTGGTCACCGGCTGCTGATTCAGCTGCACGATCACGTCACCCACATTCACACCACGCAGCGCGGCCTCGCTCTCGCCTGGCACTTTCACCACTACCAAACCTTTTACGTCCTTATCAATTTTAAAGTTCTTGCGCAGCTCATCCGTAATCGGTGCCACATGCATACCCAGCAATGGCTCTGAACCACGCGCAATATCATCGTCGCCCTTCTTCTCGGTCACGACTTTGTCTTCATCTTTTTCATCCTTCAGCTCGCCAAGCTTCACGGTGATTTTCTTTTCCTTACCCTCGCGAATAAGCGTCAATTCCACCTTGGCACCGATGTCACGCGTAGCCACTTGGCGCGGTAAATCGCGCATCGTGGAAATATCATGGTCACCGAACTTGGTGATGATATCGCCCATCTTAATGCCTGCTTTTTCTGCAGGACCGCCTGCAATCACTTCGGCCACCAGCGCACCTTTATCAGCGGGAAGCCCCATGCTTTCGGCAATCTCCTTGGTCACCGATTGAATCTTCACGCCCAACCAGCCACGCTCAATTTTCTTGCCTGCCTTCAGCTGCTCAATCAACGGGCGCGCCAGATTCGCCGGAATCGCAAAGCCAATGCCCACGCTGCCGCCGGAGGGCGAAAAAATGGCCGTGTTAATGCCCACCACTTCGCCCGTCATATTGAACATCGGGCCGCCGGAGTTACCGCGGTTGATAGAAGCATCAGTCTGAATGTAATCATCATACGGGCCGGAGTTAATGTCGCGGGCGCGCGCTGAAACAATCCCTGCCGTCACGGTGCCACCAAGGCCAAATGGGTTGCCGATGGCGAGTATCCAGTCACCCACGCGAATCTGGTCTGAATTACCGAACGTCACGAAGGTGAATTTTTTGCCCTTGGTGTCTTTGATTTTGAGCACGGCAAGGTCGGTCTTATCGTCACGGCCCACAATCTCCGCCTGATATTCGGTATCATCGCCGAAGGTGATGGTGATGTCTTCTGCTGCATCAATCACGTGGTTGTTGGTGGCAATGTAGCCATCTTCACTAATCACGAAGCCTGAGCCGAGGGAGTTGGTTTTCAAATTGCCTTCCGGCACGGCAAAGCGTTTAAAGAACTCGTTGAATTCCTCGAACGGATGGCCGGGGGGAAAGCTTGGTAATTCGCCATTAGAGAGTGGAGATTTCACCGTTTGCGTGGTGGAGATATTCACCACCGCCGGTGAAAGTTTTTCTACCAAGTCGGCAAAACCATCTGGCGCGGGGCGCGCATCGGCGGGGGAAGCACTCAGCATCACAATCGTTAAAACACAGGCCAGAAACGCCACGAACTTCTTCATAGTTAACGCCCCGTATTAGTTTGCTGAACGGTCAAAATACTTCAAGAATTCGCTGTTCGGAGAAAGCACCATGTCAGTATCGTCCTTCGTCATGGTGACGCGATACGCCTGCATGCTGCGGTAAAACGCAAAGAAATCCGGATCGCGCGAGAAGGCTTCCGCGAAAATACGCGTGGCCTCAGAATCGCCCTGACCACGGATAATCTGGGCTTTCTTTTCGGCTTCAGCAATCAGCACCTTGCGGTCCCTGTCGGCACGTGAGCGGATGCGCTGCCCGTCTTCCGCACCTTGGGCGCGGTGTTCTTTGGCTTCGCGTTCACGCTCGGTGCGCATACGTTTGAAAATCGCTTCGCTGTTTTCCTGCGGCAGGTCTGCGCGGCGAATGCGCACGTCTACCACTTCCACGCCGATTTCTTTCGCCTTGGTCTGCACTTCATGTGAAATAGCGCGCATCACTTCAATACGCTTGTCGGTCAGCAATGCTGAAAGCGGCACACTGCCCAAAATCTGGCGCAGGCTGGAATCAAGGAACGTATCAAGGCGCTGCATCGCAATCGCTTCGGTGCGAACAGCCTGATAGAATTTAAGCGGGTCGCCGATGCGGAATTTAATAAACGCATCCACAATCAGGCGCTTCTGATCGGCAGCAATCACTTCGTTGGCGCGCGCATTTAGGTCCAGCACGCGACGGTCAAACTTCACCACATTCTGCACCATCGGCACTTTAAAATGGAGGCCGGGGTCTTTCACCACGCGCACGGGTTCACCGAACTGCAGCACCAGCGCCTGCTCGCGCTGATCCACAATAAACACAGCACTCAGCATAATCAGGAACACAACACCTGCAGCAATCATCATCGCATGACGTAGCATTGGCTTACTCCACTTTTTCTTTTTCAGGTGCCACGGCGGCTGGCTTGGGCCTTGAAAGCTCTTTCAGCGGCAGGTAAGGCACCACGCCCGAACCTTGCGCCTTCGTGTCAATCAGCACTTTGTTAATGCCGCGCATCACTTCTTCCATCGTTTCCAAATACATGCGTTTACGCGTCACGTCCTTCGCGTTTTTATACTGGTCATACACAGCCACAAAGCGGCTTGCTTCACCCTGTGAGCGAGCCACGATTTCGCTTTTATAGGCTTCGGCTTCCTGCACGATTTTTTCCGACTCACCGCGAGCGCGAGGGATAATATCGTTACGGTACGTTTCGGCTTCGTTGCGCGCACGCTCCATATCCGCACGTGCAGTCTGCACATCGCGGAAGGCATCAATCACCGCTTGTGGCGGGTCAACTTTACGCAGCGCGAGCGACACAATCTCCACACCCGCACCATACGAATCCAGAGTATCCTGCAGCAATTTGCGCGACTCCTGCTGAATCTTCAGCTTACCTTCGGCAAGTGCACCAGCAATCGGCGTGCGGCCGATTACTTCGCGCATGGCGCTTTCGGCCACGCTGCGTACGGTGGCTTCAGGGTCACGCACGTTGAAAACGAACTTCTGGGCATCGGAAATGCGCCATTGCACTTCGAACGTGATGTCGACGATGTTTTCATCGCCCGTCAGCATCAGGCTTTCCTGCTGCACTTCGCGCACGGTGCTCACGCTGCTGGTGGCGCGCGCGCTCACGCTGCGGGCACCGATTTCAATGCTATTCACCACCGTCACCGGCACTTTTACCAGTTTTTCGATCGGGTATGGGAAATGGTAGTGCAAGCCTGGCTCGGCCTTGCGGTGATATTCGCCAAAGCGGGTAATGATGCCTTGTTCCTTCGCATCCACAACGTAAAATCCGGAACCCAGCCACAGCAGGAACACACCTGCTAGCATCAGCGCGAAGCCACGCACACCGCCGCCAAAGCCGCCACCAAACATCTGGTTGAACTGCTTCTGTGCGTTTTTCAGCAGTTTTTCAAGGTCAGGTGGCTGCGGTGAAGATTGGGGTGGTTTGCCCCACGGGCCGTTATTTTTATTATTATCCCAAGACATACGCGTTCAAAAACCATCAAAAAATGAAAAGGTTATGCACTTATATAGTGTGTTTTTAACAGTTTCAAGGCAAAGCGGCCTTGGGCCTGTCTATTCCCTTACAAAACCAAGGAAAATAGACAAAGCCGCTGCCGCATGCTAAGAAAGCCGTCCTTTTAAATTCATACACACACGTGGCAACATGTCTTTACCTTCACGCAAAACCATTTTGAAATCGCTGGAAGCCATTATGGTTCCGGGCACGGATCAGAACGTGGTCGAGGCCGAGCTTTTATCCTCGCTCGTGCTCAAAGAGGGCGGGCATGTGGGTTTTGCAATTGAAATTGGCAAGCTTCATTTAGCCCCCGCGCTGGCGGAAACGCTGCGCAAAGCCTGCGAAACAGCCGTGCTGCAATCGCCTGGTGTGAAAAGCGCCACCGTGGTGCTCACCTCGGAGGCGCCGCCCAAAGAAGGCGTGCGCGTGGAAGCCAAGCCCGCCCCCAAAGGCGGCGTAGTGCCGCCCTCGCCGCATCCGCTTTCCGGCGTGAAACATATTATCGCCGTGGCGTCCGGTAAAGGCGGCGTCGGAAAATCCACCATCGCCTGCAACCTTGCGGTGGCACTTGGCAAACTGGGTTACCGCGTCGGGCTGGTGGATGCCGATATTCACGGCCCCTCGCAGG
The DNA here is from genome assembly GCA_964467255.1 of uncultured Rickettsiales bacterium. GTDB lineage: Bacteria > Pseudomonadota > Alphaproteobacteria > Rickettsiales > RGZB01 > CAYXPR01. The sequence continues at coordinate 130,901 of CAYXPR010000001.1, read as the reverse complement.
CCCGCATGATGGGCGTGACCGAAAAACCCGATGTTAAAAATGGTCGCATGATTCCGCCCAAAGCGCATGGCGTGGTGTTTATGTCGATGGGCTTGTTATTGAATGAAGACGTGCCGGTGGTGTGGCGCGGCCCCATGGTAGGCAAAGCCTTGCAGCAATTGATGCGCGGTGCTGAATGGGGTGAGCTGGATTATATGATTCTCGACCTGCCGCCAGGCACGGGTGACATTCACCTCGGCATTGTGCAGAACTTCCAGCTTGATGGCGCCATCATCATCACCACACCGCAGGATGTTGCGCTGCTTGACGTAAAAAAAGCCATCGGCATGTTCCGTAAAACCGCCACACCGCTGCTCGGTATTGTGGAGAATATGAGCTACTTCCAAGATGCCGCCACGGGCGCGAAACATTATCTCTTCGGTAAAGAAGGTGGCAAAAAACTGGCGGAAGAGCAGCAGATTCCGCTGCTGATAGAAATTCCGATTCATGCGGTAATCGCCAAAGGGGCGGATGCGGGGCAGCCCGTTGTTACCGCGCAAAACGAGCCTGCGGGCGAATTGTTTACCGCGCTGGCGCAGCGCGTCACCACGCTCATTCAGGCGCGCCAGGCTCAAGGCTAAAAAGATTTCAGGATTACTCTTCGTCCTGGCTCAGTGTCTTGACCAGATTGATAATCTTCTTCCGCACTTCCGGATTTTTGATTTTACCGAATGCACGCACCAACTGCATGGATTCCTTGCTGGCGGAGGATTCATACTCAAAGCCTTCCGCAGCATCCTCGGCAAAGCCAGCGCGCATCGCGCCCGACTTACTAGCGCTGGGGGCATTAAAATCTTCAAAGAAGAACGATACCGGCACGCTGAGTACATTAGCAATGTCAAACAAACGGCTTGAACCCACGCGGTTAATACCGCGCTCATATTTCTGTACTTGCTGGAAGGTAATGCCCGTCGCCTTGCCAAGCGCCTGCTGGCTCATGCCGAGCATACTACGACGCAAACGCAACCGTTTGCCTACATGCACATCCACCGGATGTTGTTCGCTCATTCTCTGTTCTCTCATGCTTTAGGCGTCTTCTGACCAGATACAAAAAAGATTAATTGCTTAATTTTCTGCACCAATTTGAAGCTAACCATAATAACCCAGCAAACGACTTGCAAGCGAGATTTATAGAAACACTAGTATTTCAGCCATTTACAACCCTAGGGTTGTATTATCAATATGGTTAATCAATTAATGGTATAAAAAAAACACCAATAAACATGAGTCATATTGAAACAAAATAAACTCAAGGTAGATTGAATTAGCTATTAAAAGTCCCAGGCAGGCTATTAGCGGCGAAATGATAAAAACACAGTTTCCTCTGCTTTTTCTGGCAAATATACATCGAGAACGCCCTCTTTTCCCAGCGGTTGGCTGGCAATAACCCTGCCATAGGCATCAATAACGGTTGAAACACCCGTATTTGCCGCACGTATAAGTGGTATTCCTTGCTCGATAGCACGCACACGAGCCATGGCCAAGTGCTGATACGGGCCAGTGCTTTCACCAAACCATGCATCGTTAGTGACGTTCACAATCACATCCGGCGCCGGAGCGCCCGCAATCGCCCCTGTTGAAAATATCACCTCATAACACACCAGTGGTGCCACCACCGGAAAACCCTTGGGCAGTTCAATGTTCTTGGGCGCCTCACCCGCTGAAAAATCACCCGACCCATACGTAATTTTATTAATGAACGGCAGCAGGCGGCGGAGCGGCACATATTCCCCGAACGGCACCAGATGCACTTTGTCATAATGACCTACCACGCCTTTATCATTCACCGCGTAAATATTATTCCAAATCTGGAAGCGTGGCTCCTCCGGCGGTGTAATCCTTAAGGCACCTGTCAGCAACACGGCATTTTCTGGCAAGGCACTTCTCAGCAGCACCAGCAGTTTTTCATCCTGCCCCAGCGCGTAAGGCACCGCTGTTTCAGGCCACACGATAATTTTTTTGCCTTTGCCTTTTTCTAAAAACCCATCCTGCTGCGTCAACGTCACGTGCTTCATGAACGACGCATGGCGCGTGGCATCTTCCCATTTATAATGCTGCGCGATATTCCCCTGCACCACCCGCACCTGAATGCGCTCGCTCTCAGGCTTCAGTGGCTGTGCGTCGGCCTGCTGCAAACGCATTGTGCCAAATACAATGCCACCCATTAACAATGCCGCAACCGCAACAAAAGCGCTTATCGCGGGGCGCTTCTGTTCCATCAGCGCCAGCGGTAAAAACGCCAGCAGCATCGCAAGGAAACTAAGTCCATACACCCCCGCAAGGCTTGCCACTTGCAGCATGGCATCGAGCTTTACCCAGCTATACCCCATCAGGTTCCACGGAAAGCCTGTAAACAGCGTGCCGCGCAGCGCCTCAAGTCCTACCCAGAGCAGTGCGGCGCACAGCATCAGCCGCCAACCCTTTACATTGCACCGCCTCAGCACCACGGCAAACACACCGATATATACTGCCAGCGCCGCCGGAATCAGCGACACGGCAAACGGCACCAGCCACGCGAATTTTTCAGGCTCCACCAGCAATGCGTTTGAAATCCAGTATAGCCCCACCACATGGTGGCCAAAGCCCCAGCACCAGCCAAGGAAAAATGCACGTTTTGCGTTTGCCGCACGCACAGCGGTTATCACAAGAGGTGGCAACAGTAGCGGCAGCAGCGGCCACCAACCAAATGGCGGCAGCGCCAGCGCACACAGTGCGCCACACATCAACAGCATCAAGCATTGTTTACGAAATGAAGTGGCGCCGATACGCTCAGCGATGGCGTGAAGGGAAAGGCTCGCCGCCATAATTCCTCACATATCCTTTCTCCAGTTCCACCGCTTCTTTCACGCCCCAGCTTAAGCGTGAGAAGTCCATACTGTAGGTATCAATCACTGGGTCTTTAAATCGTGCGAGGAATTCGTCGTTCTCATCAATCGGCCCTTCCACATAGGCAGGGAAATTCAGATTATTATAATACGCTTCCAGTGTCAGGCGTTTCAACGGCTGCGTGCCGACATATTTAAAAATCACGTTAATCGCATAGGGTCCGGTGGGTTTCACTTCCACAATTTTAATCAACCCCTTCACGCGCGCCGCCGTTTGTTCAGGCGATTCTTTCACCGGCGCAGGGCCTAGCAATGTTTCAGAATTTATTTTGGGCATGCTCATTTTAGGCATCGTGATGTCAGGCATTTTGATGCTGTCCATCGAAAAGCCGCCGCAGCCGGAAAGCACAACAAGTAGTGCGAGTGGAATATATTGCGCGGGGGAAAAGCGCACAGCGGCCCCTAACCCAGCGAACCGGCGGCCTTGCGGCGGCGGGCGGTTTTGCGGCGCACGAGCACGCGCTTAATGCGGCGCGCATCGGCATCTAAAATTTCAAATTCCAGTGTGGAAGAATGCGCAACCACCTCACCGGTAGCAGGCACGCGCCCCAGCATGGCAGAAAGCATGCCACCCAGCGTGTCATAGCCTTCGGCGTTTTCTTCCTTCACAATTTTTTCATCCATCAACTGCTCAAGGTCGCTCATCGGCAAGCGCCCACTGGCTTCATACGTACCATTCCCTGCTTCGCGGAAGAATGGCGCTTCGTTTTCATCGTCATGCTCATCGCGGATTTCGCCCACGATTTCCTCAATCAAATCTTCTAGCGTCACCAACCCGCAAGTGCCGCCATATTCATCCACCACCATCGCCATGTGCGTGCGTGAGGCGCGCATATGCAGCAGCAAATCGGAAAGTTTCATCGAGGGTGGCACAAACAGCGCCTGCCGCAAAATCTCATCGATACGGAAAGCTTTTTCGCCCGCCAGATACGGCACCAAGTCTTTGATATGGATAAAGCCGCGCACGTCATCCAGCGTACCACGGCACACCGGCACGCGTGTATGCGCTTTTTCAATAATCGTCTGCTGCAATTTTTCGAGCGTCGTCGTTTCGGGCAAATACACAATGTCTGAACGCGGCGTCATGATGTCGCGCACATGCATTTCGGTAAACGAAATCACGTTGTGCAGAATCACCTTTTCATCTTCATCGATGTCGTCAGGTTCGCCACTCACATCGTGGTCTTCAATCACTTCTTCAATCGATTCTTTCAGGCTGGTCGAGCGAATCCCCAAAAGCTGGCGCAGCTTCACTGAAAACTGGCGCAGCTTGCTGGGTGCCGCCGCAGGTGCGGTAGGTGGCTGATTCGCGTCCGCCTTGGCAGCTTCCGCTGCCTGCGACGCGTTGGTCACTGCCTGTATTTTTGTTTTATCTGGTGAGCCTAAGTCCATGGGGAGATATATACCTTACTTTTTATACCAGCGGTACGGATTATTCACGCCAAGGCCGGAGAGAATCTTGATTTCCAGCGGTTCCATCAGCGTCGCATCCTCTCGGGTTTTATGGTCATAACCCAAAAGATGCAGCGCCGCGTGCACGGCCAGGTGCGTCACGTGTTGCGCAAAATCTTTGCCCTGTTCTTTGGCTTCCGCAGCAGCCGTTTTATGGCTGATGATAATATCACCCAAATAAAGCGGGTGTTCGGCCAGCGTGGCCACTTCGTCCAGCGCGCGCGGGTTTAAGGCATAGCTTGGGAAAGAAAGTACGTTAGTCGGTTTATCTTTGGCGCGGAACTGCTTGTTTAAATCCTGTATCACCGCATCATCCGCCAGCATCACCGAGCATTCGGCAGAAAAGATATAGTTAAACAGCGGGGTGCTTTTTAGCGCGGCTTCTACAGCCTGCTTTATCAGTGCTTCGTGTTCCGGCAGAGCCTTCTTCCAGGCCTTGCTTTGCACCAGCACTTCCACTGCACATTGCGTGACTTTGGGTTTTCTCACCATGCTCGCTTTATCCTTTACCGCCTGCCTTTCGGCAAGGGCGACCGGCAACTCCAGTACTATTCCCATCGTTTATCGTTGCTCTCGTAAGCCTGCACAATTTTTACCGTCAGCGGGTGGCGCACAATGTCGGCGTCACCAAACTTGATGATTTTAATTTCTTCCACGTTTTTCAATTTTTCAATCGCATCGCGGAAGCCGGATTTAATATCTTTCGGCAAGTCGGTCTGCGAAAGGTCGCCCGTAATCGCCATGCGGCTGCCTTCACCGAGGCGCGTCAGGAACATTTTCATCTGCGTCGGCGTGGTGTTCTGCGCTTCATCCAAAATCACAAAGGCATAACGCAGCGTACGGCCGCGCATGAACGCCAGCGGCGCGATTTCAATTTCACCATTTTCAATGCAGCGCAGCACTTTTTCGGCGGGCATCATGTCATACAGCGCGTCATAGAGCGGGCGCAAGTACGGGTCAACTTTCTCTTTCATGTCGCCGGGCAGGAATCCCAGTTTTTCACCGGCTTCCACGGCTGGGCGCGTTAAAATAATGCGATCCACCTCGCCGCTTAAAAACAGATTCACCGCCGCGGCCACCGCCACATAGGTTTTACCCGTACCGGCGGGACCTGAGGCAAACACCACTTCGCTTTTCAGCAAGCTGCGGATGTAATCCACCTGACGGTTGGTGTAAGGGATAATGTTTTTGCGCTGGGTTTTAATCAGCACTTCGGGGTTGGCACTTTGCTGCTCGGCAGGGCGGGTGCGGCCACCAGATTTGCCTTCCGACGCCTCGGCGCGTTCGGCGCGGGCGTTACGCTTTTCTTCTGCCGTTACCACTTCGAGGGCGATTTTTTTGCCGGGCTTTTCATAGTGATTATCTGACGCCATAGGTGCCTCTCTCTTTTCTTCTTTTGTTTTTTCGAACTGGAACGCCTGCTTCAATAATTTCTCATCCACCTCGGCGCGTTTGCTGCGCGAAGCTGCGGCCTGCGCGGCGGCGGCATTGGTTTCATCTTCGGTCGGCATCATGCGCTGGCCGGTCACATTTTCGGAAATCATGCGGATGAGCGCGTCAAACTCGCCCTCCGGCACATCCATGCCGTTTTGCAATTTGTGATACATGCTTTTCAGCACCGTTTCGGAGATGTAAACTTTTTTCGGGTCGCCGCTGATAGACACCACGTTTCCGCGCGAGGAAATGGTTACACCCAGTTGTTTTTCGAGCTTTAGCAGATGTTTATCCTGATCGCCGTACAGAACGGGCAGCAGGGTGTTATCCTTAAAGGTAACGCAAACGGAATCTTGTAATTTTTCTTCGGGCACGTGGCCTTTTTAACCCCTTAAAACATCACTAATTTTGAGTATAGCAGAAGCGCTGCGAAAAGAAACTATTGGTTAGCGACTTTTTTAACGTCTGATTTTCCTTGGTAATTATGCGCCAAAACGCCGGAAAGGCTGTTGCCCTGCACCTTCATCACGCGCACGGGCACCGTGCTGCCTGCCAGTTCTGCCGGTGCTTGCAAATGCACGGCGTGCATATACGGCGTGCGGCCTTGCAGCTGGCCTTCGTGGCGGCCTTCGCGGTCCAGCAGCACTTGCACCACCGTGTCCACCGCCGCTTCATTAAACGCATCCTGCTGCTGCTTCACCAATGCCTGAAGCTCCTGCAGGCGTTCGTCTTTCACTTCTTCTGGCACTTGGTCTTCGCGCACGGCAGCGGGTGTACCGGGGCGCGGGCTATATTTGAAAGAATAAGATGACGCAAAGCCCACTTCCGCTATCAGCCTCATTGTGTCTTTAAAATCGGCATCCGTTTCACCGGGGAAGCCCACAATGAAATCCGAAGAAAGCGCCATATCAGGCCGTGCACGGCGCAATTTTTCAATAATCATCAGGTAATCTTCGCGCGTGTGCTGGCGGTTCATGGCCTTCAATACATTCGTAGAGCCAGACTGCACGGGCAAATGCAAAAACGGCATGAGTTTTTCTTCTTCCGCATGGGCACGGTAGAGCGCCTCATGCATGTCGCGCGGGTGCGACGTGGTGTAGCGAATACGCTCCAGCCCATTGATTTTCGCAAGGTGTGAAATCAACTGGGCTAAATTCCAGCTCGCGCCGTCTGCATCTGCGCCGTGATACCCGTTCACGTTTTGCCCGAGCAGCACAATTTCGCGCGCGCCGCGTTCCACTAAGCTAATCGCCTCGCGATACACTGCCGCCACCGAGCGCGACTGTTCGGCGCCGCGCGTGTAAGGCACCACGCAGAACGTGCAGAATTTATCGCAGCCTTCCTGCACGGTCAAAAATGCCGATGCCGCCACGGGTGTGGTGATTTCTTCTGCCAGAAAATCGAATTTATCCTCGGTAGAAAATTCCAAATCAATGCGGTCGCCGGATTGGTCACGCAGGTTCTTCACCAATTGCGGCAGGCGCTGGAAGGCTTGCGGCCCCACCACAATATCCACATAGGGCGCGCGCGACATAATCTCTTTGCCTTCGGCCTGCCCCACGCAGCCTGCCACGGCAATAATCATCTGCTTGCCATCGGCTTTCAGTTTTTCTTTTTCTTTGCGGATACGGCCCAGCTCGGAATACATTTTTTCGGCGGCTTTTTCGCGAATGTGGCAGGTGTTTAAAATCACCATATCCGCCCCCTCCACCGCATCAGAAGGCTCATAGCCCAGCGGTAGCAGCACGTCGCCCATCTTGCCGGAATCATAAAAATTCATCTGGCAACCATAGGTTTTGATGTAGAGCTTCTTTTTCTCCACGGCGGTATCCAAAAAAACGTTGCGGGATGCGCCTTATAGCACCAAAGCAGGTGCTTCTTCAAGCTTCTTGCCGCGAATAGCGGCGGCAATGCCCTGCTCCACCACTTTTTCCAACTGGCGGGCTAAAGCCTTGCGCTGGGGCGGTTTTGCGCTGATTTCCACGGGCGGGTGGAACGTCACCTGCACCGTCAATTGCGCAATTTTGAACACCTGCCATAAATGCGGCACCAGCGCTTCATCGCCAATCCAGCTATATTTTTTGCGCCATTTCGTGCCCGTCGGCAGGCCGTTCATGTGCGTGCAGGTTACCGAAACCGGCTGAATAAACAACGGAACCGGCCCTTCCCAGCGTTCCGTCATTTTAAACAGGGCGCTTTTAAACGGCAGCACGCGTGCGCCGTCGCTCGTGGTGCCTTCCGCGAACAGCACCAGCTTTTCGCCTTGGCGCAGCCGCGCTTCCATGGCATCCACCCCCTCACCCGTGGCGGTTTTTTTGCGGCGGATGAAGAGCGTATTCGTAAGTTTCGCAATCCAGCCGAATACCGCCCAGCCTGCCACCTCGTGCTTGGCCACAAAGGTCGGATTAATGAGCGCGCCCAGCACCACAATATCAAGATACGAACTATGGTTTGAAACGAATAGCACCGGCGTGTTGCCCTTCATCACCGGCTGGCCGTCGCGCACCAGTTTAATGCCTGCAATGCGGCAGCCCACCTGATACATCGCATGGCACACGGTGCCGTGCGCTTCGCGGTTCACCGCGCGCGCAAGCGCCAAAGCTGGCATAAACACCAGTACCCCGACGATAAATAAAAATGCCCTGAATGCGCCGCGGAGTGTGTGCTGCATAGTTACCTCTTCTCGCTGCCGCAAGCATAGCGGTTATAGTAACTATCCGTCAGCGTGGCGGTGCGCACCATAATGCACACATCCGTCGTATTATAATCATGGTCGAGCACGGCACCGTCGCCAATCACCGCACCCAGCCGCAGATACCCTTTAATCAGCGGCGGCAAATCCATGATGATGCGTTTGATTTCCACGGCCTCTTTCGGCAGCGTGTCCATCGGCACATAGCGTTCTTTCAGGGCGCGGATGCGAATGTCCTCCGGCGCCAAATGGTGGTGGTGCAAATACGCCAGCGCTTCTTTCAGCGCCGTCACATCAGTGCCGGAAAAGCTGGCACAGCCAAACATCAAACCAATACGGTAATGCTCCACATATGCACCGATGCCGCGCCACAGCAGTTGCATGCCAGAGCGTCCGCGATAATCAGGATGCACGCACGAACGGCCCAGTTCCAAAATTTCGTATGGCAGATTCAGCGCGGGGCTGATGTCAAACTCACTGGCGGTATAAAACTTGCCGTAGTGCTTACCCACCTCGCCGCGCAGCAGGCGATAGGTGCCCACCACCGGATTTTTGCCTTTTTCTTCGCGGGATTTATCCACCACCAGCAGGTGGTCGCACACAGCATCAAACTCATCCCAGTCGCGGCGCTGCTCGTGCATTTCAGTGCTGGCTTTTGCGCCCATTTCTTCCACAAACACGCGGTAACGCAGTGCCTGAGCCAAATGCAGATCTTCATTGCTGTCTGCCAGCTTCACTTCTAAAGCACCGGCTTGAATCGTGGGTAATTGCCACGAAAGACGCAGTGCCGGAAGCGGGCTAACCAAGGGCTGCGGCTGTACTGCGAGGGCAAGAGTCATATTTAGTTTTATAATTCTGGAATTGTAAAACTTTGAGGCAGTATAGACGATTTATTTCGCATCATCAAGCGGAACTGCATAAAGCTCCAAGCGGTGATCGATCAGCTTGTAACCCAGCTCGCGTGCCACGCGCTCCTGCAGTTTTTCAATTTCCTTGTTCACGAACTCAATCACCTTGCCAGACTTCACATCAATCAAGTGGTCGTGGTGCTGCTCGGCGGCTTCTTCATACCGTGCACGGCCATCACCAAAATCGTGTTTTTCCACAATACCGGCTTCTTCAAACAGGCGCATGGTGCGATACACCGTGGCGATAGAAATGCGTGGGTCGATACCAGAGGAGCGCTTATACACTTCTTCCACATCGGGGTGATCCTGTGCGTCTGAAATCACGCGCGCAATCACGCGGCGCTGCTCAGTCATCTTCATGCCTTTTTCAACGCATTGTTTTTCAAGTTTCGACGGCATAGCGTATCCCACGTTTACTCAAATTTCGGCTAATCTAGCCCGTTTGCTGGCAGATGACAACCCGCAAAATAATACGGCCGCTTTTGGCGGCCGTATTCGTAACGCACACAATCTCGCTTAACAATTAACGCTTGTTCAGCGGCTGGAATTTACGCGGCGCCGCACCGACATAGAGCTGGCGCGGGCGGCCGATTTTAAACTCAGGGTCTTCAATCATTTCTTTCCACTGTGCCACCCAGCCTACCGTGCGGCTCATCGCAAACAGCGGCGTAAACAGCATCGTTGGAATACCCATTGCGCGGTAAATAATGCCCGAATAGAAGTCCACATTCGGGAACAGTTTACGCTGCACGAAGTAATCGTCCTGCAGAGCAATGCGCTCCAGTTCTTTCGCGATGGCCAGCAGCGGCTCGTTTTTCACGCCCACTTCTTCCAGCACTTCATCGCACGACTTTTTCAGCACTTCGGCGCGTGGGTCATAGTTTTTATACACACGGTGACCAAAGCCCATCAGGCGCTGTTTCTTTTCTTTTACGTCTTTAATGAAGGCGGGGATGTTTTTCACATCGCCGATTGCTGTCAACATGTTCAGCACTTCTTCGTTCGCGCCACCATGTGCGGGACCCCACAGGCATGAAATGCCCGCGCCGATACACGCGAATGGGTTCGCACCCGACGAGCTGGCAAGGCGCACGGTCGACGTCGAAGCATTTTGCTCATGGTCGGCATGCAGAATCATCAGCTTGTTCATAGCGCGCGTTTTGGCAGGGCTCACTTTAAATTCTTCGCACGGCGTGGCGAACATCATGTGCAGGAAGTTTTCAGCAAAGCCAAGTTTGTTCTGCGGGTAAATGAATGGCTGGCCGACAGAATATTTGTACGCCATCGCCGTCAGCGTCGGTAGTTTGGCAATCATGCGGCGAGCCGCAAGGTCGCGTTCCTGCGGGTTATTGATATCAAGGCTGTCGTGATAGAACGCCGAGAGTGACGCAACCGCGCCCACCAAAATCGCCATCGGATGCGAACGGCGCGGAAAGCCACGATAGAGGAAGCCCAACTGCTCGTGCACCATGGTGTGATAGGTCAGCGACTTGCGGAATTCTTCAAATTGTTTCTGGTTTGGCAGTTCGCCATACAGCATCAGGTAGGCCACTTCGAGGTAATCGCATTTTTCGGCGAGGTCCTGAATGTTATAGCCACGGTGGCGCAGAATGCCCACTTCGCCATCAATAAACGTAATGGTCGACTTGCATGAAGCTGTCGACATGAAGCCGGGGTCATAGGTAAACATGCCCGCTTCTTTGTACAGATTTTTTACATCCACCACGTCGGGGCCTTCGGTGCCCTTCATCACGGGCAGTTCCACTTTGCGGCCATCGGCAAAGGAAATCGTTGCGGTGGCACCGGGTGCTTTTTTCGCCTTGGTATCAGCAGCGCTGGAAGTCTGGGTCGGTTTAGACATGGTCGTTCCTCCTTAAAGTACGCGCAGCAGATACAAAAACCAAAGCCGCACTAAGGTCTATAGTTATACTTTTTTTTAAGGTTTGAATCAACGCGCGCAGGCGTTATTTCGCTAAGAATCAGGCGTGTGTGCTTTATTTGCCATGTGTTTAATAAAGCCTAAGCCACTGACTTCCCAGTATCGGCAGCCATGTTCGGGTTCCGCGCATTCGTGCCTGCGGCAAGCGGTGTTGCAAGTGTCGTATTCCCACCATCACCCGCACCGGCACTGGCTAAGCTCGTTGTAACGTCATTGCCTTGCACGATGCTGGCAAACACGGGGTTCTTTTGCGACTCCTCCCTATCAAGGTCGCGTCTTTCTCTAGCCGTCAGCGGGCGTTCGTCGCCTGCCAAAAAGGTCTGCAGGTCATTACCTTTTTTCTCGGTTTGGGCAACTTCCCTCTCTTCCGAGCGAGCCTTCTTAGCCTGCACTTCCTGCTGCGCTTCCAGCTTTTCCCCACGCTCTTCGGCACGCTGCTCTCTCACTTCTTGCACTGCCTGACCAACGACCGCTCTTAAACTATCACCTGTCTTCGCTTCCATACCACCATCAATAGCCACTGCGCCGCCCACCATTGCCAAACCAGCTGCTGCTAATGGCCCTATAAAACCGCCGGTGACAACCGCAGCGCCAACTATCGCAACGCCTGCCACAATCCTGCCTGTTGGCGTAGAAAGGACGTCACGCGCGAACTGGCCCCATGAGCGACCTTCTTCGCCTTGTTCCTGCGCTGCTTCCGGTTTCGGCACAGCCGCAGATTTATCTGCGGCTTTTACTTTATCAGGCTCTGGAGGGGCCACCGTATTTGCGGCCACGGTCTGCGTATTATTCTTCTCAGCCGTTGCAGGGGAACCGGTCTCCTGCTCTTTCTCTTTTTTACTGAAAAGCCCGCCAATCGCACCCACCGCCGCACCGATGGTGCTACCAACACCACCCACCACATCCGGTATACCTTTTTGTGCATCAATCGTAGCCTGACGCGCGGCAGCTAGATTCTTAGTGCTGTTTTCGTTGCGCTGCCATGTCTCGCGTGCATCTTCTTTGCCTTTTTCTGCGGCCCAGCTAATGCCATCGCCCACAGCAACGCCGGCGCTGGTTGCTTTATTAGCACCCCACGCAACATAATCTGCCGCACCCACAGCGGCGCGTAGCGCACCTGCACCGGGGAAATCAGCACCCTCCAATTTTTCGCTTGCCCATGCCGTAGCCATCTCGGCTGTAGAGGTCAATAGTTTAGCCATGTTTGAAAGGCCGCTGATGGCTGAACCACCAAGCCCCACAACTGTAGAAGCACCATATTCCACATACGCAGCGGCGCTGAATACACCGTTCATAGCCGCATTGGCTGCTTGCGCACCCATCACCACCACACCTGCCACTGCTGCGACGGGAAGCGTAACCGGAGCAAGCGCAACATTCACCACCGTTTTAGCGGCTTTACCAAACGAAAAACCACCTTCTTTTTCCTCGCCTTTATCATCGTCTGCGCCAAACAGATTCTGGTAGGCCTTGCCTCTTTCTTCGCGCAGCTGTTCCGAACGTTTTTTAGGAGCCTGTTCCGTTTCGGGCTTAGGCGACGGGACATCTTCTGTCACAGTTGCTTCGGGCGGGCGCGGCGGTGGCGGGGGAAGAGGGCTGCGTTTCTTGGTAACCTCTTCTTCATCCACTTCAGCAGATGGAGCTTCCAGCTTCGCACCTGCAGCGGGCGAACTTACTGCCTTCACCTGCGCATAGGTCTGGCCTTGCTCTTTTGCAATTTTTGCATCTTCCGCCGCCATCGGGCTAAAGCCGCTAATTTCGCCATTTTTTTGCAGTTCTCTCAGCTTCTCCAACGAATCACCACCCACCATCAGCGAAGGCTTTCCGTCACGGCCGGTAAAGAGCGTAATATCTTCTGGTTTAATGCCTTTTGATTCTAGTTCCTTGGCAAGGCCATATAAATTATCCGATGTGTCGGTGGCTTTAAACTGTGCAGGCTCTTCTTTTTCCTTCTCACCCACAGCGGAAGCCCCCGCAGCGGCCTTTCTGCGTTTCTCTTCTTCAGTTTCCTCTGGCGCCATCTCGGCTGGCGGAGGAACCGTTCCTGTGGTTTTATTTTCTTCTTCGGCCATTTACAGCACCTCTTCCAATACTTACTTCACCTTGCTTGCGGCCTGCTGCTGCATTTGCGCCGAAATACCTGCCACCGGGCCGCCTCTTTCCGCGCCCACCGCAACGTTCATTTCACTTACCTGATGTGCAGCAAGCTGTGTGCCGTTTTCTCTCGCAGGAGCATCGTCCCCGCCGAGTCTTTCTGGTAGTGTCTGCGCCATATGCTTACCTCTAAAATTCCTGATGCAACTATCGTATCATCAATTGGTTAACGGGAAGTTAAAATTGAGAGGCGCACGCTGCCTGTGCTTGGCTTTTTCATGCGCCCACCTGCGCCGATTTTATTACTTTATTACAGTATCTTGCAAGTTTTTCAGCGCATCCGCCTTCTGCGGTAGCTAAAACTTTAATCAAATTGTCATATTACCCATCATCCCCGCTGGTGCTGTATGCCACCACGTCGCCTGTAAAATAGTTGCCCTACCCGCATGGTTCATGTAAAAAGCGTCCTCTTGATACGGGAGGGGTGGCCGAGTGCCCCGCCAGCGAAAGCTGGCAAAACAATACTTCGACCACGAGCGGCATCGTGGTGCATTGAATACGGGAGGGGTGGCCGAGTGGTTGAAGGCGCTAGTCTCGAAAACTAGTATAGGGGCAACTCTATCGTGAGTTCGAATCTCATCCCCTCCGCCATAAAACAAAGCCCGCCAACTGGCGGGTTTTGTTTTATCGGAAGGTGAGATGAAAGATGCGAACTCACCGTTCGACCCGAAGGCGAACACGCCGAGGGCGGCGAGCCTCGCGAGCCAATCTCATCCCCTCCCTTTTAAAAAACACACGCAGAAAAAAGCGTAATTACTTCGCCTTTCTCTTATCCCACAACTTCTCAATCTCCATCACCACCAGCAGTAAGGACGCAATCAGCAGCAGCACACCCCATTGCTGAAGCGAAACAGGTGCAATGCCCAGCACATCACGTAAGCTCGGCAGATACATCGCGGCGATGTGCAGTGCTTGCGCACCTACCACACCCGCCAGCAAAAATGGGTTTTTGAGCAGCGCCTGCCGGAACACCGAGCGGTGCTCAGAGCGGCTATTGAACGTCTGTACATTTTCAAACAGCACAAACAGCAGCAACAGGAAATTGCGCGCCACCGCCTCGTCATACCCTTGCGCCAGCAGCCAATAAAATACTGCAAAGCCTCCGCCGCCCATCACCACGGTAGAATGAATCACCCGCCGCAGCATCACGCGGTCAAAAATCGGTTCGCCGGGGCGGCGCGGCGTGTAGCGCAATTCATCGCCCTCCGCTTTCTCACACGCGAGCGCCACATCCTGAATGCCGTTCGTTACCAAATTCAGCCACAGTAATTGCACGGCAAGCAGCGGCATCGGCGTGCCCGCGAGCATGGCAAGTATGAACAGCATTACCTCAGCCGCACCGGTAGAAGTCAGCATGAAAATCACTTTGCGGATGTTCGCATACGCCACCCGCCCCTCGCGGATGCCTGCCACAATAGAGGCAAAATTATCATCCGTTAAAATAATGTCGGCGCTTTCTTTTGCCACGTCGGTGCCTTTGCGTCCCATTGCCACGCCCACATGCGCGTGCTTTAAGGCAGGGGCATCATTCACCCCGTCGCCGGTCACAGCCACAAAATGTCCGCCGCGCGCGAGCGAAAGCACAATCGCCAATTTCTGCGAAGGCTCCACGCGCGCAAAGATGCAGGCGTTTTTTATCAATGCATCCAGCGCCGCCTCACCTTCTTTTTCCGCCCGCTTAATATCCGCGCCCGTCAGCACTTGCCCATCACCCACTTTCAGGCCTGCATGGCGCGCAATCACGCTGGCGGTTTTGGGGTCATCGCCCGTAACCATCACCACGCGAATGCCTGCCTCGTGGCACGCGCGGATAGCGTCCGGCACTTCAGGGCGAATGGGGTCTTGCATGCCCACCATACCCAGAAAGGTGAGCTTCACGAGGTGCTGGTGCCCATAGCGGCCGCTGTTTTCCTGCGTCATCTCCCCTTCCGCAAAGGCCAGCACGCGCAGGCCTTGCGCAGCGAGTTCTTCTTTTTGTGCGAGCAACGCTTTGCGGTCAATCGGCACGGGTTTGCCTGCGCGCTCCATCCGTTCGCACATCGCAATGATGGATTCCGGTGCGCCCTTCACAAACATATGCACTTTGCTTTTGCGGTGGTGGAACGACGCGGCATATTTCAGGTCTGGCTCATACGGAATGCGCTGCTGAAGTGGGTAATGCTCCAAAAGCGCGTCCTGCACAAGCCCGCCTTTGTGAGCCGCAGCGAGTAATGCCACATCCACTGTGTCACCCATGCTCTGCCAGCCCTCGCCCTTGCGCACCAGCTTGCCCTCATTCGGTAGCGCCGCGGCCCGCAGCAGGTTTGCCACCCGTTCGGATGATTCTTTACCTGCCACGTGAATGCGGCTAGCCGAAATATCAACGCCAGTTTCACATTGCAGTGCTGTACCGTCGGGCAAACGTATATCTGTCACGGTCAATTCGTTCATAGTGAGCGTGCCGGTTTTATCGGTTGCAATCATGGTACAAGAGCCGAGTGATTCCACTGCAGGCATGTGGCGCACAATCACATGTGCTTTTGCCATGCGCCGCATACTAATCGCCAGCGCCACCGAAATCGCAATCGGTAAACCTTCCGGAATGGCGCTCACCGCAAGGCCGACAGACATCATGAACAGCGCCTCCAGTGGCATGCCGCGTAGCAACCCAACTGCTATCAGGCCAAGAATCGAAACACCCACCGCCGCCGCAATATTGCGCGTAAAGTGCCGCATGCGAATCATCAATGGTGGTTCTGCAATAGAGCGTTTGTTAATTTGCTCGGCGATTTTACCGATTTCCGTCGCAAGGCCGGTCGCCATCACCACGCCGCGTGCGCGGCCACGCGTCACCACTGCTCCGGCAAATGCCATGCTGCCAGCTGCTTTTTTCACTGGCATGGATTCACCTGTCAGCAGCGATTCATCGCACTGCAAATCCGTTTGCTCGTATATTTGAATATCTGCCGGCACGCGCGCACCGGCTTCCAGCAACACCACATCATCCGGCACCAGCATGGTCGCGTCAATTTCCTGTTGCACTCCGTCACGCAGCACCACCGCGTGCGGCTGCTCCAGTGCTTTCAGCGCCGCTGCCGTTTTTCCTGCGGAATACTCCTGCACCGCGCCCACCATGCCGTTTATCAGCAG
The DNA here is from genome assembly GCA_964467255.1 of uncultured Rickettsiales bacterium. Classification (GTDB taxonomy): domain Bacteria; phylum Pseudomonadota; class Alphaproteobacteria; order Rickettsiales; family RGZB01; genus CAYXPR01. The sequence continues at coordinate 114,269 of CAYXPR010000001.1, read as the reverse complement.
CACAATGCCGATAAAAAGCGCATCGGTCACATCGCTTAAAACCAACGAGGCCAGCGCAGCTGCAAGCAAAATATAAATGAGGGGGCTTAAAAACTGATGAAGAAATACCCGTATAAAAGAAGGTGGCTTTGTCTGCGGCAATGTGTTCGGCCCCACGCGCGCCAGAATTATGGCCGCTTCGGCAATCGTTAGGCCGCTATGCAAATCCTTATGGCCGGTCATGGCGCAATTCCTTTATTGCTTTGCCATTCCACCCTACAGCCATTTGCAAAAGAATCAACCGCAGCGCGGATGCGCCTAAAGCGCTAGTAATTTCATGGCCGCGTAAAACAGCGCTTTGAAAAAAAGTACAATCACATAATACATGCCATAGAGCGTGGCAAATGAGGCCACCACACCACCGCCAATCAGCACACCGTCTTTTTCCAGTAAACCAATGGCGAGCGCACACATGCACAATGCCGGTAGGAAATTACCAAACGGAATGGGCAAAAAAATCACCGCCGCCAAAATCGCAATCAGCAAGCCCACGGCTTTTTCGGCGCGCCCTGATGTCATTACGCTTGCACGTGGGCGGATGAACATTTCAATCAACTTCAGAAATGGCAAGCATATCGCCACTGCTTTTGAAAAGGTTCGTTCCGACAAGCTATACCTTGCAAGCCATTGCGGTAACCACACTTGCTGATATCCCATCATCATCTGCAGTGAAATAATAACAATCGGTACGGCGCAAATAGAAGAAATACCGGGAATGCCTAGCGGAATCGCATTCGGCAGGGCAAAAATCAAAATACCAAGACCAAAGGTGCGGTCTTTCATACGCGCCACAAACTCGCCAAGGCTAATACGGTCATCCGTATCACCTTCTTGCTTTTTAATAATGCTTTGCAGCAGTTGCGTCGTGCGCGCAGGCTTCTTGAGCATAGCTACGTTTCAATACATCGGGGGTCAGTTTTTCAACGCCACCTTCATACCACATTCCGCAGCGGGTGGCTACCCTATTGCTTCACGTTTTGCTTTTCTATTTTTTCGGCAAGGTACTTATCCGTCGGAATGGTCGGCACGCGGCGCGCCATATCAGTATTAGCACCTTCCACCAGCACCTGCACGAGCGACAGCAGCTGATCGTCGCGGGCACCGCTTTGCGTCTTCACAATCATCGGATTCACCACACGCGTCAGCGCTTCGCGGCGTTCGGCTTCCATCAACACGGTGGGAAATGCCTTCAGCATCTGCTCCATCGGGATGCCCGAACGGTCAGGGTCGCTGGGGCGTTCCGGTGTGTATTCTTTACCGTAAATCACCTGATACACCGCCTCTGAACCTTTGCGCATATCTTCGTCAATCCAAGAAAGGAATGCCCGAGGCGACGTATTCCCGCCTGCTTCAAAATCTGCCGCCAACGCTTGGCGGGTTTCTGCGTCAGGGCGTGGTTCTGCGAGCATGCGCCATGAATGCTGAATGTCGGTGCGTGCCAGTGAATACGCATAATCGCGGATCACTTTAGCAAACACCGGGTCGTCTTTATAAAACTGGTTCAACTCTTTAAGGTTTTCATTCGCAAGGCTTGAAACGCCAATGGCTTCCGGATGCAAGCCTGCCAGCAAAAATCCGCGCGCCCACGGCATAGCGCGTATCCCATCATGCTGCTTTTCCATATTAGCATCTGAGCGCGCAATTGGGCGCGTGTCGCCAGAAAGACGTTTGTAAAAATCCAGTGGCACCACCGACTCTAAAAGGCTACTAAGGCTCGGATGGTTATAAAAATTCTTCAGGAAACTATCCTGCACTTTTTTGAGTGGCGCAATTTCTTCCAGCGGCACTGGTTTATAGCTAAGCCCCTTTACCGTTACGTCATACAGGTCAAGTAAGAATTGCTGCGCATGCGGATAGAGCAGCAGTTTGCGCAGTTCATTCGTGCCTGCAAGCGCGTATTTTACACTATCCATGTTCACACCAAGACCCGAGGCCACGTTTTGCACCGTGCCTGCACCACGGCCTGTTTCGTGGCCGTTTAAGATGCTGAAGCGCGCCGTCACCCCATTCACATGGCATTCGCGGCTCACATCACGCATCGCGGCATTCAGCATAAATGGTCCGGTAATGCCAGCGCGTTTGGTAATATCGCTATAGCCCACGGCAAACAACAGTTTGTCTTCGCGTTGGCGCAGATGGTCGCGGAAAGGCGCGTTGTCGAGCAGTTGCTTCACATCACCTGCTGCACGTTCCGCACCTGCGAGTCCTTCATATTGCAACGAAACACCCATGCCTGACGGGTGGCCGATACCCTTCAGCAGCGCTAATGCGCCCAACGCACTCACAGGCGATTCCATATCCGCAATCGTGAAGATGTGCATCTGGTCTTTGCGCTCTTTCGCCAGCTCTAAGCGCGAAAGCACGCGCTGAGCCTCAGCCCCTAAAAGCCCGCGTTCATCCTGACTAAACTGTTGCTTGAATGCTTGGTTGGGCTTTACCAGTAGCTCAGTCAGCACATCCATTTTTTCTTTTTCTTCCAGCGATTCAAAACGCTGTTTCTTGCCTGTAATTTTCTGGACCACTTCCGGCGTAACTACTTCGTTCAGCACACCGAGCACCGTGTGATGATTTTCGCGCATTTCAATTTTCAGGTAGTGAAAACCGAAGATGTTGGCCTTATCAATCAAATCTTCTACACCGGGCACATGCTTCACTTTGTTCAGGTCGTTCTTAAACGCCAGCGGGTAAGGCTGCCCGTTATCCGGATTGATATACTCACAATTTTTAGGGTCCGTATGCATTTTGCCAAGCTGCTCTATCATTCTGTCGATGATAACGCGTTCTTTTCCCTTATCCGCTGCATCATTCAGCGTGTCTCTCACGGCCAATAAGTCAAATTGGTAGAGCTCTGTAATCCTAGCGCGCAGCGTGTCTGAAAATGCCTTCGTGGTTTCCATCGGTACCTTGCTACCGTCAGAGTCACCAGTGTACCACGTAAAGAGTGAAATCCAGTCCTCCTCTGTCACCGTCGCGCCAGCTTCGCTCATCTTTTCCTTACGCGCCCTATTGAATTCCGGCATCATGCAATACATTTGCTCCGCGTAATAGAGCACCAGCGTTTCATTCTTCTGCGTGGCAGGCTCTGGCTTCTGTTCCACATGGGATTTCCATAGCCCTGCCAACATGTCCGGCAAATCAGATGGGGGCGCATCTTTGCGCCCTGGTGTTTTGTCCTTGAGACCCAGCACATTGCCAATGGCGTCCGAAGCCTCGTGGAGCTTTTTGACGAAGTCAGAGCTACACACTTCCGTGTTCATACCGTTAATCCCGAGATGCACTTTCGGAGTGCGCTCCATGGTCTCCGGTTTCTTTTCTGAAAACTCCTGATTCGCAGCTTTGGCCTGATTCAGGCTGGTGGCAATGCTGGTAGCAATATCCAGCAGGTAGTACTGCATGTTAATCAGCGAAAGATACGCCTGACGGTCCGCATCCGAAAAATCAACGGACCTCTCCACCGGTCTGCCGGGCCCCGTATTGCGGGCTCCTTCATGTTCCTGCACCGTCACTGTTTCACCGAAGAATAATTCCACCGTATCATGAGCGATATCGGCATATGCCTGGCTTGAGCCATTGTTGCGCACCGTGCTACGAATCTGCGCCGAAGCGCGTAAAAATTGGCCAACTTTTCTCATGAAGTCAGGGCTTACGCCTTCAGGCAGCACTTCAGGCTTTTCAATGACAGTGGTTCCGGCTTGTTCGCGCGCAGCGATGCCTTCGTGAAATTGCTGGAGAAGAAAACGGTAAATACTTCCGGGGTCACGAGCGTCAACGTCCTGAACGCGCTGCTGCCATGATGGCATTTTGCTGGAATATTTTTCTCCGAATAATACCGGCATATCACTCTAATGATAGAGTTTGTGTCGTCCGGCCCCCCCGGCCATCATCACACGTGGAAGATTCTACTATAAAAATTGCATGGTTTCAAACAGCAGAGTGTTAAAAAAACCTTAAAAACCGGATAGTTAGAGCAATGTGACTATACCTGATTTATGAATTATCTCCTATTTATCAATCCTCTAAAAATCGGATAAATCCTAACAACACCTACGTAAAATAGTTACTTTCTTAACAAAAAAAGCCCCCGGTGAAGGGGGCTTTTTTGCATTCAATGGATGAACCGACTATGCGGCCTGCTTTGCAGCACCACCATTATTGCCACCATTACCACCACCGCTGCGGTGATGACGCTTAAAGTTTGAGCGGCGCCTATTACCTGAAGGGTTTCCGCCACCGCCGTTACGGCGACCACGGCCCCCTTCGCGGCGACCACCTTCGCGGCCACCTTCATCGCCTGGCAGTTTCTGACCTGGGTTCAGCAAACGCTGAATCGCACGCCATTTACCGGCATCTTCACCGGAAACGAAACTGATGGCACACCCTTCAGCACCCGCACGTGCGGTGCGGCCGATACGGTGAATGTAATCTTCCGGTACTTGCGGCAGGTCATAGTTGATGACGTGTTCAATGTGCGGAATATCAAGACCACGTGATGCAATGTCCGTTGCCACCAGCACGCGGTGCTTTTTGGCGCGGAACGCTGCAATCACTTTTTCGCGGCGGCGCTGTTGTAGGTCACCGTGAATCGCATCGGCGCTCACGTTGTTCTTGCACAGCTTGTCTGCCATTTTCTCAGCACCGTATTTCGTTTTCACGAACACGATAATAGAACCTTCGCGGGCATTGATTTGCTTTAAGAGTTCACCGAACTTTTCAGCTTGGCTCACATGCACGCTTTCCTGCTTCACGTTGGTTGCGGTTGCATTCGTTGCACCCACAGCAATACGTTCAGGGTTTTTAAGATATTTCTCAGAAAGCTTCACAATCGCTTGTGGCAGCGTAGCAGAGAACAACATCGTCTGGCGTTGCTGTGGCAGGAATTTCAGAACTTTATCGATCTGAACACCAAAACCCATGTCAAGCATGCGGTCGGTTTCATCAAGCACCAGCAGGTTCGTGTCGTGCAGCATCAGGCTGCCACGTGCTAAGTGATCGTTGATACGGCCTGGCGTACCCACCAAAATACGTGGACGCAGACGCAGTTCCTGCAACTGTTTCGGCATGGATTCGCCGCCAATCAACAGTGCCGTTTTAATCGGGCTGTGTTGGCCCAGCAGCTGTTTGATTACGGTAATCACCTGCACGGCGAGTTCGCGCGTTGGCGTCATCACCAGTGCCGAACCACGCGGGGTGGTCAGCACTTTTGCGACAATCGGAATACCGAAAGCAGCGGTTTTGCCGGTGCCGGTCTGGGCAGAACCTAAGATATCGCGGCCTTCAAGCGCAAACGGAATTGCCTGTGCCTGAATAGGGGTTGGGGTCGTAAATTCCATGCGCTGAAGCGCTTTTTGTAAGGCTTCAGGTAGTTTAAATGAATTAAAGTCAGTCATGATAATGCTCCTATCCCAGCAACGCTGGGGGCAGCAAAAATTGCTGCCAGCATCACTGACGGATATAAAAAGTTGTGAAAAATGATAGAGAGCGTGTGAATTCTTACGCCCCCTCCACATCCATGCTTTTCTCTATGCTTTTAAACATACGTAATGAAAAACACAGAAACGGCTCGCTGCTTTTAAAAGCAGCTGCACACGCATACCATGTGGAGAGGGGCGCTTTAGAAAAACCTTAAGCAGCAATAAGCTTCAGGTTTGCAGCAGACGTACGGCCTTTGTTCGTGGCGAGTTCGTAGCTGACTTTCTGGCCTTCATTGAGGTTCGTGATGCCAGCGCGTTCCAGCGCAGAAATATGCACGAACACATCGCTTGAACCTTCATCCGGTTTAATGAAGCCAAAGCCTTTGGTTGGGTTGAACCATTTTACGGTACCAGTTGCCATGATGGGAATCTCCTTATCATATTGGCGTTAAGAGCAGCGTCACCACCGTGGCGACCTGCCAGAGTTAATCGACAGCACAGAAAACTGTGACCAGAACTCTAAGCCAAGACGAAGGAAGAACAACCAAGTAGTGGGATTCAAACCTGTGCTTCTATCTTTCAAGAAGCGAGCCTGCTATGCGAGTAGAAGGCAATAGTCAATAGTCAGAGAGTTGTATTCGAAACTCGGGGGGTATAATATACACAAACGGTCCGCCGTCAAGGAAATTCTGCCTTTTTTTTAGGCGTAAGCGTGCTTAGACCGCTGTAACATAGGGGTTTTTATGTCATTTCGCGCACTGTATATTTTTCTCTTTTGTGCCTTTTTGCTCGCCGCTGCGCCTGCACAGGCCTGTATGATGAGTGACAGCTCCATCGCAGACCAATTCCGCAATAAAGACGGCGATAATAACGGCAGCCTGAACCTCGATGAATATTACAAAAACATTCCGCAAAAATTTGTACCGCAGAAAAAGCGCGAAGAATATATCAAAACCATCGATACCGACAAAAACGGCCTTATCTCCATCGATGAATTCAAGGCCGATAAGAAAAACATGCGCTGCGGTGGATAATAATGCATAAAAAAATCCTTCTATTTTTCACGCTCATTACCTGCATACCAACCCAATCTTTTGCTAAAGACTACTGGGAACAAAACAATTGCGTGCGTGGCGTGCCTGAGCGTGTGCTGGTAAAAGCCAAACCTGCCAGCGTGTTCACGCTCAACCGCGAAGATGGCACCGCCATTGAATCGCTGAAACTCGATGCCCACACTTCGGTGAACATTCTGCACAGCGGCTGCGAATATTACGGGCTGTCCTATCGCTTCATGCTGGATGATGCAAATATGAAATTCCCCGTGGTGGGCGATGAATACCGCGCAGCCCTCCGCCTGCTGGAAAAATTAAAGCCGCTCACGCGGCATAATGATTTTGCACTCGCGAAAGAAAAGCTGGAAACTTATTTGAATCTTGTGGTCGTACCAAAACTGAATGAAGAAATCTACTTAGTGAACGACAGCATCATGCAGCGTGTGTGGGTCGAAGTCGAGCAAGGCCAGTCCACGGTCATCACCGTCACCTTCTCCACCGGCCCGCTTTAAGTATTACTTAGGCTGTGGACAGTTTGGATAATTGCGACCAGATGCGCGGAGTTTTTGCCCGCAGAAACTTGAGCGTATTTTCTATACGTGAGTTTTGAGGACAAAACCGACAAAGCAGATGGGCGCAAGAAACAAACTGAACCAGCCTAAGCTGGCTGTTGCTGGCTCATGCAGTGAATCGTGCCAAGGCCCCACACCAAATCCACAGCGTGGATGCCAATCACTTCCCGGCCTTTGAAAATATCAGCAAGGATATTCAGCGCCACGCGGTCACTCACATCATTGAAGGTCGGCACGAGCACTGCTTTATTCGCAATCAGGAAATTGCCATAGCTGGCGGGCAACTGCTCGCCTTCAAACACCACGGGTTTTGGCATCGGCAGTTCCACCACGTTCAGTTGCTTGCCGTTTTGGTCGCGGGCTTTTTGCAGGCGCTTCAGATTATCTTGCAGCAGTGCATAGTTGCCATCCTTGCGGTTTTTTTCTACCACCGTCACCACCGTATTCGCGTTCACAAATCGTGTGATATCGTCCACATGGCCGTGCGTGTCGTCACCCTTAATGCCCTTGCCGAGCCAAATCACCTGCTTGATGCCAAGGTAATCCGCAAACACCTGCTCCATATCCTCGCGTGAAAGTTTCGGGTTACGCGCCTGCACCTTAGAAAGCAAACATTCTTCGGTCGTAATCAGTGTGCCTTTGCCGTTCACGTCAATCGCGCCACCTTCCAGCACCACGCGCTCCCCGCGATAAGTCGGCTGCACGGTTTTCAGCTTTAATGCTTTTGCAATCGCCTGCGGCACCACATCATCTTTTTTATGGTTGGCGTATTTTGCCCACGCGTTGAATTTCCAGTCGAGCAGCAGCGTCTCACGCTTCTTGCCCTGCCCGCGCACCAAGAATGTCGGGCCGCTGTCGCGCATCCACACGCGGTCGGTGGGAATAATATGAAAATCCACCTGCTTTACATTCACACCTGCGCGGCTCAGCACATCTTTCGCGGCATTTTTCTGCGCGGCATCTTTTACCAACAGGGCCACGCGCTCACCCGTGGTTAATACGCGGATAATCTCAGCATACACCCACGGGATGGGGTCAAACTTATCCGGCCAGTCCGCGCGGTTATGCGGCCATGCCAGCCATGTGGCGTGGTGCGCTTCCCACTCGCCGGGCATACGAAAGCCATACGCAGCAGGCGCTTTCATTATTCTTTCTCCGGATGGCCGAGCAGTGGAATGTAGTGGTCAATCCGGCGGTCGCGGAAGAACGGCCAGTTGCGGCGCACGGTTTCCTGCAGCGATGGGTCAATCTTCGCCACGAGGATTTCCTCTTTGTCGCGGCTGGCCTTCGCGATGATTTCACCCTGCGGGCCGCAGATGAACGAACCACCCCAAAACTCTAGGCCATCGCCCACAATTTTCTCGGTGCCGATGCGGTTGACTGATGCCACATACACACCATTGGCAATTGCGTGGCCGCGCTGCGAAGTTTCCCACGCATCCGCCTGCACAGCACCATACTTCTTCTTTTCTTTCGGGTGCCAGCCAATCGCGGTGGGGTAGAAAATGACTTCTGCACCTTGCATCGCGGTCAGGCGCGCAGCTTCAGGAAACCATTGGTCCCAGCACACCAGCGTACCGATGCGGCCTTGCGGCACATCGAAATTTTTAAAGCCTAAATCACCGGGGGTGAAATAATATTTTTCGTAGAAAAGCGGGTCATCCGGAATATGCATCTTGCGGTAAATGCCGCCCAGTTTGCCTTCCGGCGTCAGCACCGCCAGCGTGTTATGATACATGCCTGGCGCGCGGCGTTCGAACAGCGAGGCCAGAATCGTCATCTTGGTTTCTTTGGCCACTTTTGCCAGCGCTGTAGTCGTCGGGCCGGGAATCGGTTCGGCCAAATCAAACAACGAGGAATCTTCCTTCTGGCAGAAGTAAGGGCCCATGAATAATTCGGGCAAGCATGCCACCTGCACGCCTTTTTTGGCGGCGCTTTTCAGCATGCTGATGGCTTTTTTCAAATTTGCTTCCGGTTTCCCGTCGCAGCGCATTTGAATCAGGCCGATGGTATAAGGCTTACGTGGCATAGGTTTCTCCCGCAAAAAACACTCCCGCCGCTTGTAATGCAAAACGGTCAAAAATACTAGGGTATTTTATGGGAAAAATTAGGCCGTCACCGTGGTGGTGCTGGCGGGCTTTACGTTGATCGCCGACTGGTAGCTTTTCAGGATTTTATCAATCGGGTTAAAATTCGCAGCATTCGCAGCAGCTCTTTCGTTAGCGCCTTTCACGGCGCCCTGCACCAGTGAGTCATAAAAACCGGCGAGCGACGTCGCGTCCGTTCTCTTTTTATTCGAACTGCCCAGCACCGAGCTAATCACGTTATTGCTATTGCCGCCCAGTATCGCGCCCACATCGCCCGAGGCCGTATCATTCACCAGTTGCTGCAGGAATGTTATCAACTCTTTGGTAAGCACCGGTTTGCTGAAATCCGGCGTGGTTTTATTCGTCGTCGTTGTGGTCGGAGCAGTAGGCGCGGAAGCGGGCTTCACGGGCGCGGCAGGCGGCTTCAAAGCCGGCGCTGTCGGGTTCACCGTGTTGTAATACGAATAAGGCGTATTGAGTTTGACGGGCGTCACCATCGCTGTTTCCTGTTTTAATCCCAGTCTTCATTATCGCACATTGGCGCCCCCCGCGCAAACAAGCCGAAGCTTATTTTTAACCCATTGTAAAATATGGCTTAAAATGTATAATCCAGGCATTAAATTTACCTTCTGGAGCGCTGCCGTGTTAGAATCCATCCTCGCCGACCCGAGCAAGCTACTCGCCGCCGTGGTGCTAGTGATGGTGCTCTCCGAATGGGCCGTGGCATATTTTTTATATCAGAATGCCAAGAATTTTCTGAAACATGCACGCACTGCAACCGCCACCGTTTTAAAACTCGAGCCGGGCACAAAGGGCAGCGTCCGCCTATTTGTTTCCTATAAAAATTATTTGGGAAGCGGTGTGGAAACACTCAGCAAAATTTATGCCCACAAAGATAAATATAAAGTCGGCGACACGCTGGAAGTGCTTTATTCCACTAAAAAAGAAACTGATGTTCGCCCGAACAACATCAAAAACCTGCTGCTGCTCCCGAAGCTGATGTTTGCCTCCGGTCTTTTCATGCTACTTGCCGTAGGCGTGCTGGTCTATTCCGGCGTGATGAATAGCGCGCTTTAATAATGCGCGATGTAAAAATAATGCTCGCCGGTTTTGGGGTCGCGCACCAGCCAGCTGTGCACGCTCTCTTCGCCCTTATACTCCGCGCATTTCAGGCTGGCGGCAATTTTATCCAGCGCATTAAAATACTCCGTATTGTGGTGGCCACCTTCTTTATAGAGCTTCGCCACGCGCTCCGCGAACGGCGAGTTCTTCTGTAGCATGCTGGCGCTGCACGCAATGGTTTTATATTTCTGCTCTTCTTTCAATTTTACCGGAGTTTTCGATTTGAAACTTACACTGGCAGAATAATCCAGCCAATACATAGCGTGGCCTTTCAGCTCCGTCACTTCCTCGGCATTGCCTTCAAAATATTGCGTGTAGATGGCCTCTGCATCATCCGACGTGAGCGATGAAATCGAGTGGTAAATAAAGCCCACCACCAGCACCACCACCACAAACAACGCCCATAAAAAAATCTTCAGTGCTTTCATGATTTTTTCTCACCTACAGCATCAATGGCCGCATCCAGCCGTTCTAAAATTTCATCCTGCCCGCGAATAGTCATGTTCAGGTTATTGAGCAGCCCGTCCTTCAGGCTGTAAATCCAGCCGTGAATCATCACCTGCTGGCCGCGCCCCCACGCTGCCTGCATAATACTGGTTTGCGCCACGTTCAGCACTTGCGCAATCACGTTCAGTTCGCACAGGCGGTCCCATTTGGCTTCGTCACTTAGTTTCTTAAAAATCTGCGGAAAGCGGTCTTTCACATCCTGAATATGCTGTAACCAGTTGTCAATCAGCCCTAGCTTGTGCCCGTGCAGCGCGGAATATACGCCGCCGCAGCGGTAATGGCCGCACACAATGATATGCTTCACTTTCAGAACATCCACGGCATATTGAATCACCGAAAGGCAGTTCAGGTCGGTGTGCACAATCACGTTCGCCACATTCCTGTGCACAAACACTTCACCGGGCAGCAGGCCGGTAATCTGGTTTGCGGGCACGCGGCTGTCCGAGCAGCCGATCCACAGATATTCCGGCGTCTGGATTTTGGAAAGTTTTTCAAAAAAATGGGGGTCTTCGGCATTCACGCGCTTGGCCCATGCGCGGTTATTTTCTAGCAGATGGTCTAGGTCTTTTGCCATGGCAACTCTTATAGCGATTTTTGTGGCTTTGCTCAAACCCAAAGTGCGCGCTCTTTAAAATGGCATAAATCCTGCATGTATTGGGGTACGCGCCAAACTGTTTAGAAAACGAAAGAAGGATTTTCCCATGAAAATTCAAGACTCCACTGCCTTGGGCGCGATGCCCACCCCGGCAAAAATTGCCAGCACCAGCACAACCTCTTCGGCAAGTTTTGCCGATACGTTAAAAAAAGTGCAGGAAGCAACACCCGAAAGTAACCCCAGCAAACTCTGGAAAGAGGCTTTCGAAAACTATACTAATGCCATGCGCGACCGCATTGCCGATGTCGGCTTCCAGCATTATGTCACCGAGTTAAAGCAGGTGAAAAAACTGATGCAGATTTTAAGCATCCTCTACGCCGATGGCCAAAAAGACGTGAAGGATGAAATCGAAAAAATCATGGAAGATTTCAAAGCCTCACCGCCCAAAAGCATCGAGGAAATGATCAGCCGTATTCAGCAGCATGTGGACAGCATTTCCGACACCGCCCCGAATAAGCTGAAAGAGCGCATGAAGCAGATGATGCTCAGCATCGCGCAGATGATGACGATGGGCGATGAAGCGGTGGAAAACCTCGCACGCCTTAAAGGCGGGCCCGCACTTTAGGTGTTAAATTTTTTCAGTAATGTTTCCATATGCGGCGGGGGCGGTGCTTCCGCCGTAACCGGCTCATGGCTCGAATAAAGCGGCAGGCTTATCGCGCGCGCATGCAAATGTAGCTTGCTGTCCATCCCCTCACCGCGCCCGTATAAACTATCGCCTGCAATCGGAAAACCCAAATGGGCGCAATGCACGCGCAGCTGGTGCGTACGGCCTGTTTGCGGCTTCAGCTCCAGCCATGTCAGTCCATCCACCGTGCCCAGCACTTTGTAATGCGTCACCGAAGGCTGGCCCTCTTTTTCATCCACCTTCATTTGCCAGCGGCGTTTGTCCTGCGTTTTTTTAGCCAGCGGCAAATCAATCACGCCCTGCGCATCCGGTGACGTGCCTTCCACAATCGCCCAGTAGGTTTTTTCCACGCGGCCTTCTTCAAACAATTTCCCGATGCGGCGGAGCGCCTCCTTTTTGCGGCCTAAAATCAGGCAGCCGCTCGTGTCGCGGTCCAGCCGGTGCGCCAGCTGCGGCGCGTTCGGCAAACCAAAGCGCAAATGCTCGAAATACATTTCCATATTCTCGCCGCCGCCACTGCCCTCATGCACAGGCACGCCTGCGGGCTTGTTGATAATCAGCATCAACTCATCGCGGTATAAAATACGAGATTGGATTTCTTCCGGTGTCATGCCCCAACAGTTACCACACTCCGCTATTATTTACCATTGCAGCCACGCGGCTGCGCGTGTATGCCCTTGAGTCATGAACATCAATGGTTACCTCGCTCAGGAAGAATACCTCACCCCGCTGCTCGAAGAACTCGGCAGCGCGGTGAAAGCCGTGCATGGGCGCTTGGTACTGGCCACTCAGCCTAAAACGCCGCCCGTATGGGCGCAAAACACGTGGTTCGAGCCGCAGGAAATTCCGTTTGAATCCATCGGTGACGCCGCCAAAAAGCTGAAGGCCATTCAGCGCAACTGGGCGTGTTATTCGCTCGAGCATCACCGCCGCGCGGCGCTCATTGTAGAAAAACTCCCGCATGTGTCGATGAAGCCCATCACTTTTTTGCAGCCACTGCCCACTGCGCCGCTGGGCGGCTTCATGCTGGTGGATAAAAACCTGATGCTCGCTTCCGGCAAAACTTCCAGCCCGTTTGCACATGGCGAAGTGAATTTTCTGGAAGATAAGGAAACACCGCCCAACCGCGCATACCTTAAACTGTGGGAAGCCTTTACCGTGCTTGGCATTCACCCCAAAGCGGGCGAGGTGTGCCTTGACCTTGGCAGCAGCCCCGGCGGGTGGAGCTGGGTGCTCGCGGGGCTTGGCGCAAAGGTGATTAGCGTCGATAAAGCACCGCTTGCACCGCACATTGCAGCGCTGCCGAACATCACTTTCCTGCAGGAAAGTGGCTTTGGGCTCGAGCCTGCCAAAACGGGAAATGTCGACTGGCTGTTTTCTGACATCGCCTGCTACCCCGAGCGGCTCTACACACTTGTGCAGAAATGGATGGCGAAGGACGCCGCAAAAAACTTCCTCTGCACCATCAAGCTGCAAGGCAAAACCGACCACGCTGCCGTGCAGCAATTTGCGGCGATACCAAACTCACGCGTGGTGCACCTGTCGTGCAACAAGCACGAATTAACCTGGTTAAAACTAGCCTAACGGCCTTTGTAAGGTTTTCGTTGCCCATGGGCTAAGGGTTGGTGTAAAAGATAGTCCCCAAATGGGTTTTGCAGAAGAATGGTCGAGTGCCAGGCTAAGCGGCGACTGAGCGATTCATCTAATAAACCACTCGCCGAGAGGCGCTTGATGGGGGCTGCGGAGGAATGGCCGAGTGCCCCGCCAGCGGAGCTGGTAAATAAAATAAACACTTAAACACTCGGTAGTGTTTGTATATAACCTATCTCTTCATGCGGAGGAATGGCCGAGTGGTTTAAGGCAGCAGTCTTGAAAACTGCCGTGTTCGCAAGGGCACCGTGAGTTCGAATCTCACTTCCTCCGCCACTTACTAAAACAGGGCTTTTTAGCCCTGTTTTAGTAAGTGATTAAAATGCGAGATGAGAACTTCAGTTCGACAAAATGCAACGCATTTTGGACGGCGCCAGCCGCCCGAAGGGTGAAGAAAACGCCCTAGCGTTTTCTGAATCAATCTCATCCCCCTTCTTTTTTAAGATGTGGTATAACCAGCCCATGACGCGCTTTGTCCTGATGATATTTCTATGCTTGCTTGGCTCACCCGCTGCAGCGCAGCCTGTGGCCGGATGGCACGAACACAGCATAAAAATAGATGGCATGGAGCGCCTCTACCGCATTTACGTTCCGAAGCAATACACTACACCACCACCGGCCGTATTACTACTGCATGGCGGCACCCAGAGCATGCATGATATTTTCAAAAACACCGCTGGAGCAACGCAGGAATGGTTGCCCATCGCTGAAGAGGAAGGTGTGGTTATCGTTGCGCCCAATGGCACAGGCAAGCGCGGAGGAAAAGGCGATAAGCAAACATGGAATGATTATCGCCTGCCAGGCTCTAAAGGGAAATCCGATGCTGACGACGTTACCTTTCTGAACAAAGTGCTGGATGCCGCAATCACACAATATGGCATAGACCGTAGCCGCATCTATGTTACCGGTTCATCAAACGGCGGCATGATGACATACCGCCTGCTGATTGAAACACCAGAACGCTTTGCCGCTGCCGCTGCGTTTATTTCCAGCTTACCATCGGATAACGCTGAGATACAAAAACCCAAACGCCCTACGCCACTTTTAATCATGAACGGTACGGAAGACCCGTTGGTAAAATGGGAGGGCGGTCCCATTCATTGGCGCCATGGGAACATGCTGCCCGTGGCGCAAAACGTAAAATGGTGGATAAATGCAAACCATTCTGACGAAGAAAACGCCAAAAGTGAGTGGCTGCCGGATACAGCAACCAACGATGACTGCCGTATTCAAAAAATTACTTATCCGGCAAAAAAAGGTGGTGTTGAAACAATCTTTTACCGCATGGATGGCGGAGGGCATACTCCAGCTTCTGTGAAGTACCGGATTCCAAACAACTTCATCACGCGACGGCTCATTGGGCCCGATTGTGCGGATACGGAATCTAATCGCATTGCATGGGATTTCTTTAAGCGATATACCTTGCCGCAGTAAAATCGTATTTTTATTTATTGCATATGCTCCGTTTAACTGAAATCAAATTGCCGCTCGACCACGCGCCGGAAGCCATTGCCGAGGCGGCGCTGGCGCGCCTCAAAATCGCGCCGGCGGATTTGCTTTCCTGCACGGTGTTCCGCCGCGCGCATGACGCGCGCAAAAAATCTGCCATCCACCTTATCTATTCGCTCGACGTCGAGGTGAAAAATGAAGCCGCGGTGCTGAAGCGCTTCACGGGTGACGCGCATGTGAAGCCCACGCCGGATATTGAATATCGCTTTGTGGCGCGCGCGCCTGAAAATCTTCCCTCGCGCCCCATCGTGATTGGTGCGGGCCCGTGCGGTCTTTTCGCAGGGCTCATTTTAGCGCAGATGGGGTTTAAGCCCCTCATCCTCGATCGCGGCAAAATGGTGCGTGAACGCACGAAGGATACATGGGGCCTGTGGCGCAAATCCAAACTCAACACCGAATCGAACGTGCAATATGGCGAAGGCGGCGCTGGCACGTTTTCCGATGGTAAGCTCTATAGCCAAATCAAAGACCCGCGCCATTTGGGGCGCAAAGTGCTCACCGAATTCGTGAAGGCGGAAGCACCGCCCGAGATTCTGACCGAGGCGCATCCGCATATCGGCACCTTCCGTTTGGTGAAGATGGTGATGAATATGCGCAAAACCATCGAAGACTTAGGCGGAGAATATCGTTTTGAAACCCGCGTGACGGATTTTGATATCGAAACCGACAGCAGCGGCGTGCGCCGCATGCGCGGCGTCATCCTCGCCAATGGCGAGCATATTGCCGCAAGCCATGTGGTGCTCGCCATCGGCCACAGTTCGCGCGACACGTTCCAAATGCTGGAAGACAGGGGCGTGTATGTGGAAGCCAAGCCTTTCTCCATCGGCTTCCGTATCGAACACCCGCAATCACTCATCGACGTGGCGCGCTTCGGCAGTTTCGCAGGCCACCCCACGCTCGGTGCGGCAGATTATAAACTGGTGCACCATGCGTCGAATGGGCGCGATGTATATAGCTTCTGCATGTGCCCCGGCGGCACGGTGGTGGCAGCCACATCAGAAGAAAACCGCGTGGTGACCAATGGCATGAGCCAATATTCCCGCGCCGAGCGCAACGCCAATGCAGGCATTGTGGTGGGCATCACGCCGGAAAAAGATTATCCGGGCGGGCCACTCGCGGGCATCGCCTTCCAGCGCAAATGGGAATCCGCCGCATTCATCGCAGGCGGCAGCACCTATGCCGCACCGGCGCAGCGCGTGGGCGACTTCATCAAAGGCCGCCCCTCCACGCAACTGGGCACCGTCATTCCGTCCTATAAACCAGGGGTAACACCAACTGACCTTTCCACCTGCCTGCCGGATTACGCCATCACCGCCATTCGCGAGGCACTACCTGCGTTCGGTCGCCAGATAAAAGATTTTGATATGGCCGATGCCGTGCTGACAGGTGTGGAAACGCGCACTTCATCACCCATCCGCATCAAGCGTGATGATACTTTCCAAAGCCTCAACACCAAGGGTTTATTCCCCGCGGGCGAAGGCGCGGGCTATGCAGGCGGCATTTTATCAGCAGGCGTAGACGGCATCAAAATCGCCGAGGCCGTGGCGCAAAGCATGCTGGAAAAAGCAGTATAAGCCCCCCCCACTTACACATCCCTTATACATCCAGAAGCAAACTGTATCGTACCTTTATACAAGGACCTGTAGGGTTTCCATTACTGAGTCAATGAACAAAAAAAGGGAAACTTTATGGGGCGCGGAATTCTTCTTTGGCTGATTGGCGTACCTATTCCCATCATCATTTTACTCGCCATTTTCTGGCGTTAAACCATCCATTAAAACCATCATTACAGGAGTTCTCATGCGTTTATTTATCATTATTCTTGGCCTCGGACTTATTGCCTCTTTGGCAACTGCTTGCAACACCATGGAAGGTGCTGGTCAGGACATTCAAAAGGGTGGCGAAAACCTTGAAAGAAGCGCCGATAAACACAAATAGCACGCCCGCCTTAGGGCATTCTCACAAAGGAGACTAGCATCATGAATCCGCTTATCGTCGTATTACTCGTTGTTTTGTTATTCGGCGGCGGTGGCCTCGGATATTATCATTCCGGCTACATGGGCCTCGGATATGGTGGCGGCAGCACTTTGTTGCTGGTCGTATTGGTGCTTCTGCTCATGCGCCGAAGGTCGCTCTAACTACTCCACATCTGCCTCTGATTATGCTAGAAAGATTCTGGGCATCATCAGAGGCAGAAATGAAAAAACACACATTTGGAATTCTGTGCTTCAGCGGCATCGTACTTTTTTTAAGCGCGTGCGTGGCAGGTTTGCGTCCTGAGCCCTTCACTCAGCGCAGCAATGCAGAAATTGCTAAAATCGTCGGCAATATTCAGGAGTCCAGCCGACAGCCTTGGCTGAATTATGTGTTCGACATACAGGTTACAGGCGGCGGCACGGTGCTGCGCCCGTTCAACGAATCGCTGCTTTACCCAAACCGCGCGAAGGATGAATCCATGCGCGTGCTGCTCCGCCCCTCCTCCATCGGCACGCGTGATGGCGTGAAAGGCGTGCAGGTCAGTACTGGCCTGTGGCAGGAACATTCCCTAAACCGCGCCAAGGCGCATCTTCCGATTGACCTCACCTTAAAACCTACGGGCACGGACGGTGCATTTGAGCCCGACACCAGCACGCCCATCAAAGCACGGCTGGTATGTGAAGAATGGGCGCAAGCCTTGGTAGCCAAAAACGCACCCGCCACAAGCCCTGACCGCTTGAAGCAAGCGTTCATCGACAACTGGCGCAAGGAACGCACCGCCACGGTAAAAACACCGCTTGCACCCTATAAAGTGGGCGTGTATTGGGTGATTCCTGTGGAAGTGCATTTGAAAACATCGGACTTCCATTCAAACTGCCTTTAAAGGAACAAAAGCATGAGCGACATTACACGCATCGACCCCGGCGCACGCATGAGCGAAGCCGTTATCCACGGCGGTAAGGTTTACACTGCGGGCGTGGTGGCAGATAGCACCGTGGGCAAATCCGTGTTCGAACAAACCAAAGACGTGCTCAAGCAGATTGATGAGATTCTTGCCAAAGCGGGCACCGATAAAACCCGCATCCTTAAAGCCAATATCTGGCTCACCGACATTGCCACATTTGGCGACATGAACAAAGCGTGGGATGCATGGGTCGTGCCGGGCAAAACGCCCGCGCGCGCCACGGTGGAAGCCAAGCTGGCCGCCAAGGGCTACGACGTGGAAATCATGATTGAGGCGGCGGTTTAGACAATCCCCCGCACCCTTGCCCCACACACTTCTCCGTGCTAGCATCCGGGCTAGCATCAAACAGGTAACAGCCATCATGTCCGCGCAGCCCGCCGCCACCGCACCAGACTCTTACCAGATGATTCAGTCGCCGGAGGCCTTCCGCGACATCATCAGCCGCATCCTCGTCCAGCATCTGGTTACGCCACTGCAGCAGAATAATTACGATGCCGATCGCTACAGCATTAATGGCAAAGACAACTCCGCCGCATTCCAAATTGGCGAACACCAGAAATACCTGCAATTTTTTTTCGACCATTGGCGCGAATTATTTGCCACCTACCGCCTGCTGGAAGACTCGCGCTCTAAGCGCCTGTTCATTGAGCTGATTGCCTTTCGTGCTATGGGTCATCTGAAATTTAAACTGCTCACCAACACGCCAGAACACTGGGCAGAGCGCAAAAAAATACATTCCTTTAAACACGAGCCCTCCACCCTTGCAGTAAAGGGTATGTTCGGTGAGCTACGCCATGTGCACATTCCGTTCATGGGCACAGAAATTCTTATGGATGCGCCGCTGGCGGGGTTGCCGTGGGCGTTCATCCTGAAACAATATTTTTATGAGCATAACGGCGTGAGCATCTGCCCTTCAGCAGGCGACCATGTGGTGGATGCCGGCGCCTGCATGGGCGATACCACCTTGGCTTTTGCTGCCGCCGTGGGCGAAAAAGGCGCGGTGTATGCCTTTGATTTCATGCCCGCCAACCTGACGGTGGCGCGCCACAACATTGCACAGAACCCTGTGTTGGCACCACGCATTAGCCTGTTTCCTTTTGCGCTGGCAAACGATTGCAAAAACATTAATGCGGTAATCAGCGACCAAGGCATCATCAACCCCGCCGCATCGCTACTTTCTAAAGGCGTGGCAGAAAGTGTGCCCACCACCACCATCGACCAATTGGTGGCAGAAGGAAAAATTGCGCGCGTGGATTTCATCAAAATGGATATTGAAGGATCCGAGCTGCCGGCCCTCAAGGGGGCAGAACAGGCCATCCGCCGCTTTAAGCCAAAGCTTGCCATCAGCCTGTATCACACCTACGAAGATTTTTATACCATCCCCGCTTACATCCATTCGCTGGGGCTGGGCTACGCGTTTTACCTCGACCACTACACCATCCATCAGGAAGAAACCGTGCTGTATGCACGAGTGCCGTAACAATACGATGAACACACATGACGTAATTATTATCGGGGCGGGGGCCGCAGGGCTCATGTGCGCGATAGAAGCCGGAAAACGCGGGCGCCGCGTGCTGCTGCTCGACCACGCGAAAGCAGCGGGTGAAAAAATCCGCATCTCGGGCGGCGGGCGCTGCAACTTCACCAACATTCACGCCACGCCAGCCAATTTCATTTCGCAAAATCCGCGCTTTTGCATTTCGGCACTCAAGCGCTACACGCCGCAGGATTTTATCACGCTCGTGAAAAAGCACGGCATCGCCTATCACGAAAAAACATTGGGGCAATTATTTTGCGATGGTTCCTCGCAGCAGATTATCGACATGCTGCTAACAGAATGCCAAGCGGCAAACGTCACGCTACTTCTGAACACACGCGTTACTTCCCTCACCCGCAATGGCGAATCTTTCACCGTCAAAACCGACAGCGACACACTCACCTGCCAGTCCGTTGTCATCGCCACGGGCGGGCCATCCATCCCCAAAATGGGCGCGAGCGGCTGGGGGTATGACATTGCCAAACAATTCGGCCTGAACATCATCACGCCGCGCGCGGGGCTCGTTCCCTTCACGTTGGATGAAGTGATGCTCAGGCGCTTTAACCCGCTCTCCGGCGTGGCAGTGGAAGATGTCGAAGCACGCGCGGGCAGCGCCACATTCCGCGAAGCAATGCTGTTCACGCATCGCGGTCTTTCGGGGCCAGCGATTTTACAAATCTCGTCTTACTGGCAGCAGGGCGAAGCCATCACGCTGAACCTGTTGCCTACGCACGATATTTTTGCTGAACTAAAAAACCGTAAAGTCAGCAATGGCAAGCAGGAGCTGCACACCATGCTGGCTGAGCTGCTCCCCAAGCGCCTCGCCAACGCCATTTGCGAATTCAACACCCTCGGCGGCAGGCTGGCGGATTTTTCGCACGCAAAGCTCGAACAAGTGGCCGACAGCATCCAGCGCTGGCGCATCACTCCGAACGGCACCGAAGGGTATCGCACGGCAGAAGTCACGCTCGGCGGGGTGGATACGAACGAACTTTCATCCAAAACATTCGAATCAAACAGGGTCAAAGGCCTCTATTTTATTGGCGAGGTGGTGGATGTAACGGGGCATTTGGGCGGCTTCAACTTCCAGTGGGCATGGGCATCCGGCCACGCCGCAGGGCAATGCGTGTAGCGTTTCTACTGCTTCGCTTCCAGTTCCAGCCAGCGTTCTTCGGCGGCCTCTAGTTCCTTCTGTGCTTTGCCAAGGCGGCGGCTGGCGCGGTCAAACACTTCGGGGTTCTTCACATATAAATCCGCATCCTCAAGCTGTGCGTGCAGGGTGGCAATTTCAGACTCCAGCGCCTTAATCGTCAGCGGTAGTTTTTCCAATTCATACTGTTCTTTGTTCGAAAGTTTCTTGGCCAGCACCACCACGGGCACAGCAGGCGCTGCCACCGCTGGCTTCTTTACAGTAGCTTTTTTGCTCTGGCTCTCGGGCTTCACAGCAGGTTTCTTTTTGCCAATCGCTTCCAAATATTCCGAATAGCCGCCAATCACGCTTTGTACTTTGCCTTCGCCTTCAAAGGCGAGTGTGCGCGTTACTGTCTGGTCCAAAAAGTCGCGGTCGTGGCTTACCACAATCAGCGTGCCCTTATAGCGCGAGAGGATTTCCTCCAGCATGTCGAGCGTGTCCATATCCAAATCATTCGTCGGCTCATCGAGAATCAGAAAATTGCCCGGTTGCGCCAGCACACGCGCCAGCATCAGGCGATTGCGCTGCCCGCCCGAAAGCGTGCCGACCAAATCATTCACCGAAGCAGGGTCGAACAAAAAGTCTTTTAAGTAACCGCACACATGGCGCACTTTGCCGCCCACTTCCACATAATCGCCACCCTGCGGGCACAGTGTGCGCTTCAGCGTGTTTTTATTATCCAAATCTTGGCGCTTCTGGTCGAAGTAGGAAATCTCTACATTCTTCGCCAGCTTTACCTTGCCCATGTCGGGCTGCAACTCGCCCAGCAGCAAACGCAGAAACGTCGTTTTGCCTGAGCCGTTGCGCCCCAATAGCCCGATGCGGTCGCCGCGCATGATGCGTTGGCTGAATTGGCTGAGGATGGTTTTTTCACCTGCGCCGGTGTTGAAATGTTTACTCACTTTATAAAACTCTGCCACGATGCGCGACGAAACATCCAGCTCCGTAATCGGGTCGATTTCAATTTTCTTCACCGCCTTGCGGTAATTGCTCATGTCCTGCTTTAGGCGCTCGCGTGCTTCGCGCACTTCTTCTAGCCTGCGCACGTTGCGCTTGCGGCGCGCTTTCACGCCCGCGCTGGCCCAGGCCACTTCCTGCGACACGATTTTGCTGCGGTTTTCCAACTCGCGCGCTTCTTGATCTAAAAGTTGCGCCGACCATTCTTCAAAATATCCGAAGCCGCGCGGGCATACTTTCACCACGCCACGGTCGAGCCAGAACACTTTGTCGGAAATATTCGCGAGGAAGGTCTTATCGTGACTCACACACAGCAGCGTACCGCGGTATGATTTCAAATATTCCTCCAGCCACTCGATGCCGCCCAAATCCAGATGGTTCGTCGGCTCATCGAGCAACAAAATATCAGGCGCTTCCACCAGTGCTCGCGCAAGCGCGGCACGGCGCAGCTGGCCGCCGGAAAGTTTTACCATCGGGTCGGCGGGATGCAATTCAAGCGGTGTCAGCACCATATCGACCATGTATTTGTGATCTTCATTCTGACGCTCGGTGGAAAGGCCGGAGAAAATATATTCCTCCACCGTTTGGTTTGTTTTGGGATATACCTCCTGCGGCAGGTAGCCAATGGTAATGCCGGGATGCTGGAAGCGCTTGCCGCCATCAAGCTCGCGCGTGCCGGTAATCATCTGCATCAGCGTGGTTTTGCCCGCGCCGTTTTTGCCGATGAGACAGATTTTGTCGCCCTCGTGAATATTGAACGAGATGTTCTCGAACAACGGCTTGCCGCCGAAAGTCACGAGCGCTTCTGTCACGCTGAGAATGAGTGGTTCTGCCATAATTTCCCTTACCGCACGAAGGAAATAAGGCAAAATGCGCCTCATGTCATTGGAAAACTGGTTTTTTTATTGAGGCATGCCCTGCCTCCGCGTTATGCTTATCGCCACGTCACCCCACGGAGAAACCCTCATGCGCACGTCGCATATCATTATTGTTGCCATCATTCTTTTAGCGGCCGTGTTCGGCCTTAGCCGCCTGTTCCCTGACACCATCTCAGCAGAATCCAGCCGCATGGATTTAGTACAAAGCATCATTATTGCGGTGTTTTTGATTGCCTCGCTCATAGCAAGCGCGCGCTTCAACACCAGCCAAGTCATCCGCTACGGCCTTATCTGGTGCGCGCTGATATTGGGGCTCGTACTAGTCTACAGCCTCGTGCCGGATGTAAAAGACCGCATGGCAGGCACGCTGCTGCCCGCCAAACCAGTAGCGCTGGAAGATGGCCGTGTGGAAGTGCGCGCCGGTGTGGACGGGCATTTTTATGTGGATGCCAAAATTGGCAACGTGCCTATCCGCTTCATGATTGATACGGGCGCAAGCGACGTAGTCCTCACGCCGGATGCTGCAAAGCGCCTCGGCCTCGTGCTGGCGCCGGAAGATTTTAATAAGCAATATAACACCGCGAATGGCCCGGTGATGGGCGCGCCCGTAGTGCTAGAAAATGTAACGATGGGCCCCATCACCGTGCGCGATGTGCGCGCCAGCGTGAATGGTGCAGACATGGATTTTTCGCTGCTGGGTCTCAGTTTCTTAAATGAAACAGGCGGTTTTGAAGTCAGCGGCGACCGGTTAACTATACGGCCGTAATCTAGCGCCTACTCTTTGGTTTCTGCTTCTTTCTTTTTGGCAGCCGCTTTTTGTTTTTCGGCGCGCGCTTTGCCCACTTTCTTTTTCAGTGCATCACGCTCTTCAGCTGTCAACTTGCCATCCTTGTTCGCATCCATTTTATCGAAGCTTTCCGATGCGCGGCGAACATAATCCTCGCGGGAAATCGTTTGGCGTCCGGGAATTTCTTCACCCGCTATCTTGCCATTTTTATCCTGATCAAATTTTGCAAAGCGTTCTTTCATGCGTTCGGCGGCTTTTTTGGCTGCCTCTTCATTCGGCTTTGCGTTGGGGTTCTTTTCTTGCCACTTGTTTGCCTGCGCCTGCACCATTTCTTTTTCGGTGACAACGCCGTCTTTGTTCAGGTCAAATTCTCTAACAAAAAAATTCTGCCCCAGACCATCTGCCGTTTCGTTTCCTGCAAATAACAGCGTGCTGGTGCCTGCCACCGCTAACACCACTGCCGCCGCTGCTATCGTTTTTTTTCCCATCAGTTTCATAGCTTTGCTCCTTTTATTGTATCGTTTAAGCTCTTAAGCGATATTTTGTTTGCGCGCAAGCCCACTGCAACAGGGGCATGCTTTATCCTTGATAAGGCGGGACTTTCTGGTTTCCGCTTTTAAGGCATCATAGTGCAGCACCCAGCCGGCAAGGCTGTTTTCCATGCTGGTGATTTCCTTAATTACCTCCACCGCCATCAGGCTACCCACCACACCGGCCGCTGCGCCCAGCACACCATTATCGGCACAGCTCGGCTGTGCATCCGCTGGTGGTTCTTCAGGGCAAAAGCATTGGTAACAGGGTTCTTCATCCCCCGCATGCGGCTTAAACACCGCCACTTGGCCGGAAAGCCGAATCACCGCACCCGACACCAATGTTTTACCCAGCGCATAACAGGCTTCATTCACCACAAAACGCGTTGCAAAATTATCGCTGCCATCCACCACCACATCATAGCGGCGGATGATATCTTCGGCGTTATCAGCCTCCAGCCGCAGCGGGTAGGTTTTCACGGTAATGTCGGGGTTTAAATCCACTAGCGCATCATGCGCGCTTTCGGTTTTATGCCTGCCGGAATCAGCGGTCTCGAACAAAATCTGGCGTTGCAGGTTCGAGGGTTCCACGCGGTCGCTATCCACCACTCCCAGCGTGCCCACACCTGCTGCTACCAAATAAAGCAGCACGGGGGAGCCAAGCCCCCCCGCACCAATCACCAGCACTTTTGCGTCCTGCAATTTTTCCTGACCTTCAGGGCCAATTTCCGGCAGGGCGATATTGCGTGCATAGCGCCGCTTCTGCGCTTCGTTTAAAATCATAGTTCGTTGAATAAGTCCGTCGAAAGATACCGTTCGGCGAACGAGGCCAGAATCACCACAATCAGCTTGCCCTTCATGTCGGGGCGTGCACCCACTTCCAGTGCAGCGGCCACGGTTGCACCGGAAGAAATCCCGCACGGGATGCCTTCCATGCGTGCCATTTTGCGCGCCACTTCAAATGCGGTCTGGTTGCCAATGGTCACCACTTCATCCAGCATTTTCTTGTCGAGCACGTCGGGAATAAAGCCTGCGCCGATGCCCTGAATTTTATGCGGGCCGGGTTGACCGCCGGAAAGCACAGGGCTGTCTTCTGGTTCCACCGCAATGATTTTTACACTGGGCTTTCTGGCTTTCAGCACTTCGGCCACGCCTTCAATCGTGCCGCCCGTACCGACGCCGGAAATAAATGCATCCACTTTGCCGTTGGTGTCATTCCAGATTTCTTCCGCCGTGGTGTTGCGGTGAATCGCTGGGTTCGCTGGGTTTTTGAACTGCTGCAGCATCACCGCTTTCGGGTTGCTGGCCAGAATCTCTTCGGCTTTTTCAATGGCACCGCGCATGCCTTTCGCAGCCGGTGTCAGCTCCAGTTCTGCACCAAGAATTTTCAGCATTTTGCGGCGTTCCACGCTCATGCTTTCTGGCATGGTGAGAATCAATTTATAGCCGCGCTGCGCGCAAATAAATGCCAACGCAATACCCGTATTGCCGGAAGTCGGTTCCACCAGCACGCTGTCTTTTTTCAGTTTGCCGGAGGCTTCGGCATCTTCAATCATGCCCAGCGCCAAACGGTCTTTCACGCTGGCGAGCGGGTTGAAGAATTCGCACTTCACATAAATATCGGCCACGCAGCCTGCTTCTTTGGCAAGGCGGTTCAGCTTCACCAGCGGCGTATCGCCCACCGTGTCCACGATGCTTTCATAGACCTTGCCGCGACCCTTGGTCGTATATTTCACATTCACTTTTTCATTCGCTTTGAGTGCTGCACTCATAATTGACTCCTAAAAAATTATACATAGCCGAAGTCGCTTCACCGCGTGAGGGCACATTAGTAGATTTTTGAGGCCTGTCCAAGGAAAAATGCATGATTCTCCCTATAAAACACACGGTTTATATGCTGAAATCGCCCTTGCGCTTGCCTTCAATGATAATGCCCTTGGCTTTCACCGCATCGCACAGGTCATGAATGGTCAGGCCTTCCATTTTATGCAGCGCCTGGCCGCGCAAATCATCGCACATCGGTTTCATGATGTGCAGTTGCAGTGCCGATGGCGGCGGCTCGTCTTTATCCTGCTGTTCGAGCGCCTCAATCGAAAGATAAATATCACTTAAGCGGATTTTGCGGCGCTCGCGGGCCAGTACATAACCACCTTTGGGGCCACGCACGCCTTTTAACACACCGTCATGCACCAGCTTTTGCAGCATGTGTTCAAGGTAGCGCACCGACACGCCCTGATATTGGCAAATCTCGCGGCTGCGCACGGGGTCAGCCGTCACGCGGCAAGCGATATACAGCACCGCCTCAATGGCGATAAATGCTTTTTTGCAAATGCTGTGTGCCTGTGTCATCGCCCATCAACCATGTGTGCCGGTAGAACCAAAACCACCTGCGCCGCGCGCGGTTTCTTCCAAGTCATCCACCACCTGCCATGCACCTTGCGTAAACGGCGCCAGCACCATTTGTGCCATGCGCATACCACGGGTAATGGTAAATGCTTCCGTACCTAAATTCACCAGCAGTACCTTAATCTCGCCGCGGTAATCCGCATCAATCGTGCCGGGCGTGTTCAGCACCGTGATGCCGTTTTTAAGCGCGAGGCCGCTGCGGGGGCGAATCTGTGCTTCAAAGCCTTCGGGCAGCGCCATCGCAAAACCAGCAGGTACCAACTGGCGCTCACCAGGCTTTAACACCACATCGGACGCAATCGCGGCGCATAAATCCATGCCTGCGCTCTGTGCCGTGCCATAGGCCGGAAGCGGCAAACCCTCGCCATGCGGCAATACGGTTACTTTTACGCCAATTTGCTTCATGCTATGCGGTCCTTACGCTTTTGATTTTGGGCTGCGGGGTGCCGGCATTTTCTTCAAAATGCTCAGCCACTTTCACCGCGAGGCGGGTTGCCACGTCTTTTTTATTCATCTCGGGCCAGTCTTCCACTGTGTCATTCGTGATGAAGTGGATGGACGTTTCATCCTTACCGAACACACTGCCGCCAGAAACATCATTCGCTAAAATCCAGTCGCAGCCTTTTTTCTCGAGCTTCGCGCGGGCATTGATAATCAGCGCTTCGGTTTCCGCAGCAAAGCCCACCACCAGTTTCGGGCGGCTGCCTTGGTGCTTCGCGAGGCATTCTAAGATGTCGGGGTTTTCCATGAAGGTGAAGGTGAGGTCTTCTGCACCGCCGGATTTTTTAATCTTCTGCTCCAGCACGTTACTGCTACGCCAGTCTGAAACGGCGGCGGCGCAAATTGCCACATCGCACGGCAGCGCCTTGTAACATGCCTCCAGCATCTGGCGGGCGCTTTCCACTTTCATCACTTTCACACCCACAGGGTCGGTGATGTGCGTGGGGCCTGTCACCAGCGTTACTTCTGCGCCGAGGCGTTTGAGCGATTCGGCAATCGCGTGGCCCTGCTTGCCCGAAGAACGGTTGGCGATATAACGCACAGGGTCAATGGCTTCCATCGTGGGGCCGCTCGTTACCAGCGCTTTCATACCTGCCAGCGGGCGGCCAAGGCGGTTATATTCATAGTAACGCAGAATTTCGGGCACAATCTGTTCCGGCTCTGCCATACGGCCCATGCCATATTCGCCGCACGCCATCTCGCCTTTTTCAGGGCCCACGAAAAACGCACCGTCCTGCCGCACCTGCTCCACGTTGCGGCGCGTGGTGGGGTGTTCCCACATGCGCACGTTCATGGCGGGTGCCACCAGCACGGGCTTGTCGGTCGCGAGCAATAACGTGGATGCCAAATCATCGGCAAAGCCATGCGCCATTTTCGCGAGTATATCCGCCGTGGCAGGCGCGACCACAATCAGGTCGTTCTTGCGCGAAAGTTCAATATGACCCATTTCCGTTTCGTCGGTCAGAGAGAATAAATCCGTATAGACTTTGTTACCGGAAACAGACGCGCAGGTCAGCGGCGTCACGAATTGTTCGGCGGCTTTGGTCAGCACGCATGTCACGCTCACGCCCTGTTCCTTCAGGCCGCGCATCAACTCGAGTGATTTATAGGCAGCGATACTACCGGTGATCACCAGCAGCACGGATTTCCCCGTGGCCATACCCATTCCCCTATCAGTGTTCCCAAGGGCTTTATAGACCCGAAAACGGCAAAAATAAAGGGTTTTTAATGGTAAATTTGTTAATGAGTAAGGCTACCCGTCAGGGCAAAAAACGTCAGCACCGTCACGGTTGCAGATGCCACAACCACAACCAGTAGTAGCGCCAGCATTTTCAGCGCCCATTTCAAACGGCAGCCGGCGGGGCGCTTTTTAAGGCTTGCCACTGTGTCGGGGTGCAGGCGGATGCCTTCTGGCGTCACCGCGCTGGCAAGGTGGCGTGCGGCAGAAAAGGCTGTTTTTAAGTCACTTAGCACGTCTTTGGCATCTTCCGCCGCATGCAGCGCGCGCGCTTTAGCGCCCAAATTGCTCGTCGCCCATTCCTGAATATACGGGGCCGACATCTGCCAGATATTCACCGAAGGGTTCAGCATACGCCCAAGCCCCTCTGCCATCACCAGTGTTTTTTGTAGCAGCAGCAGTTGCGGCTGGGTTTCCATGTTGAATTCGCGGGTCACTTTAAACAACTGTGCCAGCAGCCGCCCGATGGAAATATCATTCTGGGGAAGGCCGAAAATCGGCTCAGCAATCGCACGGCAGGCTTGGGCAAAACGCTCAGGCGACTCGGTCGCAGGCACATAGCCTGCCTCAAAATGCACACGCGACACCTTGGCATAATCGCGCTCAAAAAAACCCTTCAGCATCTCACCCAGATACAGGCGCGTTTTGCGGTCCACGCGGCCCATAATGCCAAAATCCACCACCACAATCTCGCCCTTGCCGTTGATGAACACATTGCCCGGATGCATGTCGGCGTGGAAGAACCCATCGCGGAACACCTGCTTAAAAAACACCTCACCTGCTTTGGCAATCAGCTTGTCTAAATCGTGCCCCTGCGCGGCCAGTTCATCGGCTTTATACACGCTCGTACCATCCACGCGCTCGAGCGTCAGCACATGTTGGCTGGTGCGGTGCCAATCCACTGCTGGCACTTTAAAGCCGGCATCATTCTTGAAATTCTCTTTCAGCTCCGCAGCGGCGGCGGCTTCATAGCGCAGGTCTAGTTCCATGCGCGAGCTGTCGGCAAATAGTTGCACCGCTTCCACCAGCTTCAGGCGGCGCGTGGCAGGTGCGCGACGTGTTACCATCTCGGCCAACCACAGCAGCAAATCGATGTCTTTCTCAAACCGCACGCCAATACCGGGGCGCAGCACCTTTACCGCCAGCAGGTTGCCTTCTTTGTCTTCGGCAAAATGCACCTGCGCAATCGACGCCGCCGCCACAGGCTTCTTCTCAAACGCGGCATAGGCTTCATCCAGTGGCTTTTGCAAATCGGCCTCCACTGTGCGGCGCACATGGCGGAAGGCAAAGGGCGGCAGGTTGTCTTGCAGCACAGAAAGGTCGGCGGCAATGTCATCACCCACCAAATCAGGGCGGGTGGAAAGCGCTTGGCCGAATTTAATAAAAGTTGGGCCAAGGCGCGTAAGTGCGCGGCACAGGCGTTCGCCGCGCCTGCGGTGCCAGTGGCCAATGGCCAGCAGCTTCACCGGCGTCAGCAGTAGAGTTAACAGCCAGAATTTCGGTAATAAAAAAAGCGCGTCATGGCGCGCCAGCACGTAGCCAATATAAAAAAAGCGGATGCTGTTTTTAATGCCGCGCATTACTTAGATTTTCCATCCAGTGTGTAGCGCCACCACGCCGCTTGTCATGCGGCGATATTCTACTTTTTCAAATCCTGCCTGTTTCAGTTCTTTGGCAAAATCATCTGGCGCGGGGAACATGCGGATGCTCTCCACCAGATACTGATATGCCTCGCGGTCTTGTGTAATCATTTCGCCCACTCTCGGAATCACGTGGAAGGAATACGTATCATACGCCTTCGCGAGTAATGGATTCGGCACATGTGAAAACTCAAGGCACAAAAATTTGCCGCCGGGCTTCAGCACGCGCAGCGCTTCTTTCAGTGCTTTATTCCGGTGCGTCACGTTGCGGATGCCAAACGCCAC
This sequence comes from uncultured Rickettsiales bacterium, assembly GCA_964467255.1. Taxonomy (GTDB): domain Bacteria; phylum Pseudomonadota; class Alphaproteobacteria; order Rickettsiales; family RGZB01; genus CAYXPR01. The sequence goes on along the minus strand of CAYXPR010000001.1, from coordinate 84,146 downwards.
CGTGTAGGCATCAAATGCTTCATCGGCAAAAGGCAGGTTCTCGGCATTGCCTTGCTGCCAACGTATGCCCTTTAAAATGCCCAAATCAATCGCGCGCGCTTTGCCTTCTTTCAGCATGGCAGGGTTAATGTCGCACACCACGGCTTCGGCTACTGCACCTTTTTCCGCCGCACGTTTTAAAAAGCGGAAGGATACATCACCCGTGCCGCCCGCCACGTCAAGCAGCTGGGTGCGCGGGTGCAGCGGAATCGCCTTCACCATCGCGTTCTTCCACAGGCGGTGCAGGCCGCCGCTCATCACGTCATTCATCAGGTCATAGCGGCTGGCGACGGACTGAAACACGCCGCCGACCAGTTTTTCCTTCTGCGCTTCCGCCACTTTGCGGAAACCGAAATCGGCCTGTGCGGCTTCTTTCTTCGTCTTTTTCTTGGGCTGTGCCATAGGCTCCCTCTTGCCATCAATGGGCGCGCATCTTATAAACAGCCGGAGCAAAAAGCAACGCGATAACACCTTAGCGGCCAAGCCGTTCGGTAATGTTACAGTTTCGCTAGGATGAGGCGAATAACGCCGAATTCTAGAACCGGAGCGCGACGTACATCGAAGGTACGTGAGCACCGGAAGCGCAGCAATGAGGCGCTTAGCGCGCCCATCATAGTAGAAAATGGAGCATTACCGTCATGCCGGAGCTACCCGAAGTCGAAACCGTCTGCCGCGGGCTGGAATCAGCCATAAAAGGGCATACCATCGCATCCGTCGCCCTCCGCCGGAAGGACTTACGCACCCCCTTCCCGCGCGGCTTTGCTGCGGCGCTGGAGGGTCAGCGTATCACTCACATCAACCGCCGCGCCAAATACATCCTTATCCATCTTGCCAATAAAACCGTGCTTATTATCCATCTGGGCATGAGCGGCACGCTGCTGATTCACCGCAAAGAACCTGCCCCTAAAAAGCACGACCATGTGCTGTTTGCCCTTTCAGGCAATCTGTGGCTGGTGTTTAACGATGCGCGGCGCTTTGGCCTCATGGATATCGCGCCCGAATCCGCCCTTCCCACCCACCGGCTTTTTAAAGGGCTGGGGCTCGAACCGCTTGAAAAAGCCTTCACCGGCCCAGCGCTCCACGCCATGCTGAAAGGCAAGAAAGCACCCATCAAAACCGCCATCATGGACCAGCGTTTGGTGGTCGGCGTCGGCAACATCTATGCCTCTGAATCGCTATTCATGACGGGCGTAAACCCCAGGCGGGCAGCGGGAAAACTCACACCCAACGAATGCGAAGCCTTAAGCGGGTCCATCAAAAAAGTGCTGAAAAGCGCCATTGCTTCGGGCGGTTCCACCCTCAGGGACTATGTGCGTTCCACCGGTGACAGCGGCTACTTTCAGCATGAGTTTAAGGTCTATGGGCGGGAAGATGCACCTTGCCTAACCTGCGGAAATCCGGTACAAAGAATAGTACAGCAAGGCCGTTCAACTTTCTTTTGCCCGCAATGCCAAAAACACTAAAATCATTCTGTAAAGACCTCTGCTTCGCGATGCTTCCCATCGCGGTGATTGCCGTGCTGGCATACTTTGGCACCAGCGTACGAGCGGGCGACAACTACTCAGCCGACATCAGCGATTTACCAGTGTTTGAAGGCCTCACTGTGAAGGATGACCTCAACACCGTGTTCGACAGCCCTGAGGGCCGTGTGGTAGATGTATACATGGAAGGCGCCGCTGAAAAAGCTGATGCCGCCAACAGTTTTTATGCCTCCACCCTGCCCGAACTAGGCTGGAAAAAACGCGGCACTTCATCGTACGAACGCGGGGATGAGCAGCTCAATCTATCTTCTGAAACATCTTCCGGCACAGTGACGCTCAAATTTTCCATCCGCCCAAAGGGAGAATAAACGGATGCGCGCGCTTGGTTTTTGTATTCTTTTACTAAACCTGCTGATGCTCTCTTCTCCGGCCGCTGCTGAAAAATGCAAAAAAATGGCTGAAGAGCCACCACAGGACCGCCCACGCATATCACTTCTTAACTGGCCTGAAGTGGTGATTCATTCGCATGTTTCCATCGAAACAGATGCAACGCAGCCCGACGGCACGGGCACAGCAACACTTTACGGCCCCATTGCACACGCCAATGAAGTAGAGAATTTTTATGTAGCGTTGTTCCGTGACCGCGGCTGGAAACTGGCGCCGGAATATCAGGCTTCCAACCAATATATTTTTCTACGGAAAGACCGCCGCCTCAGCATGACAAGTGGCGCCGATCAGTGCATGGGTTACTCTCTCGCGCTGCACATCATCCCCCATGATCCCGCAAAATATAAACCAAGCAAACCTTTTGCTATTGAGCTCAATGAAAAAATAAAAGAAAAAACCCCAGAATTTATGAAGGACGGCAAGCCAAAGAAAAAAGAACCGGAGCTTGCACCCGAACTAAAGAAACTGCCGCATCACAAGAATGCCAAAAAAGCATCCGAAGAAGAATCTGAAAATAAAGATGCCGCACCTGCCGATGGAAAAGACGCTGCATCCACTGATGCAGAAGTTCCAGCGCCTTCTGATAATGAGGAATAACAACGGTTTTTTAGCGCTACCGGAAGGCCACCCCGCGCGGAAAGCCGCGCAGCGCATGGATGAAACCCTCTCGCGCTTTCTGCAAAACACTCAAGCGTTATCCCTCATCGCAACAGGTGGATATGGTCGCGGTACGCTCGCCCCGTTTAGCGATATCGACATTCTGTTCCTGCATACTGCGCCACTCACGCCTGCCGAAGAAACCACCATCCGCACACTGCTCTACACGCTGTGGGATGCAGGGATTAGCACTGGCCATGCCGTGCGCACAGTGGCAGAAACGCTAAAGCTTGCTGCAGATAATCATGCCACATTCACCAGCCTGCTCGACATGCGCTGTGCGGCAGGAAACACGGAACGGCACTCTGAACTCTCTGCCGCGTTTCATGCGTTGCTAGCAGCAAAGCGCGACACTTTTATCACCGCAAAATGCGCTGAGCTTCGTGCGCGCCATGCTGCACAGAATGCCAAGCCACTGAACATTTTAAAAAGCGCAGGTGGGCTGCGCGACATGCAAACATTGCACTGGCTCAACCAAGCTGGTGCAAACAGCGCTCTTAATGAAGAAGCCCTTGCTGCGCATCACCAATACTTGTGGAACATCCGCATGACATTGGCAGAAGACAGCATCGCAACACCGCCTGAAATGCTTCCTGAAAAAATGCAGCACGCGTGGCACGCGCTCATAGCGCCGCACATCACGGCACTCAGCACTACCAAGGCTGCTTAGTTATTTTTTATTGTTGTTGCGGAAGCTATCGAGCGTCACCACGTTATTCGAGTTGCTCGTTTTAGGTGGTTTTTTGGCGGCGGCGCTTTTGCCTTTGGCTTTTGCCTTTTGCGGCTCAAGCTCCATCTGCTCGCCTTCTTCCTCCGGCTCATCCTCGAAATCATCTTCGTTCGGGCGGCGGAACTGCAAGCCGAACTTCACGCTCGGGTCTGCAAACGAGGTAATCGCAGCAAATGGCACCGTCAGATTCTGTTTGATGTTGTCAAAGCTGAGCACGATGGAAAAGCGGTCCTCTTCAATTTCCAGTTCCCAGAACTGGTGCTGCAGCACAATCGTCATTTCTTCGGTGTATTTCTTTTTCAGCTCGTCTGAAATCATCACGCCGGGCGCGTTCGTGGCGAATGAAATATAAAAATGATGCTCACCCGGCAAGCCGTGGCGGCCCACCAACTCGAGCGCCTTCTTCACAATCATGTGCATGGCTTCGTCAATCAGCCTGCCATAATCCAGTAAATCATTGCCGTTATTATCTTGCGTCATAACGCCCTTCATGCGTTTTTCATTAGTGCGGGGGATTCTGTTGCCCGGCTCCCCCGCGGCCGCGCTTTACTTACTTGTAGTGCTTAACCCAATAAGGTTAGGCAGCAACTTTCAGCGGAGCGGATGCAAAATTATCGTTTGCATTTACTTTAATGATCCAGTCACAGAACAAGTCTGCCGGAGAATCACCCCGGGCAAAAACCACTTTTTTATTACGCATGTCGAGCCTATTTCGCCCCCGCCATAAAAGCCTTATTCCTAAAGCTTTCGTGGTGGAGGCGCCGGGTACCGCCCCCGGGTCCATCACGTCTATTCTAAGTAGCGTTTATCGCCATAGTTCTAAAAAGAACACCCTCATTATAGCCCCCCTTTGGGTTCGCCGCAAGCCTGTGACGCAGATTTTCTGCCGATTTTAAAGCCAGTTAGCCTGTTTTAGGCTTTTCTTCCCCCTGTAAACAGGGGTGAAAATAGGGCTTGTCACCCCCTTGGTTTTTACTCTAAAAAAGAGAGCGAATCACACCCCTAAACCCCTCCGAGAGTTTTCATGGCACTGACGAAAGAACAACTGGCTGAAGTGAAAGAAACCCAGAAGGCGGCGTATCAAACCCGCCGCGCCACCGTTCCCGCGCTGGAAAACATCCTGTTCGAGCCGATTCCAGTGCTCGACCACGGCTTTGTCCGTGTCGTGGATTATATGGGGGACGACAGCGCCATTGTGCAGGCCGCCCGCGTGTCTTACGGCACGGGCACCAAGCAGGTCAACCAAGACCAAGGCCTTATTAACTATCTCATGCGCCATTGGCACACCACGCCATTTGAAATGTGCGAAATCAAATTCCACGTGAAGCTGCCGATTTTCATCGCGCGCCAGTGGATTCGCCACCGTACCGCCAACGTGAATGAATATTCCGCGCGTTATTCGATTCTCGATAAAGAATTCTACATCCCCAAGCGCGAGCATCTTGCGCCGCAATCCAAAAAGAACCATCAGGGCCGCAGCGATGAACCGCTCACCGAGCTTGAAGCGGCGCGCGTGCTGGAAATTCTGAAGAATGATTCCAATCAGGTCTACAGCAACTATGAAACACTCATGAACTGCGACCAGCAGGGCAATCCGCTCGATGAAAGCAAAAACGGTCTTGCCCGCGAACTGGCGCGCATGAACCTCACGCTGAATTACTACACGCAGTGGTACTGGAAAATCGACCTGCACAACCTGTTCCACTTCCTGCACCTGCGCGCCGACTCTCACGCACAATATGAAATCCGCGCCTATGCGGATGCCATGCTAGACATCGTGCAGAAATGGGTGCCCCTCGCCTACAACGCTTTCATGGAATATCGCGTCAAAGGCGCGCATCTTTCCGGCAAAGGTGTGGAGGTCGTCAAGCGCATGATGAAGGGCGAAAAAGTCACGCAGGAAAATAGCGGCCTCACCAAGCGCGAGTGGGACGAGCTGATGATTACGCTCGGCTAATCACTTCAAGCAAAAGCTTTCATTCTCTCTTGTTTCAATGCAAGCCGGAAGGCTATCTGCGGCAAATGTAACAATTTGTAAAATGTTTCACGTGAAACATTTTTTAATAGCCGTCTTTATAGCCTTCCACTTTTTTCCACCATGCCACGCTGCCGGATGCCTGAGCACGCTCTTCGGAATATTTAAAATACGGCACCCACTTATGGACAAAGCGGAAAACGCCATTTTCGTTCATCCAGTTCGCGTACTGCACATATTCCGGATAGTTGGAAAGATGGTTTTCTTCCGTGCGGGCACGCACATAATAAATGAAATTTACCCCCAGCAGCATAATGCATTGGCGCAGCGATGTTTGCCAGTCTGCCGTAATCACGAAGGGAATGGATATCAGCCACCAGCTTAGGTTCTTGCTGATATAGGCAGGGTGCTTGGTAAAACGATACGGCCCGTTCGTCACCAGCCCGCGATAGGTCAGATTCGAAAAGCGGCAGCCCAGCGCCACCGTCGCAATCGAATAGATGGTAATCGACAGCAGAATTGCACTGCCCCACAGCACCTGCAGCACATCATTGTTCGCTGTGAAGTCACCCCAATACAGATTGTCGTTATACGCAAAATAACTGCCATAGAACACCGCGCTCCAGAATGGCGAATAGCACATGAGGGCGGTTGTCCAGCCCACCATGGTGGGCTCTGCAGAACGGATGTGATAGTCCATCAGGCGCAGCGTCATGATATAGCCCAGCGAAGCAAACGCTACATCCACCGTGAAGATAATGTTGTAAAGGTAATCATAGGCGCGGTTAAAATTCATCGGCGCGTTATAATCAAAATACATGAGGAAGTTGAAGTTCTGAATCATGTATACATACATGAGTGGAAGGAAAAATGCCTTCACCGCCCATGAGCGATAGTGCTCGGCCAGCACACGCGCCTTCACCGGCTTGAAATTGAACAACATCAGCTGGCCCATATGCCAGTAGCCATCTTCAGGCTTTTCCATGCGGAGGTCTACTTCCACAAAATAATAAATGCTAAACAAAAATAGTATGGGAAGCCCCAGGTATACTGACTCCCAGAACGGATCGAAAAAATTCTTACGGTATTCAGGGAACAGCCAGTAAAAAAAGGCAATGACACCAAAGGTGCCTAGCAGCCCCAGCAGCTTGATACCAACACGCACCAGATTCAGATCGTTTTTTGCGCTCAGTTTGGCAGAGGGGTTTTTATGTACTTTTGCCACCAATAGTTCATACAGCACAATTGGTAACGCGGCAGAAATTGAGCCCACAATGCCCTTAATATGTGCTGGTGCATTTGGGAAAAATTGAGCCACCAGATACACACCCAGAAAAAAACAGATAATGCCGGTAAAATTCACCCATAGGTTCGTGGTAGATGGCGGGCGTACCAGCGTCAGTTTCGGGGGCATAGTCTTCCTTACAGATTAAACCGGATTAGATGGAGGCGGCGCGGAACCACCGCTGTCTACTGGCGGAACTATCGGCCCTGATGCAGCGGGGGGAATATCTAAATTGAATGATGGCGGCGGAGGTGGCGGTGCTGACGCCATCTGCGGCATGATTGGCGCCTTACGGCCAGCCACACGCTTGCGCACGGTGCGTAAACCGAAAATGATTATGGATGCAACCAACACGCCACCTGAAAGGGCAGAGGCAATATTTAGAATATGCACTGCATCCAGCAAGGATGCCCAGTAATATTTGGACACTTGGGCACACGCCAGCACCAAGGAAAGCACTGCGCCCACCGCCACACCGCCCCCGCCTAAAACACTGCGCATCGTGCCAAATAACAAAAAGAACCCCACGCCAGCACTAAGGGCGGCACCACCTCGTGTCACCCAAATATCCTGCTCAAAACCACGTGCGGGATTATCCATCAACTCGTCCAGTGTCTGTGCCTGAGTAACCTCAAAATAATCAACAGGGTTAATCATTGTGCCTTGCTGGATTCCTCCCACTAAAACACGCGTACCTACCGCAAGGGCTTTGTACGAAACAAGCAAATCACCAAGATCCATTGTTTGCCGTGCCGCATCACCTGTCGGCCGAATCAGCAGGCTTTCTGGCTGCACCGTAAGGCGCGGCTGCCATGCTGCCGGAAAACGGCTAACAATTTCTGCCGGAATCGGGACAACTGCCATAATTTTCCGCAATGTATCTGGAGCAACACGGAACGCACCAAAGACAGGCGAATTGGTTTCAATAAACTTATCGTCAATGATAGGTGAAGGATTGCGATACTCCGCATCTAACACAGCAAACTTAGCGCTATTGAAATATTTTTCACTCATCCCCTTGGTGTACTCATAAGTAACTTCACCGGTCTGTGGTTCTTTCACTTCCGTTTCCACCCATTGAAACATACTCACTTCTCGCGAAAGAGCACCCACCTTACCCGCAGAAAAACCAAGCTCGCTATCCGTCAGCTCTTCGCCTGGGCCTACCGTTGCAATAAAATAAACAGGCTTACCCTCATACACTAAGTCATACGCCGCAGGGTCAATCTGGATATATTTCCCCACTTTTTCCATAAATGATTGGTGGCGAGCAATCGCCCGCTGCTCGTTCCACACATATCCGGCAAGGCTTGCGCCAATAATGGCCAGAGATATGGCAAATGAAACAAGGCTAAATTTTGACACTCTCGGCGAGCCAACAGCCGTTTCAATCGGGGGAAGCGATGTATTTTTGCCGAACATATGCTACTGCGCCTCAAAAGGTTTTTGCCATTTTATCAAATATCCAGCGTGATTCCAAGCAATGCCTTGCGGATGGATTAATCACGCATAATCTGTTCGCGCTCGCGGTCCCACTCGCGCTGTTTTTCGGTCTCGCGTTTATCGTATTTGGTTTTGCCCTTGGCGAGCGCAATATGCACTTTTGCAAAGCCTTTTTTATTGAAATAGATCGAGAGCGGCACCAGCGTCAGCCCGCTTTTTTTAAGCTTGCCGATGAGTTTACGAATTTCCGTTTTATGCATCAGCAGCTTGCGCGGGCGGCGCGTTTCATGGCCAAAATGGCTGGCCTTCGAATATTCCGGAATGTACGCATTGATGAGGAACACCTCGCCGCCGCTTACTTCCGCATAACTGTCGGTAATGTTGGCTTTGCCGCCACGCAGGGCTTTTATCTCGGACCCCTGCAGCACAATGCCCGCATGCCAATCTTCTAAAATGGCATAGTCAAAACGCGCACGGCGGTTTTGTGCCGCATATTGCGGGCCGTCATCTTGCTTCTTTTTCTTGCCGCCCGCCATAGATACATACTTAGATAAGTTTCAAGAGTTTCAACGCCTGCTGCACCTGTTTGCGCGAAGACTCCGCTGGCAACACCAACGGCAAGCGCATCTCGGCGCTGCATAATTTCATGAGGCTGGCAGCATATTTTACCGGACCCGGGCTGGTTTCGCAGAACATCGCTTTGTGCAGCGGCATCAAGGTGTCGGTTAGTTTCACTGCCTTGATATAATCTTTCTTAAAGCAGGCTTCCTGCACTTGTGCACACAGCTTTGGTGCGATGTTCGACGTGACCGAAATGCACCCCACGCCGCCCTGCAAATTGAAGGCCGCCGCCGTGGAGTCTTCGCCTGAAAATAGCGCAATTTTGTTTGCTTTTGCGCCCAGTTGCAAGCGCAGCGTCAGCGGGCGTTCGAGGTTGCCCGTTGCATCTTTTTGCCCCACCACGCGCGGCAGCGCCGCAATGCGCGCCATCGTGGCATCACTGATATCCACCACGCTGCGACCGGGAATATTATAAATCACCAGCGGGATACGCGTGGCATCGTGAATCGCTTTAAAGTGCTGAAATAGCCCTTCCTGTGTGGGTTTGTTATAATAAGGAGACACCACCAGCGCCGCATCCGCACCCACTTTTTGGGCATGCCTCGTCATGGCAATCGCCTCATCCGTAGAGTTTGAGCCCGTTCCTGCCATTACCGGCACACGGCCACGCGCCACTTTTACGCACAGTTCAATCACATGATTATGCTCATCGTGCGTGAGCGTGGGGGATTCCCCCGTGGTGCCGCAGGGCACCAACCCGTGAATACCCTCGGCAATCTGCCACTCCACCAGCTTTTTGAATGATTTCTCATCCACTTTGCCTTTGGTAAAGGGGGTAATCAGTGCCGTAAAACAACCCTTCAGCATATTTCCTCGTGCCATACTAATTTTATCTTGAGCCGCGAATGATTCCTGCCTATACCAAGAAGACACACTCGCCGGAACGACAGTTATAGCGCTAAATATGGATTTTTCAAAAGTTATTCTGCTGTAAGCCTTAACCCATGAACCCCCGCCGCCTTTTGTATTTGCTGTGCCTTGTACCCGCCCTGCTGCTGGCGGCGCCGAATGCCGTGCCGGCAGAAAGCAAATCAACGCATCCGTGGCAACTGTCTAAAAGTGACTTTGAACACGCCAAAAACGCCAAGCTTTGGGCAGGCCGCAACCGCTGGGACGAAGCCCTTGCCCACGCCAAACGCGCCAAAGATCCGCTGATTTATGATATTTTCCTATGGATGAAATACGCCAATGGCGGCGGCACATCCAATTTCAAGGAGCTGGCCGCCTTCCTGCACAGCCATCCGGAATGGCCTGACCGCAAAATGCTGGAGCGCCGCGCCGAAGAAACCCTGACCTATAACACCTCAACAGAAGATATTCTGGCGTGGTTTGAAGACAGCACGCTCGAGCGCGGTTACCGCGAACCCCTCACCGCCAAGGGTAAGCAATTGCTGGGGGAGGCGCTGCTTTCCAAAGTAGAAAAAAGTGCCGCACTACTCGAAGAAAGCAACCGCCTTATTCGCGCCAGCTGGATTGAAGGAAAATTCTCCGCAGGCGAACAGGCTGATTTTTTAAAACGCCACGGACGCACCTTAAGGAAAGAAGACCACGTGCAGCGCGTCAGCCGATTGCTGTGGAACCAGCGCACCACGGAAGCGCGCCGCGTGTTGCCACTCGTGGATAAAGATGACCAACGGCTGTTTCAGGCGCGCATCGCGCTAATTGATAATGCCCCAGGGCTGGATGCCGCCATTAAAAACGTGCCCCCCTCTATGCAGGAAGACCCCGGCCTGATTTTTGACCGTGCGAGCTGGCGCGCCAATAAGAAAAAATACGACAGCCTGAATGAATTCCTCAAGGAATATATTTCCTCCACCAAAGACTATGGTGACAAATGGTGGAAAATAAAACGCCGCGCGTTCTGGGACCATATGGAGAGCAAACAATATAAAGCGGCCTATGAAATTATCTCGCACCACGGCATGCAAGAAGGTAGCGAATTCGCCGACGGTGAGTGGCTGAGCGGCTGGGTGGCTTTGCGTTTTTTGAATGAGCCGCATAAGGCTTACAAGCATTTTTACAAATTGTTTCAGGGTGTGGTAACGCCGCTTAGCCTTTCTCGGGCCGCCTATTGGTCGGGCCGTGCAGCACAGGCCAACGGCAACTTAAAAATCGCGCGTGGCTGGTTTGAAGTGGCTGCCAAATACCCGAATACATTTTATGGCCAGCTTTCGCTGCTGCGCCTGAACACCCGTAAAATTGATGTGCCACCACAGCCAGAACCCACGGCAGAGGATTTCGAGCGGTACCTGAAAAACACGCAGGCGCGTGCCGCTTATATTCTGCATAATTTGCATGATTACAAATACGCGACCAAGTTCATCCGCGCTGCCACTACGGAAGCAAAAACCGTAGGTGAAGCCGTGCTCGTGACCCGCATGGGCAAGGAAATGAAGCAGCCGGAATATGGTGTGGCCGCCGCCAAGGAAATGAGCAAATCCGGCATGGTGGTGATGGAAAGCCATTATCCCACACCGCGCTTTAAGCACGTCAAAACCGGCAAGATTGTTGCCAAGCCGGAGGAAGCTTTGGTCTATGCCATCATCTTACAGGAAAGTATGTTTGACCTAAACGCCAAAAGCCCCGTGGGCGCGATGGGCCTGATGCAATTGATGCCGCTCACCGCACGCGCTGCCGCGCGCCGCGAACACGTGCAATATAGCCGCGCCAAACTGCTGACGGATGCAGATTATAACGCCACGCTCGGCAGCCATTATTTGAACGAAGTGGTGGATGGGTTTGACGGCTCTTACATCCTCGGCATTGCGTCCTACAACGCGGGGCCATCGAATGCACGCAAATGGATCAAGCTTTCCGGTGACCCACGCAAATTGAAAACCACCGATGAGGTCGTGGACTGGATTGAAAGCATTCCGTTTTCAGAAACCCGCAACTACGTGATGCGTGTGCTCGAAAACCTGCAAATGTTCCGTGTGGCGCTGGACCCGAACGCCGAATTATCGCTGGACAAAGACCTCCAGCGCGGCAAATAGCCACTCGCAGAACGCGCCATTTTCCCTCTTTTTTTTGCATTTTTCGTGCTAGACTAGCAGCCTTAGCGTAGCAAACCGCAAAGGGACGCCGTAGCATGATTACAGGGGGAAAGCTAGAACAGCAGCGCATCTCTCTGTCTACGCAGGAAGAAAAACAGGCCCGAAAGCTGGCGCAGGTTTTAATTGGCACCTCAAGCGGCAGCTTTTATACCACCTCCCCTTTTCAGGAACGTGTGAACGTCGCCATTCAGGGCAGCACCGTGGTGCTAACCAAGTCAAATGGCGAAGCCTTTACCTACGAAGAAACCAAGCAAACCGGCAGGTTGCTGCGCACCTATTCCACCGCCGAAGCCGCCCCTGTGGAAGAAATGCTGCTGCTGGCACGCAAAACGCAAAATGCACCATTCACGTTTTTTTACCCCAGCCAGCTCCAGCCACTGGTGGAAATCACCTTCCTGCTAAACCGGATTTTACTGCAAATCAACGTGCCGTATGTGAAAAAACTGCACACGGAAATCACACAGGCCATCACCGAAAAAACCGTCAATAAATATAAAATCTTCTCAAACCACTACAACATGCTGAGCATCAATAATGACAGCATGGGCGCTATTTTTCTGAGCTATGACACGTTCTGCAGTTTGGGCGACGCGCTAGTAGCCGCAAGCCTGATGCCTGAAGCAGCGGTAGAAGATTTTGCGATTAAAGCCAGTATGCATTGCCTCAAATGCATGGCGTTTTTAGAAGCCCGCCAACTATGCGTAGATGCCGATGAAACCTTCGAGGCGGGTGACAATGTAAACAGCAATGCGATTGAACGCAGAGGCCTAAAGCCCTTACTGACTGCACTTTCCATTCTGGCGCGACAAGGTTCATTCTATGATTTGCCGGGAGAATCGCTGGAGTACCTGTTTAACTTCCTGCGCAACCCACCACGCATTGAAAAGGCTTTTGACGACCCCGCCATTCGGCACACGCTGCGCGCATTGATTGAAAATTACCCAGAAGAAATCTGCCAGGCCGCGAGCAAAATCGGCCACACGCTGGAAGAAGAAGGCAACGCCGGACTGCTCGGCGACTAAGCCTACTTACGCTTTAACTCTTCGGAAATCAGAAACGCCAGTTCCAAGCTTTGTGAGGCGTTAAGACGCGGGTCGCAATGCGTGTGGTAACGGTCTTTCAGGTTCACTTCAGAAATGGCCTGCGCACCGCCGACACATTCGGTGACGTCCTGCCCTGTCATTTCAAAATGCACGCCACCCGCATACGTACCTTCGGCCTGATGCACGGCAAAGAATTTGCGCACTTCGCCAAGGATATCGTTGAACGGGCGGGTCTTGTAACCATTGGGTGACTTTACCGTATTGCCATGCATCGGGTCGCACGACCAGATAACATTCAGACCAGCCTCTTTCACTGCACGCACCAGCGGCGGCAGTGCGTCTTCCACCTTGCTTACACCCATACGGCTGATGAGCGTGAGCTTACCGGCTTCATTCTTCGGGTTTAAGGTTTCAATCAGCTTTAAGAGGTCGTCCTTCTGCATGGAAGGGCCGACTTTGGTGGCAATCGGGTTGCCGATGCCGCGCATGAATTCCACATGCGCTTCGCCGAGCGTGCGCGTGCGGTCGCCAATCCACAACATGTGGGCAGAAGCGGCATAATATTCGCCGCTTTCCTTATCAAGGCGCGTGAAGGCTTCTTCATACGGCAGGAACAAGGCTTCGTGCGAAATGAAGAAGTCCGCCTCTTTCAGCTGCTCCAAATCATCGAGTGGCAGGCCACAAGCTTCCATGAACGACAGCGCGTCGTTAATGCGATGCACCATGTCTTCAAAGCGCTGACCCTGCGGAGACTTATCCACGAAGCTCTGGTTCCAGCGGCTGATGTTCTTCAGGCCAGCGAAGCCACCATTGGCGAGCGAGCGCAGGTAGTTCAGCGTGGCGGTGGACTGGTGGTATACTTTAAGCAAATTCTCGGGGTTTGGCTCACGCGCTTCGGCGTTAAAATCCATCCCATTCACCATGTCGCCACGGTAGCTCGGCAGTTCGATGCCGTCTTTTTTCTCGGTATTGTCGGAACGCGGCTTTGCGAACTGACCCGCCACGCGGCCTACTTTCACCACCGGCTTACCGGCGCCATACATAAGCGCCACGGTCATTTGCAGCATCACGCGGAAATAGCGGCGCAGATTGTCCGGCGAGAATTCAGCAAAGCTTTCAGCGCAGTCACCGCCTTGCAGTAAGAAAGCTTTACCTTCCGCCACTTTGGCAAGCTGGCTTTTAAGCTGGCGAGCTTCCGACGGCGTGATAAGCGGCGGAAAATTGCCAAGCGTACCAATCGCTGCTTTCAGCTTGGCCGCATCTTTGTATTCCGGCTGCTGGCGAATCGGCAAGCCATGCCAACTGGTCGGCGACCACGCCGCACCTGATGGTTTTTCCGTTTTAGGCTTTTCCTGCTTCACGCTCGTTTTTCCTGCCATACAAATTGCATTCTTCTGAATTTATACTATCTTCTTGCCTTATGCCGCAAGGCTAGGGAATATAGCACTATATTTCGTCAAAATGAAGCAGAAAACCTAGGAATTCAGCATGTCTGCCACCAAAGACCCTAAAAATATCATCGCGTTTCAAGGCTCTGCCGGGGCGCATTCGGACGTTGCCTGCCGCAAGGCCTACCCGTATATGGACACGCTGCCCTGCCCCAGCTTTGAAGATGTGTTTGAAGCCGTGGATGGTGGAAAAGCCGCTCTGGGCTTGATTCCCATCGAAAATTCCCGCGCGGGCCGCGTGGCGGAAATCCACAATATTCTGCCCGCCAGCAGCGTGTATTTTGTCGGCGAATATATCCACAAGGTGCGTCACCATCTGCTGGCCCCAAAAGGCGCCACACTGGAAACGGTGAAATCCGCTTATTCCCACAGTCAGGCGCTGATGCAGTGCCGCGATAATTTACGCAAATTAGGCATTGCCGCAGCACCGTTTTCTGATACTGCTGCCGCTGCCGAAAAAATCGCGCAGGAGAAGGACCTGACGAAGGCTGCGCTGGCTTCTGACCTTGCAGCAGAGCTTTATGGCCTGCACGTGCTGAAAGAAGACATGCAAGACCATGACGACAACCGCACGCTGTTCGTGGCGATTTCTAAAGAGCCAACGGACCCGAACCCCAGCGGCAATATCATCACCAGCATTTTATTCACCGCGCGCAACATCCCCGCAGGGCTTTACAAGGCGCTGGGTGGCTTTGCCACCAACGGCATCAACGTGCTGAAACTGGAAAGTTACATTCAGGGCTTTGATGCGCCGACTGCGCAGTTCTTCATGAGTTTCCTCGGCCACCCCTCGGAAAAGCCCGTGAAACTAGCGCTGGAGGAGCTCGGCTTCTTCACGCAAAAAGTGCGCGTACTCGGCGTATATCCGGCAGATAAAACCCGCAAATTGTAGTTATTTTTTGAGCAAAATGTGGTAACTCTCGCGTGCCCGCGCGAGTGATTCTTCCAGCATTTTGAGCTGGCCTTTTTTAACGGCAATCATCAGAAAATCCACCTGCTGCAAAAAGCCTTCCGCCGCCACCACTACCGCCTTGCGGTGCGCCAGCATGCGCGTGACATCGGTCGCGCCGGGAATCACGATGCTGCGCGTGAAGCCATAAAAACCAGCTCCCGCCGCGTGTTCATATTCTTCTTCCGGCACACTATCCATAATGGCGGTAGAAATCAGCACCGGTAGTAATTCAAGGTAAGAAAGCGCATAGGACTTCGCGGGGCCGTAGTCGGACGCCACAAGGTCGTTCGCCGCGGGCGTGTGATGCAGGCGGGAATAAAATTCATCACGCTTTTTGCGCGCAGATTCTAGCCGTTTTTTTAAACCCCCGTTATCACCTGCCTCGACCATGCGCACGAGGCTGATGAAATACATGGAAAAGCGCCGCACCACCGCTTCAATATGCGCGCTGTTGACGCTGAAAATATCGCGCCACATCACAGGGTCTGACCCCGCGAGGCGAATAAAGGCGCGGAAATTATTGTCCATCCGTTGCTGAATTTCGCGGTAACTTTCTTTGGGCAAAATGGTAATCGCCATCATGGCAGCGCTGCACAAAAGCTGCACCATGTGCGACACCAGCGCGTAAATTTCATCGTGCTTGCGGGTTTCCATCACCTCGATGGCGCTGCCAGCATCTTCCCACATGTCCATCACTTCGGAAATCGCCTCGCGCTCGGAGAACGACAACGGCGTGATGATGACTTTTTTGCCTTTGAATAAATCCGCCTTGCCCGCTTCGGGGCCGGAATTTTCAGTGCCGGCGATGGGGTGCGCGGGCACAAAATAGCGCCGCTGCTCGTTCGACAGGAATGGCAAAATCGATTCAATGGCCGCGCCCTTGACTGAGCCGACATCGGTAATCACCGCCTGTGTTTTAAGGTGTGGGGCGATTTTTTCCATCACCGATGCATAGGCGCTTAAGGGCGTAGCGAGCACCACCATATCGGCCTGCGCACTGGCCTTCACCAAATCGTTGGTTATTTTGGAAGCCAGCCCCAGTTTTTTAGAAATCTCCACCGTTTTGAGCGAGGCATCCGCGCCCGTTACTTCATAGGTGGTGGGGTGTGTTTTAAGTGCCCGTGCCAGTGAACTGCCAATAAGCCCCATGCCGATGATGGTGATATGGCGGGGCATGCTTGGTTACCGTTTCGTGGGCTTTTTTGGCTCATCCGGCAAATCAATCTCGGAGATGACATCGTCAATATCAAAACCCACCCCCCCAGCGGCGGCAAGGTTTTCTTCGATAATACGGTCATGGATTTCTTTGCGGAGCACTGTGGCCGTGGTCGGGAACTCAAAGCCAAGCTTTACAGCTTTGCCTTTAACCTCCACCACTTTCACTTCAATATCGCCATTGATGATGATGGACTCACCAATTTTTCGCATTAAGTACAGCATGCTTACCTACCGGGTGTTACCTACACCTTCCTGCGTTAAAACCTACTGGTTACAGGCGGTCTACGACCTCTCCTTCGTGGTAGCCCTGAGCATAAAGCAATGCATCGAGATAACAAGTGTTTAGTTTGGCGCGCGCGGCAGCCCTGACTTTCGGCTTGGCATGAAAGGCCACGCCAAGGCCTGCCTCTTCCAGCATCAATAGGTCGTTCGCACCGTCGCCCACAGCCATGGTGTAATCGCGCTGAAGCCCAAATTTTTCGGTGTAAAACGCCAGCGCGTCGCGCTTCACGTTCTTGTCCACAATCGGGTCGGCCACGCCGCCCGTGAGCTTGCCGTTTTCAATCAGCAATGTGTTCGACTCATCGATGTTAAAGCCCAGCGCATCGCGCACACGGTTGGTGAAAAACGTAAACCCGCCGGAAATTAAAATGCACTTCGCACCGTTAGCGCGCATGGTGGCCAGCAGCTCGCGCGCACCGGGCATGAAGGTCACGCGCTTTTCATATACTTCCTGCAGGGTGGATTCGGAAAGGCCTTTCAGCAACATCACGCGCTCGCGTAAGGCTTCTTTAAAGTCGAGCTCGCCATTCATCGCCCGCTCGGTGATTTCCGCCACATGTGGCTTAATGCCCATGAAATCCGCTAGTTCATCGATGCATTCTTGCTGAATGATGGTGGAATCCATATCGCAGATAAGCAGCTTTTTGCGGCGGGTTTTCGCGCGCTGCACAATGGCATCAAACGGCACAGCAGCCAGCGCCTGCTCCATCAACGCCTGTGCTTCTTCTTCGGGCAGCATGGCAAAGAAAATATCGCAGGCCGCCTCTTTTTTAAGCCATACCACGTCGGTCACCACCGCGCCGCTGGCCTGTAATATATCTACCACCGTGTTTACTTCGGCATCATTCAGTGGCAATTTTTCCGGCAGCGCCAGCAGCGTGCAGACCAGATCGCGTTCTATGTCTTTATTCCAGCCCGGCATTGGGTTATGTTCCCTTTCATGCAACAGAAAATCGTCATCATCACCGGCCCGACCGGCAGTGGCAAATCGAACCTCGCCATGCTTTTAGCCGAGAAAATTCCTGCTGTCATCATCAATGCAGACAGCATGCAAGTCTACCGCGAAATTCCGGTGATTACCGCGCAGCCCACGGCAGAAGAACAAGCATACACCCCGCACCGGCTTTATGGCTGCATGCCAGCCCGCGAGCGCTGCACCGTGGTGGGCTGGCTCAATCTGGCAATTCCGGAAATTGAAGCGGCCTGGAAAAGCGGTAAAACCCCTGTGATGGTGGGCGGCACGGGCATGTATTTAAAACACCTGCTGGAAGGCCGCCCGCCCACGCCCAAAAGCAGTGATGCCACACGCAAGGCCGCCCGTGCGCTGATAGAAGAAATCGGCAACGCCGCGTTCCATGCCGAGCTTGCAAAACGCGACCCCGAAACCGCCGCACGGCTGGATGTGGGTAACACGCAGCGTATTTTGCGGGCATATGAAGTAGTGCTGCAAACCGGCGTGCCCTTAAGCGAGTGGCAGAAAAAACCGCTGATACCTTATTTTGATGCAAACATATTCCACACCATCGCCCTCGCGCCAGACCGTCATGCCGTGTATGACGCCGTGAACAAACGCTTTGAAACGATGGTGGATAAAGGCGCACTGGAAGAGGCCCGCGCAATGAAAGACCAACAGCTTGACCCGCATCTGCCTGCCATGAAAGCCCACGGTGTGCCCGAGCTGATTGCCTATATCGAAGGTCGCATGACGCTGCCGGATGCCATTACCCGCGCACAGACGAACACCCGCCAATATATTAAGCGGCAATTCACCTGGCTGAACAACCAGATGCCCACCGTTCCGCAGCACCAAACCGCAGAATCCGCCCTTTCCGCTCTGTTAAGGAATTTTTAAGTATTTCAAGGCTATACTCGACAATGGGAGGAGTATAGCAACCATCATGGAACGCCCTTCGGATTACGCACGCGAGGCCATCAAGCAGCTAGCAGAGATTTGCCGGCTGGTCGGCGCACGCGCCGAAAAAGTAAGCTATGAACCTTACCTGGAATTACCCGCAGCGGGAAACTCCGGCGAGCCACCTGCCGGACGTTTCACGATTCATTTAAATGATGCCGCACATAGAAGTGGCACCATGGAGGCGCTGGCAACCGTGCTAACCGATGGCGAAGGCAAAAGCCTTGTGGATATTAAAAAAGCAGCTGCCCTGCGAAATATTGTAGTAGACCTTGTGCCGGAAACAGAGCTAGACCGCGACGTGCGGATGCCGGATTTCACCAACCGTGAATTCAGCCAGCGCCTTCAGCATGGCATCATAGCCATACGCCAACAACCGGATGAATTTAAAGTGCTAACGGGCAGGCAGTATTGATATGTACGAAGAAGAAGTGCGCGATTGCATAGCCTTACTACAGGCCATTCTGATTGAAGCGGGTACTTCAGCTGCCAATATCAAATATAAGGCCTATATCGGTATAGACCCTAAAAAACAGACCGGACTTCCCAACGTACAGGATGATGCCGGCCAATATATGATTACACTGAAAGACGGCGCCTACCGAAACGGCGCTATTGAATTGCTGAGCACATTACTCCACACCGTGGATGATTCTGTGCATGTGCATCCCGTGCGGCACATTGGGGGCGAACGCATGTTAATGCTAGACCTCGTGCCAAATGAAGCACTTGAAAAAGGCTTTCCGACCAATAAATACTGCACGAATGGTGAACTCTGCATGTTGCTGGAACGCGGCCTAGAGCAAATGAAATTGCAGCCGCCGGAATTCACCATCACGCCTGAGCGCGAAAAGTAAATATTCCATCAAAAGTGAAAGGGCGGAGCGTTTTCACGCCCCGCCCTGCTCTCGACCCCTTCCTCTCCTTGAAGCGTTCAACTTCTAGAAGGGCGAGAGAATATCGACCACCTGCTGACCAATGCGCGGGCGCTGCACGTTGGTAAGGTCACCCTTGCCACCGTAAGAAATGCGCGCTTCAGCGAGCTGCGTGATGTCTACCGTGTTGTCGGATGCAACGTCTTCAGGGCGCACGATGCCCTGCACTGTCATCTGGCGTACTTCCGAGTTCACACGAATTTCCTGACTGCCATAAATCGCCATGTTGCCATTGGCCATAAGCTGCGTAACCACGGCGGCCACTTTGGTTTCGATATTTTCCTGACGGCCGATTTTGCCCTCACCCTTGGTGTTGGTTTTGCTGCCGATGTCCAGCAGCGGGTCACCTTCGGATTCCTGATTTAGCAGACCACGGATGTTTTTCTGCAGACCATACACCGATGGCACATCGAGGCTTTCCGATGAATCGCGGGTGCGTTCGGTAGAGTTATCGAGTTCCGCTTTATCCTGAATTTTTACAATCACCGTCATGATGTCACCCACGGTGCGGGCACGCGTATCGCGGAAGAAGGTTTTAGAACCCGCCTGCCACAAAGAACCCGAGGTGTGAATGCCCGTGAGTGGCGTTGGCTGCGGCCAACTGATAGGCTGATAATCCGCCTTCTCGACCGGATTTTGCGGCGCCTGTAATTCCGGTGGCTTGCCCACATGTTTCAATTCATCAAACTGCGACATGGTGCAGGCCGAACTTGCCATCAGTACACCGAGTGCCGCCACCAACTGTAATGTTTTATTCTGTTTCATATACTTCTCCCCTGTTCCCTTTTAGTTGGCCGCTTGCTGCCAGTAATTCACTGTCGCCGTGCTCGGGGCGCTGACCATTGCCTGCACCACCGTGTTACTGCGAATATTCTTCACCTGAATAATATCACCAGAAGCACCGTCGCTCATCGCCACGCCCATGTCGCGCAACTCCATCGTGCCCGTGCGGTAGAAGATGGCAATCGGCTTGCCGCGCTCCACCATTTTCGGTGATTCGATATCGGAAATACGGACGGCTTCGCCAGCATCAATCGAGCGGCGCGGCGTGCGGCCTACGAGCTTTTCTTCCTCCAGCACCGTACTGCTGCGCACGCGGGATTTCGGCACGCGAATCCAGTCAATATCGGACGCCGCAATCACATCGCCTTTACGCATCTGTTTGGTAAGCGCCGGAACTTCCACCGTTTCAGCGTAACGACCGCGCACTTCTAAAGACACCATCGCTGCTTGTGGTAGCACTGGTGCGTCTTCTGAAACGGTGGTGAGTGCCTGACCATCCACTTTATGGAACACGGCCACGAAACGACCCGATTGTTCCTGCACGGTGATATCTGACAGTGCCAGCGGATAGGTAATGCCAAGTGATTTTGCTTTATTCAGCGGCATGCCCTTACCGTTATTCAACGGCACCACATAGAGTTGCTGCAGTTCCACCGACTCATCCATACCGCGCTCCACCAGTGCCGAGCGGATGGCATCTTCAATCTCATGAAAATAGATGGAGGATGGCTCTGCAACTAGCGTTTCCGGAACTGCCGCCGTTTCAAGCGCCTGCGCCGCAGGTGCTGTAAAAAGCGTGAGCGCCAGAATGCTATGGATGAAAAAGCTACGCATCATTTACCTCGTTTATCTGACCTGACTAATCGTCTGCAGCATCTCGTCGGATGTTTGCAATACGTTGGAGTTAAGTTCGTACGAACGCTGCGCGGTAATCAGCGACGTGATTTCCGTCACTGCATCCACGTTTGAAATTTCAAGAAAGCCTTGGCGGATGGTGCCGAAGCCTACATCGCCCGCGAATCCCTGAATCGGATCGCCGGAAGACGCGCTTTCGAGGTATAGGTTGTCACCAATCGCCTCTAAACCCGCATCATTCACGAAGCGCACCATGTCGAGCTGCCCGACGTTCTGCGGTTCAATCTGATTATCAATTTTCACCAGCACTTCGCCGTTCGCGTTGATGGTTACGTCCACCGCATCGGCCGGCACTGTCACACCAGGGGAAACACTGTAACCTTCCGGCGTTACTATTTCACCGTCTTGATTTACTTGGAACGAACCCGCACGGGTGTATGCCTGTTCACCATCAGGCAGCGTAATCATGAAATACCCGCGGCCATCAATGGCAACGTCAAAATCATTCGTGGTTTGGCGCAAGGCACCCTGTTCGTTAATGCGGTACACACCACCTGCACTCACACCAAGACCCAACTGCACACCGGTCGGCACAATCGTGCCCGTGTCAGAAGAGGTAGAGCCCGCGCGCACCAGATTCTGATAAATCAAATCCTGAAATTCCGCGCGCTGGCGTTTGAACGCCGTGCTGTTTAAGTTGGCGATGTTGTTCGAGATAACATCCACATTCAGCTGCTGCGCTTGCATGCCCGTTGCTGCGATTCCGAGTGACCTCATAAAAACTTCTCCTTACTTAAAAAATTCGCTTACTGTTGTCTGCCATAGGTTTGAATGGTGCGGAGCTGCATATCATGCAGGTCTGACATCACCTTCGTGATGCCGCCCACGCCGCGTGAAACTTTAATCATGCGCGTCATTTCCACCACCGGACTGACGTTTGATTTTTCAATCATGCCCTGCATGATTTTTGCATCTTGTTCGGTGACCGGAAGCGCCTGCGCCTCGGTTTTGAAAAGGCCGCTCTGCGCTTTTTCAAGCAGCTGCGGGTTTTCGAAACGCACGAGCTGAATTTTTCCGCGTTCGTCGTTCAGTGCGCCCACGGTGATGGTGCCATCTTCACGCACCACAATCTGGTCGTCTTCTTCCTGAATCACAATCGCCTGACCGCCCTCACCCACCAGTTCATAACCTTGCGTGGTGACAATGGTGCCATCAGCGCGCGTGACGAAATTACCGGCGCGGGTGTAACGCGGCCCCAGCGGCGTGTTCACTTCAAAATACCCGTCGCCATTAATGGCGAGGTCAAGGTCGCGGTGGGTGACCAGCATCGCGCCCTGTTGCATGTCTTTGTAGGTAGAGACGTCGTTGGTGAATGATAATTTCTGCTTAGCGCTTTCGCCCATGAGGAACTGCTCGAACATCATGCCGTCGGCCTTGTAGCCCGTGCTTTCGGCATTGGCGACGTTGTTGGCAACGACATCCATCTGGCGGAACAAACCCCGCTGACGTGATAGTGCAATATACCCTGCGTTATCCATCGTTATATTCCCTGTTTTATTCCCTATGCCCTTATTACTGTTCCCTGGGGGCAGCATTATAATTGCAAGCACCGTGCCAACTCGCCCATAAACATTATTTGTTATTGTTTATCAGATGATTAGAGTTTTATACCCAAATCGGCGCTGGTGTGGCGAGGGGCCGGAGGCGGCAGTTTTTACCCACCTAACGCGGCAATAGCTGCCTAAATTGGCGAAGAACAGCCAGATCAACTCATGAAAGCAGCTAAAATCCGCCATATTTGCCCTGCGGCAAAAATTGCCTCCGGTACAAAATTTTAAAAGATATAGTGGATATCTGACAACACCCTTACTATATATGGGGTTGATTGCTCGGGGAATTACTGGACAGCGCCAGACCCGATGCGTATGATGTAAGCTGCCTTTAACCCTTACTTTCACGCGGGGTAAGGCAGCGTTGTAGCAGCTTTGACTTAGGGGTCATCATGGCGAAAAAAGAAGGCAAAGATAAAGCCGAAGAAAAAGAAGAAAAAAAGCCAGAAGAACAAGAAGATAAGGCCAAAAAAGAAGGCGGTGATGGTGCCGAGGGAGCGGAAGGCGCCGAAGGTGCTGCCGAAGGCGAGGGCGGGCTTGCTGGCCTAGGCAAAAAACGCATTATTCTCGCCGTGGGTGTGGTGGTATTGCTGCTGGTAGTGAGTGTTGCCGCCGCATTTTTTGGCGGCATGATGGGTGGCGGTTCGGAAGAGGAAGGCGAGGAGCATGGCAAAAAGCCTGTCGTTGGCGTACCTGAAGTTTCCTATTTCGAAATGGATGAATTCTTGGTGAACCTGAACGTTTCTGGCAAGCAGCAAAGCTTCCTGAAAATGAAGGTGACGCTGGAATTACCGGACGCGGAAACCAAAGCAATGGTGGAAGCCAAAATGCCGCGCATCCGCGACATGTTCCAGATTTACCTGCGCGAGCTGCGCACGTCGGATTTACAAGGCTCTGCGGGCTTGCAGCGCTTGCGCGAAGAGTTGTTGCTCCGCATCAATAAAATCCTTCACCCGCTGAAGGCCAACGATATTCTGTTTAAGGAAATCATCGTACAGTAACTATGGCAGAAAACGAACCAAATCAGGCCGCGCCAGAGGGCGCACAAAGCGACGAAGCGATGGCGGCGGAATGGGCCGCTGCTGCCGGTGAAGGCGGCGGCGCAACCGAGCCTACAAAAACCTTAAGCCAAGAAGAAATCGACAGCTTGCTTGGGTTTGGCGGCGGCGATGCCGGTTCTAAAAGCGGCATCCATGCGCTGCTCGATAAAGCACTGCTTTCTTACGAACGCCTGCCGATGCTGGAAATTGTGTTCGACCGCTTCGTGCGAACGCTCTCCACCAGCCTCAGAAATTTTACTTCTGACAACGTGGAAGTAAGCATCGACTCCATCACCTCCATGCGCTTTGAGGATTACTTGAACTCAGTGCCCCTGCCCTCGCTGCTGTGTATTTTCCAAGCCGTGGAGTGGGAAAATTTCGGCATCATCACCATCGACAGCAACCTCACCTATTCCATGGTGGATGTGCTGCTAGGCGGCGGGCGCACACACCGCCCCGTGAAGGTAGAGGGCCGTCCGTTTACTACCATTGAGCAAGATATTATCAAAAGCCTCGCCAGCGTGATGCTGGATGACATGAGCACCTCGTTCAACCCGCTGACGCCTATTACATTCCGCTATGAAAGGCTTGAGAGCAACCCGCGCTTTGCCAGCATCACCCGCCCCTCGAACGCAGTAATTCTGATTACGCTGCGCGTGGACATGGAAGACCGCGGCGGCAAAGCAGAAATTCTGCTGCCATATGTGACGCTGGAACCTGTGAAAGAATTGCTCGTGCAGCTCTTCACCGGTGAGAGTTTCGGCGGCGATTCGCAGTGGGAATCGTACCTGTTCAAGGAAGTGCGCCACACCGCCATCAATGTGGAAGCCGTCTTCCCTGAAAAACAGCTGAATTTGGGCGATATTGCCCGCCTGAAAGTGGGCAGCACGATTGTGCTGGACGCTGCACCGGAGGATGCTGTAGAAATTCGTTGCAACGGTATCAGCATGATGGCGGGCAAACTGGGTAGCTCCGGCAAGCAAATCGCCATAAAAGTGACCGATATCCTAAAGAATGCGATTGAAGAAGAGTTGGTCTAATGATTTTAGATGGCATCGTAGCGTTGCTACTAGCAACGACCATTCTGTATTGCTGGCGCATGAGCAAGAAAATTGCCTCGCTGCATTCCAGCCGTCGTGAACTGCAAAAATTCCTCGATGATTTCAACCAATCCATTGAACGCGCTAACGCCAGCATCGCGCTGCTCAAGGCACTTTCGGTAGAAACCGATACATCCCTGCGTGGGCATATCGATAAAGCCCGTTTTCTTTCCAACGACCTTGCGTTTTTAACGCACAAAGCCAACAACATCGCCAATAAACTGGAAGACTACATCGCCGGCTCACGCGTGGTGGACCCAAACCCCATGGGCCTCAAAAGCGCTGGCCGCACCATGATGCAGCAAGGCCGCGTGCCGGACTTCGGCGAGCAGGAAAATGAGGGATTCCCTATTCCGCACGCCTGGAAATTCCCTGAAAAGCAGGCCACGCACGGCCGTAGCGGCGGAAGGCAGGAAATGCCGCCTTCCAAACGTCAGGCGCTGGATGCCGCGTTGGCGCAGATTGCTTCACGCCGCAAGCCCACCAGCAGCAAACCGGAACAACAGCAACCTGTAGCCGCAGCACCCGCGCCGCGCCGCACGCAGGGGAATATCGCCGCCGCGCGCGAGTCGGTGGATTCGCTCCGCTCATCCCTTGAAATTAAAACGTAACGGGTAGAGACGTATGTTCCGCCTTTTCCCGATTATGCTTGTGCTCTGCGTTGCACTTCTTGGTGTGCGCATCGCGGATATGGTGGACCGCCAGCAGTCGCTTTCCGGCGCGCTGTTTATTGACGCTACCCACGCCGAAGAAAAGGCCAAAGCCGAAGAAAAAGATAAGAAAGAAGAATCTGAGAAAGATTCTGATAAAAAAGACGAGAAGAAAGAAGAGGATGGCGACCACCCCGAGCCAGGAAGTAAGGATGGTGATAAGAAGTCTGATAAAAAAACAGATGAAAAATCCCCTTCACCGGAAACCGGAAAATTGCCCGAACCCAAGCAACCCGTGAAGGAAGAAAAGCGCTTCTCGGAAAGCGAAGTGGAAATTCTCCAGCGCCTCGCCGAACGCCACAAAAAGCTGGAACAGTGGCAGAAAGAAATGGAACTGCGCGAGAGCGTGCTGAAACTCACCGAACAGAAAGTGGACGGCAAATTGCAGGAACTGCGCAAGCTTAAAACCGATGTGGAAAAACTGCTCGAGCTTTACAATGAAAAAGAGGACGCAAAAATCCGTAGTCTCGTCAAAATTTATGAAAACATGAAGCCCAAAGATGCGGCTCGTATTTTCGACGAGCTCGACAACGAGGTTCTCCTGATAGTGATTGATAAAATGAAAGAGGCAAAAAGCGCCACCATCCTCGCGAAAATGAACCCCGCCAAGGCAAAAGAAATCACCACCCAGCTTGCCGACCAGCGCCGCCTGAAAGCGCCTGATTCTTCCCTCTAATTTCTCGCTTTAACGCTTGTGCCTTTCAGCGCCTCATAATAGAATCGGCACAGAGTGATTTTTGCCGCCTTAAGTGAGGGAACAATGTCTGTCGATAAAAACATGCCAATCCTAATTGTGGATGACTATAAAACGATGCTCCGCATCGTGCGGAATCTGCTGAACCAGCTTGGTTTTAATAACATCGATGAAGCCACCGATGGCACCATGGCGCTGGAGAAGCTCACGCAGAAACCTTTCAAAATGATTATTTCCGATTGGAACATGCAGCCAATGTCGGGCCTTGACCTACTGAAGAAGGTGCGTGCCGATGAGCGTTTTTCCAAGCTGCCCTTCATCATGGTGACGGCGGAAAGTAAGGCCGAAAACATCATGATTGCCAAACAGGCCGGTGTGAACAACTACATCATAAAACCGTTTAACGCGGAAACGCTAAAAATGAAACTCACTGCTGTGTTGGGCCCCATTTAAGCCCCCGGTAACTCTACGAGGAACTTAAGTCATGACTCCCCCTTCCGGCCTTGCAAAAACATTTGCACAACAACTGAAAAATCTGCCGCAGCAAAAAGCTTCTGCCGCCGATGTAAGCGCGCTGAAAAAAAGCCTGACTGCCCTGCAGGGGCTGGATGGCGACACGCTTGCCAAAACACTCCATGCCGCCGCACAAGAGCTTTGCGGCGCGGAAAGAAAAAAAATCAATGCCGAGCTGATTCCGTATGCCAAGCAGGAACTCGATGCCATCGTGAAGGCCACGGAAGCCGCCTCTAATGCCATTATGGAAGCGGCAGAGGCGATTCAGGCCGCCAGCCAGAAAGCACCCGCCGATGTGGGCAAGGCCGTGAGCGACGGTGTCAGCAAAGTGTTTGAAGGCTGCACTTTTCAGGACATTACCGGCCAGCGCGTGACCAATGTGTCTAAAACTCTGGCCGACATTGCACAGGTGCTTGGCGGTGGCGTGGCCACAGGCACGCAGCCCGCTAATCCCGTTAAACGAACAGCCAGTGGTGCAATCGATGAAGCTTCGCTCATGAATGGCCCGCAGCTTAAGCAGCCCTCGCAGGACGATATCGACAAACTTTTCGACAGCCAATGATGTAAAGGCTTTATGGCAGCCCCCACACGCAAAAAAGCCGAAGCTCCCGCAAAAGTAGATAACTCCGTTTCGCTGTTCGTTTCCCTGTATCTGGTGGTGCTGGCTTTTTTTATTCTGCTTAATACTATTTCAAAAGTGCAGCAGGAAAAAAGTATCGAGGCCATGGAAAGCCTAACCAAGACTTTCGCGGAAGACGAAAGCGACGTCAGCCTTCCATTCATTGAAAAATCCGCTGGTATTGGCAGTCAGGTCTCCACCGATAGCTTCTTTGCCCCTGTGGGCAAGCTCGCCAAAGAGATGCTGGCCCTCACCGATGCAGACGTGGTTGAAACCGGAAACACCATGGTGCTCACTATTCCCGTCAGCACATTTTACGTTAAAGACAGCGACCAGATTCAGGGCAAACAAAATGCGTTCATGAACACGCTCGCCGACCAATTGACTAAAATGGCTGAGGGCACCGAGGTGAATGTGGAGTTTAGTATTGGCCTGCTCATTGGCGCGCAGGTGGGCAATCCGAATGCCTCGCAGGATGTGCGCCTTGGTATGCTGCGCGCAGGTAATTTTGCCCGTGTCCTGACCAGCATGGGTGTGAATGACCGCGCGATTTATGTGGGATTGATGCCTGAAAGAGACCCCAAAACCATTCAAATGACCTTTACCGCCAAAGAAAAAGTGACCACTAAACAAAAGCCGATGTAGGGATGCCAGTAAAGATTAAAAATTCTCAGCCAGCCAGCACACGCCCCAAAAACGCGTGGATGCTGACCTTTGCGGATTTGCTCTCGCTCATCCTGACGTTCTTTGTGCTGATGTACGCCATGTCCAGCCTTGAAGAAGTCCGCTGGAAACAGATTACCTCCTCGCTCTCACAGCGCCTGAACCCCAATCAAGTTGGCAAAACTGTTACGCCCACCGAGCAGCTTTCCATCACTAAAATCGATGTCCCGCAAGCCAAAGACCTGCAATATCTTTACACCATCATCACTGAAAAATTTTCTTCGAATGAACTCAGCGCCAAAATATTAAAAGCACGCCTGATGGAAGATGAGCTGATTCTGTCCTTGCCTGCGGATGTGGCGTTTAATCCGGGCACCGATACACTGGCACCACAGGCAAAAGATTTGGTGAGTTTCCTTGGCGACGTCGTCGGTACCATCGGCAACCACATTGACGTCGTCGGCCATGCGGATCCAAATCCACTGAAAGAGGGCGGCGCATTTCCCTCCAACTGGGAACTTTCTTTAAGCCGCGCGATGGTGGTGGCTGATATGCTGAAATATCACGGCTATATGTATAAAATTAACGTTTTCGGCAGAGCCAGCTCCACACTTGAGAACTTAAGCGGGGATGTACCCGAAGCCGAGCGCTACCAATATTTGCGGCGCGTGGATATTGTGATCCGCCATAACCGTGCGGAGCTCTGATGCAAACCACTCTACCGCATAACCGCCGCCGGTTTTACCTCCACGCAATATTAGGGCTGCTTGTGGCGATGCTTGTGTTGACCTCTGCCGCTTTTGCACAAGAAACACGTGCGCGTATCAGCGCCACGCTTAATGCGGAATATGGCCGCATTGTGGTGTATGGCGCGTTGCCGCGCTATGAGGTGAAGCTTATTGGTGACACGCTGATGGTGGATGTCGGCACCACCATTGAGACGGATTTGGACCAAATTCAGCAAGCCATGCCAGATGTCATTACCCGCGTGGGCGTGGATAAAAACGGCACGCGCCTTTTGCTGCAACTAAAAGACCCGAACGTGGTGATTCGTAAATTCCGCGAAAGCGATTATGCAGGTGTGGATGTTGTGTACACACAAAAACGTAAAGCGCCGGAAAAGCAGCCAGAAAAACCACCTGCGAAAAAAACTGAGCCCAAAAAACCACCTACCCCCACCACAAAACCCGCGGTGATTATTCCGCCAAAACTACAGCAGGAAACGCCAAAGCCATCTGTTACTACACCGGCTACCACGCCTGAAAAACCAAACGGTCTACAGCGAAAAGCGCGCTATAGCCCCAGCAAAATGGTCTTCCCCTTCACTGACACTACGGGTGCTGCCGTCTATACCCAGCAGGGTGCCACGTGGGTCATTTTTGACAAACCCGTGGCGGTAGACATCGCCAAGCTCAACGGCGTGGGGCAAATGGTGACCGCTGCCGAGCAGGTACCAAACCGCTATTACACCATCGTGCAATTGAAGCACCCAAACGATGCGCCCTCGCCGCGCGTGAGCGTTACACGCGACAGTTTTAATTGGGTGGTAGATATTTCGGACCAGCCCGACACTGCGCCGCAAACCGTGCCGCCCGTGGAAAGCGAAAGCAAGGATTATGTCTCGCTGGTGCTGATTAAGACCATCAAAACATCCGAGCCCATGTTCACAGTGAATACCAGCACAGGCCGTCGCCAAGTCATTGTGCCGCTGCAGGTGAGCGACACGGGGATTTACCCCGCCCGCAGCTTTGTGGATTTTGACTTGCCCGCCACCCATCAAGGCTTGGTGATTGAATATAAACGCGATGATATTTTAACCAAAGTCGTACGTGATGGTGTACGCATCACCAGCCAAATGGGGCTGAATATTTTTGCCGCACAAGGGAATGTTTCAAGCCTGCGTGCAAGGCTGGGCGACACAGGCAAACGCAAACCTGACCAAACCAAGTCCGTGCTGCCCTTTAACTATGAAGAAACAATGAAGCGCGTTTTTGGTGAGTCTTACGCCGAGTGGGAAAGCGGCATTCAGTATCAGAAACAACAGGCCACAAAAACCCTTATCCTGCCAGACGAAGACACCACTCCATTAAAGCGTAAGCTAGAGGACGCTGTCCGTACCGCACCGCTAGAACAGAAGGACGCCGCGCGCATGAAGCTGGCTGATTTTTATTTCGGCAGCCAGTTTTATCCTGAAGCGCTGGGTGTGCTGGAATGGATGAAACAAGAAAACCCTTCCCTGCAAGAAAACCCCAACTTCCAACTCAAGTTAGCCGCACTGCATTTACTCACTGGCCGTTATGAACAGGCCGAAGCACTGATGCAACCGCTGCTGGAAAAGCTGAATACGCGAACCGGCTTGCCGGAGCTTCAGATTCTGCGCTGGGCCAACAACCAGCTGCTTCGCCCACGCACCAAGCAAATTGCCGAAGAGCTGCCACAGGACTTGCTAAGTCATTACGATGCTTACTTACAGGATTACCCCACGATGCTGCGGCAAAAACTGGGGCTACTCGCCATCGACTATTGGCTCGACAAAAATGCCGACCGCGCGGCGGAAGAGCTCGTCCAGATGGTCGAAGAAGAAAAGCCTGACAGCACCTATATCTTAAACCGCCTGCTGCTTGCCAAAGCCAAACTGGCTGAAAGAGATGGCCGCAGCGACGAAGCGCGCGAAATGGCTGAAACAGTGACGCAGGATATTGATGACCGTGAAGCGCGCGCCCTTGCAGGTTATCACCTCGCCATGATGTCATATGAAAAAGGCGTCACCCCACTCGAAGATACGCTCAAAACACTGAACCAACTAACCTATGCATGGCGCGGCGGTGATTTGGAGCTGGAGCTGCTTGGCCGCATCGGCCAGCTCTATATGGAGTCCGGTAATTATCTGGATAGTTTGCGCACATGGAAAGTGCTGGTGACCAACTTCCCCGACACGCAGGAATCGCTCTACACCGCTGGCAAAATGAAACAGATTTTCGTGAATTTGTTTGATGAAGGCCTCGCTTATAAAATTCCGCCACTGCAAGCCTTGGCACTGTTTTTTGAATTCCGTGAACTCACGCCTGTGGGTGAACAGGGTGACCGCATTGTGCGTAAATTGGTGGATTATTTCATCGGCGCGGATTTGCTGGAAAATGCGGCAGCTATCTTAACGCACCAAGTCCGTTTCCGCGCCACGGGTGATGAACAATTGCGCCTTGCCATGAAGCTGGCCGGCGTGCACTTACAAAATCGCCGCCCCGACCTTGCGCTGGAAGTGATGGAGTTTATCTCCGGCGAAACCATGACGCCGGATATCATCACCGAACGTAAACTGGTGAAAGCCCGCGCATTGGCCGAACAGGAAAAATTCCTTGAGTCCGTACAGGTGCTAGAAGGTGATGAAAGTAAAGCCGCCAACGCCATCCGCCTTGACGTGCTGTTCAAAATGCAAAACTGGTTTGGCGTGATGCGCTTGGTGGAGGCACGACTTCCTGAAATTAAAGAAGCGCCGCAGCACATGAAAGAGCGTGATGCCAATGAGCTGACCATGCTGGCAATTGCCTATTCGCATCAGAACGAGCGGCAGAAACTCGCCGCATTGCGGAAAGACTTCCTCACCACCATCCCCATGCGTGACAAACGCTTACTCTTTAGTTACCTCACCAGCGACCCGGGTGAAGTGGATTACCGCAAGCTGAATTACACAGTGCAGATTGAAGACATCAGCGAGTTCTTAACGCGTAATATCTTCTGGCCGGAAAAAGAATGGGTGGCGCTGGTGCGCACGCTTAGCCCGATTGTGAACACGTACCAACCCTCGGCTGAAAACCCCTTAAGCGTTGAGCAGAAGGAGCATATCTTCCGTCTTGCCATTGCCTCGCACCTGGCCAATGACCAGAACGCAATTAAACAAATGCGCCTACTGGAGCGTGCCTACCCCGACCTGAAGTTCGGTGGTGAATTCCAGCCACTGTTTGTAAGCCTTACGCGCGTGGGCGACCCCATCGCCATAGAGGCCTTCAACCCACCTGTGACACTGAAAACCATGAAAGAATTTATAGAAAAGAACAAAGCCTTCTTTGAAAAAGATTCGCTGGTGACGCAAGAGGAAGCAGCGCCTGCTAAAGCGGATAAAGCCGCACCAACAACCGCAGATAAGCCAAAAGAAGAGAAGCCCGCTGATGAAAAACCAGCTGAGGCTACGAAGCCAGCCCAGGGGTAGAGGGCCCAACGCCAAAGCTTTTCACCAAGCTTTCGGAAAGCATGTTCCAGCCATCCACCAGCACAAAGAAAATCAGCTTAAACGGCAATGAAATAAGCACGGGCGGTAGCATCATCATACCCATCGCCATCAGCGTGGAGGCCACGACCATGTCGATGATCAGAAACGGAATGAAAATCAAAAAGCCGATTTCAAAAGCACGGCGTAGTTCGCTAATCATGAACGCGGGAATCAAAACCTTAAGAGGTGTTTCGGCCGGCGTGGCAATGACTTCTTCCCTTGCCAGTTCCATAAATAATTTTAGGTCTTTATCGCGTACATGGGTAAGCATGAATTCTTTAAAGGGTGACACGGTTTTTTCCCACGCCTGCTTTTCCGTAATTTTTTCTTCAATCAGCGGCTGGATGCCTTCGTCATAGGCTTTTTCAAACACCGGCTGCATGATGAACAGCGTGAGGAACAAAGCCAAGCTGATGAGCACCGGATTCGGCGGTGTTTGCTGAATACCAATCGCACTGCGCAGCAGCGAAAGCACCACGATGATGCGGGTGAATGACGTGACCATCAGCAGGATTGAGGGCGCAAGGCTTAAAACCGTTAAGAGCGCAATCAACTGGAATATACGGCGCGCGGAAGAGCCGCCGAGGTTATCGCCTAAATCAATATTGATGGCCTGCGCCAGTGCACCACCCGCAAACACGAGCACAAACGGCATCGCCATAAAACACAGCGGCTTAATGATTCCACGCCAACGTATCATGATTTTTTGCCTTTGCCGTTTTTTGCCGCGATGTTTGATTCAATGACCAACTCGCGCTCTGGTGTGATGAGCAGAAGATGCTCTGTATCGTCGCGCTTCACCAGCACAAGCCTGCGGCGCATATCAAGCTGCAGCACTTCGCTGACCGAAAGGCGGCCTTCTTTTTTACCCGCCGAAAGCACGATGCGCCCCGCGCCAAAACGCCGCACAGCATACGCGGCAAGGCCAATAAGGCCGAGCACAAAAATGAGCGCCAGAAAAGATGTAAGAACTGCGGTCCAGGGCATAAATTCCGTTGCCTATTTTTGGTCGTCAGAGGGTTTGGGCGGAAGGCCGGGCATGTTCGTGGTGCGCGCATAGGCATCGCGTGCCTTTTGCTTTGCTTCCAATCCTTTTAGTTCCTGCTTCACCGCTTCATATTGTTTGGTGAGCGCTGCTGAAATATCGTTCAGGCTTACTGAAAGATGTTTCATCCGTGCTTCAAACTGCTGCGATTGTTCTTTTGGCAGCGCCGTTACCATTTCGCACAGCAGGTGCACGCGCTCTTCAAAGCCCTTTAAATCCACCTCTTTGCCGCTTGCTAAATTCAGGCGGTATTCATCGAGCCGCGCTTCCACCAGCTCTAGCATTTCTTCGGCTTTTTTCTGCTCGCGCATGCGCTACCTAAAGAACCCGTGGTTATTTTTTCTTCGCTGCGCCAATTGCAGCATTCTTGCGGTACACATAGGAAATAATTTCCGCGACCGCCACATAGGTTTCCAAAGGTATATAAGATTCCAAGTCGAGTACAGACAAAATTTCCACCAAATCCGCGTCGCGGTGAATGGCCACGCCGTGCTTACGCGCTACGTCCACAATCTGCTGGGCCAGAAAGCCGCGCCCTTTGGCCGTGATTTTTGGCGCAGGATCTGCTTCCTCTAAATCATACTCCAGCGCGACCGCAAGAAGCTTATCGATTTCTTCCGCGCCCAACCCTTTTTTATCATCATCCTTGGCCATAACGCCCTACATGTTCGGATAATTCGGCCCACCACCACCTTCAGGTGTGACCCACACGATATTTTGCGACGGATCCTTAATATCACAGGTTTTGCAGTGTACGCAATTCTGCGCGTTAATCTGCAGGCGCGGTGCACCATCTTCACCTTTGATAAACTCATACACGCCCGCAGGGCAGTAACGCTGTTCTGGCCCATCATACGTGGCAAGATTATGTGCAACCGGCACGGCGGTATCTTTGAGCGTGAGGTGCGCAGGCTGGTCTTCCTCGTGGTTCGTGTTCGAGATAAACACGGATGAAAGCAGATCAAACGACACCTCGTTATCCGGCGCAGGATATTCAATCGGCGTGCATTGCTTGGCCGGCTTCAGGCACGCATTATCTGCATGGTGTTTGAATGTCCACGGTGCTTTTCCGCGCAGCAAGAAAGTATCAAGCGCGGCATATATCAACCCTGCAAAAAGACCAAAACGGAAAGCAGGGCGGATGTTGCGCACGGCTTTCAGCTCCGGATAAATCCACGAAGATTTTATTTTCTCAGGGTAGGTTTCGAGCACATCGTTCGCGCGGTTCGCCAACAATGCATCCACCACGCTTTCTGCCGCCAGCATGCCAGACTTCATCGCTGTGTGCGTGCCTTTGATTTTCGGTACGTTCAGGAAACCTGCCGCACAGCCGATGGTGGCGCCACCGGGGAACACGAGCTGCGGAATGGATTGATATCCGCCTTCGTTCAGCGCACGCGCGCCATAAGCAATGCGCTTACCGCCCAGCAGCACTTTGCGCACCTCGGGGTGATTTTTAAAGCGCTGGAATTCTTTAAACGGCGTGAGGTAAGGGTTCGCATAATCCAGCCCAATCACATAACCCACCGCCACCTGATTATTTTCGAGGTGATAGAGGAACGAGCCGCCATAGGTTTCTGTATCCATCGGCCAGCCGACACTGTGCCACACCGTGCCTTCCTTATGGTTTTCCGGTTTGATTTCCCAGAGCTCTTTGATACCGATTCCATAGGTCTGCGGCTGTGCGTTCTGGCGCAGATTAAACTTTGCCTCAAGCCCGCGCGTGAGCGAACCACGGCAACCTTCGGCGAATAAAGTATATTTGCCCTTCAGCGCCATCGGCGGCTGGTAGCTGTCTTTCTTCTCGCCGTTTTTTGCGCGGCCGAATTCACCCGTGAGCACGCCGTTCACATTACCTTTTTCATCAAACAGTACCTGCCTTGCAGGAAAGCCTGGGAAAATCTGCACACCCAACCCCTCGGCCTGCTGCGCTAGCCAGCGGCACAAATTACCAAGGCTGATGATGTAGTTGCCATGATTATTCATTTGCGGCGGTGTGGGCAAACGAAAGGCCTTTGACGGCGTGAGGAACATGAAGCGGTCTTCCGTTGCAGGCGTATTCAGCGGCGCGCCTTTTTCTTTCCAGTCTGGAATCAGTTCATTCAGCGCACGTGGTTCGAGCACCGCGCCGGAGAGAATATGCGCGCCCACTTCGGAACCTTTTTCTACCACACACACGGAAATATCTTTGCCTTTTTCGGCCGCCAGCTGGCGCAAACGAATGGCGGCGGATAATCCGCTAGGCCCCGCCCCGACAATAACAACGTCAAATTCCATCACCTCGGTTGCGGTGGATTCCTGTACGGGTTCATTCATGCTTGCCATCCTGTGATTAGGGCACTTATACTGCACATCGTAACGTGTTAACGGTTCGCAGGCAAGACATTGAAAAGTTTAGACTATCTTACATGGCAGGTGCAAATGGGTGCAGATGAAGCGTTTGAGAATGTGCCGCAAAACCGCCTGCGTGCACCCGTGAAAAAAACGGAAAGCGCTGCAGCCCCTGTGGTGCAAGCCGCCACTGCACCGATTGCTGCGCCCGCACTGGGCGGAGTTGCCTCTGCTGCTGCGAAAAAAGCAAAAGAGCTCGCTGACAAAGCCAAAACGCTGGATGAACTGCGCGAAGCCGTGTGTGCGTTTGATGGCCTTGCCATTTGCAAAACTGCTACCAAAACCGTGTTCGCTGACGGCAACCCGAAAGCGCGCATCATGCTGGTGGGCGAAGCACCCGGAGCAAATGAAGATATTGAAGGCATTCCTTTTTGCGGTGCCAGCGGCAAGCTACTCGATAATATGCTAGCCAGCATCGGGCTTTCGCGCGCTGAAAATGCTTACATCACCAATACGATTTTCTGGCGCCCGCCAGGCAACCGCCGCCCTACGCCGGAGGAACTCGACATCTGCCGCCCCTTCGTGGAGAAGCACATCGCACTGATGAACCCAGCCTTACTGGTGATGGTGGGCGGGACCGCTGCCGCCGTACTCGTGGATGATAAAACCAACGTTTCCCGCCTGCGCGGCAAACTGCATACAATTAAAAACTCATACAATTCAAATGATTACAAGGTTATCGTAACCTTCCACCCGTCTTATTTGCTGCGCTCACCCCAGCAAAAGCGCCTTGCTTGGCAGGATATGCTGCTGATTCAGAGCATGCTGCAATAACGCTTTGGGGCGTTCAGAGTGCCGCGTTTTTACCTATCACAAAACATGTATTGCCGTTTATAAGCCGTAAACTGGTTTTTTCCGCCGTAGGCCGCGTTTTGCATTTTGTATATCAAATTGATTTATAACGATTATTTATGATGTTTTTGCAGGCGCGCAACACGCCGTTCAAAAATCGTTATGCATTTTGAAACAGTTTACAAAATGAGTAGTTTTATGCTGCAAGGAATGGCATTCTTGCCCTGTTTGCCCATAAAGGGCGATGTGTGTGTTAAATAGCGTACTTAAATTTACCGGAGGAACTAAAATGGTTTACAAACAAAAACAGAATGAGAAAGGCTTTACGCTAGTAGAGCTTTCGATCGTGCTGGTGATCATCGGCCTTATCGTCGGTGGTGTGCTGGTCGGTCAGGACCTTATTAAAGCCGCTCAGGTGCGTGCGTTGGTATCACAGACGCAGCAATATGACGCAGCTATCAACACGTTCCGCTCCAAGTATGACGGCCTGCCAGGTGACTTCACCCGCGCAGTAGCCTTCAACCTTGGCGCAAACGTTGCGAATGGTAACGGTAACGGCCTGATTGACAATGGCGCAACGCCCCCAGGCGCGCTGGCCGCTTTTGCTAATGAAGCGCAGCAGTTCTGGCATCAGCTGAGCGCCGCTAACCTGATTGGCGGTAACTATACTGCTACGGGCGCAGTCCTCGGCACCGACTTCCCTGAAAACAAGCTGAAAAAGGGTGGTATTGTTGCGTTCTCCCGTGCTGGTTCTTCGCTGAACTATTATGGCATCTCTGTGGATGCTGACGGCTTCAACTATGGTGAAGGTTTAACGCCTGCTGAAGCATTCGGTATCGATTCCAAACTGGATGACGGTGCACCAGCAACGGGCATCGTGCGCGCTACGAACGCCGCAGGTACCATTATCGCTCCTGACTTTGCTAACGTTCCAGAAGGCGCCGCTGGCGCTGCTGGTGCTTGCATTGCAACGGGTGTGGCTCCTGCACCGGACGAATATAACGTGTCGGTGGAAGTAAACCTCTGCCCACTGGAAATCCGCATCAGCGGCTAACCTTTGGTTGGATAAGAATAAAAAGGCCGCACTTTACTGTGCGGCCTTTTTTATGCCGGAAGCCCATGATATGAAATTGCCAAAATAGTTGGCTCACCCCATAATACCGCCCCATGACAGGCCACGAACCGCAGCTGGAAAAAATATATACGCTGGTTGAGAAAGACCAACTCAGCGAAGCCGAGGCGCAGCTGGATGCGTTGATTGAACACACAGGTGATGTGAATCATTACATCACCGCGTCGCGCTTTTGTGTGCAGAAAAATTTACATCCCTTCGCGCTGAAATTATTGGAAAAAGCAAACGCAACAAAACTACCCCTTGGGCTTCCAAAAGCCTTGGTAGACATGTGCGGCATTCACGAACATAAGGGTGATTCGAAGGCCGCCCTGCTGGCATTAGAACGCGCAGAACGTGCTGCTAATGCCAACAATGACCATTCCTGCGACATCAGCATTTATATGAACCGTGGCGTGATTCTCATCAATGCGGGGCGCTTTAAAGAAGCAGAAAACGCATTAAAAAAGGTGCTGGAACTCAACCCGAAATCTGGCATGGCATATTACTATTACACGCAGGCAAAGAAAATATCGGCAGAAGATGAAATCCTCATAAAAAACATGGAGGCGCTGGCGAAAGATGCGCTTACGCCGAATGATAGAAATGCGTTTCTGCTGTTCGGCCTAGGCCGCGCTTACAATGATGTGGGGCGCTACGATGAAGCCTTTGCCACCATCGAAAAAGCCAACCGCATGATGATACACATGCTGCCGGACTATGCACCCAAGAAGCAAAAAATCGATGCCATGATTGATGATATCATCCGTGTGTTTCATGCGGAGTTTTTTGCCGCCCGCAAAAATATCGGCAACCTTTCTACTATGCCCATTTACGTGCTCGGCATGCCGCGCTCCGGCACTACGCTGTGTGAACAAATTCTGGCGAATCACCCTGACATAAAAGGGCTGGGAGAGCAAAAAACGCTGGGCGAGCTGCGCAACAACCCCGCCATTCAGGCGCTGGGTGCTTACCCGGAAAATATGAGTCGGGTGGCGCCGAACGTGCTCCAGCGCATCGGCAATGACTACCTCTTGGCGTTGCAAAAAATGGCGGATGGCAGGCCGCATATCGTTGATAAGATGCCGTATAATTTTTGGCATGTAGGAATGGCAAAATTGCTTTTCCCGAACGCTAAAATTATCCATATCACGCGTGACCCGCTGGATAATGCACTTTCCAATTATTTTATCAAATTCACCGAGGGCGTCGATTGGAGCAGGGATTTTGAGCGCTATGCGCATTATTACCACTGTCACAACAGGCTTATGAACCACTGGAAATCTATTTTCCCCGGTGAGATCTATACGATTGCCTATGAAGACTTGGCGCAGAATCTGGAATCAAACGCCAAAGAGATGGTGCGCTATTGCGGCATAAAGTGGCATGAGAGCTGCCTTCATTTCCAAGAGAGTGGTGGAAGCGTGAAAAGCGCCAGCGCCTTTCAGGTGCGACAAAAAGTGTATACCTCCTCTATCGGGCGCTGGAAGCATTATGAAAAACACTTAGCCCCCTTGAAGAAAAAACTGGGCCTCTAAAAAATGGTGCCGCTACCGGGAATCGGACCCGGGGCCTCGTCATTACCAATGACGCGCTCTGCCACTGAGCTATAGCGGCTCTTGATGCTTCTTAGAGGGGAAATTTACCCTTTAGAACTTGCAGGGATGCACACTTAAAATATAATTGCCCGAAAGGCAAGCAGTTAAACGCATGAGAGCAGCATAAAACAAGCCATGGACAAGAAAAAAGACTCAAAAAATGCCACGATCGCCGCTAAAAACGGCCAAGGAAACAAGAAAAAAGACCGGTTGGAGTCTTCCCTAAGGGCGAACCTTTTGCGCCGCAAACAACAGCCTAAACCTAAGAAATAAGGCTTTTTTAGGCCCGATTTTTCATGTATATTCTGTGGTGTGGCTAAGCACATACCAAAAACGAAAAAAGAGAAGGTTCTTGCACGCAATAAAAAGCTGCACAACATTCTTGAGGCTGAGCGAATCCACGAAGAAAACAGGCAGAATATTCGTAAACGAACCGAAAGCAAAAAACCGGGGATGGGCATGGGCGGATTTTCAACACCAGTGAACGAGCAGGTGAATATGGATTGGCTCACCAAGGCGCAGCAGCTGCGTGGGCGCGTGCTGGCCGCTAAAAAGAAAAGCAAAGGCATGTGGCGCGGCGGCAGTAAATAGCCGTTTTACCCCTTCGGGCACTTCAGGCTTGCGTGAACCGCCATTTGCCCCTATGACAACATCAAATAATCCTATTTTTGACAACGGAGAGACCCACCGTGCCTATCATGCCTGATAGCTGGATCCGCGACATGGCAAAAGCCAAGGGGATGATTGACCCTTTCGTGGACACACTGCAAAAGAAAGACCAGAAAAACCAAGGGCTGATTTCCTTCGGCGTTTCATCCTATGGCTATGACGCGCGCGTGTCGGATGAATTCAAGATTTTCACCAATATCGACTCCGCTACGGTAGACCCCAAGAATTTTGATAAGAACGGCTTTGTCGACCGCAAGACGGATGTGTGTATCATTCCGCCCAACAGCTTTGCGCTCGCCCGCACGGTGGAATATTTCCGCATCCCGCGTGATGTGCTGGTGATTTGCGTCGGCAAATCGACCTACGCACGCTGCGGCATTATTGTGAACGTCACCCCGCTTGAGCCCGAATGGGAAGGCCATGTGACGCTGGAATTTTCGAACACCACCCCGCTGCCTGCTAAAATTTATGCCAATGAGGGCGCGTGCCAGTTCCTGTTTTTAAAAGGCGACTCCGTGTGCGAAACGTCTTATGCTGACCGCGCGGGAAAATACATGAAGCAAACGGGCGTGACCCTACCGAAAATTTAAGCCATGGACAAAATTAAGGTTAAAGGCGGTATTCCGCTGGTGGGTAAAATCGAAATCGGCGGCGCGAAAAATGCCGCCCTGCCCCTGATGGCCGCCTGCCTGCTTTCCGCCAAACCTTTGCGCCTTTCCAACGTGCCGCACTTGATGGACATTACCACCATGGCGAACCTGCTGATTAACCTTGGTGTGGATATCAGCCTTGATGGCAGTGCCGAAAATGGTGGCCACATGGGGCGCGTGCTCTCGCTCACGGCAAATAACCTCACCAGCACAACGGCACCCTATGAAATCGTACGCAAGATGCGTGCATCGGTGGTGGTGCTTGGCCCTCTGCTTGCACGCTTTAAGTTAGCGCGCGTATCGCTGCCTGGTGGCTGCGCGATTGGCCCGCGCCCGATTGACCTGCACCTGATGGCACTGGAAAAAATGGGCGCCGTGATTCAGCTAGAGCATGGCTACATTCAGGCTGAAGCACCCAATGGCCTGAAAGGAGCGGTGATTGAGTTCCCATTTGTTTCGGTAGGCGCAACCGAAAATGTGCTGATGGCCGCCAGCATCGCCAAAGGTAAAACCGTGATTAAAAATGCCGCGCGTGAGCCGGAAGTTTCAGACCTCGCCCACTGCCTGAACGCCATGGGCGCACGCATCACCGGTATTGATACAGACACGTTAACTATTGAAGGCGTGCCCGAACTTTCCGGCGCAGACTATGCCGTGATTCCCGACCGCATTGAGGCCGGCACTTATGCCGTTGCCGCTGCTATTACGGGTGGGGACATTGAGCTAACGGGTGTCCGCCCCGATATTATGGGCGCCACGATTGAAGCCCTAAAAGAAGCAGGCTCGGAAGTGACCACCACCGCCACCACCATGCGGGTGAAACACAAAGGCAAAATTAAACCGCTGCGCCTTTCCACCGCGCCTTACCCCGAATTTGCCACCGACATGCAGGCACAGTTCATGGCGCTCTGCTGCTTGGCCGATGGTGAGTCGGTGATGGATGAAAATATTTTCGAGAATCGCTTTATGCACGTACCGGAACTAATTCGTATGGGTGCACGCATTGATATTGACGGCAAGACGGCACGCATCCACGGCGTGAAGGAACTGAAAGACGCCGAAGTGATGGCGACCGATTTGCGCGCTTCGGTTTCACTGGTGCTGGCCGCACTGGCATCCAAAGGTGATTCGGTTATCAACCGCGTGTATCACATTGACCGCGGCTATGAGAACGTGGAAGAAAAACTTTCCGGCTGCGGCGCGAAAATCGAACGCCTGCGTTAAGCTAACTGCCTTCAGGGCGGAACTGCAACTCAGCCAACCGTGCATAGAGCGCGCCCTGCTTTACCAACTCTTTATGCGTGCCGATGGCCTCAATCGCGCCTTCATTCAGTACGATAATTTCATTCGCTTTTAGCACCGTGGCAAGGCGGTGCGCGATTACAATCGTGGTGCATTTCTTCATAATTTTGGCAAGGGCTTCCTGCACCAAATGCTCGTTTTCGGCATCCAGTGCATTGGTCGCTTCATCGAGCAGCAGAATTTTCGGCTTACGCAGAATCGCGCGGGCAATTGCCACACGCTGGCGCTCGCCACCCGAAAGCCGAAGCCCGCGCTCACCCACAAATGTATCCATCTTGTGCGGCAGCGCATCGATAAATTCCCACGCATGTGCAGCCTTGGCGGCATCAATCACTTCTTCATCGGTAGCATCAGCGCGGCCAAAGCGAATATTGTCCCACAGATTGCCGGAGAAGATAACGACATCCTGCGCGACATAAGCCATTTGCTGACGCAGCGCACCAATATCGAGCGTACGAATATCGATGCCATCGAGCAAAATTTTGCCCTCTGTGGGGTCATAAAACCGCAGCGCGAGTTTCAGCATGGTGCTTTTACCCGCACCGGATGGCCCCACAATTGCCAGCATATGCCCT
Source organism: uncultured Rickettsiales bacterium (assembly GCA_964467255.1). Lineage (GTDB taxonomy): Bacteria > Pseudomonadota > Alphaproteobacteria > Rickettsiales > RGZB01 > CAYXPR01. The sequence goes on along the minus strand of CAYXPR010000001.1, from coordinate 41,638 downwards.
GCATCGGCATGAAAACTAATCTCTTTCAGCGCTGCCGCGTCCGGTTTTGAAGGGTAAGAAAAGCTGACCCTTTCAAACGCAATGCTGCCACGCACGGGGCTGTGCAGTGGCACAGGTTTTTCAGGGCTTACCACCTCTGGCTCTATTTGCAATAACTCCACCAGCCGCTCCGCCGCGCCCGAGGCACGCTGGATATCGCCCACCACATCGCTGATGGCGCCAAGCGCACTGGCCGCCAAGATGGAGTAAAACACGAAAGAAGAAAGTTCGCCGCCCGTAATGTTCCCCGCGAGCACTTCACGCCCGCCCACAAACATGACAAAGGCAATGGAACCAAACACCAAGAAAATAACTGCACCTGCTAGCTTGGCGCGCGCCTTCACACGCGAAATGGAGGAGTCTTTTGCAATGCCCGCAAGCCGCGCGAACTGGCTCACTTCAGATTTTTCGCGGCCATACGCCTGCACTGTACTGATGCCACGCAGCACTTCATCGAGGTGCGATGACATATCCGCCAGTTTATCCTGCGCCGCACGCGAAAGCCGCCGCACCTTATGTGCCATGCTCACAATCACCAGCACCACAACCGGTGTGATAAACGCAATATACATCGCAAGTTTCGGGCTGGTTACCAGCACCATCACCACGCCACCTAAAAGTAATAATATGTTGCGCACGACAATCGGCAAGCTGCTGCCCACGACCACCTGCATCAGCGTGGTGTCGGTGCTGAGGCGCGAAATAAGGTCACCGCTGCGCGCATCTTCAAAATAGCCCGGCCCAAGACGAACGAGGCGCTGAAATACATCGCGCCGTATGGTCGCCACGATGCTTTCGCCAATTTGCGTCACAAGGTAGTGCCTAAAAAATGTTGCTGTTGCAAGCACCACCGTAACACCCAGCAAATACAGCAGTGCCAGCTGCAGCATCAGGGGGCTCTGCTTCGCAAAGCCTTCATCGATTAGGAACTTTAAGCCCCAGCCCATGCTGAGCACCGCACTGGAGGAAATGAGCAGCGCCACCAAAACGGCAAAAAGGCGAATCGTGTATGGCTTCATGTATTGCAGCAGCACCATCAACGTGCTGAGTTTTATTTTCGGTTTTGGGGTTTGTTCCGTGGTCTTTTCTGGCATGGCTTATATGTCAATCACCAGCCCTGTGGCCTGAGTGAGGTCTGCCTTTAATAATTCCGTGAGTTCGCGGCCTTCCGCATCCACCCATGCATCTTCGTCGGTAATATATTTATGGTGGCTGGCGCCGCTAATGGGGGACGACATCCAAATCTGCCGCGAAGCCGTGTGGCGATTAATCACGAACTGCCGTTTATCTTCAAGGCTCAGGGTCAAAATACCGTGATTCAGCTCAATATCCAGCAAACCGCCCTTATCCGCGCGCTCCACCGCCTCAGACAAGGCGTGAAGGGTTTTGTCTGCGATATTCAGGTATGTGGTTTCATCCATCATGGCGAATGCCTTAATTTATGATTTAATACTACCGTGATGAGGATTTTTTTGCTAAACGTGTGGTGCGGCATTAGAACTATCTCTTTTGCCCTGAACTTACAAGTTAATTTCCAATGACGAATAATAAACAACACGGCACCACGCGCGGGCAAAATACACGCGGCCTTCGGGCCACGCGAGCACCGCATGTGCAGGGCAAAAACACAGCAGGCAAAAAAAAGCCTGGTGCCCATAAAAAGCGCAAAAAAACCAGTCTGCGCAGAAAGCTGGTGGCCTATCGCCGCGTGTTCAAGCTGGCAACGGTGATTGCCGCATGGGGTGGCATGGCGCTGTTTTTGCTGCTGGCGTATTACGCACATGATTTACCCAGCATTAAAAAACTGACGCAACAAACCGAATCCCACACCGTGACCGTGGTGGCAACCGATGGCAGCCTACTTGCCAAGCGCGGCAGCACCTATGGCGATGAGCTCAGCTTTGAAGAATTCCCCCCACATTTGATTCAGGCAGTGATGGCGATTGAAGATCGCCGCTTTTTCTATCATTGGGGTCTCGACCCTATCGGCCTGCTGCGCGCCATGGTGGTGAATATCAGCACCGGCAAAGTGGTGCAGGGCGGCAGCACCGTCACGCAGCAGCTCGCAAAAGTGGTGTTCCTTTCCCCAGAGCGCACGCTGAAGCGCAAAGTGCAGGAACTGCTGCTCTCCTTCTGGCTGGAACTGCGCTACAGCAAGCACGAAATTATGTCGATGTACTTAAACCGCGTGTATCTGGGCGGTGGGTATTATGGTGTGGATGCCGCCGCGCGCGGCTATTTTGGTAAATCCGCCCGCTGGGTGAACCTCGGTGAATCGGCGCTGCTGGCAGGGCTACTCAAAGCACCTTCACGCTATTCACCCTTTTCGAACCCTGAGCTTTCTTTAAAGCGTGCCGACCAAGTGATTGCCAGCATGGTGGATGCAGATTACATCACCGAAGCAGAGGCAAAAACTGCCGCTGTGCTGCCAAACACCGCGCCCACCAGCAAAGGCGGAGCGCTCTATTTTGTGGATTGGGTCTTGAGCCGTATTCCGGATTATATCGGCATCGTGGATGATGATTTGACGGTAATTACTACGCTGAACCCAAGTCTGCAAAAGCTGGCCGAAGATGCGATGACAAATGTAATGGCTACCGAAGGCCCGCGCCTGAAGGCCAGTCAGGCTGCCCTGCTTTCCATGGCACCCAGTGGCGACATTCTCGCCATGCTGGGTGGCATTGATTACCGCGCCAGCCAGTATAACCGCGTGGTGCAATCGCAGCGCCAGCCGGGCAGCGCGTTCAAATTCTTCGTATATCTCGCTGCTATGGAAAATGGTTTCGAGCCGGAAGATGAATTTGAGGACAAACCCCTCAGTTATGTTGATGGCACGGGCAAACAGTGGACGCCGCAAAATTACCACGAAGACTATAAAGGCTGGATGACCCTGCGCGAAGCCTTCGCGCTTTCTATTAACACCATCGCTATTCAGCTTTTGGATGCTGTGGGCCTACCCAGCACGCTTTCCGCCGCCTACCGCTTGGGCGTTCAGTCTGAGCTGGGCGAAAATTTAAGCCTTGCTCTTGGCACCAGTGAAATGAACATGATGGAAATGGTGCAGTCTTACGCACATGTTGCCAATGGCGGGTATGCTACCTTCCCGTTCGGCATCCGCGAAATTCGTAACAGCAAAGGCGAAGTGCTGTATAAGCGCAGCAATACTTATCAGTATCGCGTGCTCAGCCCGCAAGTGGTGATTAAAATGAACCGGCTGATGACCGGCACACTGGAGATGGGCACAGGCGAGCATCTGGCGATTGACCGCCCCGCTGGCGGAAAAAGCGGCACCAGCCAAGGCTTCCGCGATGCGTGGTTTATCGGCTATACGCCGCAGATTGTCACCGGCGTGTGGACAGGGAATGATGACAACACACCTATGATTAAGGTCACCGGCAGCGTGCTGCCCGGACGCATCTGGCAGGATTATATGAAGGGCGCACATGCGGGGCTTGCCGTGGAAGGATTGCAAACCCACACCAGCATTTTCCGCAACATTTTTGGTCGCCGCCAGCCTGATCCCGAGCCGCTGATTCCGATGGAAGCGCCCGAAGTGATGCCAAACACGGAAGCACCAGCCGAAGAGGCAGCTGAAAGCGCCACCGGCACCGAAGAAGACCAAAAACGTGCCTTCTGGGACAAAATTGTAGACGAAGCCGGCACCGCAGAAGAAGTCGAAAAACCTGTTGAAAAACAAGGGGGTGTTGAGTATAAATACCCCGGCTCACGCCGCTAGAAAAACACCCCTTACTTCCCCCTTGCAATTGCACCCCAAAGCCGCTATAAAGGCCGCCCTTACAGCAATGTAAGCACGGCACGACCAGAGCGAACGTACAGGCATGCCTGGCTGCCCTTTACTTCTAACCCTAATATAAGGAACAGAAAAATGCCTAAAATGAAGACGAAGAGCGGCGCGAAAAAGCGTTTCTCCCTTACAGCAACCGGCAAGGTAAAACGCGCCCAGGCAGGCAAACGCCACGGCATGGTGAAGCGTACCAAAAGCCAAATCCGCAATAAGCGCGGCACCACCATCATGAATGATTCAGATGCGCGCGTGGTGATTAAACACTTCCTGCCAAACGGCTAAGAAGCAAACGATTAAGGGAGAAATAAAATGACACGTGCAACCAATAAAGTCGCCGGCAAAGCCCGCCACAAAAAAGTATTAAACCGCGCTAAAGGTTTTCGCGGCCGCGCAAAAAACTGCCACCGCGTAGCCATTGAGAAGGTCGAAAAGGCGTTACGTTATGCGTACCGCGATCGCCGCGCTAAAAAGCGCGACTTCCGCAAACTGTGGATTCAGCGTATCAACGCTGGCGTGCGCGAGCACGGCTTAGTGTATTCACAGTTCATCAATGGTCTGAAGCTCGCGAATATCGATCTCGACCGTAAAGTGCTGGCTGAACTGGCCGTGAGCGAACCTGCTTCCTTTAAACAGATTGTGGAACAGGCCAAATCCGCTCTCGACAAAAAGGCTGCTTAAGGTTTTTACTTTAAGCGCATCAACAAAAGGGGCGGTAAGGCGATTTAAACGCTTTACGCCCCTTTTTATTTTCTACAGCCACACGGATACTCATGCAGGACTTAAGCCAGCTTAAAAAAGAAGCCGCCGACGCCATTAAAAGCGCAAACAGCCTTGATGCGCTTGAAAAGCTCCGCGTGAATTATCTTGGTAAATCCGGTGTGATTACTGAGCAGATGAAAACGCTCGGCACCCTGCCGGTGGAAGAACGCAAATCCTTCGGCGCTGCCGTCAACACCATCAAAAATGAAATCACGCAGCTGATTGAAGAATCGAAAGCGGCGCTGGAACGCACTGAACTCGACGCGCGACTGAAAAATGAAACCGCTGACATCACCCTGCCTGTACGCCAGGAAGCAAAGGGCAGCATTCACCCCGTGAGTCAGGTGATGGAAGAAGTGATGGCGATTTTAGGCAGCCTTGGCTTCGCGCTGGCCGATGGTCCTGATGTGGAAGATGACGAACATAATTTCAACGCGCTGAACATTCCGGCTTCGCACCCCGCCCGCCAGATGCACGACACGTTCTATCTGCCTGCAGAAGAAAATGGCCACAAGCTACTGCTGCGCACGCATACTTCGCCAGTGCAAATCCGCGCCATGAAAAATGGCAAGCCACCTTTTAAAGTGATGGCACTGGGGCGCACCTACCGCTGCGATTCTGACATGACGCACTCCCCGATGTTCCATCAGGTTGAGTGCTTGTATATCGATAAAGGCATCCACATGGGGCACCTCAAAGGTGCGTTGAGTGAATTCGTAAATACATTCTTCGGCAAAGACGTACCGCTTCGTTTCCGCCCGAGTTTCTTCCCCTTCACCGAACCTTCCGCAGAAGTCGATATCGGCTGTTCACGCGAAGGCGGCGAGCTGAAAATTGGTGCAGGCAAAGACTGGCTCGAAATCTTGGGCTGCGGCATGGTGCACCCAAACGTGCTGAAAAACGCAGGCCTCGACCCGAATGAATATCAGGGCTTTGCCTTCGGCGCGGGCATCGAGCGCATCGCGATGCTCAAATACGGTATTCCTGATTTGCGCACCTTCTATGAATCTGATGTGCGCTGGCTGAAGCATTATAGCTTTGGCGCGCTGGATATTCCTTCGCTCGTGAAAGGGCTGGCATAATGAAATTTACCATCGGCTGGCTAAAAGAATATCTCGATACCTCCGCAACGCTCAATGAGATTGTGGAAGCGCTCACCCGCGTGGGGCTTGAAGTAGAGGGCGTAGAAGATAAAAGCGCAAGCCTTGCGCCCTTCAAAGTTGCTGAAATTCTGGAAGCAGAAAAACATCCGAATGCTGACAAGCTACGCGTGTGTAAAGTAAACACCGGTAGCGAAACATTGCAAATTGTGTGCGGCGCACCGAATGCGCGCGCAGGTATTAAAGTGGCACTCGCCCCGATTGGCTCAGTGATTCCCACCAACGGGCTGGTGATTAAGCAATCCAAAATCCGCGATGTGGAAAGCAACGGCATGTTGTGCTCCGCAGCCGAACTGGGCTTAAGTGACGACAGCGTGGGCATTATCGAACTGCCCGCCAGCGCAAAACCGGGCGAGGCGTTTGCACCGCTTTTAGGCCTGAATGACCCCGTAATTGAAATCGCCATCACCCCGAACCGTGCCGACTGCCTTGGCGTGCGCGGCATCGCACGTGACCTTGCCGCCGCTGGCCTTGGCACCTTAAAGCCGCTGGATGTTAATGCGGCGAAAGGCACATTTGCCTCACCCATCAGCGTAACCATTGAAGATGCAAAAAAAGCACCTGCCTTTATTGGCCGCTATATTAAAGGCGTGAAGAATGGCGAAAGCCCTGCATGGCTGCAAACGCAATTGAAAGCGATTGGCCTGAAACCCATCAGCGCGCTGGTGGATATCACCAACTATCTGACTTTTGCGTTTGGCCGCCCCGCGCATGTGTATGATGCAAAAACACTGAGTGGCAACCTTGCTGTGCGCGCCGCCAAAAAAGGTGAAAAGCTCGAAGCGCTCGACAATAAAACCTACGACTTGCCGGAAGGCGCAGTGGTGATTGCCGATAGCAAAGGCCCCGTGGCACTCGGCGGCGTGATTGGTGGCGCACCCACCGGATGCAGCGCAGGCACCACCGATGTGTTTTTAGAAATCGCGCTGTTTGATGCCGTGGCCGTGGCTGAAGCAGGCCGCGCCTTGCAAATTAATACTGACTCACGCTTCCGTTTCGAACGCCATGTGGATGCAGGCTTTGCCTTAAGCGGCGCGGCACTCGCAACGAAATTGATTCTGGAACTGTGCGGCGGTGAAGCCAGCGAATTGGTGATTGCAGGGAAAATCCCAAGTGATGTACGCAGCATCCGCTTCAAACCTGCTAAAGTAAAAAGCCTTGCCGGCGTTGAGATTGCCGATGCAGACGCAAAGAACATTCTGACCGCACTCGGCTTTGACGTAAGCGCAGATTGGAACGTAACGGTGCCGAGCTGGCGCGCCGACGTGGAAGGCGAGCCGGATCTGGTAGAAGAAATCGTCCGCATTCACGGCTATGATAAAATCCCCACCACGAAGCTGCCGCAAAGCGCTGGCGAACCAGCCCTAAACCCCGCGCAGGTGGCGGTCATCAACACGCGCCGCAGCCTTGCCGCACGCGGGTTGATGGAAGCCCTCACCTTCTCGTTCATGCCGGAAAAGCAGGCGAAGCTCTTTGGCTTTAAAGATGAAAACTTAAAACTCAGCAACCCGATTAGCGTTGAGCTTTCGGCCATGCGCCCATCCATTTTGCCGAATCTGATGGATGCTGCGAGCAAGAATGCTGCACGCGGGTTTGATAACCTCCGCCTGTTTGAAGTAGGCCCTGTGTTTGAAAAAGCCTCCACACAAGGTCAGAAACTTGTGGCCAGCGGCATCCGCACCGGACAGACACAGGAAAAAAATCACTACGGCACGCAACGCAATGTCGATACGTTTGATGCCAAGGCAGACGCACTCGCCGCCATTGAAAATTACATTCCGGTAGACCGCATTACTGCCACGCGTGATGTGCCAGCGTGGTACCACCCCGGCCGCAGCGGCGCGCTGGTGCTTGGCAAAAACACGCTGGGTTATTTCGGCGAGATTCACCCTGCAGTGCTGAAAGCACTCGATATTGATTTCCCCGTAGTGGGCTTTGAAGTGTTTTTAGAAAACCTGCCGCAACCTAAGCCGAAAAAGAACACGGCCAAAGGCAAGCTCGCGCTTTCAAACTTCCAGCCTGTGGCACGCGATTTTGCATTCATCGTGAATAAAGATGTAACGGCAGAAAGCGTGATGAGTGCTGTGCGTCAGGCTGAAAAAGAACTGATTACCGACATCCGCATTTTTGACGTGTATAGCGGCAAAGGCGTGGATGAAGGAAAAAAATCCATCGCGCTTTCGATTCGCTTAGAACCGAAAGACCGCACACTGACCGACGCCGACATTGAGCAGGTGAGCAGTAAAGTGATTGGCGGTGTAGAGAAGGCTACGGGCGCGAGCCTACGCAAATAAGGCTACAGCCAGCCTTTACGCTTAAAGTAAACATACGGCACCACTGCACACAGGGCGATAACACCAATCGCGAATGGGTAGCCATACATCCAGTCCAGTTCCGGCATATGATGGAAATTCATGCCATAAATGCTGGAAATCAGCGTCGGCGGCAGGAAGAAGGCCGCCACCACCGAGAAGATTTTAATAATCACGTTCTGTTCCACGTTAATCATGCCAAGCGTGGCATCGAGCAGGAAGGTGATTTTATCCGCAAGAAAACCCGTTTGCTTGGTGAGCGCGTTGGCATCCTTCACCAGAATATGCACCTTATTTGACAGCACAACATCTTCCTTATGCGTCTGCTCCAAGAAGCTTAGGAGGCGCGCGATGCTGTGCAAGCTTTCGTTAATTTTGGAATTAAGGTCAGCGCAGGTGCCGAGGCTTTTCAATACGTCCTGCATGGCGTGAGATACGCTCTTGGTGGTTTTGACTTCGCTCATGGTAAAGATGTCGTGCGACAGGCGGTCAAGCTCCTGCACGGCGCTTTCAGAGTTATGCGCCACGCGCGTAATCATTTCGCCTAAAAGCCCTTCCATCACCAAGCCGGAAGACGTGTATTTATGTGGCACGGCCAGCAGGCGCTGTGAGAAATTATTAAACGATGTGGGTGTGATGTAGCGAATCGTCACCAGATATTTTTCTGCCAGAATAAACGTAACAGTGCTGGTTTGCGGATGCGGCGAATCCACCTTGGTGATGATGGCCGCGCTCATGTAATACACACCGTTATCTTCGTAAAAACGGTTCAGTACGCGGTTTTTCCAGATTTCTTCGCGGGTGGGGATTTCAATGCCCAGCTGTTCTTCAAGGTACTTTTCTTCTTCAGGTGTGACGTTATACACATCCAGCCAGAGGGTTTCCTGCGGCAGCTTGGCGTTTAAGGGGATGGGAGAAACGGAAATTTTCTTACCGCTGCGATGATACGCACTTATCATTTTTAGCTTACCCTTATAACGTTGCGCCTTATGAACAAGAGGTAAGCCTTTTCACCCCGCGCTTGTCAAGCACGGGCTATAAAAACAGCGTGTTTAATGCACTAAATTTCGAGAGTGTTGCGCTGTTGATTGCCTGCACGTATCAGCCAGCCATTTTCTTTCAACTGACCTTCTGCCGCCATCCGCGCGATGGCGCCAAGGTCGCGGTTTTCGGCACGGCGTGCCGCTTCCGCCGCCTGCGCCGCAAATGTTGTGCCGGTGCCCTCAAGCAGTGAAAGAGCAAACCCTTTGCCCTGTTCCCAACTGCGCGCCACCAACTCAAAAATATCGCGCCCTTCGGCATCTTTTTGGCCCACCAGTTCCGGCATTTCCGTTGCCAGATATTTCAATGGCGCACCCACTTGTACTTCTGGCGCCGCGCGCAATTCCATATACATATTATGCAGCAGCGGATTGCCCGCCCTATCTGGCACCGTAAAATCAAGCTGCTGGCGCCGAAGCTCTGTCAGCGTTTCTACTTTTCGTTCGGGGTCTTTGTAGGTACCGGTCATCGCCGCCACATGCGGAAGCGGGGCAAAATTCGTTTTCTTGTCGAGGCTGTGTTCCTGCGACAAGTCCACCCCGAACTCATCTTTCATTACCCGCAGAATGCCTGCGCGGCCATCCAGCGCCGCAAATACGGAAGGATAGCGCTCCACAAACACGGTAGGAAATTCGGCAAACTCTTCTGCCGTCATCTTGGCGCCGCCTATGGCAAAAAAGCGGAATGCATCCACATGGCCTAATTTGGCTGTTAGCTGAATAGGGTTAATGCTGTTACCCACCGGCACAGCGTTAATGTCTGCACCTTCATCAAGCGCCGCTTTCGCGAGCGGAATATCATTCATGTAAGCCGCTGATAATAATACGTTTTCTGGATTCATGTCGGCTGCGCTGGCAAGGCGGGATGCCACTACGGATTTAATACCTTCATGCGCCTGGCAAAACGCCGCGACATGTTCATGTAGCATTTGCTGCAGCTCGGGGCTGACCAGTTTCACGCAGGGTACCTCTTTTCCTTCTCCGCCCCCATAGTAACCCGCGAGTGGTTAAGGAAAGGTAAAGCGCGAAGAATTAGGCATTTTTTGCTAGCATTTTAGATAAATTGCTCTATTTTTGCGCCCGATGACAGACCTCAGTAAAATTCGCAATTTCTCTATCGTTGCCCATATTGACCACGGCAAATCGACGCTGGCTGACCGGCTGATCGAAGTGTGCGGTGGCCTTGAAAAGCGCGAGATGACAAGCCAAGTGCTCGACTCGATGGAAATCGAGAAGGAGCGCGGCATCACCATTAAAGCGCAAACCGTGCGCCTTAACTACATCGCTAAAGACGGTAACACGTATATCCTGAACCTGATGGATACACCGGGCCACGTGGACTTTGCCTATGAAGTGAGCCGCTCACTCGCCGCCTGTGAAGGTTCGATTCTGGTGGTGGATGCCAGCCAAGGCGTGGAAGCGCAAACCCTTGCCAACGTTTACAAGGCCATTGAGAGCAATCACGAGATTGTGCCCGTGCTGAATAAAATTGACCTGCCCGCCGCCGAGCCGGACCGCGTGCGTCAGCAAATTGAAGATGTGGTAGGCATTGATGCCAGCGACGCCGTGCTTATTTCTGCCAAAACTGGCATCGGCATTGAAGATGTTTTGGAAGCAATCGTACACCGCCTGCCCGCGCCAAAGGGCGACCCGAATGCTCCATTGAAAGCCATGCTGGTCGACAGCTGGTATGATGCTTACCTCGGCGTGATTATTCTGCTGCGTATTGTGGATGGTTCCATCACCCGCAAAACGAAAATCCGTATGATGGCCACAGGCGGCGTGTATGACGTGGATAACGTTGGTATCTTCAGCCCAAAGAAAACACCAAAAGAAACTCTCTCTGCCGGTGAAGTGGGTTATATTACCGCTTCCATCAAACAAGTGTCTGACTGCAAAGTAGGTGACACGGTGACTGAAGAAGGCCGCCAGTGCACGGAAGCCCTCCAGGGCTTTAAGCCATCGCAGCCGGTGGTGTTCTGCGGGCTTTACCCCATTGATGCCAGTGACTTTGAAAACCTGCGCGAGAGCCTTGCCAAATTACGCCTGAACGATGCGAGCTTTGAATATGAAGCCGAAACATCGAACGCGCTGGGCTTTGGTTTCCGCTGCGGCTTTTTAGGCCTGCTGCATCTGGAAATTGTTCAGGAGCGTTTGGAGCGCGAGTTCAACCTCGACCTGATTACCACCGCGCCAAGTGTAGTGTATAAAATGTATCTCACTAATGGTGACTACAAAGAAATCCACAACCCCGCAGACATGCCGGAGCCGAACTTCATTGAAAAGATGGAAGAACCGTGGATTAACGCTACCATTTTGCTGCCCGATGAATATTTAGGCACCGTGCTGGCGCTGTGCACCGACAAACGCGGCGTGCAGAAAGACCTGACCTATGTCGGCAACCGCGCCATGCTTGTCTATCGCCTGCCACTCAACGAAGTGGTGTTCGATTTTTATGACCGCTTAAAATCCATCTCGAAGGGTTACGCAAGTTTTGACTGGCACATTGATGGCTACGAAGAGAGCGACCTTGTAAAACTCTCAATTCTGGTGAACACCGAAGCAGTGGACGCACTTTCGATGATTGTGCACCGCTCACGGGCGCAGTCACGCGGGCGCGACATTTGCGCCAAGCTGAAAGAATTGATTCCGAGGCAGATGTTTAAGATTGCCATTCAGGCCGCCATCGGCGGAAAGATTATTGCGCGCGAAGATGTGAGCGCCATGCGCAAAGACGTGCTTTCAAAATGCTACGGCGGCGATATTACGCGTAAACGTAAGCTGCTCGACAAGCAAAAGAAGGGCAAAAAGAAAATGCGCAACTTCGGGCAGGTGGAAATTCCACAATCGGCCTTCATTGAAGTGCTAAAAGTCGATAGTAATTAGGCGAAAAACCCTGCGCGTCTGCGGGTTCTGAATCTTTCAAAAAAAATACTAGCGCACGGCATTAAAATAGGTATGCTGGCTGCTCTAAAATTTTGCCTAAACCACCCACAGGTGTGATTCGACTATGTCTCTGAGCAAAAAATCCCTGAATACGCTGTTTGAGGATCAACTCCGCAAATATTTTGAAGCGCACAAGGGATCTATGCCGGGCAGCGGCCTGTATGACCGTGTGGTGAATGAAGTCGAACGCACCCTGATTCGTGAAACCCTGAAGGCCACGCGCGGCAACCAACTGAAGGCTGCCGAAATTCTGGGTATCAACCGCAACACACTGCGCCGCAAGATGCACGAACTGGGGCTTATCAGTCCAAAAAACGCTAGACGTAAATCCTCTACCCGCCAATAATGCCCTTAAAGCGCCCGCATTTTCGGGCGACACTAGGGAAAATAGGTCACCATGCGGGCTTCTATCATATTCTACCGCCTGAAACGGAGCTGGATTGCACGTAACATTGCGCGCAACCTCGCCACGTTATTGATTGTGGCCTCTGCACTTTCGGGTATTGCGACATACAGCGCCATCACGCAGGAGGAAGACCCGCTGCTACCCACGCCTATTTCCATTGAGGGGTTGGTGCTGATTAATGTGGTGCTGCTCGTGGCGCTTGCATTTATCCTCAGTTATAAAATGATTCGCCTGTGGCTGGCGCAGCGCATCGGCTCGGTGGGCTCGCGCCTGCAAATGCACATGGTGCTGATGTTCTCTTCCATCGCCATGCTGCCCACGCTCATCGTGGCCGTGTTTGCGGCACTCTTCTTTCACTTCGGCATCCAGACATGGTTTAACCAGCGCGTCGGTACTGCACTTGAACAGTCGGTGAAAGTTTCTGAAAGCTATCTCGAAGAACATAAAAAAATCATTCGTGCCGATGCGCTCGCCATGGCCTATGACCTTAGCCGCGAGTCGCATGAATTTTCGCGCAACCCGAAACGGTTTAACAATGTTGTTTCTGCGCAAGCCACGCTGCGTTCGCTGACCGAAGCCATCGTGTTCCGTCACGATGAGATTCTCGCGCGCTCGGCCTTAAGTTTTTCGCTGATGTTTGATTTTGAATCGCTCTCTGCCGATATTCTAAAACGCGCCGCCGCCGGTGAGGTGATTATTCTGACCAACGACACGGAAGACCGCGTGCGTGCCCTCGTGAAGCTGAACAACTTCTTCGATACGTACTTACTTGTCGGCCGCCCGATTGACAGCGAGGTGCTGGACTATGTGCAGAACACGCGCGGCTCGGTGAATGAATATCAACAGTTGCGCGGGAATATCTCGCGCATTCAGGTAAAATTCATGGTGACGTTTATCATCGTTGCCGTGCTGCTGCTGCTTGCCTCCATCTGGGTGGGTATGTTATTTGCCAGCAGCCTCGTGCAGCCCATTACGCTGCTGGTGAAAGCCTCGGAACGCATCAAAGGCGGTGACCTTTCCACACGCGTGGAAAACAAGCGCCATGAGAACGATGAACTTGGTGCATTAGCGCAGGCATTCAACCGCATGACCAGCCAGCTAGAAAAGCAGCGCAACGATTTGGTAGAAGCCAACCGCCAGCTCGATGACCGCCGCCGACTGACCGAGGCCGTGCTCTCCGGTGTTTCCGCCGGCGTAATGGCGCTCACCACCGCGTGGCATATTGCATTAGTGAACCGCTCTGCCCTCACGTTGCTCGGCATGACGCAGGATGCGCTACAGGACAAACCCATCACGGACATTTTACCGGAAGCAGCACACTTGCTGGAACGCGTGAACCAAAGCCCTGAAAAACTGGTGCAGGAACAAGTAACCCTCGCGCAGCAACATCGCCGCGCCACATTCCTTGTGCGCGTGACGGCAGAACTAAATGAAGGCAAAATCACTGGCTATATCGTGACGCTGGATGACATCACCGAACTGCAATCGGCACAGCGCAGCGCCGCATGGGCAGGTGTGGCACGCCGCATCGCGCATGAAATTAAAAATCCACTTACACCAATTCACCTTGCGGCAGAACGCCTCAAACGCAAATACATGAAGGAAATTACCAGCGAGCCTGAAATGTTTGCCAAGTATACTGACACCATCATCCGCCATGTGGGTGACATCGGAAAAATGGTGGAAGAGTTCGTGAGCTTCGCGCGTATGCCCGCACCCGTTTTCACAAAAACCAGTGTGAGCGAAATCATTCGTGAAGCTGTGTTCTCTGCGCAAACGGTGAGTAACACGATTAAAATTTCGGCGCAGTTACCGGACGAAGATGTGCAGCTGACGGCTGACCGTGGGCAACTGCACCAAGTGATGACAAACCTGATTAAGAACGCGATGGAAGCACTGTCGGAACAAAACAGTACCGCAGCGGAAAAGAAAATTGATGTGCGCCTGACCGCTACAAAAAACGACTGCATTATTGAAATTATCGATAACGGCCCCGGTCTGCCGCCCGATAAAATCGACCACCTGACCGACCCTTATGTGACCACGCGCGAAAAAGGCACAGGCCTGGGACTTGCGATTGTGAAGAAAGTCATCAGCGACCATGAGGGAACTTTATCGCTTTCCAACCAGATGAGCGATGACGGTGTGGTCTGCGGTGCAAACGTGCGCGTAACGCTCCCGCGAAACCTTCTGGAGTCCGCAGAATCCGCCAAACCCAGAGCTTCTTGAAAAATAAGCAAAATTTGTTGTTGAAGCTTAGCAACATTTGTTGCAATAATATCACAAATGTTTTTGCCAACCACTATATCGTGTAGCATATGTCCTTTGATGTACTAATTGTTGATGATGAGGCGGATATCCGGGATTTAATCGCGGATACACTCAAAGACGAAGGGTTCTCCCCCCGTAAGGCAAAAAACAGCGTTGAGGCGCTGGAAGCCATCCACACCCGCGTGCCAGATGCCGTGGTTTTGGATATCTGGCTGAAAGATAGCGAGCTGGACGGGCTGGGTATTTTAGAAACCGCAAAGCGCAAATATCCCGATGTGCCGGTGATTATGATCAGCGGCCACGGTAATATCGAAACCGCCATCACCGCGATAAAACTTGGCGCGTACGACTATATCGAAAAACCGTTCAAGACCGACAAGCTGCTGCACCTCGTGAAGCGTGCGATTGAAACCTCGCGCTTAAAGCGTGAGAATTCTGAACTGAAATTGCGCGCCGGCATGAACTATGAGCTCATCGGCAAGTCCGGTGCCATCACACAGCTGCGTGCCGCGATTGAACGCGTTGCCCCAACGGGCAGCCGCGTGTTCATCACGGGTCCATCCGGTTCGGGCAAAGAAGTCACCGCCCGTTTGATTCACAAAAAATCCACGCGCAAAAAAGGCGCGTTTGTTTTCCTCAGTGCATCCAGCATGGTGCCTGAGCAGGTGGATAGCGAGTTGTTCGGCACCGAAGGCAGCACTGACGTAAACGGCGCCGCACGTAAAATCGGTATTTTCGAACGCGCTGCTGGCGGCACGTTGTTTATTGATGAAATCACCGACATGCCGATTGCTACGCAGGCAAAATTCCTGCGCGTGCTGCAAGACAATGCTTTCACGCGTCTCGGCGGTAGCAAGCCGATTGAGGTGGATGTGCGCGTGGTGGCTGCTTCGAGCGTGGACATTCAGCACGCCATCCGCGAAGGCAGGCTGAGGGAAGATTTATATTACCGCTTGAACGTGGTGCCGCTGCGCGTGCCGTCACTATCTGAGCGTCGCGAGGATATTCCGCTCATCAGCGAATATTTCCTGAAGAATGCGTCTGACACGATGGGCGTGCCAACCAAACTGCTCAGCGATGATGCTGTGGCCGCCATGCAAAGCTACGATTGGCCTGGCAACGTGCGCCAGCTGCGTAACGTGATTGAATGGCTGATGATTATGACCGCCACCAGCACGGATGCTATCAGCGCCACCATGCTGCCGAAGGAAATTCTCTCTTCCGGCCCGGCGGCAGTGAACCCTGAAATCAACCCGCAGATTATGTCTATGCCCCTCAGGGAGGCACGCGAGTTATTTGAACGCCAGTATCTGATTGCACAAATCAACCGCTTCGGGGGAAATATTTCCCGCACGTCAGAATTTGTGGAAATGGAACGTTCGGCATTGCACCGTAAGCTAAAATCGCTAAAGATAGGCAACTACGAAGCCAAGGTGGTGGCAGCCTCTTAAGACTCCCCGCCTTTTCAGGTACAATAGCGAAAGGCTCTTATGCGGATTATCGTGTGCGGCGCAGGTCAGGTAGGTACGGGTATTGCCCGTCAGCTGGCCTCTGAAGAAAACGATGTTATCGTTATCGACAACAATGCCGAAGCCATCCAGCGTGTGAATGACACGCTCGATGTAAAAGCCCTCGTGGGCTTCCCCTCGCACCCGAACGTGCTGGAAGATGTGGGCGCGAAAGATGCCGACATGATTATCGCCGTGACGCTTTCTGATGAAGTGAACATGATTATCTGCGAGATTGCCCACGCGCTGTTCGGCGTACCAACCAAAATCGCCCGTATCCGTAACCAGAATTACCTGATGCCCGCGTGGAAAGACCTGTACCGCCAAGACCATGTGCCGATTGATTTTATTATTTCGCCGGAGCGCGAAGTGGCCAAAGCCATCGTAAACCGCATGCATGTGCCAGGTGCCATGAACATGATTCCGTTTGTGGATGGCCGCGTGAAGGTAATTGAAATCCGCTGCTCGCGCACCTGCGGGCTGATTGGCATGCCGCTGCCGCAAGTGCGCGAAATTCTGCTCGACCTTAACGTTTCCATCATCGGCCTTGTGCGCGGTGACCGCATCATCATCCCCACCAAGAGCGATGTGCTGGAACCAGACGACGCGCTGTTTTTCGTGACCGATGAAAAAGATGTGCGCGCCGCCATGAAAATGTTCGGTCACGAAGAGCGCGAAGCACGCCGCATCGTGATTGTAGGCGCAGGCAATATCGGGCTTTATCTTGCCGAGCATCTGGAAACAGATTATCAGCAAATTAACGTGAAGCTGATTGAAATGAACCGCGAGCGCGCAGAATTCGTGGCCAGCCAGCTGAACAAAACCATCGTGATTAATGGCGATGCGCTCGACCATGAAATTCTTTCAGAAGCGAATATCGAGGCCTCTGAAACAGTGATTGCCGTCACCAACGATGATGAAGTAAACATCTTTGCCTCGCTCATTGCCAAACGCTCCGGCTGCCAACGCTGCATTACGCTGGTGAACAAAAGCACGGCCTATTCTTCCCTGGTTGCAACGCTCGGCATCGACGTGGTGGTGAACCCGCGTGAAATTACCGTATCCAGTATTTTGCAACACGTGCGCAGCGGCAAAGTGCGCGCGGCTTATTCCATTTGCGGCGGTCAGGCAGAAATTATTGAGGCCGAAGCCTTTGAGGGCTCCTCACTCGTGGGCAAGGCTGTCAGCGCGCTCGATTTACCGCAAGGGGTGATTATCGGCATGATTGCCCGCGGGGATAAAATCATTGTGCCTAAAGATGATGAAATCGTAGCAGAGGATGACCGCATTATTGTGATGAGCCTCACCACGCAGCTCAAGAAGGTCGATAAAATCTTCTCTGCCCGTCAGGATTACTTCTAACCACTTAGGACGCCCCTATGCCCAAGAAAGCAAAAACCCAGCAGCGCATCAGCTATGTCAACGGCCGCTTTGTGCCACACCGTCAAGCCTTTGTGCACATTGAAGACCGTGGCTATCAATTTGCGGATGGCGTGTATGAAGTCATCGCGCTGGAAAATGGCCGCCTGATTGATGGCACACCGCATTTCGCGCGCCTGAAACGCTCGTTAAAAGAATTACAGATTGCCCTGCCCGCTCCGCTGCAAGTGCTTGAGGCGCTAACGCTGGAACTGTGCCGCCGCAACCGCTTAAGCGAGGGGTTTATTTACCTGCAAGTATCACGCGGGGTGGCAAAGCGCGACCATCCCTTCCCTAAAAAACCGGTAAAGCCTTCGGTGGTTATTACCGTCAGCCCACCGAAAAAACATAACCCGAAAGAATACACACAGGGCGTGAAGGTTATCAGCCTTACGGACATACGCTGGGCGCGCCGTGATATTAAATCCATCTCACTGCTGCCAAACATTCTGGCAAAGCAGGCTGCCGCAGAAGCGGGCGCGAAAGAAGCGTGGCTGGTGGAAAAAAACGGCATTGTGACCGAAGGTGCATCCTCCAACGCATATATCGTCGATAAAAGCGGTGCAATTCGAACCTACCCTGTGGGTAACGATATTTTATGCGGCGTTACGCGCCAGAGCGTGCTGGCACTCGCACGTAAAAAAGGCCTGAAGGTGGTAGAAAAACCTTTCTCGCTCAAAGAGGCACTCGCCGCCAAAGAAGCCTTCATGACCAGCACCACCGCAGGCGTGATTCCTATTACGCAGATTGATGGCAAGAAAATTGGCACAGGAAAACCCGGCGCAACCGCAAGCCTGTTATTGCAGCTTTACCAGCAATATGTTAGCACACAGGTGCGTAAAAACCGGGCTAAGGGAAAGTAAATGGCTGCCACCAGCACTGCAAAGAAAAATGCCAAGCGCCCGGCGCTGCCGCGCCCGCGCGCCATCCTGTTTGATTGGGATAACACCCTCGCCGATACGTGGCACATTATCTATGAATCGCTGCATGAAACGTTTACCGCCATGGGGCATGAGCCGTGGCCGTTTGAAGATGTTAAACAAGGCCGCGAAGGCATTCACCATTCGCTGCGTGATTCCTTCCCGCGCATCTTCGGGGCAGACTGGGAAAAAGCTAAAAAGATTTATTTTGAAAGCTTCCTGAAATGCCATCTCGATAAAATCAAAGACCTGCCCGATGCCAAAAACGTGCTGCAGCATCTTTCCGGCACCGATATTTACATCGCCGTGGTGAGCAATAAAACCGGTGAATATTTAAGGCAGGAAGTGACGCATCTGGGCTGGGGACCTTACTTTAAGAAAGTGGTCGGCGCCTCAGACGCCAAGGCCGACAAGCCAGACCCCGCACCGGTTTACATGGCGCTTGAAGGTAGCGGTATCGCCCCCGGCGAGCATGTGTGGTTTATTGGCGATAGCTTTACGGATGTGCAATGTGCTATCAATGCCGGCTGCACACCCATATTATTTGGTGAAAACATCTCAGAGGCCGACAGAAAAGCCTGGCCAATTGACGAACATAAGCTGGCGCTGGCCAGAACCCATCTTGAACTTCTTTCGCTGATTAAGGAGACCCTGTAAATGATTCGCTCTCTGTTGAAATTCATTTTTATTACGCTCATCGTCGTAGGCCTCCTGCTCGGCGGCGCTATTGCAGCGATTCCTTACGTGTTCCCACCCGAAAAATTCAAACCCATCATTAAAGAATTTGTAAAAGCCGCCACGGGCCGCGAGCTGGATATTAAAGGTGATATTTCTTTCTCTGTGTTCCCTGACATTGCACTCAAGGCCACTGACATCAGCTTTTCCAATGCCGAAGGCGCCACTATGCCACAAATGGCAGAGCTTTCTTCGGTTTCCGTGGGCCTAAAACTCCTGCCGCTACTCAGCAAGCGTGTGGAGCTGGATGATTTTATCCTTATCAATCCGGTGATTAATCTGGAAATCGATAAATCCGGTAAGCCGAATTGGGAAATGACCGGCTCTGAAGAAAAAAAGCCAGAAGATACCAGCACAGAGCCTTCATCTTTTGACGCGGCCGCAGTCGTATTCTCTAAACTCAAAGTCGTAAACGGCGCCGTGAATTATCTGAACTTAGAAACAGGTGACAAACACACGGTTTCTGCCCTGAATCTGGAAGTGGCCGCACGCTCGCTTGATGATACGCTAAAAGCCAGCGGCGCGATGGCGCTCGATGGGCAGAATGTGGACTTTTCCACCACACTCGATAACCCCGCTAAGCTCATGGCAAAAGAGCCCTTTAACTTAAGCGCTAAAGTAGCACTGGCATCGCTTGAAGCTGAATATGATGGCTCTGTGCACCTTGCGGAGGTTCCTGCGGCAGAAGGTAAGCTAACCTTTGACATGTCTTCGCTGCACAAAACCCTTGCGCTCACAGGCAGCACCCCTGCCCCCGGCAGCAAAGACAGCAGCCTGAAGCTGAGCACTCCGCTGGTGATGAAAAATAAAAAAATCGTGATGGATAATCTCGATATCACCTTCGACCAGATTAAAGCATCGGGCGGTATCACTGCGGCGCTGGATGGCAAAGTGCCTAACATTAAAGCAGCCCTAAGCATCGCAGAGCTGGATGTGCGCCCTTACATGAGCACCAAGGAAGCAGCGCCCGCCACCGAAGCTGCTGCCACGCCTGCTGAACCCAAGAAGGAACTCTTCAGCAATGAGGCGATTGCACTGGGCAGCCTTAGCGCCGTGGATGCTGATATCCAAGCAACCATCGGCAAAATTATTCTGCCACAAACGCACATTAACAACACTGCCATCAGCGTGCTGTCTAGCGGCGGCAAGCTGACTGCCACACTGAAAGAAGCCAGCCTGTATGACGGCAAGGGCAAAGCCCAGCTGGTGCTGGATGGCCGCGGCACAATGCCCGCAGTGGAGCATAGCCTTGCGCTTGAGGGCGTGAATATCGGGCAGTTCCTGCAAGACTTTGGCTATACTGACCGCATTGAAGGCAAAGGCGATTTGAATATCGCCGTGGCGGGTATCGGCCGCTCGCAGGCCGAGATTGTGAACAACCTCGATGGCCAAGGCAACGTACACCTTTCTGGCGGCAAATATAAAGGCATCAACCTGATGAACATCGTAAACACCATCAACACGCTTGGCAGCGCCAGTGCCACGCTGGGTAATTTGTTCAGCACCGATGCAGTGACCGATGTGAGCGACATGACCGCCACCTTCACGCTCAAAAGCGGCGTGCTGTATAACAACGACCTGCTGCTGAAATCTCCGGTAGGCACGGTCACGGGTGAAGGCGAAGTGAATCTTGCCAAGAACCTGATTAAATATCGCCTGACACCGAAAGCAGATGTAGGTTTAGAGAATACCTCCATTGGCTTTAAAGTGCCGGTGGTGATTCAGGGCAACCTAAATAATCCACAAATTGCGCCAGACACCAAACGCCTGCTGACCGATGGCCTGCAGATTAAGGCGCTCGATGAAAACTTAAGCCCTGCGGAAAAAATTGAAGCCGTGAAAGACGATCTCATCAATCTGCGCAAAGGCGTGAAGGGTGATGTGGGCGGCATGCTGAACAACCTGATGGGTGGTATCCCCGGTCTTGGTGGCGCCAAGAAAACCGAGCCTGATGCCACAGCACCAGAGGCGCCTGCCGCTACTGAAGGCACAGCACCTGCCACGCAGGAGCGCCGCGCGCCCGAAGGCAATCCGGCCGCAGAGTAATCTGTTTAATTACGCGTGGAATACTTTGCCCGTTGCTTTTAGCGAGGGCCGGGCGAGCTTCACGAAAATATCCGCCACCGTTTCAGGCTTAGGAAGCTTTTTCGGGTCTTCGCCCGGCATGGCTTCGGCGCGCATGTTGGTGGCAATCACACCGGGGTCGATCAGATTGGCGCGCACGCTGCTTTTTTCATTTTCAGCCGCATAGGTTTTCACCATCACCTCGAGTGCGGATTTTGATACGGCATAGGGACCCCAGAAGGGGTGCACACCTTCGGTAACGCCAGAGGTCACGAACATCGCGCGGCCTGCGTCTGACTTATGCAGCAAGCCGTCAAACGCGCGCAGGAGGTAAAAATTAGCGTGGAGGTTTACGTCCATCACCTTCTGCCAGATGCTGTCAGTGAAATGCGTCATCGGGCGAAGGCCGCCAAGCATCGCCGCATTACCAACCAGAATATCCAGTTTTCCGAAACGCTTTACGACTTCCATCGCCAGCCCATCAATTTTTTTGAAATCTTTTAAATCCATCGGCACCAGCGTGGCTTTGCCGCCCTGCTGCTGAATGGCATCATCCACCTCTTCAAGGCCACCTACCGTGCGCGCCACCAGCACCACATGTGCGCCCGCACCTGCCAAACGCTTGGCTGCGGCGGCACCAATGCCGCGCGATGCGCCTGTTACAAGCGCCACACGCCCCGCAAGTGAAGAAACTTTGGCTACCATGAATATATCCCGATTAACGCTTTTTGGTCTTGGTTTTGGCGGCTTGCTCCAGCAGCGGCAGAGACTGCGGCGCGCCTTCATTATCCGTAATCGCAATCGGATAATCACCCGTGAAGCATGCGTCACAGAATTGCGGCATATCTTTATTGCGCTTCACTTCGCCCACGGCTTTATAGAGGCCATCTACCTCAAGAAATGCAAGGCTTTCGACGCCGATAAAATCAGCCATCTCTTTAATGCTCATGCGGTGCGCGAGGAGTTTGTCTTGGCTCGGCGTATCCACACCATAGAAGCACGAGTGCGTCGTCGGCGGGCTGGAAATGCGCATATGCACTTCTTTTGCACCCGCATCACGCACCATTTGCACAATCTTTTTTGACGTGGTGCCGCGCACGATACTGTCATCAATCAAAATGACGCGCTTGCCGCTAATCACCGCCGGATTGGCGTTGTGCTTCAGGCGCACACCGAAATGGCGCACTTGCTCAGTCGGCTCAATAAAGGTACGGCCCACATAGTGGTTGCGGATGATGCCGAGCTCAAATGGAATGCCCGATTTTTCGGCAAAACCGAGTGCGGCAGGCACGCCGGAATCCGGCACTGGCACCACCACATCCGCTGGCACTTTACTTTCCACCGCCAACTGGCGGCCCATGGCTTTACGCATGTGATACACTTCGCGGCCCTGAATGCGGCTGTCTGGCCGCGCGAAATATACATACTCAAAAATGCAGAAGCGTTCTTTTTTCTTTTTGAACGGGTGAATACTCTGAATACTGTCTTCCGAGATGATAACGATTTCACCCGCTTCAATGTCGCGCACGAACTGTGCACCGATAATATCAAGCGCACAGGTTTCAGATGCAAGCACGTGGGCGTTGCCCAGTTTGCCAAGCACTAAGGGGCGCACACCTAGGGGGTCGCGCGCACCAATAACGGCATCGCGCGTCAGCGCCACCAGCGAGTAAGCGCCTTCCACCTGACGCAGCGTATCAATCAGGCAATCCACAATCGTTTCGCCTTCGCTTAAGGCAATCAAGTGCAGCATCACTTCCGTATCCATCGTGGTGCGGAAAATGCTGCCGTGGCGCACGAGGATTTTCTTTAGGGTTTTTGCGTTGGTGAGGTTGCCGTTATGCGCCAACGCAAAGCCGCCGAAGTCGAGCTCAGCGAATAGTGGCTGAATGTTGGCGATGTTGGTTTTCTCGCCACTGGTGGAGTAGCGCACGTGGCCAATGGCAGCATAACCTTCAAGGTGCTTGATGACAGATTCATTGTTGAAGTTATCGCCCACTTTACCAAGCGCCATATGCTGAGAGAATTGCTTGCCGTTGGTGGAAACCACACCGGCTGCCTCCTGCCCGCGATGCTGAAGCGCGTGTAGCCCCAGTGCCGTGTGTGCTGAAGCGTCTTGCGTGCCGATAATGCCGAACACACCACACTCTTCGTGCAGGCGGTCATCTTCAAACGGGTGAAGGCAAATGTCTTCAGGCATCATGATTATTCTTCCTCATCGGCGTCCGGCAAACGCTCCGGCAGTTTTATTTTCTTTGGCGTACGTTTTTCTTTCAAAGCTTCGGTCACAGATTCCGTGACGCTTTTTTCATCATCATCTTCATCCACCTGCAGATGATCGACATATTCTTTTGCCTTGGCATGGATTTTTTTGCCACCCCACTCGGTCAGCTTGTAGGTTTCACCTTCTTCCAGCCATTTGGGCGGCTCTTCTTTATTGTGCAGTGTAATCACCAAAAAGTGCAGTGCCGAAACCAGCAGCAAGCCGCGGGCGAGGCCGAAAGCCGTGCCGAAGGTGCGGTCTATCGGCCCAGAGCGCACTTCGCGCAAATTATCGAGCAGCAGCGCACCGAAAATGGAAACCACCGCCAGCACCACGAGGAACACCACGATGATGGAAACGATGTTAACGATGAAGATACTTTTGAAATATTCATCCATGATTTCCGCCACATACGGAAACATGAAAAAGGTAATAAGGGCAGCGCCAAACCAGCCAAGAATAGAAAATGCTTCCTTGATGATGCCACGCAAGAAACCAATCATGGACGACAGCAACACCACGATGGTGACAAGTACGTCAAATTCTGTCAGCACGTTTCCCCCTTTATTCCCCGGAGCCGAGGAGGTTCCTGAGCTGCCTTATATACTTAATTTCCTTTAAAATAAAGCCCTTGCTGGCGCTTTGCGTGCCTTCGGGCACAAACCCTTGGGTAAAGCCCAGTTTTTGGGCCTCTTTCAGGCGTAATCCGCTCTGGGTCACGGGTCTGGCCTCCCCGGAAAGGCCTACTTCGCCGAATACCACGGTTTTGGCCGGCATGGGGATGCCGGAAAGAGCGGAAACAATGGCTGCCGCCACCGCCATATCCGCCGCTGGCTCGGTAATCCTCAGACCCCCTGCAATGTTCAAATATACCTCTTTATCGCCCAGTTGCATGCCGCAGCGGGCCGAAAGCACAGCTAAAATCATAGCCAAGCGGTTGGCATCCCACCCCACCACGGCGCGGCGCGGGGTCGCCATCTGGCTCGGGGCAACCAGCGCCTGAACCTCCACCAGCACGGGGCGGCTACCCTCAAGCCCAGCGAAAATTACCGAGCCGCTCACCTCGCCCGCCTTGCCGGAAATAAACAGCTCAGAGGGGTTTGATACTTCCTGCAGGCCTTTATCGGTCATTTCAAATACGCCGATTTCATTGGCAGGCCCAAAACGGTTCTTCACCGAACGCAAAATGCGGAAGGCATGACCGCGCTCACCTTCGAAATAGAGCACCGTATCCACCATGTGTTCCAGCACACGGGGGCCCGCAATCTGCCCGTCCTTCGTCACATGCCCAACGAGGAAAATCGCCGTGCCGGAATGTTTGGCCAGCGTGATAAGTTCGTGCGCGCTAGCCCGCACCTGCGTGACGGTGCCGGGAGCTGACTCCACACTATCTAAAAACATCGTCTGGATGGAATCGATAATCATTACATCCGGTGTGCCGGTGGCAAAGGTGGCGAGAATGTCGGAAACCGACGTCGCCGTGGCAAGCTTCACGTCGGGCGCTTTCACTCCCAAACGTTCGGCACGAAGCCGCACCTGCGAGGTGGATTCTTCGCCTGTGATATACGCCGTTTTAAGCCCCGCCGCCGCAAGGCCTGTGACCAGTTGCAGCAACAATGTGGATTTACCAATACCGGGGTCGCCGCCGATTAAAATGGCAGAGCCACGCACGAGGCCGCCGCCCAGCACCCTATCCATCTCGGCGATGCCGGTGCCGATACGTGGCGTGGTGTCGGCTTTACCGACCAGTGAATCAAATTCAATTTTGCTACCGGATTTTTGCGGCTTGGCGCGGGTGAAGGCTTTGGCATTGGCAAAAGGTTCTTCCACAATGCTGTTCCATGCGTTGCAGGCCGTGCATTGCCCTGCCCACTTGCTGTGAACAGCGCCGCATTCCTGACACACGTAATTTGATGCCGCTTTAGCCATCAACTCCCCTCAATCGCGCCACATAGAAGCGCGGGCTTACAAGGCAGGATTAATGATCCTGTAGTTTAATCTCAATCGGGCCCACTGAGCGGCCATGGATGAATTGTTCCACATATGGGTTGCCGCTTTTTTCCATCTGCTGCTTGGTGCCTTCCCAGATGATGCGGCCTTCATACAGCATCGCGACCTTGTCCGCGATTTTCCGCACAGACGACATATCATGCGTGATGGTGATGGTGGTGGCACCAAGTTCTTTCGAGCACTTCACAATCAGCTCGTTAATGACGTCTGCCATGATGGGGTCAAGGCCCGTGGTCGGTTCATCGAAGAAGATAATCTGCGGACGCGTGGCAATGGCGCGGGCGAGAGACACACGCTTCTGCATGCCGCCGGAAAGCTCGGAAGGATAGAGCTCGCCCACTTCCTTATCCATGCCCACGGATTGCAGCGTGGTGAGCGCAATTTGCTTGGCTTCCTTGCGGTCCATCCCCTGCCCTTGAATCAGCCCGAAAGCAATATTTTCCCAGATTTTCAAACTGTCGAACAGTGCACCGCCCTGAAACAGATAACCGAATTTATGCATCACGCTGTTACGTTCGCGCTCGGACAGATGCGTGGTGTCCTGCCCGTCGATTTTAATCACGCCGCTTTCAGGCTCCATCAACCCGATGATATTTTTAATCAGCACGGATTTGCCGGAACCGGAACCACCAATCACCACCAGCGACTGGCCTTCTTCCACCACCACATCCACGCCTTTCAACACTTTTTTGCTGCCGAATGCCTTGTGCATGCCCAGCACTTCGATTTTCTTTTTGCGAAGCGTGGGGCGAACGGTTTTAGCGGCGGCTGGTTTTTTTGGCGGCATGGCGCTATCTCGCAAAGAAGAGTTCGGTGATCATGTAGTTGAACAGCAGGATAAGAATGGAAGCGCTCACCACCGCGTTGGTGGTGGCACGGCCCACGCCCTGTGCGCCGCCCTTGGAATTAAAACCATGATAGCAGCCCATCAGCGCAATCAAGAAACCAAACACACCCGCTTTCACCAAGCCGGACACAACGTCTTTCGTTTCCACAAAATCAAACGTGGTTTTAAGATAGGTCGCGGGGTTGAATCCCAACTTGTGAATGCTCACAAGATAACCGCCAAACACGCCGATAATGTCTGCCACCGCCACAAGGCACGGCAGCATCAAAATGCCTGCAATCAGGCGTGGGGTGATTAGATATTTATACGGGTTGGTGTTGAGGGTAGAGAGCGCATCAATTTGCTCGGTCACGCGCATGGTGCCGATTTCCGCCGCCATCGCCGCACCCACGCGGCCCGCCACCATCAGGCCCGCCAGCACCGGGCCTAGTTCGCGTGTGATGGAAATCACCACCACGGCGGCAATCGAGCTTTCCGCATTGAAGCGGGAAAATCCGGTGTAACTTTGCAGCGCCAGCACCGCACCAGTGAAAATGGCCGTTAGCCCTACCACCGGCAGCGAGTAATAGCCCATTTCCATCATCTGACGGAAAATAAGGCGGAAATAAAATGGCGGCAGCACGGAAAAACGCACGGACTTGCCCGTGAAAATGGAAAGCCTGCCGACCACTTCCAAAAACCCGAGGAATACTCTGCCAATCACTGCCAGAAAATTCATTTACACGCTTCCCTTATATTCTCTTTCAAAACGGCGGCCCAAACGGGTGAGTATTTCATAGCCGATGGTGCCTGCCTCACGCGCCAGCGTGTCCACCGTCACATTCGCGCCCAAAAGCTCCACTTCCGTGCCAACTTGAAGGCGCGCTTCAGGTATATCGGTTACATCCAGCACAATCAAGTCCATCGACACACGCCCCACCAGCGGCAAGAGCTTGCCTTCTGCAAAGGCCGCACCCTTGCGCGAGAGCGAGCGCATGTAACCATCGGCATAGCCCACTGGCACCACCGCCAGTCTGTGGCCCGCGGGTACGGTTTGCGTGGCGCCATAGCCCACAGTTTCCGCTTTTTTGAGCGTGCGGATTTGCAGCACCTTGGCATACACATTCGCCACGGGCTGCATAATGCCTTCTTGGTGTGTGGGGCTCACGCCATAGAGCGCCACACCCGGACGCACCATGTTGAAGTGATAACAATCCCCTAAAAAAACACCCGAAGAATTCGCCAAGCTCACAGGTACACCTGGGAAATGCTTTCGCACCGTGTTAAAATGCTTAAGCTGTGTTTTGTTGAGCGCGTGCTCCAGCTCATTCGCACAGGCCAAGTGGCTCATCACATAGCGTACATCCAGCGCCCCACTGGCAAGTTTCAGCGCAACATCAGCGGCAGATTCAAAATGTATACCGAGGCGATTCATGCCCGTGTCGAAATGCAAAATGACCGGTAGTTTTTTGGCAGCTTTTTTTGCCGTCGCAAGCCACACATCCAGCTGCCAGATATCGTTGATGACAGGCGTGATATTCTGTGCGATGAATTCTTTTTCCTGACCGGCACGAACACCGTGGAACACTGCAATTTCCTGCTTTTTAAGCACCGCGCGCAGCTCTAAAGCCTCATCCAGCGTCGCCACAAAAAATTGCGTGCAGCCTTCTTTAGCAAGGCGCTTTGCCACAGGCTCTAGGCCCATGCCATACGCATTGGCTTTCACCACACCCGCACACAGTGCACCCGCCGCTTTGGTTTTCAGCAATTGGTAATTCGCCGCCAGCGCGTTTAAATCAATCACCAATCGTGAGTCAGGATATTGCGTCATGATTTTACAGGGTAATGTCAGAACCGTAGCGTTCTTCAAGGTCTTTGAAGGTGGTCGTTGCACCTTCAAATTGCAGTGCAATGTTGCCGATGGGGCCGTTACGGTGCTTGGAAATAATCACTTCCGCCTTGTTCTTCGTCTGCACCCAGCGCTCGCCGTGCTTTTCGCGCCACGTGTTGAATTCCGGCGTGTCCGCCGGTGGCATGGTGCGCTCAAGGTAATATTGCTCGCGGTAGATAAACATCACCACGTCGGAATCCTGCTCGATGGAACCGGATTCACGCAGGTCAGACAGCTGCGGGCGTTTGTCATCACGCTGTTCCACCGCACGCGAAAGCTGCGACAGCGCCAGCACGGGCACATTCAGTTCTTTCGCGATGGCTTTCAGGCCCTGCGTGATTTCCGATACTTCCTGCACGCGGCTTGATTCGCTGATTTTGCTTGTGCCGCGCAGCAGTTGCAAATAATCGACCACAATCAGGCCAAGGTTATGCTTGCGTTTTAAGCGGCGCGCACGGGTGCGGAGTGCCGCAACGGAAAGCGCCGGAGTATCATCGATATACATCGGCAATTCATGCAATGTGCGATTCGCGCGCACGAGATTTTCAAATTCACCTTTTTTATCATCAAGGCGGCCACGGCGAATATCATTCGAACTGATGCCCGTTTTCATCGAGAGCAGACGCGCGGCCAATTGCTCGGCCGACATTTCAAGCGAGAACACGCCCACCGACTTCGGATGCAGCACCTCACCCGGAATAGGTCCGTTTTCCTTGCGTTTTTTGGCTTCTTCATCAAATTGCTTCTGGAACGCTTCCGCCGAATGCAGCGCGATATTAATCGCCAGCGCGGTTTTACCCATCGACGGACGACCTGCGAGAATTAATAAATCTGATTCATGCATCCCGCCCAGCATACGGTCCATGTCTTTAAAACCGCTCGGCACACCACTTACTTCGCCTTTGCGCTTATGCGCCATTTCCGCACGGTTCAACGCATCCATCAGCGCCATTTTCACATGTGAGAAGTTTTTATCACTATTGCCTTCGCTGGCGAGTTTGAAAAGCTGCTGCTCGGCGCGCTCAATTTGCTCTGACGGCGGCTCGTCCATGCTTTTTTTGAAAGCTTCGTCCACAATTTCGTGGCCAATGCGAATCAGGCCGCGGCTCATGGCGAGTTCATACGTAGTGCGCGCATAATCCACCACGTTGAAAATGCCGGTGGCAAGACCTGCCAAACGCGCAAGATACGATGCGCCGCCTAAATCTTTCAGTGCTTCATCGCCATCAAACTGGCTTTTAAGCGTGACAGGGTTCGCGAGCAGTCCGCGTTCGTTATATTTTTGAATGGCAGCGAAGATGCGCTGATGCACGGGCTCATAAAAATGCTCGGCCGTGAGGAAGTCGGCAATTTTATGCAGCGCTTCATTATCAATCAGCAGCGCGCCGAGCAATGCTTGCTCTGCCTCGATATTATAGGGCAGCTCGCGATACGCGGCATCATCCTTGCCGACAGACGCAGACTGCGCTGACACTTTTTCTGCTTTTTGAATCATGATCCGTTCCCTGAAGTGAAATGTAACCATACGGGATAAAGAGGCAAGCGCGGAATCGCCATTTCAGGAAGAAATTTTTCTTGCGCGATGATAGAAAGCGATACGCCGAACGAAAAAGGCCGAATCTTTCGATTCGGCCTTTTCCAAAGCATCAAGATGCTTCAAGGAGGAGGAATGTTAAACCCTCAACTCAGGTTGTTCGTTATTATTTAAGCAGCGTCTTCGGCTTTGGCTTTTTTAGCCTTTTTCTTCGGCTTCGCTTCGCCTTCAGCAGCTTCTGGAGCAGCAGCAGCTTCAGCCGGAGCTTCGGCGGCGGCAATCGCAGCAGCAGCAATCGCAGCGGCAGCAACACCAGCTTTTTTATCCGCCGTCAGGCCTTCCATCACCACTTCACCGCGTTCAAAACGGGCTTTTGATTCTTTTGCTTCATCATCGCTACGTGCCACGTTCGGGTGCACATTCACAGCCACTTCGCCGTGCAGATGCAGTTCGGTCGTGTACACGCCGATATATTTGATTGGCGTGTTCAGCACTACCTGCTGGCGGTCAATTTTATGACCAGCAGCATTAAGCGCATCTGCAATGTCTTTCGCCGTAACAGAACCGTACAGACGACCATCTTCACCCGCTTGGCGGATAATGGTGACGATTGCAGCTTCTGCTTTCTTCGCCACTTTTTCGGCTTCTGCCGTTTTCTTGGCGTTTTCTTTTTCGATTTCGGCTTTGCGTGCTTCAAACAGCTTCAGGTTTGCAGCCGTTGCACGAATGGCTTTTTTCGTCGGAATCAGGAAGTTGCGGGCGAAACCGTCACGCACACGAACCTTCTGGCCGATGTTGCCAAGTTTCTTCACTGGTTCAAGGAGAATGACTTCCATGGTCTTCGCTTCCGTTTCGTTGGTGATTCAAAAAATTTTAGTTATTCACGTAAGGCAGCAGAGCCAGCGTGCGTGCACGCTTAATGGCTTTTGCCAGTTCGCGCTGCTTTTTAGCAGACACAGCCGTGATGCGACGTGGCATCATCTTACCGCGCTCCGACACAAAGCGGGAGAGCAGCTTTACGTTTTTGTAGTCAACAGCCGGCGCGCCTTTTTCAGACAGCGGGCAGGTTTTACGGCGGCGGAAAAACACCTTACGGCCCGGAGCGCCTTCTGCACCAGCGGCACTGTTAGACTGCCTGTTACCTCTGTTATTGTCCCTCATCAGTCGCTCCATCATAGTTAGACGCGCTCAGCACAGGCGATGGCTCTTTCGAGATTTCTTCCACACGCACCGTCAGGCTACGAATCACATCTTCGTTCAGGCCATATTTACGTTCGAGCTCTTTCACGGCCGGGCCAGAAGCCTCGATGCCGAAGAACACGTAATGACCCTTACGGTTTTTATTGATCTGGTATGCCATGCTACGCAGGCCCCAATATTCTTTCTTCACGACTTTGCCGCCTTGCTCTTCCACGATGGTGGAAAAGTCTTTCGTCAGGCGCTCAACGTCAGCCTGCGATATATCCGGACGGGCAATAAAAGTGGACTCGTACAATGCCATATTTTTAATACTCTGTTATGCTTTCGCTGTTCTTTGCAGACCTTGGCAAAAATGCCTAGAAACCGCACAATCCCTTGCTGGAAGCAGATTCCCCAGCCAGTTGGAGCGGGTATCCTACATATTTTTATTGCGATTGCAAGCCCTGAATTAGCGCAAATCCACTGGCGGATATATTGCCTTTTCATTACAGAAGGATACACCTACGAAACCCTCAGAAAAATGTGCAAAAAAGAAGCGCACCATCCCTGGTGCGCTTCTAATGGAGTTTGTGACTCACTTTTCATCCTAAAAAGTGGGAATCAGTGGGGCGCGGGTTTTACTCCTGCGCGTTCTCCCCCTCCTGACCCTCTTCCCCGACAAGCTCCGCACGCAAAATGCGGTAACTGCCGGGAGCCTTGATTCCGAGCTTCACCTTGTTGCCCAGAATCTCAAGCACAGTCACGGTGATGTCATCTCCAATAGTGATGACCTCACCAACCTTCCTGGTAAGCACCAACATGGCACTTCTCCTAAGTCCGTTAGCCAAAGGCACGGACACACACCTCCTCGACCCCCCTCACTATCCTTAGTGAGTTTTAGTGTTGAACTGGGGGTCTCAGCTACATCCAAAGCGAAATAAAAATGGTTTTACCCATTTTTTTTAATCACCCAAATAATAGCAAGTTAAGACCCCCATTATAGCAAATAATAGGTTAACAGACTGTAAACATGTGGATATTTGTGGCTATCTACTGATAACACTTGGGTTTTTTGGCCTTATCGCCCTTACCCTTGGCCAGCTTGGCGGCCTTGCCCTTGCGAGAGGCTTTTTCAGCAATGCCGGACTTCCCGATGCGGGATTCCAGCTCTTTCATCACATCATCGGGCTTAATACCCATATCGCTCCACAGCACCGTCAGGTGGAACAACAAATCCGCGCTTTCCGAGATAGTGGCCTTTTTGCCTTCTGAAAGGGCAGCAATGGCCGTTTCTACAGCTTCTTCACCCAATTTTTGGCAGATTTTGCGGCGGCCACGCTTCATCAGCCGTGCCACGTATGACTTTTCTGGGTCTGCTTTTTTACGCGTATTAATCGTGGCGTACAGCTTATACAGCACATCGCGTTTGGAACTAACCGGCACTAAATAAAACCTCTCTCGTTTTGGCAAGTATGCACTAACTCTATAAAATATCAAGGATTTTCAACTGTTGCTATATACCCTATATGGGTATATAATCAGACCATGAAAAGATCACTCCTTACCGCCTTCACTTTATGCGCCGCACTGCTCGGCATGGCAGACAGTGTCTCTGCCCGCCCTATTTCTTACCCCGGCGGCTGGCAGGTGATGCCGATGAGCGATGCGATGGAGCAAGGCATCCATATCAATTATTCCCCCAGCTTTAAATATTCCGTGGGCGTGCTGAGTGAATATATGCGCGATGACGAATACAGCATGCACACGTTTGAGCTAAACACCTTGCCATGGCGCCTGAACAACGAAAATTCCCAAGCCAACATTTACTTAAAATTCGGCGTGGGCGTGGCAGAAGATGATAAAGAGGCACACCCCGCGATGTGGACAGCCTTTGCCGCCGACTGGGAAGATCGCCGCTATTTTACTTCCTATGAAGCACGATTCATCAATGCCGTAGATATTGAACAAACGGCGCATCAGAGCGCGCGCGTGGGTATCGCGCCTTATGTGGCAGAGTTCGGCAGTCTGCACACATGGCTAATGCTGCAGGTGGACCACCACCCCAGCGAACAAGATAATTTCGAAATCACCCCACTAGTGCGGTTTTTTAAAGGCCCAACGCTGATGGAAATCGGCTATGGCAGCAACCGAAACCTGTTGTTTAACGTAACCTACGTCTTTTAAGGAGAATTGATATGCGCCGCTTTTTAATGCTTACCGCCCTTGGGGCCGCGCTGGTGTTTAGCCCCGCCGCCCATGCTTCGGAAACCGCACTTGTAAAAGTGAACGGCCTCGTGTGCGACTTCTGCGCACAGGGTATTCAAAAAGTATTCGGCAAAAAAGACGAAGTGCAGAAAGTGAATGTAAACCTGACGGAAAAACTCGTCACCATCAACTTTAAACCAAAAAAAACCATGAGCGATGATGCCATTAAAGAATTGATTACCGGCAATGGTTTCACCGTGGTCGGCATCGAACGCAATTAAGGCATGTTATGTCTGAAAACCGTCATACACTGCTCACCAGTTTAAGCCTACTTACTTCCGCTGGCACACTGATTTGCTGCGCGCTGCCTGCGCTGCTGGTCACGCTGGGGCTGGGCGCGGTGGTGGCGGGCGTGGTGTCGAACGTGCCGCAACTGGTTTGGCTTTCAGAACATAAATTAGGGGTGTTTGGCTTTTCTGCCGTGATGCTAACAATAGCAGGTGTTGCCCAGTGGCGCGCACGCTACCTGCCCTGCCCCACTGACCCCGAAAAAGCCAAAGCCTGCGGCAGAACGCGCAAAATAAGCCTCTATATTTATATGTTCTCGCTGGGCATTTACCTGATTGGTTTTTTCTTCGCCTTTATTGCCGCAAAGATTTTTTATTAGGAGCCGCGTATGAAATGCAGCCATTGCGAGCACGATAAAACACACCCCGACCATTCCGGCGAGCTGCACCGCTTAAGCCGCATTGCAGGGCAAGTGGAAGGCATCCGCAAAATGATTGAAGAAAACCGCTATTGCCCCGACATCCTCACACAGATTAAGGCAGTGCGCTCTGCCTTGCATGCCTTAGAAGGCAGCGTGCTGGAGGCACATTTGAAGTCGTGCGTGGTAGATGCATTCGCCAGCAACGATGCGCAAGAAAAAGAAAAGAAAATTGCCGAGCTGAAAGAGATTTTTAAGCGTTTTGACGCTTAAATCCTGACGGGTACACCGTGTTGCTGCAAATGCTGCTTCACCTGCGGAATGGTAAACGTGCCGAAGTGGAAAACGGACGCAGCCAGCAGCGCACTAGCATGACCCTCTTTCACCCCATCTACAAAATGCGAAAGCTCACCCACACCGCCGGACGCAATCACGGGAATGTTCACCGCATCCGCAATCGCGCGCGTGAGTGGCAGGTTAAATCCCTGCTTGGTACCGTCCCTATCCATGGAGGTGAGCAGAATTTCGCCTGCGCCATATTCTTCCATACGCTGCGCCCATTTCACCGCATCAATGCCTGTGGCGTTGCGCCCACCATGCGTGAAAATTTCAAAACTGTTCGGACCCGTGCTTTTGGCATCAATCGCCACCACAATGCACTGCGCACCAAATTTTTCGGACGCTTCTTTTACAAACTCAGGGCGCTTCACCGCCGCCGTGTTGATGGAAACCTTGTCAGCCCCTGCCAGCAGGAGCTTGCGCACATCATCCACCTCACGCACGCCGCCGCCTACGGTCAGCGGCATAAAGCATTGCTCGGCCACACGCGTGACCACATCATAGAGCACATCGCGATTGTCGCTGGAGGCGGTAATATCTAAAAAACAGAGTTCGTCGGCACCTTGCGCACCATACAGTTTGGCTTGTTCCACGGGGTCGCCCGCATCCACCAGATTCACGAAGTTCACGCCCTTCACCACGCGGCCATCCTTTACATCAAGGCACGGAATGATTCTTGTTTTGAGCATATAAACTGTTTATATCTGCCGGTTTAAGCGAGCTGTGTTACGCAAGTCATGGCTGAATGCTATAACCCATTTCCGTGCCGATTAGCAAATGATAAGATGCGCGCTTTTGATATGGCTGATAATGGTGCTGCTGGCACCAGGCCACGGCAATGCCGCACCCAAAGAATGGGAATTTGGCACACCGGGCGGCAACCTCATCGGCATTAACGACATTTTCAAAAACCAAGGCGTGGTGATTTACGACACCACTTACCGCCCCTATGTGACTTACATCAGCGGTACGCGTTTTTATAAAGGCTTTATCGCCGGTGAATCGGTGAAAGGATTTTTCCTGTTCGATGAGGCGCTCCGCAGCGCGACCTATTTCAAAACATTGCCGGAATTACAGCAGGCGCTGCGCGAAGGCAAGCACACCTCGCTCACACTCAGCGAACTTGGCCCTTACTTTAATTTAGGATCGCCGCTCGCATGCTTTACCGTGCTCGGCTACATGCCCATCTTATTTCTGGCCGCCTTTGCGCTGCTGAAAGAATATGCCCCTGCGCGGCGTGCGGGCATTGCGGGGTTCATGGTGCTTGAGGGCGCGGTGGTCAGCGCTGCGGCGTTGTGGCTGGTGCTAGGCCTCGGCGGATTATTCCTGTCGGTTAAAATCGCGGGCTATAGTTTCCATATCAACATCTTCACCAACCTTGCACTGATGGTGATGTGCGTGGCCACTATTTGGTTCATGCTCTACCTGAATGAAGAAATCACCCAGCACAAACACCCCATTTTGGTACACACCAGCCGACTAATTTCTTTCATCGGCTTCACGATTTTTATTTACTGGATGGCGTCTGTGCTGCTGACACCTTCGCTCCCCGAAAGTTACTGGCAAGGTCAATACTAAAAATTTAAAAATATTTTTCGTCTGTTCAACCTCGCGGTTATTGACCCACATAAATATCACCTTTATAAGCCCCCCACACGGTCTGCGAGCGCAGACTTTTTTCATGGATTTTTTACAGATATTTGCACGGAGAAATTCGAGTGCACGACGCCATTATTTTGGCCGAAATTCAAATTGACGTTCTAAAGCGCGATGATGCAAAGCTCGCGCGGGTGCGCCGCACGCTTGCTGAACTGGCAACGGTCACGGGTTTACCGTGGGTCATTAGCCAGCATTCGAAAGATTCGCCCTATCATTATGCGCTGGACGATGCACACGTGGCGCTTGCTGAGCGCTTAGAATGGGACGCCTATCACCGCTTTGTGCTGCCAATTAATGAAGCTTTAAATGCAGATATTGAGCTCGTAAACCGCCACAAGGGCCGCCGCGACGTGTTCTCGTATGGGGATGATAAACAAGGCGTGCGCTTTGCCAGCGTGGGCGGTACGGTTTTTAACGGCAAACGCATTGCGGCATCACTGCTGCTGGCACCTGCGATGGAAGATGAGGCTGCGCTCGCTGCACTCAAAAAAATTAGCATTGCGGCGCTGGTAAAACCCATCCGCGCCATGCTGTTAAAGAATGCCGAGCCCGCGAGTGAACGCCATAAGCGAATTTTGGAGCAGGATATTAAGCCGCTTTAAGCAGCGCTACGGCTTCGGGAATCGTCACCTTACCGTCATAAACAGCGCGGCCACAGATAACGCCCATCACGCCCGATGATTCAATCTTCTTCAGCACTTTTAAATCTTCCATCGAAGAAACACCGCCCGAGGCAATGACCGGTGTGCTGATTTTTTCAGCCAGCGAGCGCGTACCCTCTACATCCGGCCCACCCATCATGCCGTCGTGCTCGATGTTGGTATAGATAATCGCCGCCACACCCGCATCTTCAAACTTCAACGCGAGTTCAGCCACATCCATCTCCGATTTTTCAGCCCAGCCTTCCACCGCCACTTTGCCGCCACGCGCATCAATTCCTACTGCAATTTTTCCGGGGAACAAGCGGCAGGCTTCTTTGACCAGTGCCGGATTTTTGAGTGCAATCGTGCCTAAAATCACGCGGGCGATGCCTTCGGCGAGCCATTCATCCACCATGTTAAGGCCGCGTATGCCGCCACCCAACTGCACGGGCACATCTACTGCTTTTAAAATCGCACGCACCGCTTCCATGTTCACAGGGCGGCCTTCAAACGCACCATTTAAATCGACAATATGCAGCCATTCTGCGCCCTGTTTTTGAAAACTGCGCGCCTGCGCAGCGGGGTTTTCGGAAAACACTGTGGCCTTTTTCATGTCGCCTTTTAACAGGCGAACACATGCGCCATCCTTCAAATCAATCGCGGGAAATAAAATCATGCCGCCTGCTCCATCTTTAAGAAATTACCAATCAGCGCAAGGCCGGTTTCCTGACTTTTTTCGGGGTGAAACTGCGTGCCCATGATGTTGCCGCGCCCTACCACCGCCACCACATCGCCCGCGTAATCTACCGTGGCAAGAACATCTTCCGCATTGGCGCAGCGCATAGCATAGGAGTGCACGAAATACGCATGCTTGCCGCTTTCAATCCCTGCCAGCAGCGCGTGTTTTTTACGCAACTGCAAATCATTCCAGCCCATGTGAGGAATTTTGAATGAAGCATTCGCAGGCTTAATGGCACTCACCTCGCCTTTCAGCCAGCCAAGGCCTTTATGCTCGCCATGCTCTAAACCTTTTTCAGCCAAGAGCTGCATGCCCACGCAAATGCCGAGGAATGGTTTTTTCTTTTTCTGTACATTTTCTTCGAGCGCCTCGCGCATACCGCTGATGGCTTCGATGCCATGCATGCAATCAGCGAACGCACCCACGCCTGGCAGCACAATGTGCGTGGCTTTATTAAGTGCGGCAGGGCTTTGTGTGAGTGATACTTTCAAGCCCAGCGGCTGTGCCACATGCTCAAATGCCTTTAAGGTGGAGTGCAGATTGCCGGAGCCATAATCGATAATCACCACGCTCATCGGGTGGCTCCCATTACGCCAAGCGCATTTACAGGATATTGCGGCAGGTAACGGTCGAGCAGACGCTGGCGGGCTTCGGCCTCGCTGCGCGCCATCACAATATCAAGCAGCACGAACCCTTGGCGTTCGAGCGCTTTGGCACGCCACTCACCAGCCTGAAAACCCACCCACGCTAAAAAACCCATCTCCACAATCAGTCGGAAATGCAGGTCAATCACGCCAGCAAGCAGCGCTTTGTTCGCTACGATATAAAACGCCAGCACCAGCACTGCCAAACGCCACACGCGATGATACAGCGCCCAGAACAAGCTGAATAAAAACGCAGGCATGGAAAAGCCTTCCTTCACAAACATGGAAGACTCCAGCGGATGTTCATCACCCGGCTTGATATACACCGCGTAGGTTTTTAAAAACGGCATCATGGAATTTATTTCCGTTTAGCGGATTTTTTCCCGGCAGGTTTTTTCTTCGCCGACTTTTTGCTGGCAGCCTTCGCGCCACCCAGCGTGCCCTTCGTGGAAGGGATGCTGTTTTTCTGGCGCGGGTCAATCGCCACTGCTACCTTCAGCGAACGCGCTAATGCCTTGTAGCACGACTCGATGATGTGGTGGTTGTTGGTGCCGTAAATGTTTTCCACATGCAGCGTAAGCCCTGCTTCGCCAGCAAATGCCGCGAACCATTCTTTGAACAATTCGGTATCCATCTCGCCCAGTTTGTCGCGCGTGAACTGCACTTTCCATACGAGGTATGGCCTGCCGGAAATATCCAGCGCCACGCGGGTCAGCGTTTCATCCATCGGGCAGTATGCATGGCCGAAGCGCGTAATGCCCTTCCTATCACCCAGCGCTTGCGCAAATGCCTGACCGACGGCGATGCCGACATCTTCCGTGGTGTGGTGATAATCAATGTGTAGGTCGCCTTTTGCTTCCACAGTGATGTCCACCAAGCTGTGGCGCGAAAGCTGTTCCACCATGTGGTCTAAAAAGCCGATACCGGTTTTGACCTTATACTGACCCGTGCCATCCAGATTCACTGTGGCTTTGATTTGGGTTTCTTTTGTGTTCCGTGCAACCGTGGCTTTACGCATATTCTTCATCCATGCTGTTTAGCATTCCTACTTAACGGGTTATAGCAGGCCAGCACGAAAAATACAGTGAAATAAGCAGTTAAGTGCCAGAAAACAGCGGCGTTTGGCGGCTAAAACCACCGATTAATTATAGGAAAAATCACGCCCGCCGGGGAAGCGCCCCAAGAATTCCCGCGTTTGCAGGAGTACCGCTTCAGGGAAATCAAATTTCATGATTTTCTCAAGGCCAAGCTTGGCCTCCGGCGCGATGGCAGCACCAACACCCTTTGCCATTTCCGCCAACACTTGGGGCGGCAGCTGCATCTGTTCCAGTGGCACACGGAATTCAAAAATAAATCCTTCGCCATTCTGGCCAACCCATTGCATACCATAAAAGCTGGTGGGATCGGCTTTATAATCAAAAGCATCCATATCAAAGCGTTTAATTTCGCTATCAACCGCCTTATAAACTTTTTTTACAAAAGCCTCGTAATGCGGCTCATCCAATGAGGCAAGAGCAAACGGAGAGGTGGAATAAAAACTCGTGACCATACCATGATCCACGGCACGAAACTTCGTGCCTGTCGCATTAAACAGCGCGTATTTTATCGCCTCTTGGCGCACCATGTCTTCTTTTTGCATAGCAATCTCCGTAGCCTAATCATCATCCCACACAAACATTAAAAAATGCCTAAAATGGGAACGCATGCCATTAATACACTGATTTTTCATGACAATTATCACCCCCTTGTTAACGTCTTATTAATATTATTCCACTAATATGGTAGCATTAACCTATGGAGTATCGTGATGGCAGTAGGACCTTTAGAGCCGCAACTGAAGCAATTCCTCCAGTGGCTGGATGGCGAAATTAGAAAGCCAGAGCTGGAGGGCACGCGTGAGCGTAAGGAAATGGTCGGCCACCGCATTCTGGCCAACCACTTCCGCATTGATGCAGGGCGTTTCGATGCTGAGGTGGAAGAAACCAGCCGCGTTCACATCACCGGGAACCTTGCAAGGCGATTGGTGGACGAAGACAGCACCGTGCCGATGGCCGACCCAACCAATGAATATTTTACGATTCGCCCATCACCGGCCGTTAGCAAAGTGCTTAAGGCAACGTCTATCATTGATGACCCGGTGGCAAACCTCGCGTTGTTTATGGATGAAAAATATCCTCAGGATCCCCAGCTCGGCACCGCCCTTATCGGCTTTGCGAACCGGCTACTGGATCGTGTCACTTTTCTTGATAAACACCACCCCAAAAGCGGAAACGAAGTCGGCTAACGCTGCCGCTTAATCAGCACATAGAGCGCGCCCGTGCCGCCGTCTTTGGCTGGCGCATGCACCACCGAGAGCACACACTCACGCAAACCGGGCTGGTTCAGCCAATGCGGCACTTGCTGCTGCAATACGCCCGTGCCCGTGCGCTGCCCTTTGCCGGTAATCACCCGTACGCAACGCTTCTGGCTGGCGTAGCATAACTGAATAAAATCATTCAGCGCCGCATGTGCTTCTGCCTGCCGCATGCCGTGTAAATCCAGCGTGGCAGAGATTTTCATTTTCCCTTTGCGGAATTTTTCAGCCGTGGAACCATCGAGCGCCGTCGTGTCATTCACGGCAAGAGCGGCGGGCGCTACAGCGCGTGCTTTTGGTTTTGATGGGGCGTGGTGCACAACAGGCGCCGCAGGTGTTTTTTTAGATTTCTTGATTGGCTTTTCAGCCTCTGCTTCAGCCGCTTCTACTTTTTTACCCGGATACGCAAGAATGGTGCGCGCTACTTTTTCCCACAGGGAAATGTCTTCGCCGGAAAGCCCGCGTCCTTTTTTATTCTTGCTCATCGGCAGGGTTCACCGTTTTGGGTAGCAGCATGTAGTAGGTTCCATATTGCTTCATGTGCCCTGCCATCCATTCAGCCTTGGCACCATAACCAAAAAACACGTCACCGCGGATGGGCCCTTTAATGGCGCTGCCCGTATCCTGCGCGATGAACAGCGCGCGGAAGGTTTTGGCGGACTTACTGCTTTTCACCGGCAGGCTGGCATCCAGCCACAAAGGTACACCAAGCGCGACATGTTCTTTATCTACCGCAAGGCTCGCCAGCGGCGTAAGCGCTACAGATTGCGCACCCAGCACACCACCCTCTTTCAGCTCGCGGAAGAAAATGAACGATGCATTTTTCTCCATCACCTTCTGCGCTTTATCCGGATGTTTATACAGCCACTGCATGATGATGGGCGCCGTTACTTTCTCGGGGTGCAGCGCACCCATTTCCACCAGCACCTTGCCCAGCGCTGTGTAAGGCTGATAGTTTTTTGCGCCAAAGCCCATGTGCGTCACGCTGCCATCATCGAACGTCACGCGGCCCGTGCCCTGCACCTGCATGAAAAAAAGCATCACCGGATCCTTGGCATACGCCAATTCCAGCCCACGCCCTTTCAGGGCCCCCGCATTAATTTGTGCGCGGGTTTTATACGGCACATCTTTTTGTAAGTCTTTCGGCACGCCATAAATGGGGTACACATACTGCCCCTTTTTTTTGCGGCTGGCCTTAAGTTCTGGCACGTAATAGCCCGTAAAGAGTCCTTCTTTATTTCCTTCTGCACTCATGGTATAGGGAG